>CAYPPG010000010.1:0-120377 GCA_964412555.1 uncultured bacterium
CAAGATGAGAGATCGTTTTCTCTCCCTTGAGCGCTTCCAAAGCGACTTTCGCCTTTGTCAATAGCCGGGTACCTTTGACCCCCCTGGATGCTTCTCAACCCTGTGCCGCGTTTCTTTCCCCTTCGGAACTACTTATTGTATGGCAAGAAGATTTAGGCGGCCTCAACCAAATCCTATGGGCTCAAGTCAATCCGCTCACCATGGAAGTCAACAATCGCACCATCCTTAATCATGTCGATCGCGATCCCAAAACGCCTACGATTTCATCGCATCCACGAACCGGATACACTGCCGTGGCATGGATCGAGACTGGATTGGATGGTGAATATTCCATTGTGTTGCGTACAACAAAGGATACGAAGGTCAATCATTGGCTTCTTTACTGACCAAATAGTCAAGCGTACTCTATTTTATCCCCCCACCTGAAAAAAATCTCAGATAATCCAATTGTGTCCTTGACAGAAGTAAAGGATTGGCTTACAATTGTTTAGCATACAAATCAAAAATACAAAGAAATTTTAGTATTTTTGAATACACTGAAGTTTGTTAGGTTCGCTAACCAATAGAGGATTAATCAATGATTATTTCTCTTTATACACTCATCTACAACTGGCGAATATAATAAGGCCAGTGATGTATTCGAGGTACGGAAGTCTCTTGGCAGTGGAAGAATTGATGAGAAAAGATTGAAAGTGTTTTTCATGAAATCCATGAATCATCAAGTGAATTTCCCACTCCACTAAGTCGGTGTGTTTATCGTGCCCAGCGTTAGGTTGGCAAGATGAAGCGCAACGCGGATCGAATAGTTGAGCGAATCATTCGATCTACGTTGCGCTTTTTTATATTTTATTAAAGGAAGGAGTTTTCAACATGATGCAGTTGATGAAATGCGTTTCTATGGTAGTGCTTGCGGGTGCAGTATCCCCCCATTTGAGTTATGGGCAATCCGGGTGGTTTGAAGATTTTGAAAACGGCACCTCGCCGTTTGGGTTTGAAATGTTAGATCGAGGGGGTGATTTGGGGCTGACGTCTGAACTACTGACTGTTCAAGGAACGGAGGGCTTTCTCAATTCAACGTCGGTCTTCCTTGGGGAATCGTGGGATCAGGTCTCCCGCGATATTGGTATTCGGGAAGGAATCGTGAGTGTTTGGTTTCACGACACGGGTTACACAGGACCCAATGCGAACGATATCCGTTTGTGTTCGGAGGAAAAAGGCTCTCTGGAGGGTTGGCCTCAAGATTATGTGACCGTTGAGTTAAAGGGAGAAAGAACCGGACATGGCGGTGGAGAAATCAATTATTATTATGTCACACGCCCCGCACCGGGATTGAATGCAATGAACATCTTTTTTGGTACGGATATTGAAACCGGTGAATATATCGAAAGACGTAAAAATAGTTGGAACCAGGTTTCGTTTGTTATCGATGATGCAATTACTTACACAAGCGTCAATAATAACCATTCCGATTGTCTGGTTGACTCCCCTTTAACAAAACTGGAATTACTATGCCGGTCGGGATGGTATTTCACGCGTGGTGGCGATCCGAAAATCATGATTTGGGATGACATCTGCGTGATGCCCAAAATCGCTTCCACTTCCTTTGATCATATCCCTTCATGGCTTTCGCAAACCGGAGGTTCGCCCCTCATTGAAAGTGCAAGTCCTGATGCAGATTTCATATTTCTCCCCAATACGGAAAAGGCCATTCGAATTCCTGATCCCGAAACTACGCTGACGGCCTCCTGGAATGTGCAGCAAGGTGAAATCGAACTCTGGTTTTGGGATCCTTATCTGACCGAGCCGGGATATAAAACCGAAATCGGGATTCAAAACGCGATGAATCCTGATGAGTATATTGTGGTAAAAGCCTATTCCGTGGTCATGAATGCCGTTTCGGAAAGTTATTACTGCAGTACGCATAACTCCGGCCATGGCGGTTCTTTCTCTATTCCCCGCACCAAAGGATGGCACAAAGTCTCTTTCCGTAAAGTCAAGAACACTCTACGTCATGCTGTCGATGGAAACATGGCGGATGGCGAAAATCTAGTCTGGGAAAATCCTCCCTCCTCTCTTGAATTATTTATCCGGTCCGGTTCATCCAGTTATGTCAATGGTTCGGGAATCTGGTTGAGCCGAATCATGATGGCTGGTCAAAAAAACACTCCTGTTTCCGAATGGAAGGAATATTGAATCAATGATTGCACTGGAGTATATGAATAATGAAAATTGATGGATTTACTTTAATTGAATTGCTGATTGTCGTTGCGATCATTGGCATTCTCGCAGCGATTGCCGTTCCGAATTTTATTTCTGCGCAAACAAGGGCAAAAGTGGCTCAGGCACAAGCGGATTTAAAAACGCTAGGCGATGTTTTAGAAATGTACCGGCTGGACAATAATGGCTATCCCTATTTTTACCTTTGTCGTTGGGAAACTCGTGCCAATCCGCCTGTCGATGAGTATGGTACGTGGGAAGAAAACCGGTATGAATTGAGCGTTTTATCAACGCCGGTTTCTTATATTGCTACCATTCCACAAGATGTGTTTTCTCCTCGTGTAGGTCTCTTTACGGGTGACGATGCATTGGAACGAGAGCGCGGCAGCTGGCCCTATGACTACACAAGTTTCAAAGCATTTAGCAAAGTGAATTTTCAAATGAGCAGCAAAGGCTATGTCATAAAAAGCCGGGGGCCGGATCGTTATTATAACGGAGGTCATCACCATTATGCCGTCTCGAATGGTTTGATGACGGCTGGGGATATTGTCCGATATGAAGGAGGGGAGATGAATGGCGGTTGGATTCCACATTAAAATCGAAAAATTTTTAAAACAATTTTTCTTCCCATTGCCATATGGGTAACCTCACTTGCGTCTGGCTGGGATTCTCGACCAGAGAATCCCGGCACATACTTTTCAGCCGAAGGGATCAATAAGATAGATCTAGTTAAAACAATAGAATCATGAAAGGATCCTATAATGATGAAATCAATAATACAAACAACTATCCTATGCTTACTTTTTGTTCATGTGAATTGGGCAAAGGAAACACAAAATAAACAATCCGGCTTATTAGTGGTTGTGCACGGTTCGCCTAGCCCAACCTGGAATGCGCCGATGAAACAATTGGAAAAAGATATCCTCACCTCGATTGAACATGGACCCTGTCCGTTCAAAACTGCGAGAGTGGTGAACCTCGAATTCAAAGAACCACTTGTCGCTGATGGTATAGCGGAATTGATGGAACAAGGATGCACACGAATTGTATGTATGCCGCTTTTTATCGCTCATTCTTCTCATGTTGTGTATGATGTCCCCGCCGCATTGGGTCTTTATTCCAGCAAAGAAATCCATGAAACATTGATGGAAGAAGGTGCTCGAATTGCCTCATCAAAAGTACCGATCGTGATGGGGCCAACCATTTCTGAAAGCGACCTCTTGTTGGAATCTGCACTGGAACGCGTAATAGAATTGTCCAAGGAACCTCAAAACGAGGCTGTAGTACTATTTGCCCATGGCGATCATGGAATCAAAGGAACGTGGAACAATCTTGCGCGGCGTGCGGCTGCCTACGTGTGCGGGAAAACAGGAATCACCTATGCCGATTGGGCGTTTGTGGAAGTTGGCCAAAGCTATGCCACCCGAGGGATCAGCGCAATCGCACAAGCCGCTCACTATAAAAAACGTATTCTTGTTATCGGTCTTTATATATCCATGGGGCCGGAACGAATGCACCTGCGGTACCTGGACAAATATTCCGATCCATTTGACGACGAAGAATTTGAAGTGGTGTTTGCCAAACGAGGATTCTTGCCCGATCCCAACATCGCGGATTGGCTTGTGAAAACCGCCTCGGAAATTCACCAAAACCGTTTTGGAGTGGAGGAAAGTGAATAGATAAGTGAATATGATTTCATTAAGCAGCAGGAATTCGAAACTCAAGTGGAAGCATTATATTTCAAAAAGTAATTCTATTATGATCATCTCCGGTTCTATATTTATCGTATTTCCTGTGGCAATCAATAAACTAACTGCAAAATCGATCTGAATGGTTGACAGGCATTAAGCCATAGGTTAAAATTGTTAGTTAACCTAAACATGATAATATTCTGAAGAGTCTGTTTCTGAAGTAGTATTTACCGGGTCAGCACAAACTCATTATGAGATGCCATTTCATATTCTACTCATCTAGTGTTTTTCTTCGAATCAGTCTTATATTCCTGGTTTTGGGGACTCTTTTTGTCATTTTATATCATCCAATCGAGCATTTCGACGGATTTGAAAACCATCCCGATTGCCCTCTGTGCCAGATGTTCAATGGCCAGGCACCCATTCCCGAGTTTTCGTCTTGGCTGATTCTCTCGTTATTGATTCTCTTGGTGGAGAGAATCAATCCCCCACAAGGTTTCGAATATCATTCTATCCATTGCATTCTTCACACCTCTCCACGCAGCCCTCCTTTTGAGAATTAAGTCATTTTTGCTTTTGTAGGCCGTATTCTTTGTGGTATGCAAATCATACCTGATCTGTGGTTGCATCATGGAGAGATTCATAATGAACAACAATCAAAACATCGAGGATATTGTATCCCGTTTGGAAACCGCTGTGAAAATCATTGAATCATCAGCAATAAAATCCCCTCAGGACGAGCGTGATTGTTACCGGCAAGAGTTGGAAAACGCGGTGGCCGTTCTGAAACAAACAAAAGGGGCTTTTCATTCGAAGCAGTTGAAGAATTTACGGGAAAGGATTGAACATGTCCTTCACAAATTCCATTAGTTATCGAAGCGTTATTAACATTTACTAAACACGGGGCGTTTATCGGGTCACGCGTAAGGCGGGCAAGATGAGGCGCAACGGAGAGCGAATTCGGAAAAAACCGAATTTGGGCTGCGTTGCGCCTTTTTATTGTTATTGATTTCTTTTTATGAATACTGTAGCACAGAAGAATGTTGGAAAACGACGTGAAAGATTCTCAAAAAACAAGAAAGGATTTAAAATGATGTTTAGACCAATCATGAAATCTCCCTGCCGGGGATTCACGCTGATTGAACTCTTGATCGTGGTCGCGATCATCGGCGTCTTGGCCGCAATTGCCGTTCCGAATTTCATCAATGCCCGCATGAGAGCGCTTGTCGCCCGTGTAGAAGCCGATCATCAATCGATCAAAACTGCGTTAGGGATGTATGCCGTCGATCATAGCCGATTTCCTGCGTATGGAAATCCGGAAGATGCCGTGAACGCGATTGCCGCCGGCGCCATCACGTATTTACCCATCCGGCTGACAACACCGGTATCTTACCTCTCCTCACTTCCATACGATCCATTTCCGCCTCAAACACTTGGAGGGGATGAAAGCACCCATCCCACTCGCCCCTACAAATATATCCATGCGTATGACGAGATTTATAAAGGCCAGGATTTTTACGGAAAACATTTACGTGTCCATACAGAAAATGCATACGGATCCAAACGTCCGGTGATGTATGAAATATGGTCGCTTGGTCCCGACCGGGTTCCCGGTCATTTGGGCATTTTCTACAACATCTCGAACGGTCTTTTTAGTGAAGGCGACATGATCACCCACGGTCCCTGATCGCAGGGATTCACAACGTGAAAAATAGAAAGGAAATCAAAAATGAAGAAGATGATGAATTTGGTTACAGTGTTGTTCATTATGGTTTTAATTACCGTTCTTTTGGTTCATGAAAGTTGGAGCCATGCACGATGGACACAACGGAATGAACCGGGAGATTGGACCGTTGCGCTGTATCACTTCGATGATGAAGATCTGACAGCAGAAAGTTCTTTATGGGACGAAGGTCCCAACGGGCTCAACTTGCTGATTGGAGAGCCGCAAGAATACCTCTTTGATGGAGAAACACAACCGGCTGAAGAAATCGGGGCGGTCAAAGGCAATTATCGTTTTCTCGCTCAGGCGTTGGAATGCACATCTCCTCAATTGTTAACCGCGACTCAATCTGTTAAACATCCCTATACACTATCGTTTGAAATTTGGTTGAAACCGCTCACCTTGGGCGTCGACTTTCGCTTTGGTTTTTTGGATGGAATCAACGTTCGAATTCGTCACAGCAACGAGCTCGGTGACCGGTTTCATATTCTTGGAATCAATTCGGTAAATCTTGACGATCAACAATTCAAAGCGCCGGGATTCACGGAATTTCCCCGCGTGTCGACCTGGAATCACTATGGGATCACGATTCGTTGTCCTCATGTGCAGCGTACAGAGCAAGGCACGTATATCTATGGGGAAGGAAGCGTCGCCCGGTTCTTTTACTTTTCACACGCCGTCGGTTTTACCGGTGAACGGATTCTGGACATCAGCGGATTGGAATTCCCGGAAATGGGCACACCGGGCATCGAGATTCTTTTCGGTGTCTTTCAAATCGACGAATTCCAGATCAGCAATATCGATTGGCATATATCTCAAGGACAAGCGCACGGCGGACAAGGAGGAAGTGAGCATGGAAGCGCAACCGATATGTTTCACTCCTTTGAAAACGGTCGTGTTCCCGGAGATTTTGTTCCCGAACAGCCAGAAACGACCGTTCCGGTCAATAACTGGTTTCTTTATTGATCACACAGAAAGGAGGTGGCCTATCGGCTTTACTAGAAACGATTCTTGAATCACTTTTTTTCGCATCGAAAACCAATCATGAACGGCATCGAAGATCAAGCGGGTAACGCTGGGCGCGTTCTCAGGAATAGAGTGCTGATCGGCGATGATCATCGCAAAACAGTATCCAATATAAGAAAGGAATAACTATGAAAAAAATACTCAATTATGCCATCATCATCGCTGGTTTGATCGTATTCGCGGGTTTGGCCAATGCTCATCACGCCAGTTTCGAATCGGATTTGGAAGGCCAAGACAGTACGTTGGAAAATCCGTGGTACACCGGAGACATCGATGTCGCCTATGATCATTTTAGTTTCTTAGCGGCAGGCGATGTCGATTATATATCTTTCGATGGAACCGCAGGGCAGGAAGTGACCGATTTGTTTATTGTTTTTCCCGCCGACTTATCCTTCTTGCCAAAGGCGGCCATCGTTGGACCGGGTTTATCGGGAGGTTCTGTCCCCGATTGGGTCGACATCCCCGATGGCATGGGCGTTATGAATTACGAGTATGCCACCGATTGGCTCACCGAAGAAGCATTCGGTGAAGGGGATGTGATCATCGTTTTGGCGTACGATGAACCAAGGCCTTTCACTCTTCCTGAAGACGGAACCTATATGATCGTCATTTATCATGAGAAAAAGCAAGCCGGATATTATGACATTGCTCATGGTAATGATCATTCCGATGGCGGCAACGCGGACAACTGGGAACAGAAATTTGACGACTGGGCAAAAGCGGCTTTGGCGTTTGAAGCCTCATCCGTATCCGGCTGGGAGTTGTTGAATTAACGATTTCCCATAAAAAATCGATGTTTAAAAGAGGAAGCAAGTGTTTTGCTTCCTCTTTTTCTTGACAGAACGCTGAAAATCACATAAGATAATTAAGAGTCATAAAAAAATCAGGGAAGCCGGTGAGACTCCGGCGCGGTCCCGCCACTGTAACCGGGAACGAAACCTCACAACGCCATTGTTCGTATTGGCGAATGAGAAGGCGAGGGAGTAGGCGAAATTCCAGCCCGGAAGCCAGGATACCTGAAAAACCAAACCATCTAGCAGACCGAGGAGAATGCTAATGAACTTCAGGATATTCCATCCACCGTTTGTACTTTTCGTATCTAAATCGATCCAAAAACATTTCTTATCTTTGCAGACCATTCGCCTTCAGCGAATCGTGTGTCGAACACCGTAGTACTGGTCGAATTACTCACGATGGGTTTTGAGAGTAACAGGTCTCAACGTCCGATTGCTTGGGATTTTTATGGGTTGTTTGAACACAAAGCCATGATCGCCGCCAACCCATGATGGGGCATTTACCAGTAACTTACTTGTAATCAACATCACGATTTTGCGGATACTTTGATATCTGATTATTATTTGGACGATAGAAAATATGAACAATCAATCCCCCTTACTTGAAGAACTGTTGATCGCGTTAAGACGGATCAATCATTCCGTTGAACTCCATTCACGATCGCTCGAACGCCAGTATGGCCTTACGACTCCACAATATATTATTTTGAAAGAATTAGTAAAAAAAGAACGAATTACTGGAAGCGAATTGGCTCAAGTCGTGAAATACAGTCAATCCACCGTGACCGGAATTTTGGATCGGCTTGAAAAGAAAACCTATATTTCACGAATCCGATGTAAAAATGATCGGCGCAAAGTCATCGTAACCATTACCGATGTAGGAAGAGAACTGTGCAAGCATGCATCGGCTTTGTTCTTCGTCGCGTTGGGGAACGAATTTCATCGGCTAGATGATTGGGAGCAAGCGCAAATCGTATCTTCCATTCAGCGGATCGCCTCGATGATAGAGATTCCTTCCCGAATTCCGAGACGAGAAAGGAATTCGGCACATTGCCCGCATGCAGAAATCGCATCGAACAATTCTGTATTACAAACACGTATTACTTAATTTATATTAATTCGTATCCAATATATTGATTAACTCATATCCCGAAATAGGAGGAAAAACATGACAGCAACTGTATCAGAAGAATATTCACTAAGGTTTCCTTTGGCGGTGGATCATCTCGATCAGGACGAAGAATTCTTTTGGATCAAACAAAAAGAAGGGAAAGAAAAACGATTACGGTTTCATGATTATGACCAAATTTATCCCATTCCCGGTCTCTATGAGTTCTTGTTTTATGAAAAGATGAATTGCAATTCACATAGAACCATTCGATTTTTATTGGAAAAAGCATTATCTGAACAGTTATTTGATCCAGCCAACCTATCCGTTCTCGATGTAGGAGCCGGAAATGGCATGGCCGGTGAACAATTACGGGGCCTTGGTGTCCAAAATATTGTTGGAGTTGATATTATCGAAGAAGCCGCTCATGCTGCGAATCGGGATCGGCCGAATGTTTATATAGACTATCATGTTGTAGACCTAACCTCACTCTCAAACAAAACACGGGAATGCTTGGCCGCTTATCGTTTTAACTGTCTTATGTCAGTCGCAGCCCTCGGCTTTGGCGATATTCCGCCGCTCGCATTTGCCGAAGCCTATAACCTGATATCCACACCCGGCTGGATCGCATTCAATATCAAGGATGTTTTTCTTTGTGAATCGAATGATGTTTCCGGCTTTTGCAAATTAATTCGCCGTATGATCAAAGAAGGGAACATGGATATACTCATTCAGCAACGGTATTGTCACCGATTGTCGCTGAGTGAAAAACCTTTGTTTTATGTAGGAATTGTTGCGAAAAAGAAACGTGACATTCCTTTCGATTGGCTTGATCAACTGGATGATCCAAACGCTTGACATATCAATGATGCATTATATGATAATTATTGTAAAAGGAGTATTCTCCATTGTACGCAACCAAGGGGAATACGCGAGAAGGGAAGCCGGTGTGAATCCGGCGCGGTCCCGCCACTGTAACCGGGAACGAAACCTCACAACGCCATTGTTCGTATTGGCGAATGAGAAGGCGAGGGAGTAGACTGGAACAAGCCCGGAAGCCAGGATACCTGCCTTTTACAATACAACACCGAAAGCCATCCGAGGAGAAGGCTGAGGGATTCGAGTATTTTCCACGCACCTCCCGATTCACCAATCCTTTCTCTACGGTCAAACAAGTATCAATGCTTTCGGTCAACCTTGATTTATAGGAGTATCGTGGATTGTACTCTTTCTATGTGGAAGACCATAATCATGGTTTTACGTTGATCGAATTACTAGTTGTGGTTGGGATACTTGGTATCCTGGCCTCCATCGTCACGTCCAATTATCTCCAAGCCATCGAGCGAGCCGAACGGGCAGCGTGTCAGCAAAACTTGAGAACGATCCACACCGCGTTGAATGCGTACCGGTTGGATTACAACCACTTCCCACCGGCGGATGGGATTGCCGATGTCGTTCCACATCCCGATCAAACCGCATGGGGATGCGGTCCTTCGGCCAATGGGTACTGGAGTGGCGTTTCTCTTCTCTTGGTCAAATATAACTATTGCCAAGAATCGAGTTTGTATTGTCCGGCCTTGAAACGTCAAAATCAACAACCTATTGACGCCTGGCCCAGTTGCAGAGATACCGAATTCGCCGGAAAGGAAGTTCCCCAATGGCGTTTCTTACGATACGCCTACAACGCAGCCGCAACGGATGTCGGCGGGTATAAAGGCGGGGATCACAATATCGAAAAAGACTGGAGCAGCAGTGTTTGGTTGGTTCGTTGCATGAGCATCGATATGGGGCAATACGATCCGGATCGTGAAATGCGCTTTCCCTTTCGCATCAAGCAAGACGAAGACAATCCCAATTTAACATGGTATGGCGAGTTCGAATTGACCCTTCATGGAACCATTCGGGAACGTGCTGTCCAACTTGTCCGCAATAAGTAAATACAAATTTGTTCTATATTCAATTGCAGATCGAAACCGCAGTTAACAATCGGAGGTTGCCCGAATGAAGATTAAACCGCCACTATCTCATTAAACGAATCCAGCACACTCCGCTCTCCGCTCATAATCCGTGCGGATTTCATGCGTACCTGCGGCATGGCTCTTTTAATGAAGCGCGAGGCTAGTTTCTTTTTCCGTTCATCTTTGACGGAAAGGCGGAGATAAATGTAGGCGATGATGAGATCGACGCACATGTCCACCATTTCCCGCGCGTAGAGTTCACGATAGGAATCTTCCGGTTCTTTCATGTATTGCGCGAGTGTCTCTTCCGTCAATTCGACATGATTGCGAAGCGTTGCCAGCAATTGCGGATCGGCATCGGGTGGAAGTGAATTTTCCAATTCTTGTAGGTAAGCTTTGAATGTCCCGCTGGTTACTCCTCCGATTGCCGCGACAACCTGCAACTGGGATGTCCCTTCATAAATATTGGTGATCTTTGCGTCACGGTAGTAGCGTTCGACGGGATAATCCTTCATATAACCGCTGCCGCCGTGTACCTGAATGGCGTCGTGCGTCACTTTTTGACACATTTCAGTGGCGAAGAGTTTGCTCATCGGAGTGAGCATTGCGGCAAATCGTTTGTATTTGGCGCGCCGCTCTTTCAACTCTTTTTTTGCATCCGCGTCGAGATTCTCTTTTTCCAGTTCATGTTCCAACAATTTATCGAAATCGACGGTACGGCAGGTTTCCATATTCAGGGCACGCGCTCCCTCGATGTTCATTTTCATCTCGACGAGCATATCGCGAACCGCCGGAAATTCCCGAATCGGTTTCCCGAATTGTTCCCGGGCTTGGGCGAATGCGGCGGCTGCCTCATAAGCCGCCTGCGCGATCCCAACCGCTTGAGCGGCGACCGCCAATCGGGCGCCGTTCATCAGGGACATGACATAATGGGTCAAACCGCGGCGCCGTTTGCCAACCAACTCCGCGGGGGTATCGATAAACTGCATTTCGCAGGTGGGTGAGCTTTTGATCCCGAGCTTTTTCTCCAAACGCCGAATTCTGACTGTTGGCCCTTTTTCACATAAAAATAGACTCAACCCGGACGCACCGGCTCGATTGGCTTCACTGCGCGCCAGAACCAACAACACTTCTCCACAACCATTACTGATAAAACGCTTTACACCATTGAGTTTAAAATGTCCCGTCTCCGGATCTTCCGTTGCGCGAAGAGTGACTGCTTGAAGATCGGAGCCTGCATCGGGTTCGGTCAACACCATGGCTCCGGTCACTTTACCCGAAGAAAAATCGGGAAGATATCGGCCTTTTTGATCGTCGTTCGCAAACGTGTTGATGGTTTCAGCGATTTCCTGTAAGCCGAAAATCGTCATTAGACCGGCATCCGCTTGGGAGACCATTTCAATGGCCAGATTGCAAACAAATGTCGGAGCGTTCAATCCACCGTATTTTCTCGGCAAAGGCATCCCCATCAAATCGCCTTGGGAAAGTTCCCGAATGGCCGCAACAGTGCCTTCTGCGTAATGAACGACGCCATCCTTCAACACAGGACCTACGTCATCGACCGAGGATGAACGCGGAGCGATATATTCACCGGCTATTTCTCCGGTCAGTTCCAAAATACTCGCATAATTCAGCATCGCTTCCTCGATTGAAGAAGGAGCATCACCGAATTTTCCTGCATCGGCAAAATGGGTTTCTTTCATTCGAATGATTTCAGACCAATCGATGCTGTGTAAGGAAAATTCAATATCCGGATTGTTTGTATAGAAATTCGGCATGGGTAACTCTACCTTCTCTTTTATTTCTCTTTATACGCCTTGATCATCATGGGAACGACTTTGAATAGATCACCGATAATACTGTAATGCGCTACGGAAAATATCGGTGCGTCAGGATCGTGATTGATGGCGATGATCTTCGCCGATTCCTGCATCCCAACCCGATGCTGCACCGCTCCACTAATCCCGCATGCGATATATAAGACCGGCCGCACAGTCATTCCGGTTTGGCCGACCTGATGATCCTTGCCGATAAAACCGGCATCTACAGCCGCCCGGCTGGCGCCAACCTCTCCACCGATTACATGAGCCAATTCCCGAATCAAATCGAATCCTTCTTTCCCACCGACTCCCGCTCCACCGGCAACGATTATGCGTGCTGTACGCAAATCGATGGTCTTGGGTTTGCGGTAATGTTCAATGATTTCGACGGCTAATTCGGATTCGGTGATCTCAATCGGGGCTTTGACGATCTTGGCAACACGGTCGTTTGTTTCTTCCGGCGCTTTCATTACACCTTCGCGAACGGTGGCCATTTGCGGCCGGTGATTGGGAGCGACAATCGTCGCAATGACGTTGCCGCCAAAGGCCGGGCGAATTTGGTAAAGCAAATTCTCGTGTTGTGTACTCGTAAAGGGATCGAGATACCCCCCGATTTGCAAATCGGTGCAATCCGCCGTTAAACCGGTTACAAGTTTGGAAGCGACCCGAGGCGCCAAATCCCGTCCGATCATCGTCGCTCCGAAAAGAACGATTTGCGGACCGTACGCTTTCACCGTTTCATCGATGACCTTTGCATAGGGAAGGGTTCGATATTGTTTCAATTCAGGATGATCAGCCAGATAGACTTTATCTGCTCCGCAATGGCTCAATTTTTTGGAGAGGTCGATGATCTCCGAACCGATCAACAGCGCTCCGACCTCGACCCCCAGTTCATCGGCGAGTTCTCTCGCTCTGCCAAGCAATTCCAGCGCAACCGGTTTCAACTCACCATTTTCTTGTTCTGCAAAAACCCAAATTTCATTTGTCGATGTCATGTTGTCCATTCCACTTCTTAGCCCAGCACGTGATCGTGAATGAGTTCCTCAACCAATCCTTTGACACCCTCTTCAGTGGGATCGATCTTTTTGGATTCTCCCGTATGGAGAGTTACATTTTCCACCCGCCATACTCGTGTCGGTGAACCGACCAAGCCGGTTCGTTGAATATCCGCGCCAATGTCGTCCACATCCCATACATCGATGAGAAGACCGGCTTCGCGGAATCGCTGCGCTTCTTTGTTCACCTGTTTTTCGAGTTCTTCCGGACTCCAATCGGGATTGGCTTTCTTTAACCGTAATTCGATATCCGGTTTCGCCGTTACGTTTCGATAGCGAATGATTCTCTTCGCACTACGAGGGCGGGGAAGCACATAGCCACCGGTGACAGTGATTAGCGCGGGGATCTTCATAGACAGCACTTCATATCCCCCTTCGACTTCCCGCCGGATAAACACTTTTCCATTGGACGACCACACTTCCTGCGCGTATGTGGCTTGTGGAAGACCAAGTTTTTCCGCCACTTGGGGGCCTACTTGCGCGGTGTCACCATCGATGGCCTGTCTACCACAAAAGACAAGATCATAGTCGCTAATTTTCTCGATAGCCCGGCATAAACTATACGATGTCGCTAAGGTGTCGGCGGCGGCGAATCGCTTATCGCTCAACAGAATCGCTTTATCTGCACCGCGGGAAAGTGCGTCACGAAGAATTTCCAATGCCCGTAATGGCCCCATACTGATTACTGTGACACTCCCACCGTACCGGTCGCGAACTTGAAGCGCCAATTCCAAGGCGCACAAATCGTCAGGATTGAATACAGCCGGCAGAGCGGAACGATTCACCGTCCCATCATCTCGCATGGCTTTTGCCGTAATGTTTTTCGTATCGGGCACTTGTTTGATCAAGACAATACAATGCACGGATATAACCTCTGATTTCAGGAAATCTTGTTTTTTATCGAATAAACGGGAAATTTATGGTTTGTAAAGTGAATCGATCTCCGCCTTCTGTAAAAAAAATAACCGCTTTATACAAGTGGAGATTGAACACAACAATACACCCTCAGTGATTGTTCCCTATCACTGGGAATGCATTGTATATTGATGAATTCTTTCCTTCAGCCGAAATTTGGGTAAAGAAAGAAAATTCCATATTCCAACGTTCAATACGTTATTGATACTTTGAAAATATGAATAGTCAAGACGATTGGAAAGGTGAGCCGGTAATGGGCGGAGAAATAAGAAGCTTATTAATATAGAATTCTATTTTGAATTGTCTTCACTCGCAAGTTCATTCCATCAAGATTGATTTCGAATGTCCTTTTTCTTTTGATCACGCTCGGATTCGAGTAATCGGATATCCTGTTGCAATTGTTCTTCAATTTGCTGCATGGCTTCATAATTGCCGAAGTGTTTTTGCATTTCCTGTTCAGCCAGGATCTTTTTTTCTGCAATCTTGGATGTGTAATGCTTATCTGCCTCTGTCAATGCCGCTTTCTGTTCCTCCGTAAGAGGGGGTCCGGAGGGAGATTCTTTTTCAAGCCGCTCCATCGCAAGTTCATAGGCAGTTTTCATGATTTTTTTCTCCCAAATGAATCTATCCACCAAAGACTTGTTTGACTTTATCGAAGAATGATTGGGATTTTGGATTGGTCTGTTCACCGCTGATTTCCGCGAATTCTTCCAATAATTCCCGCTGTCGAGCATTCAGTTTAGTCGGCGTTTCTACGGTAACCCGTACCAACTGATCTCCTCTGCTATATCCACGCAGATTGGGCATGCCTTTTCCGTTCAATTTAAAGATTTTTCCGGTCTGCGTTCCGGCGGGGATCTTCATATTGACTTTTCCGTTCAAAGTGGGGACCGATATTTCCGCTCCCAAGGCCGCTTGGGTAATCGAAATAGGGACATCACACAAGATATTATCCCCATCGCGCTGAAAAATAGGATGCGGACTCACAGATAAAACAATATAGAGATCACCGGGAGGTCCTCCGAAATATCCGGGTTCTCCTTCGCCTTGGACTTTCAATTTCAAACCGGTCAGAGTGCCTGGTGGTACTTTTATTTGAACTTTCCGCCGAGTCATGACCCGGCCGGATCCATGACACTTTACACATGGATTTTTGATGCTCTGCCCGGTCCCGCCGCATCGATTACAAGGCCGGGAAATGCTGAAAAATCCTTGGCTCATACTGACTTGTCCCGTACCTCCACACTGAGAACAGGTTTCAGGAGAATAACCGGGAGCACATCCATTGCCATTACAACTGTCACAAACAGCCTGTCGGGGGACATCGATTTCTTTTTCTACTCCGTGATAGGCTTCAATCAATGATATTTCCATATCATAACGCAGATCGTCTCCCCGCTGGACACGACTACGGGACCGGCGTGAGCGGCCCCCGACTCCACCGAAGAAATGATCGAATATATCGCTGAAATCACCGAATATATCCTGAAAATCACGAAATGCGGCTCCACCGAAATCACCGGTACCAAAACCGGCTCCGCTTACACCAGCATGACCGAATTGGTCATAGTTTTGCCGCTTTTGCGGATCGCTCAGCACTTCATAGGCTTCAGTCGCTTCTTTGAATCGATCTTCCGCCTTCGTATCACCTGGATTGCGGTCCGGATGGTATTTTAAAGCGAGTTTCCGGTAAGACTTTTTGATCTCTTCCTTTGACGCACTCTTATTTAATCCTAATACCTCGTAATAATCCCGTTTCTCTGTCATTATGGCCATAACCTATCCCCTGTTTGTGCCGATATGACGCAAACTAAGATTGCTCTTCTACTCAAACTACCAATTCTCATCTTTGTTTAGCAATTTTCAGTCCGATTCTGAGGGGAAAAGTCTTTCAAAAAAATCGTCACTTCCCTCAATGCTTTTCCCCGATGGCTGACTGCATGTTTTTCTTCCGCTGCGGATTCTGCAAATGTTTTTCCAAATGGAGGATAATAAAATATAGGATCGTACCCAAAGCCATTCGTTCCAATCGGCCGATCGGTGATGATGCCTTCCACTGTTTTTTGCGTCGTGAAAAGAAGATCCCCTCGATGAGCGATTACAATTGCACAGACAAAACGAGCTGTGCGTTGGATTCGAGGAACCATTTTCAATTCTTCCAATACGCGAACGATATTCCCTTCATCGGTAGAATGATCACCGTTCGAATAACGAGCCGACCTAACTCCGGGTGCTTTGTTCAATGCATCCACTTCAAGGCCGGAATCGTCAGCCAGAGTGATCAACCCAGAATAATTCGACACGGCATGAGCTTTTTTCTCGGCATTTTCGAGAAACGTTTCGCCATCCTCCTCCACGTCGGGACAATCGGGAAAGTCTCTCATACTCAATACTTTCCACTTACTCCCATCCAATAAATCCTGGAGTTCTTTTTGTTTTTTTGAGTTGCGGGTGGCTAATAGAATTGTTTTTAGATTTGAATCAGTTTGCATGTCGTCTTGGACCACGCCGAAGAGCCAGTGGTTTTCTCAAAATTTCCGAATAAATGATGGCAGAACGAAGCGGGCGTTTTTGGGCCTGTTGCGCTAGCGTATTGAATACATAGGATCGGCCGTAGGATCCCCGCTTGAGTACCGGAACCGGACGTTGAACTTTCAAAGACGGTTCTTCCGTCTTTTTCGGTTTCTTTTTCGGTCGCGGTGGAGCGGATTTTGGTATCGGCCGTTCAAGGACCACCGTTTCTTGTGGTTGCGGTTGTTCTTCATCCACATCCATCAGTTCACGCAGCATTTTCATCCAAGGGCTTTCTTTTTGTGGCTGGGATTTCGGATGCGGCTGTTTGGCTTCTGGCTGACGGGGTTGAACCGGTCTCTGATAAGGAGAACCGGTTTGCCTCGTTTGCTGCCTTTCCATTTGCCTGGATTCTGCTGGAGAATAGGATTGTTCGGATGGTTCTTGAGTCTCGCTTCCACCCTGCGTCTTCTCCCGTATCGCTTTAAATAAGGATGCCGCGCCATACAACACGATGATCACAAAAAAAGCAAGTGTTTCGATTAAATTATCCATATGTGTGAAACTCCGCTTTGAATCAATATCTTTACTTTAATTGGATTTGTATAGGAATGGAAGTGTGTTTGTTCTTTTGAATCTTATTTGCTCCTTTGCTCAATGCCTCCAAAGCTTATCTCTTCAAATAATTCCAATCTATCAATATATTATATAATTTCAGAAATACGCTTTTTCTTATACCGATTATTCACTATGGAAAAAGACATGATATTCTTTGTGTCACATTGGAGGTAAGCCGTGAAAGATTGGGACGCCATATACAAAGCCAAAGGAGCATTTCAAAAAGATCCCTCCACGATGGTCATGAATGCCATTGACCATTGGGAAGAAATTGGAGTCAAACGTATATTGGACCTTGGCTGCGGAACAGGTAGACATACAACGGTTCTCGTTGACCGAGGATTTGAAACCTATGGATGCGATTCCTCAGAAGAAGCTCTTGCCATTGCACCGGATATTATCGGGAAAGATAGGTTTGCGCATTGCGATATGACTTCTTTACCGTATGAAGATGAGTTTTTTGATGGAATTCTCTGCAATCATGTCATCCAACATGGTATGTTTGCAGAGGCTCAAAAAGCGATCAACGAAATGTTTCGCATCCTAAAAAAGGCAGGGCACCTTTTTCTTGTTGTTGTTTCCACTGAGCATCCAAAGTATTTTACGGGTCGAGAAATCGAACCGAATACCAAGATCGATACCGATGCTGTCGATGGAAATATTCCGCATCATTTCTTCACAAAAGAAGAACTCCATTCTCTTTGCAGTCCTTTCAATATATTGAAATTGGATCATGTGAAAGGACCAAGTGAACTGGATTCTCAAAAAGAATCTGCCGCTTGGATCTTATATGCCCAAAAACCCAAATGAAGAAAGAATGACTCGGGATGAGGTATGGGAAGAAATCCGTTCCGAGCAGAAAATAAACCCATACCGCTTGACAGACTGCATTGAAATTAAAAGAATGCGTAGTTACCGAATATAAAAACACATGGAGGAAGTAGCCCGTGGATCAGCAAATCGAGAAGAAAAGCATTTTTGAAGGCGTAACCCCTTATCATTGGCTAGTACTCATTATCGCATCCTGCGGTTGGTTGTTCGATTGCATGGATCAGCGGATTTTCGTGTTGTCACGATATCCGGCCATGGTAGAGCTGCTCGGAGCGGAAACGGCGAACGAGAAATTGATTTCCTATGCCGGATGGTCAACGACGTGCCTGATTTTGGGGTGGGCGACCGGCGGTATCATTTTCGGAATGCTCAGCGATAAAATCGGACGTGTAAAAACGATGGTCTTAACACTTCTTGTGTATTCCGGTTTTACCGGTTTATCCGCATTATCCGTGAGTTGGGTGGATTTCTTCTTTTATCGCTTTCTAGTAGGATTGGGAGTCGGCGGCATGTTTGGGGCGGCAACCACCTTGATTGCGGAGACGGTACCTACCAATTTCCGCTCGCTGGCGCTTGGTACTTTGCAAGCCTTATCCGCCACGGGCAATATTCTTGGTTCGTATATCAGCCTCTGGCTTCCTCCTGATTTGACGGTTCAATTTTTTGGATTTGAAATGGCAGGATGGCGAGCGATATTCCTTGTGGGTATCTTACCGGCTTTGTTAGTCATCCCCATCATCACCATTTTACGAGAACCGGAAAAATGGCAGCAAGCGAAACAGGCAGCTTCAACCGGTGAAGTCTCGAAGCAAATGGGAACAATATCCGATTTATTTAGGAAAAATCCCTGGAAGCGCCATACAATCGTTGGTTTGTGTCTCGGTGTCGCTGGTATGATCGGTTTGTGGGGAATCGGCTTTTTCTCACCGGAACTGATTACAGCCGCCCTTAGCGATCAACCACTCTCGGAAGCGGATATCGAGATTGTCGATGCGGATTCTCAATTGGATTTCCCAATGGGGACATTTCCTCTGGCCGTCCGGTTGCGGGATGCAGAAGATCCTTTTTCTCAAATGATTAAGAACAACCTTTCCGAAGAAAACCGCCAACTCCTTGATGAATATCAAGAAGCGGGTGAACTACCGGCATCTGTCCAACAGGACTTACTCGATCAACTCAACAAAACCTTGATGGGCGAATGCATTTATGATCCGAAATTGTTCGAGGGAATTGATTTGCCAAGAGAACTGAAATTACAAATCGAACAGAATCTCGAAGGTTCGGACCTGATTCGGCTGAATCGCGCCTTATTGGAACAAATCTATCCTAAGGAAATTAGAAAAATCAAGGAATACGTTGCCTATGTCAAGGCAAACGGAACGATGCTGCAGGATGTGGGATCGTTTTTGGGGATGTTTGCCTTCACTCTTGTCGCCACCTTTATCGGGCGAAAGTTGGCGTTTTTGGGTTCCTTCATTCTTTGTTTAGTAGTAACTATGTTTGTCTTCAACTCCCTCAATTCGGAAACGGACGCTTACTGGATGCTGCCGATGATGGGATTCTGTCAGCTTGCCTTATTCGGGGGGTATTCTATCTACTTCCCCGAACTTTTCCCCACGCGCCTGCGGGGAACCGGTGTCGGATTCTGTTATAATACGGTTCGCTATCTGGCTGCTCCTGCTCCTGCTATTTTGGGCGCATTGAGTGTAAGTTTGGCTAGTATGAATATCTCCGAGCCTTTCCGTATTGCTGCCATGCTGATGGCTTTGATTTACATCGTGGGTATGGTGGCATTGGCCTGGGCGCCGGAAACAAAAGATCAACCGTTGCCGGAAGAAGAATAGCACTCTTGTTCGATAATCATCAAAAAGGCAGGTTTTACCTGCCTTTTTTTATGATCGGGTGAATGTATGAAATGTAATTCGATTTCATCCCGGTATTACAACCGTATCCTCAATGGAATCATTCTCGTTTCCACTTTTTGTTTTCTTTTACTCTTTTTAGAGTTGGGATTCCGTATCTTTCGTTTTTTTCAAACCGATAGTACGGCAAACAAACAACTGGAGTTTATCGAACTTTTGGCGGTTCCGGACTCCTATGGAATCGTTCGGCCGCATGTGCATCTGGAACTGCGGGATTATTTCCCCACAGGGCAATTGATCGATTATCCGGTGCCGGTTTCGACCAACGCTTATGGAATGCGAATGCGGGAAGTGAATCTGAAAGTTCCCCAAAACACGATACGCATCGCGGCAATGGGAGATTCCTGCACCTTTGGCTGGATGGTACCGGAAAAGGATTCGTATCCACGGCAACTGGAAAAACTATTGAATGAAAAGAATGAACAGCACTACGAAGTGCTCAACTTCGGCGTGCCGGGATATACCTCATTTCATGGTCTGAAACAATACCACCGGCTTGTCAAACAATTTCGACCGGATGTTCTCATTCTCGCCTTTGGTTTTAACGATTCATTCGAGAGCCGTTTTTCCGAAAAAGAATTTTATTCATGGTTGGAAAAATATAATCTTACAAAAGGCCTGTCGGGATTGCCTCTCTTTTTATACGATCATAGTGTGTTTGGTAAATGGTTGATTCGAAGACTGCACAGTAGTAGTCGAACGATAATCGAAGAAGAAGTTCGTAAGCGGGCACAAAAAGGTGTATGGTGCGCCAAGGCCAGCCGTCAAGAGTATAAAACAAACTTACGAAAGATCATCACAGACGCCCGAACGTATAACGCTCGTTGTTTATTGTTGCATCTCAACCTTCCAAATACGTGGGTAAAAAAACCTTTGAGTGAATTGGCAGCCGAAATGGATACGGCGTTCTATGATGTACAGGATTTTTTTAAAAAGAACAAATCTACCGAGTACATCAATCGCGCCAACAAACTGGGACTTATTCCTTCCGGAATGCAACACGAAATAGCAGAAGAAGTGTTTACTCTTGTATTTCGCGTTGAAATCCCCCAAACAGAAGTGGTTCCGGACAAAATCTACATTGTCGGCAATCATAAAGTCATCGGGGATTGGAGTCCCAATACGGTTGCAATGTACGATGACGGTACTCACGGCGATGAGAAAGCGGGGGACCGGATATGGTCTCTTACCGTTCAAATAAAAGAGCCAATAATGCTGGATTATACCTTCACAAACAGCGGACCGTTGGGACAATGGATCGAAGCGGAACGCCTTCATGAGAATCCGGATAAAGCGATTCGTTACTACGCTCACATCGATCTTTCTACAATAACTCCTGGAAGCGTTTGGTATTCACCGATTCATCGATTCGGGGAAATTCCGTACGATCACTTACTGATCCCCGGAGATCCGATTCATCCCAACAAAATAGGATACAAGTTGATTGCTGAACAGATTCTTCCTCATGTGGTGCAGATCTCTAGTCTGTATTAAATGCACATGCAGACCAGAGGTCTGCATCACAATTTTGGTTCGTAAAACCTATTGAAAAATAAACGGGCGTTCTCGAATCATGAGGATTTTTCAATCTATATTTATTGTTATACTGTCATATATATAGATATATAACCAGAAGAATGAAATTGATTGAGAAGGGAAAAAACAATGTTTCAAGGGATTTTTCCCGCTATGCCCACCCCCTTTTCACGGGATGGATTAGAAGTAATGACCGATGCGATACCGGCTCTCTCTCATGCGTTGTTGGATGAAGGAGCGGATGGCTTATTTGTGTGTGGTACTACAGGAGAGGGACCGCTACTCTCGGCTGAGGAAAAGATTACTGTCATTGAAGTAACAGTAAACGCAGTCAAGAACCGTGCGCCTGTAATTGCCCAAATCGGTTGTGGAGATTTTTCCGGAACGATCATGCTGGCTAAGCGTGCCAAAACGTTAGGAGTCAAAGCTGTGAGCGTTTTGCAGCCGTGGTTTTTCCAATACGATGATGAGGCGCAATTCAACTACTTATCATTGATTGCAAAAGAATTGGGTGATTTTCCGATGTTTCTCTACAATCTTCCGCTGTTCACCCACACACCTATCCAACCAGAAACAGTCGAAAGACTCTTGAATCAGCACAAGAACATTTGCGGGATCAAGGAAAGCGGAGGAATTGAAGCACTTGAACATTGGAAACGACTGTCTTCCGACCGTTTTCAAGCGGTTTGTGGAACGGATCCCAAAATCTATGAATTTCTTCATCGCTTGGAAGGAAACATGATTGTATCCTCCATTGCCAATCTTGCGACGATATGGTATCGGGAAATGTTCGACGCTGCCTCTGCGGGACAATGGGATAAAGCGAAAGAATGTCAAGACCGAATCGATTCGTTCATTTCATCGGTGGTGAATCCGAATCTCAATGCCGCGATTAAAGAAGGTCTTAGTATGAAAGGAATCGAGGCAGGATATGCAAGACCCCCCCTTCGAAATTTAAGCGCAAATGAAATCATGGATTTGAAGACTAAATTAAAGAATCTCAACTTGTTGTAGAAATATCCCGCAATACAGCGCGACAAGGGCTGCCATCCCCGCCTTGAATGTTCAATGGCAGCACGATCAGTTCATACCAGCCTGGCTGAACAGAACGAAGATCAAGCCCTTCGACAAGAATGACACCATTGCCACACAATTCATGATGAACTGGATGGCCGGCTGCTTTGAATTTTTCTATGGAAAAATAATCGATCCCAATCAATCGAATTCCAGCACGCACCATCAGTTGGGCTGCTTCCAAACCAAGAGCGACATAGTCTTCGTGAAAAACGGAATCGCCAATGAAACGGGTATTGTTTGTCTTGAAAATGATCCGTTCCACATTGGAAAGATCAGGGAGATCAGCGGTTTGGATTAAATCCGATGCAGAAACCGGATGAACGAGAGTTTTTCCGATCAGAGTGTCGAGAGAAAGTTCATCCAATTTCTTCCCATTCCTCTCGAAGTGATAGGGGGCGTCAAGATGGGTGGCAAAATGAGAACCCATACTGAGACGGCTGACATTGCACTCATCACCGCTTTCAATCGAACTCGAAATTTCAAAGGAAAATGGAAGATCCCCGGGCCAGGCGGGTTGCTCCGGTTTTAACGGTAAGGAAATATCGTAAATTTTCATGGATTTATCTTGATATTACAGTATCGCCGGCATCCTGCCGGCATTTCATCATGGTGACAACAATTTCAAACTTACTATACGCATTTGATGAAAAAACTTGCGTTTGCTATAGTTCAAGGGGTAGCAAGGGTAAGCGAAGTCTACCCTTGCCTACTAGCGCTTTCACGCCAGGGCGGAACTGACGTCTTGCCCTGGCTCGCCTCTTCCAATGTTCACTTTCGTACGAAAAGTGAGTTACAAACTCAATTCGCCGTTGAGATATTGGCAGGCGGCTTTTAATTGGGGATCGTAATCGAACATGCGTTCGAGCCGTGGAACATGACTGTATTCTTTGTCTTTGATTTTTTCATAATCTTCTTCCGAAATCGGATCGACTTCGATATCCGGCTCGATTCCTAACTCATGAATGCATTTGCCGGAAGGGGTGTAATATTTTGCCACGGTGAGACGAAGTCCTGCCCCTCCCGGTAGGTTGAACACTTCTTGCACCGAACCTTTTCCGAAACTTTTTTTACCGATGACAACCGCACGATCATTGTCTTTCAAGGCTCCTGTTACCACTTCCGAAGCGCTGGCGGACCACTTATTGAGGAGAATGACCATGGGAACATCGGTAAAACCGTCACTCCCGGTTGTTTCATCATAAAAATCGGTGCGGGGGGAAGCGCGGCCTTCCGTGTAGGTGATCAACTCCCCTTTTTCGAGAAAAATATCAGCAACCTTCACCGCTTGATCGAGATATCCACCCGGATCATAACGAAGATCGAAGACCAGTTTTTTCATCCCAGCCATCTTTAAGTACCGAAGGGCTTCGAGAACATCGGGTGCGGCTCGTTCATAGAAGCTGCTGAGCCGAATTCTTCCGATTTCATCATCAAGCATTTCTTTGAAGAGTTGTTGATCAGGATTGATCGGTGCTCGCTTCAGAACAACGTCGACTGGCTCGGGAGAGTTGGCTTTCTTGATGGTCAATTTGACTTCTGTGTCTTTTTCCCCTTTGATTTTTTCAATCGCGCGTTGTAGTTTTTCGCTATAACTTCCCTTCCAATTCTTGAACATTTCGCCTTCTACGCCAATGATGATGTCACCGGATTGGATGCCGTTTCGTTCAGCCGGTGTATCCGGTAGAGGGGAAATAACCAACACACCAAGATCATCCTGTGTGTCCCACTCTACACTGATCCCCACTCCATAGAACTGGCGGCTTTCATCCGGTTTGCCGGAAAGCACCCGCTGAAGTTCTTCATGCTCGACGGGTGGAAGATATTGGCTGTAGGAATCTCCCAAACCGCCGACCAGTCCGCTCATGGCGGAGTTCCATAAATCCTTTACCGTAGGAGTGGCATCTTCCACTTGTTTTTTGGCGGTGTCGATAATGGAACTTTCTATTTGATTGACGTAGAGATTTTTGATCTCATCGGAAGTGGAATGTATAGTTTCTGCACGGGCGATTGTTTCCGGCGTTGCCGGCAGAACTTCGACCACACTGCTCCACGCTTCTTTGTAAAGGCTGGCAAAGTCGATTTCGTCTTTTTCATACCGATCCTTGATCAGTTCGGAAATACGGAAAAAATTACTTTGACCAATAGCCATGTCCTGAGCGGAATTTGCCCAGGACAACAACACCAGTATTGCTACTAAAAGGATATTGGATCCTATAATCAATGAACGTTTCATAACTGCAAAACTCCCAATGTCTACTCGATAAAACTTCTTCTGTTATCATACTCCACTGTGTAGGATGAAACAATGTATCGCTAACTCAACAATCTGCCATCAAGAAAGTTTGACGCAATCCAGTTCTTGATATTCAACGAACAAGATTCTTGATGATATCAAACGAATGATGATCTCCTGAATCGATGTGTTAAAAAACAAGAATTCAGAAGATTTCTGAATAATATTATTGTAAACTTTTATCGCATGAATGGGAAGTTGTTTCTCGTCAAAGAATAGGAAGACCGGTCAAAAGGTGTTGGTTTCTGATCAAGTAAAGGGCGTTGTGCCGGATACCATACTTATCAAAAGCACCGTTTTGTCCGGTATCGGGGATGGAGTCCATCCATGGAATCCTTAGGCTTCCAAATCCTCCGGGACCGGATTGAAACTTCAGATTCTTTTGCTAAGATACCATTTTCCCTTAAAAACGACGTGATATCCGGCACTAGCCAGCTTTGACTGTTTTTTCTCAAAATGACTGCATTTTTTTCTCATATTGGTTAAAATTGTAATGGAACATATATGATTATGCATTCAAGCAAAATGTGAACCAAAAAGTGGGAGAGAGTGGCAGGTTAAATCATCTCAAAGATAGAATGGATTTTTTCTTCTTGCTATTTCTGTATAAAACATATCCATCATGTTATCTAAATATCCCCGAGATACCCACGATATAGGTATTCTTAGGAATAAACCTACCATATGAGGGAATGTGCTTTTTCGAATAATAACCCGCTGCTCATTGGATATCAATCAAAAAATCAAAAGCTGTCGAAAAATGGAATTGTATTTGTAACCTTGAAGATTACAGATGTGTAACCAAATTGGTTATTATTTTGAAAGGTTGTTTTGCAACCACACATTGAAATCGTTGATTCCTTTGAATTCAAATAATGCATCGGCGAGTTCTTCCAGTTGAGAGGGGGATAGCATTTGCAGTTGCTCATGCAGGATGGGATCACTTATGTCGAATTTTCGTTGAAGAAAGCGAACGATGATCGCTAACTGTCCTTCGATTCGCCCTTCTTGACGCCCTTCTTGACGCCCCTTTTGCTCTCCTTCAAGAAGTCCAGCTCGATGTCCTTCCGAGCGTCCTTTTTGCATACCTTCTTCCAGTATTTCTTTGTAAATGACTGAATCGCGCATGGTGACCTCTTTGAAAGTCTGGCGGATGAGTTCGGTTTTGAACCGGAGTCCCGCCAGGATTTGTGCACAATCGGAGATGAGTTTTCTGTCATCGATATTATCGATCTTTTTGATCTGTTCGGCAACCCGATGTAGTAATTTTTCCGGCTCGTGCGTTTTCGTTAATGTGGCTAAGGGGAATAATGCACTGTCTTGCAGCAGTGACTCCGGATTCTCTTCCCACAAGCGGACGATTTGGAACGGATGGAAGGTTTTTCCGAATGTGAATTCGGGTTTCAACTCACGGGCTGCGGGAGATTCTTTTAACAGGATGACGGTTTGATCGACCGGAAGGCGATATTGGCGATGCAGGCGCACCCAATAGTCCAACATCCGTAAGGGGATTGGCGGGCTGCTTTTTTCGACGTTGACTTGAAATTCCAGATGGAGAATACGATCCTGCGCCTGTAAGAGGATGACGGAATCGGCGCGGATGGGTTCATTGCTCAATTCCTTTTTTAAAACTTGTATCGGGGTGACAAAATCCTTCACACGCCAAGCGGCGTAACGCTCGGGGAAGTGTTCGCAGAGGAATTTGCAGATGTTGTCACAGCCCATGATGGTCTACAATATTGGCTTACTGTTTATCCTCTATCTTTCTGATAGTTTTTTCTGCAACCATATATTGAAGTCGTTGATTCCTTTAAATTCAAATAATGCATCGGCGAGTTCCTCCAGTTGAGAGGGGGATAGCATTTGCAGTTGCTCATGCAGGATGGGATCACTTATGTCGAATTTTCGTTGAAGAAAGCGAACGATGATCGCTAACTGTCCTTCGATTCGCCCTTCTTGACGCCCTTCTTGACGCCCCTTTTGCTCTCCTTCAAGAAGTCCAGCTCGATGTCCTTCCGAGCGTCCTTTTTGCATACCTTCTTCCAGTATTTCTTTGTAAATGACTGAATCGCGCATGGTGACCTCTTTGAAAGTCTGGCGGATGAGTTCGGTTTTGAACCGGAGTCCCGCCAGGATTTGTGCACAATCGGAGATGAGTTTTCTGTCATCGATATTATCGATCTTTTTGATCTGTTCGGCAACCCGATGTAGTAATTTTTCCGGCTCGTGCGTTTTCGTTAATGTGGCTAAGGGGAATAATGCACTGTCTTGCAGCAGTGACTCCGGATTCTCTTCCCACAAGCGGACGATTTGGAACGGATGGAAGGTTTTTCCGAATGTGAATTCGGGTTTCAACTCACGGGCTGCGGGAGATTCTTTTAACAGGATGACGGTTTGATCGACCGGAAGGCGATATTGGCGATGCAGGCGCACCCAATAGTCCAACATCCGTAAGGGGATTGGCGGGCTGCTTTTTTCGACGTTGACTTGAAATTCCAGATGGAGAATACGATCCTGCGCCTGTAAGAGGATGACGGAATCGGCGCGGATGGGTTCATTGCTCAATTCCTTTTTTAAAACTTGTATCGGGGTGACAAAATCCTTCACACGCCAAGCGGCGTAACGCTCGGGGAAGTGTTCGCAGAGGAATTTGCAGATGTTGTCACAGCCCATGATGGTCTACTTTTTCATGTTTGTCTTGATGACAAGTCAGTGATAGAATAAAGAGAATGACATTTATGATCAAGGTAGTGGTTTCTTCCTAGAATTTTGAAAGCAAAAGAATTAATTTAGAATCCTATAAAAAGGTGGTAGCGATGAAAGTAGATCAAGCTGAGATAGATCATCAAGTTGTCATTTGTCTTCCACAAAAAATCGATTCCAACTATGTTCGGGAGGCTTTAGCCGCCGTTTTGTATTACAATGGGAAATTAAGTGAAAAGGAAGCGCGAGAGATGATTGGGAAAACCCGGCGGGAGTTTGAGGAGGAAGTGATTCCAGCGTTTGGATTGTCGATGATTGGGGGGACGAGGGAAGATGTTGAAATCGAGAAAGAGGCATGTCAAAGGTCATTGTAAGCAATCTCAACATGCTCTTATAAAGGAATTGAGAATCGTTTCGATTTAAATTGGCTATACATTGTATTATTTATATAGAGTGAAAAAAGAAGCCGCCGAAGTTTCAGGGATACGAAATATATACAATGCGCCTAACAGTTTTGTAAAGGTGAAAAGATGTTCTCCATTCCAAACCGGTAAGGTATATGAAAAGGATTCTTGATGAAGTACCTTCGGATACAGATCATTCCACTCGATGATACGCAATAGTCCAGTATTTCCCTCATGCAAAAGAAACAAATCACCAAATGGAACAAGAGAACCGAATCGAAAATTTACATTCTGAGAATCGATTTTGATAGGAGCGAGTGGATTGATACAATCGAAAACATTCAGTTTCAATACACCGTCTTCAAGGCTGCTCATATAAAGATACCGCCCTCTTTTGATCAATGGACTTGCATCCGGCAGCGGAATAGTTTGTGCAATCGTTGGTTGATTGATATGTGTCAAATCAAGTATCACTAACTTCAGGTCCGATATATCCCAAAAATGTTGTCCGCTGCCGAGAACCAGGTATGCCCATTGCTCTCCATCCCAGAGCGTATCAATATACCGATTTGCAGGTAGTTGAATGCCACCAATTCGTTTAGGGGCGATTGGATTTTGTAAATCTAATATTTCGGCATACCATCCATGGTTGAGCAATCCCTTTTGCCCCACTATTTTTAGGTCACCACCTGTCATGATGAGTCCTTCGGGATTGTATATACCTATCAATTCTACAGCATATGGATCATCCACACGAAGAATTTCCAGTTGATTTTCTCCGCAAAGATACACATGAGGCCACACAATTTGAGATGAATAATGCGGTCCATCATCCATGGCGTATGCATTTTTTTCTGCTGAAAAATAACGGGGACATTCAACCGGTTTTTGTGGATTGGAAACATCGATCAAAATCAAACCGGCAGAATGTTCGAAAGAGGGTAAACCATGAAACTTTCCAAATGTAGCGATCAATAATTTTTCATATACATCACTTTGTGCGAAATACATGGGTGGATCGAGAACACGTATGACGCCAACCCGTTCCAAAAAAGAAACTTCAGCGCAATTCCCTATTAAAACAAATTGCAAAAAGATGAATAGAATATATGTTTTCAGAATAAACCAAATCACGAGGAATACCTCCATTCCAATATAAATTGGTTATAGAAAATGATATCATGATTTAAAAAATTGACACAATTAATGGAAGAGAGGAATTCGATGAACTACCGAAATCACACATTTTTCATGATTCTGATGGTGTTTGTCTGTTGGCTGGATTCGTTCCAAGCCCAGGCCATGACGGAAGAGGAACTGTGTCGGCTGTATCTCGATGTGGTCGAGGACGCCGTCACCTATTTCGAACCGCTTTGGGTGGATGAATCGGAGCGGATTCCGAATAGTGGGTTTTATGATTTTCGTAAGTATGGGAATTGGCGGGATGAGCCGTATGCTACGATTATCACGATATCCGGGAATGGGATGGTGCAGTTTTGTTATTCCGTTTTGCTGCGGGAGGGCGATAAGGAAGTGTTTGGTGTGAATGAAGTGCCCCGGGAGACGTTGAAGGAGCGGATTGTGCAGTCGCTGCGGTGGTGCTGCTTGACCAGCTCGTATGTCAAGAATCCGTATCCCTATCTGCCCAACACGCGGTCCGATTTTGCGGATGGGCCGTATTGGAAGCGGCAGTTTTCGTGGCGGGCGGATGAAGTCGGTTGGCTAACAATGGCGGCGGCGGTGATGTGGGATGAACTCGATGAAGAGACAAAGAAACTGGTTGAAGCGGTGATGATCGGCGGCGCGCCCAAGGAGCGGCTGGTGCAGAGTTGGTATGTGCGGCAGGGGGGGAACCATGATCAGGTGAAGCAGGATCTTTCCAGCACGATGGGGGCGGCGTTTCTGTTTCCGGAGCGGGACGATCAGGATGTGTATCTCGATGTCATCCGCGGCAACGGGATCGATATGGTTTCCACCTTGCAGGATTTCACCAACGATACGGTGGCGGCCGGCAAGCCGATTCGGGAATGGGCGGAAGGATGGAATTTGTATCAGGATTACTCCAGCGACCATCACGGGTGGTGCAACATTTGGTATGGCGGAGACTTGCAGTTCGAGGGGCGCTCGTATATCGAACTTCTGAGTGCTTTACAAGATATGAAAGTACCCGAGACATTCAATTATCCCGGTAATGGTTTCGATGGGGTGTTGGAATGGTTGAAGGTATTGTGTTTGCCGCAAGGGGAGCCGCAATCGACGCATGGCAACGAATATGACGCCTTTTATGGAGCCGGTTTGCTGGGATATTGCTATGGGGCGGTAATCAAGAAAGATCCCGTTGCTGCTGCGTTTGAGGAGCGAGCGGCACAGCTATTGGCGCGGCACAGCCGGTCGATCAAACAGTATGACTATCATCGGAATTCGTGGGCGAAAGCGGCTACGGCACTGCTGCTTCACCGATTTCGTGGTCCGCGGGCAGAACCGTTGTCTTTCGAAGCGGCCTGCCGGGAACTCGATGGAACATATCATTACCGTTGGCAGCAGAATTTGATTCACCGTTCCGCAAAGCATCAGGCGAGCTTTGCCTGGGGGAGCATTTCCGCTGCGCGTCCGCATTACAGCACGACGGATCTCGGAATCTGCGGTTTTGTGTTTCCTTCCGGTTATGATGAGCAATCCATTGAACCGTTGATCTACTGCCATCCGAAATCACTAATTGGCGATATCGATCTGTTGGATGGAAACGGAGAGGTGCTGAAGGAGTCGAATAAAATTATCGGATCGCCGGAATCGGTATATTGCTACGAGGCGAGTGATACGGGATTTCATACAGCCGGGCTTGTCATGACGGGGCCGCTTGAGCGGTATTACGCATTCTATTCCTATGCGGACGGCCCGTGTATTCTGTTTACCCGTTTTCGGGCGAAGGAAGACTGCCGGGTGCGGTGGTCAGGGGTGCCGCTTTACTTTTTTGTGCGGGAAGGATTGACTGGTAACCGTACGTATTATGACGAAATGGTGACTCAGCCGTTGGAACAATCTGCGCAACATGAATCGGCCTGGTGGTGTGTGAACGATCAAATCGGGATGGCGTTTCTTGGGAATAACCAGACTGTCAATGTTGAGCGTTCCATTGGTTTCAATTGGGCACGGAAGCCGGAATACAAAGATAAATGTGACGGGGTGTTTGTATCACCTCTTGAAAATCAGTGGATCGAAAGTGGAGAAATCGGTGTGGATGTTGTTGCGGTTATTTATCCGCATACAAAACATGAAATAATTGCCGAGACTGCAACGCAGTTGGAATCGAAACTGCTTTCCCTTCCTGACGGGTGGCAGGGCGTGTTTCTTACTGATCCGAAGGAAGAAGGGAAACGCTATGTGTCAATTGCGAATTTTTATGGGGATCAAAATGAAACTCTATTGAGTATATCCACTGCGCAAGGGGCGCCCGTTTTGTCTGTTCCGATGAGAATCAGGGGGACGCAAGGCTCCACTTGTTTGCAACTTGAACCGTTGGAGTCTTTCGGGGAAACCTGCGATTTGTTTATTACCGCTCCGAAGCTGCGAACTATCGCTGCACGAAAAGTGAGTGATATACGCTATGAGATCAAACCACTTAGTGATGGTTTAACCACGATTCAACTCATGTATTGCAGCGGCCAGCCGGAAACGATTCGGATTTCCAATGAGAGCGGAGATGTATTGAATCAGATAAAGACGACTCCTGGTGATCAAATCCAACTTTCCGTTGAGGAACCGATTATTCTTGAATTTCCGAATCGTTCGGAAAACGATCCTATCGCTCCGGCAGTGGAAATATCGGATATAGAAGTGCGTGAGGATGAACGGGTGCTGATCGAAATTGCCGCTCATGACCAAAGTGGCATCAAGAGTGTCGAATTGTTTTGCGATGGGAACGTTGTGGAGAAAATAACGGATGCGCCATACTCTTTTCTTCATCGGCCAGGCAAGGGAATGCACACTTACCAGGCTGCGGCTGTTGATTTTTCCGCCAATGAAAACCGGCGTGTGTCGTTCAAGCGAACAATCAAAGTCGGTCCATTTATCGAGTAAGGTATGATGAGCAACCGCATCGATCTCATTCATGTTACCATCCCGATGACGGAACCGTTCCGGATCAGTTCCGGTAAGGTTAGTCATAAAGATTCGATCATTATACGCATACAAAAGGATGGAATCGAAGCATTCGGGGAAGCTTCACCGATGGCCGGAGGTTTCTATTCACAGGAAACTCCGGAGTCTACTTTTGATTTTTTGAAAAAATATGCGATACCGAAATTGATTCAGAAGCGGCATTTTCGGCCACAGTTCGTTACGCAGTGTTTGATGGAAGATCAGCGGGAGATGTTCGCGTGGGCGGGCTTGGAAGGGGCGTTGTGGGATTTGCGGTCGGCGGAAGAGGATGTACCTTTTCCGGATGCAATCGGTATTGAGCCTCGGCTTGTGGAATCCGGTTTGGCAGTCGGTATCTATCCAACCCTTGAACTATTGCTGCAAGCCTGTGAAAAATATATGCGGGATGGGTACAAGCGGTTGAAGATCAAAATCCAGCCCGGCTGGGATCTCGAACCGCTGCACGCGATTCGGGAAGCATTCGGGCAAATTCCGTTGATGGTGGATGCGAACGCCGCGTATGGGGAAGAGCATTTTCCGATTTTTGATGAGATGGATAAGTTTGATTTGCTGATGATCGAGCAGCCTCTTTCTGCGTATGATCTCAATGCACACAATCGTTTGCAGGTTCGGTTGAATACGCCAATCTGTCTTGACGAGAGTGCTTCCGATCCGGCAAGGTTGAAATTGGCACTGGAGAAACGAGCCTGCAAGATCGTCAATATCAAGATTCAACGCGTCGGTGGACTTGCTAGGGCGATTGAAATGTATGATCTCTGTGCTAGCCGTGGTGTTCCGGTCTGGATGGGAACTATGCCGGAACTTGGAATTGCCTCGCTGCACGCGTTGTATATGAGTATGCTGTCAAACTGCACCTATCCTACTGATGTCGAGGCCAGCCGGCGTTGGTATGTGGAAGACATTATCGATCCGCCCATCGAAGTGATCGATGGTTTGATAGGTCTGCCGGCGAAGCACCGGGAGCGGCCAAATGTGGATATGGGGATTGTGGAGCGGTATATTGTGAGGAGTGAAAAATTGTATTTTTAAATGTTGTTGGATCAATGTGCTGTCTGAATCAGGATTGGCCCGGATAGGAGGATTATCAGGATGGAGGGAAAGAGAGAAGGATAGAGCTATTGAAATTTTTATATTAAAGTGAAACAACAAATTTTTATGCTTCGATCATCAAATCATTCTACTGAGGAGTATACTGTGTTTGATTGATGATCCTAATGCGAACAGGTTACTCATGGTTGTGCCGGAATTGAGGAAGCGATACAGCATCGACGAATATGAAGAGCTGGGACGCAGAAATATTTTAAAAGAAGATGACCGCGTCGAATTGATCGAGGGGGAAATCGTCAAAATGACTCCTGTGGGTACTCATCATATGGCCTGTGTGAAACGGTTGAACCAAATTTTTTCCAAGAAATCATGGGCTGAACGAATTGGATTCTTCCAGCCATTTTGAGTAGTATTCACAGATTTTCCCATACTCCTTCGGTGTATTCACATTATGGAGAACCGCTTCGCAATCCACCGTGACGTGGATTAGTGCTTCCGGATATCGTTTGTATAAATTGCGTAACGGCTCATCCGGAGACATGGCCAAGATCTCGGGGAAAAAATCGGAACCGATTAGGGGAGGGTGACCTCTTTTGTATTGATAGGATGGTATGCAGATATGGGAAGTGGAATCCAGTGTGCCCATTAAATTCTCAAGAACCGTGGGGGGGATCAGGGGGCAATCAACCGGCCAAATGAACGCTCCTACTATCTCGGAAGGCAGTTCATTCAATCCACATTGAACACTGGTCGTTCGGCCTTCTTGATAATTGGGATTGATCGCTGTTTGAATGGATGGTGGAACTTGCGCCTGAATCTTTTCTTGCCGATGGCCGACAACCAAAACCGTGTGGACATCTTTGCGGGCAAGAAACGGGTTAGACAGAATGTGTTGAAGAAATGTTTTCCCGCAAAGATTCAACAGAGGTTTCGGACTTCCCATCCGGGAAGAAAGGCCTGCCGCCAGTATGATGACACCGATTGATTCTTTCATCATCTATATTTTCATTCTTTTTTATTTAACGAACAAGGGAGTCTAGCAATTCCTGCAAACCCTCCCCGCGCAAGTCTCTTGCCACAATCCGACTTCTGCGATCCATGATAATGATTGTGGGGACGGTGTGCACTCCATATTCGAATGCAATGCCTTCTTTCGGGTAGCCTTCATCCCATAAGACCGGAACTTGGATTTCACTTTGTTGAAGGTATCGTCTTGCAATCCCAAGAGCGCTGTCTAGATTCACACCGACAATTTGGATCTTGCCGTCGTACTCTTGATAGAGTTTTTCCATTTGCCATAATGCTTGTTCAGCGGGTTCCCACCAGAGTGCCCAGAAAAAGAGCAGCGTCGGTTTGCGTTTTTCCGGGGGAAATTGAATCAGTTTTCCTTGAATCGACTGACCCGTAAAAGCAGGTGCGGGATCGGCTTCGTTGGCGCGCGCCTGATTCTCGTCAAGTTTCTTATAAAACCGATATTTGTTGACAATGCTTTTGGCGGTTTCACGCAGGAAGGGAATGGGGGAGTAATCGGAAAATGTGAGTATTTTTTCGAGTATCGGATAGGATTTTGCTGAGTCAATTGTTTGTAATTGATTCTTGTATCGAATCAATTCGGAAATTTGTTTGTGAAGAGTCGGTAAATGCTGCTTGGGAAACACATTGGCTTGTTTCAGTTCGCTTTCCGCGACGATCTCAATGTTGAATGTCCCTTCCGGAGTTTCCATACGCGATTGGGTGCTTGTTCGGGAAAAGACAGGTAGGCGTTTCGTCATATCAAAACGCGTTTCGTATTCCTGATAGCGAACCGAGATGGGGATGTCCCCTGGAATCGCAACAGAGCGGGTTAAACTCGCTCCGACAAGAAGGATACGATTTTTCGGATCGATCATTCTCGTCAGGATGGAATATTGTCCTTCGATAGAAGTGGGAAATCCCCCTTGAATCGGTAGAGTGGCTTCGATTCGTGTATCGAACGGCAATGATTTATGAGGGAATGGAGGAAAGTGGATCATGGGACTCCAGCCGGTTCCGAATTCAGGAGCCGATGTTTCGTATCCGTGAAAATCCCCGTGTGAATCGGTTTTGAACTGATAAATCTCCCGATTTTCGACGGGGACTTCAACTTCCTGTCCCTCAAGAATACGTTGACTCAAATAGGAAAGCCCAGTCAGTGATACCTCGCCGGATGGACTATCATCAGGATAAACAAAACGGGATTCGATTACGCGTGTGCTCTGTTCGGAATAGGGGCCCTCGATGATGGTATCGAGAGTAGCCGCATAGATCAGATCGATTCCTGGTATAAACTGATAGGACAACACGTCGTCGGGATTTTCCGCAGTGTAGCCTAAGGACGGAAGGAAAAAGAATAAGAAAATTCCACATATTTTTGTGATAGATATCGATCTGGTATGTAACTCTGAGAGCATTAAAACCTCCAACTCTGGTTCTTGACGAAGAATTTTACTACTAAATAACGGATACTGGTATCTTCAGTAAAGCAAACGGGCTTGCTTGCGGTACTATGCAGGTGAACATGCTTCTCTTATTTTCGCTGAAGCCACAACCGGAAAACAGTCCATAAAATTTTTGTGCCCGCTTTAATACTCCCAAGGACTGTTCCTGATATTTTAGACTTTCCGATGCGCTTTCGGTAGGAAACCGGTATCTCGCAGCAGCGTAGGCCGAGGATGGCTGCTTTGACTTGCATTTCCACTGTCCAGCCGTAATTCATATCTTGCATTCCTATTTGATCCAATGCCTTTTTGCGGATTGCGCGAAATGGTCCCAAATCGGTAAAACGGTAGTGAAATAAACAGCGGATAAGAAAACAGGTCAACCGATTGCCAAACAAGGCGTGAGGTGGGAGCGCACCCCGTTCCCGTTTTCCGATTGTGCGGGAACCGATCACAAGGTCCGCTTTTTGATTCACTATCGGTTCGATAAGTTGTGGCAATTCAGAGGGATCATCACTAAAATCGGCGTCGAGGAAAACAATGATATCTGCATGTTGTGCGGTTTGGATGCCTTTGAAGCAGGCACTTCCGTATCCTTGGCGTGGTTCCGTGACCACTATAGCGCCCGCTTTGTGGGCGGCATGTGCAGTTTGGTCGGTGGAATTATTATCAACAACAATAATTCGTTGGACAATAGATTTTGGGATTGACAAGATTACTTTGGCAATGGATTGCTCTTCATTATAGGCAGGGATGACTACTTCGGTATTCATCGGCTCTGTTTGAGTGAATAAAAAGCGGGGTGGAAAAACCACCCCGCCAGCTTAATCATAGAATCGGGATCGTTCGAGATCTCTATTGATTTTCCATATAAATATAGACTTCGATATCCCGTGCGATGTCGAAAGCGAATCCAGGATTGATGAACAATTGTCCATCTGCCGTTTGATCGACATTTGCCCGTTCACTTTCAAGGAAGAAGTCCGCGGCGCCGGAAGTGTGAATCGAGCCAAATCGGGTGATGGCAAAAATACCGCGTCGGTTGAATTGCTCCAGTAATGCTTCGTCACGTCCTTCAATTTCAAGCCGATCCACTTGGATCGAGAAAGCTTGCATGGCGAAATTGTCACCGAATGCCAATTCCGGCAAGATGATGTTCAGCTCTTCCGGAGCGACACCGGATTTCGTCGCTTTGTAGAATTTACCGAATCCGTCGACGAGAATCGCGCCAAGTAGTTCACCTTCGTCATCGAAGTACAATTCCATATCTTTATATAGTTTCACTTGGAAAACCGGATTGCCGCTTAACGCCGGGGCATTGCCTAACCGGTAAATTCGTCCGAATGAATCCAGGATATACCCTGATGGATTTCCTGGATTACCGCTTCCTGGAATGATTTCGAGATCGATTGCAGGATTAGCCCTTGGGTTGGTGAAGACGGAATTAATCGGGTTGATTTGGCGTGCATTCCCCTTTCCTACGACAGAATAAACACTTCCGTCACTGAGTAAGGCGAAATAGCCATTCGCATTGTCCGTAAATGCGACATCCCGCAATGCATCGTTGGTATCAAAGTCTAGTGGGAAATCGGCAATATAATTGGATTCGATGTACTTGCCGCGCCGTAAACTTTTCGTTCTCGCGGAGAACACTCGTCCATCTCCTGTACAAGCGAGCACTGCAGTGATTTCCGCGCCGGCGGTTCCCTCATTTTCAATAAAGAGTTCCAAATCACGATAGACGTCTTCTTCGAAGAATGGCAGAATATGGCTCGTATTCGGTTCTAAAGTTCCATCATTGTTTGTATCGAACCAACCGACGATATCACCTAAATCATGAATACCACCAAATCCTGTTAGCAGCGATATTCCTTGGAACGGATTATCGAAATCAGACGGTGTAGGCGTCGGAGTCGCCGTCGGTGTATCTGTCGGTAGTGGAGTATCAGTTGGTTGCGGCACGGGAGTTGCCGGTGTTGGAGTCGGCGATTCGGGTGTTGGGGGTACCGGTGTCGCTGTCTCTGTAGGCGGCACTTCCGTTGGTGGAACTTCAGTCGGAGGTACTTCAGTTGGAGGTATTTCAGTGGGGGTTTCGACTGTGCTTACTATGACAACATTTCCGGTTGTTTCCGCTTCGGCCAGGTCATCCAGGATATTGGCGAATGTCAAGGTCGTTTCACCCGCGGCTGTTGCTGAGTAGCGAAGTTTTACCAATTCACCTTCCCCGGATAGACTTTCAAATCCACCGATGGCGGCAATTCGAACCACGCCGGGTTGTCCTTCTATTGCACTGCCGTTGACGTTGAAGAAATCAGCGGTCAAGGTGTCACTTACTTCAACGGCTACGAATTCAAGTAGTGCCTCGGATTGAAGGACATCGAATCCGAAAGCGTCAACTTCGTCAGCATTTTCAATTTGAATGGAGACGACAATTTCTTCACCGACGTTCCCGCTCGCTTCTCCGATACTCAGTTGGAGAGGTTCCACGGGTACTTCGGTCGGACTTTCCGTGGGTTCCGGTATTGGAGTAGGAGATTCCGTTGGCGGAACCGGTGTAAATGTCGGTGGTATCGGGGTAGGAGTCTCCGTCGGGGGAACCTGAGTCGGGGTTTCCGTTGGCGGAATAGGGATTGGTGATTCCGTTGGTGGTACCGGCGTATTGGTCGGGGGAGACGGAGGTACTGTCGGTGTCTCGGCCGGGCTTTCATCCGGTGGAAGAGTCGGAGTTTCTGTCGGTGTTTCGGAAACTTGACTCACACTCACGAGGTGAAGAGGGAATCTATAATAATTTTCAGGTTGATTTTCGGTATTCGGCTCTGCCAAGCAAAGAAGGGGAGTGACAAGAAAACAGAGGATTACCAAAAGATAATAAAATCCGCCTCTCGGTGCTAGAAAAAATCGGTTATGCATTTGAACCTCCAACGGTATCACTTGCTGATTAGTATATCTCGTTCAATAGGCACAGCAACCTGACATACTATATCATAGTTTGTCCGTTCTTTTCAACTGAAACAAGCTCCAAAGCTCTATTTTTTTTATTGTTACAATCAATTTTCTGATTTTTTCATAGATGTAACATGCCTTTACAACCTTACATTTTATTGCATTTCGTCAAAAGATGAAGAACAGGATGAGAACGAATTGTGATATTAAAGCATCCTTCGGAATTTTTGTCAATTTATTCTGCGAATATTAAAAATATCCCTATACACTACTTTTCTGTTTTCCTATCGGCTTCTGAGTTTGGTTTTGTAAGTAATTGTGAATGGCTTTTGCTGTGTCCCGGCCTTCCGCAATGGCTTGAACCACTGTGGTTCCGCCATTGACCAAATCCCCTGCAGAGAAGATGCCTTTTTCCGAAGTCATCCAAGTGTTTGGATCAACTTTCACTAATCCTTGCTTTGTTAGTTGTACCGGATGCAGGACTTTTTCCACTTCCGGAGACATCCGTTCACCGATCGCTTCGATAACCATGCTGATTGGAATTTCATGTTCGGATGCTTCGATGGGAATAGGCCGTCTTCTGCCTGATTCATCTGGTTTTCCGAGTTCGCAACGGGCAACGCGAACGGATTTCACTGCCCCTGCTTCGCTGCATACATATTCGAGTGGTTGGGTCAGTAAAAGTAAATGAATTCCTACTTCGATCGCTTGATCCCGTTCACCCGGCCATGCCGGCATTTCGTCGAAACTACGCCTGTATATGAGATACACATCTTCGGCTCCCCGGTCTTTGGCCGTAACGGCGGCGTCGATTGCCGTATTTCCGCCTCCGATGACTGCGACTTTTCCATGAATCCGATGTTGTTCGTTTCGGCGCATATGCGACAGGAAGGAGAGAGCATCCATCACACCTTCCGGTGTGGAATCCGGTTTTGCCAGACTGATTGTATTACCAAGGCCGAAGGTAAGCACCACGGCGGAAAATCCTTCATTCATGACATCCTGAATCGTGTAATCCGGTCCCAGTGCTGTATCCCAACGCCACTCGAGGCGGTCTGTGCTGATCGGTTTGAAGATGGATTCGATTTCCGCATGTCCTTCTATACCGGGTAACCGATTTTGTGGAATGACACTCATCGCTTTTCCGCCGGCGTCCGATGATCGATCGATCACTACCACTTCATGTCCTGCTTCCAGTAAACCGGCGGCGCACGATAAGCCCGCCGGTCCGGCTCCGATGATCGCAATCCGTTTGCCTGAGGTTGTAGGGGGAAGATCAAGTGCCGTCCAACCTTGATCCCGTGCCCGTTCGGCGACAAATCGCTGAATTCTGGCTACCGGAATGGCGCTGTCGCCCAGATATTGCTCGATACAATGACCTTGGCATTGCACTTCGACGGGGCAGACAAATCCGCATATTTCCGGCAACAAATTCGCTCGCCGCAGGATTCGATATGCTTCATAATCGTCATTTTCGGCAACTTTATGGAGAAAAGCGGGGATATCGATACCTGCCGGGCAATGGGCTGCGCAGGTGGGATCGATACATTGACGGCATTTTTCCGCCCAGGAGCGGATGACGGAAGGATCACTCATTCGTCCTTCTCTATAAATCGGGACGTAAACCTCCGGATCGCGAGTTACACAGCCAGTTTGAGTTTTATCCCGCATGAGCTGGGTGCAGGACGAACATCCCACACATGTTTTCAGTCCGTCCATCTTTCCATTCTTCAATATATCTTTAGCGAAATCCGGATAGGCGAATGCTCCTCGTCCCAATCCGACGATTGCATTCCATCCTTCCTTCACGGTTGCCGCTGCAAAGTAGGGTACGTATTGTCGCAGCCATGTATATCCCGTTCCGACCACTGTCAATTCGGGATGTGCTTTTTGCACCGTTTTTGCCATGTGAATGATTCGTTCCACGCCTTCCAGCGGGTGTTCGTCGGGAATGTATCCTCCTACAACCGGATCATCGAAAGGACGGCCGTAATGGGGATTGAAATAGGGATTCGCTATGGAAATATTGAGACCGTGATATCCCATTTCTTTTAATTGGCCGATCAATTTCAAGGGTTCGGTCAAGTCCGGTTTGCGGTAATCCTCTCGATCCACTCCCCAGCCATAGGGATATTCGATAGCGTCATATACATTTAAACGTGAGGTCACTTCGTAGTCCGGCAGGTTATTTTTGATCGCAGTGACGGTTTCCAAAAGCATTCGTACACGGTTTTCATAGGGGCCGCCGAAACGGCTGTTTTCCCGTGTAAATGAAGCGAGAAGTTCGCTGATCAAATAGCGATGACAGCTTTTGATATCTACCGCGTCGAAGCCGGCTTCTTTTGCCAGTTGCGCTGCCTGAACATAAATGTTTTGTAATTGTTCGAGTTCGTTATCGCTGATCAAAGGATAATCAGGTGGTAAATTGTGTTTCGGATCAAGGACGGCGCTATGATGCGCGATAATGGGGTTCGGTTTTTTCACCGGCCGGCTATAGCGTCCAGAATGGGTCAATTGCAAAACGAGGAAGGGATTATGGTTCATGGACCGATGCGCTGCTTCGCGTGTCATTTCGACCATTTTTTTGAAATCAGGCAGTATCTCCTCATGAATCCATAACTGACGGGGATTGGCGCGGCTTTCCGGGGTTATGGCACATGCTTCAAACCAGATGAGTCCTGCGCCGCCTTCGCCGAATCTCTTATACCGGCGCAGCGTCAGTTTCGATGGAGCACCGTTTGCCATCCCATCACATCCTTCCATCGGATGGCATGCCAATCGATTCGGAACCGATCCCTTTCCAAACGATACGGGAGTGCCCAGAATTTCGAAATCTTCTGTATAGGGTAATTCAACATTGAGTTCATCGATTTTGGCTTGTAATTCGGATAGAGATTTGAAGCGAAAGCGATCATGTTTAGCCATTGTTCAACATCCTTCAACTGATAAATCGGTTAGATATATTTATCTATACAGGTTAGGATACAGGTAAGAAGAAGATTCGTGTAGTTTCAGAGAAAGAGAAATGTGTATTGTGATAAGAAGTGGTAAAGCAAAGAATTTATTCTGGAGATGCGGGAATTACTTTTTACTCGTTAATGTACGTCTACTCTTTTCGCCTGTTCATCCAATATGAGGCATGCATTTTTAAACGCTTCAACCAATGTTTGGCCGCTTGCTTTGACTTCCGGTAAATCCGGGAACGAAACTCGATAACTTTGTTCCATCGCCGAAGAAATATAAAAGAGGTATCCTTTGTAGTTATGGTAGGTTGTCAGCATCGTCCACTCCATAATTCAATTCATGAAAAAGCATCTACATTTATTTATCGGTAGCTTCTTGAAATCATTGAGAAGAAATCGGGCCATTGGTGAAATAATCGTACAAACCAAAAAAAGAAAATTTGGGTAAATCGATAGAAAAAATATTCGGGATGAGAATGATATTTTTGCAGAATGTAATTTTCTGATAGAACAGATGAATCGAACGGATTGGATTTGTGTATGAATTTGAGACAAATCTTAGAGACGAATCCGGTTTTGAAACACTCTTTTCCGGTAAGTGAAATCCAAATCGAAGCGATTGATCATAATATACTGAAAAGTATAAACTTGCGTTTTGGCATTCTTTTTGTTTCTAATTATTGGTGAAACATTTCACTAACCAAGGAGGAGCAAAATGAACGCCCCAGCAAGAGTTGATCAAGACCTTAGTGTCGAACCACGACAGTTTGATGAAATCGAAGCCAGTGAATGGCAAGAAGTGATGCAGGAATATGAATTTGAAGGTCAGGGAGCAGACTGAGCACGAACTCTATGCATCCAGATGTTGGACTTTTTTAGCTGCCACTGCCATGCCAGCTGTTTCTGTTCTACATTGCAACATTTTTGACATTTTTAATGGAGTACGATAGGGGCACTTTTACCGGTGCCCTTCTCTCTGTCACTTCCGCGTATGCAAAGCTCGTTTCGCTGCCATATGCTTTGCTTCCAGACCTTCTTTCCCCAATAACTTCACACGTTCAGGATTCGACAAAATATTGTTGATCATGCATTCCAGCTGATTGGTTTTTGAATTCTGAACAAAGAAGTATTCTGCAATCCAAAACTTGATGTCATTCCATTGTAAGGGTTCCTCTTTATACTTTTCCCGCAACTCCTGGAAGGGATCGTCTTTTCCCTTCGTCAGTTGCGGATCCCGCTCTTGAAAGGCTTGAATCATTTGATCAGCGGTTAAGGGAAATCCGCCTTTCATGATCATGAGTTTCACTGCAGCGCACAACAATTCCATGTTTCGTTTGGAACAATCCGGACAGAGAATCGAAGTGAGTTCTCCGCGATTGTGAAGCCGCAACAATTCGAGGCTGGGCGGAAAGAGGGTCTCACAGCGAAAACAAGAGACGGTGGCTCCGATGTTTAACTTTCCATACCGTGACAAGGTCGTTCGTTGGGAGTCTCTTTCTGTCCATTGCGATTCATCATTCATGTTTGAATAAGCCGATTCGGAGGTTGTTTTTTTCCCCTCGTTTTCCGAGTGGGAAAAACAAGTACCGTCCCAAAATCCAATATCTTTCAGCCCCTTCAATCTCGTAATATGTCTGGACGTCAATTGTGTGCCGGAGGGATAGATTACACGGCCATCCTTCATGCACAGGTCTCGCGATAAAACCAAATTTTCCGGGATCTCATCATAACGATATACCTTTTCTCCTTCAGCCGGTTGTGGTGTTTCATCCGTCGGGGAAGAGGTGGGTGTCTTTTCATCCAGAAGATTGGCGACGGGTGTGTTCACGTCGATTTTTTCATATTCCTGTGGTTCACGAAGCCAACTTTCTTTTGTTAGATCTTCTTCCAAAATATTTTCCAACCGGCGGACAAGTGTTCCCTTATTTGCCGGTTTTAACAAGAAAGTATTGACATCAAGTTGAATGGCCAAACCGACAAGGCTTTCATCACCGAATCCTGTCAGCATCGCCACCGGCAGATCGCGGCGGATGCTGTTTTTTCCTGTTCGGATGGATTTCAACAGTTGCAATCCATTCATTTCGGGCATTTTGAAATCGGAAATGACACAATCCACCGGCTTGCTATTGTCTTCGAGAACGTTCAATGCCTCCAGTCCGTTCGATGCAAAATAGGTGTTCTTGCAACCCAAATTCTGCAAGATGCCTAAAACGCTCAATCGGCAAAGTCGAACGTCGTCGACGATAAGAAAAGAATATTTCGGCCAATTTAATTTTGACATATCCAATTCACATCCTATCTAGTTTGCAGGATAGATATAGTTCATCCGGCATTCTGTATTTCTTCTTGAAAATGATTCAGTGCATTTCCCAATTGGTTCAATTCAAACTCCAGTTTTTCCAACGCGGCGGTTGATCCTTCAAGGGTGTTTTCTTTGCCCATTCGTTCAAGGACATAGGCGGCGGCATGAGCACGTTTGGCTTCGAAAACTCCCACAGCGCCTTTTAAGGCATGGGCTTGTTCATCCAACATTTTGCTGTCACGCTGATCGATTGCCTGTTTGACATTTTCCAGCATGGCGGGGACGTCGTTATTGTACATTTCAATTAACTCGTGAATGATGGCTTGATTTTCCCCATACGATTCCAAGAACGCTTGTTTGTCAAATTGTTCCACGTCGGATTCTGATTCTTCCGCAGTTTCATTACGATCTATGGGGATTTCGGTTGCCGGTTCGTTTTCATCGGAACTATCGAGGACGGATAGGATTGCTTCTTTTAATTTTTCGGATTTGATCGGTTTGGAAATATACCCGTCCATACCCGCTTCCAAACATCGCTCTTCATCACCTTTCATGGCATTGGCGGTCATGGCAATGATGGGGAGATGTATTCCCGTTTCTTGTTCTATTTCTCGAATTTTCTTTGTGGCAGTAAAACCGTCCATGACCGGCATTTGGATATCCATAAAAATGACATCGAAGGAATTGTTTTCTAACAGATCGAGCGCTTCTTGTCCGTGGGAGGCAGTCTCCACTTCATGTCCCCACATTTCACTCAAGATTCCATTCGCAACGCGCTGATTGATGGGATTGTCTTCCACGAGAAGAATCCGGAGGGGGTGATCGGTTTTCCAATGCGATGTATCTGTATGTTTGTCGATTTGTTTTTCGGGTTTTACTGGTTTTCCACAAATGGTCAATATGGCATTGAATAATTCCGACTGTTTGATCGGTTTGAGCAAGACCGATTCGATCCCGACTTTTCGATATTCATCTTCTTTGATAAACATGCAGGAAGAGGACAACATCAATATTTTGGCTGTTGAAAAATGAGGATTCGATTTCACTTTTTCCGCTAAACCGACACCGTCCATGCCCGGCATGTTGTAGTCGGTGATAATGAGGGGATAGTTTTCCCCGAAAGCAACCGCTTTTTCCAATTCCATCAGCGCAAAAAATGCATCTTTAGCGAGTATGGGTTTCATTCCCCAATTTGCAGTCATTTCTTGAAGGATCATAAGATTGGTATCGTTGTCATCGACGAGTAAGACGGGCATATTTTGCAAATCCACATCGAGTGGGTACTGTTTTTCGAGGGAATCTTTTTGCATTTGCAAACGAACGGTGAAATGAAAAACGCTCCCAGGATTGCCATCCGCATTTTGGATGGCGGGATTTGGACTTTCCACCCATATTTCTCCATTCATTTTTCCAACCAATTGAGCGGAGATAGCCAATCCCAAACCGGTACCACCATATTTGCGGGTAGTGGAGCTATCCGCTTGCTCGAATTCACGAAAGATTTTTTGCTGTTGTTCTTTGGGAATACCGATGCCGGTATCGGCAATCTTACAGTGCAAGGTAATCTCATCATCGACAATTTCAGTTGTTTCAACCGAGATACAGACTTCTCCTTTCTCTGTAAATTTAATCGAATTACCTGCCAGATTGATGATAACTTGCCGTAACCGTGTGGCATCTCCGATCAGGGCATCGGGGACATCCGAAGCAATATGGCAGAGGAGTTCGATATCTTTTTCGTGTGCTCGGACTGCGAGCGTCCGTGCGGTATCGTGCATCATATCCCGGAGTTCGAATTCGAATGGATTGATTTCAAATTTGCCGGCTTCAATCTTAGAAAAATCCAAAATATCATTGATGATTTGGAGAAGAGAATTGGCCGAGTCTTTGACATACAAAAGATTTTCCCGTTGTTTGGGTGTCATATCCATATTTAAGGTGATATCGGTCAAACCGATAATGCCGTTCATGGGAGTGCGAATTTCATGGCTCATATTGGCCAGGAAATCACTCTTGGCACGATTGGCTTCCTCTGCTTGCTGTTTGGCTTTTTGTAACGCTTCATTGGAGTGATTCAATTCAAGGGTTCGTCGCTGAACGCGGCCTTCCAAATCAATCGTGAGGGCGGTCAGCTCTCGATTGATCCGAATAAAGCGGGAGGCAAGATATATAGACGCTCCGAGGATGACCAACACCGTCAACAGGGAATTTTGGAATATGGAACTTTCCATACTTGAAATCGCCGCTTCTGTTTGCTCTCGTGCATTCGTCAGTGAATCGGTCGAGAAGCGGAAATAACTGATTCCGCCGATTTCGCCGATTGTCCACTCTGTATGACACCGAATGCAATCCCGTTGATTTTGATGGGGTTGAAAGATTTCAATCGCCCCGTCTTCATAGCGAAGAATCATTTCTCCTTTCTTGAACAGGTGGTCGTGAAGGTCCTGGGGAAGTTTTTTTTCAAGAAACGTGGGATCGGAAGAATGAGTCACATTGCCGCTTCGGTCGAAAAGAGAAAATTCCAACAAGCCTTCCACAGAGCGTTGCGCTTGGAGCAGTTTTGTAAATTTTTCCATTTCTCCCCTCTGCAACGAGCCGGCTGTCGCTCGTTCCACGGAATGGAAAATATTTTTTGCATTTCTCTCTTCGTTTCCTTGAATAATTTCAATATTTTTTTGTGCGAAATCATTGATATGATTGATGACACTGTTGAACAGAAGAAATTGGGAGACGGCGACGACGATAATCAATCCCAAAAGTAGAGACAGAGTAAGGCCAGCGTGATGTTTCATATTCCCTTCCATTTCTCTGCAAATGATATCGATTTATACTTATTGTAAGAGTATTGTGGAGTAGACCCCCGGTCTGCATCCGGATTCTGCAGACCAGAGGTCTGCACCACAACATATAGACGTTTCTATGAATATTCGGGTTGAGCAGGCATTTCTGTCTGCTTCTGCAAGCGGGGACGCTTACTTTACCCTTAGTGTTATTTCATATTCCGTTGACGGCCAAACTTCATTTTCTCAACTTTGTATAGTGATTTCCAGAAAGAATGCATATCATCATATCAAAATAATATCCTATAAACATTATGAGGCAAATCCGATGAGCGTGAAGGGATAAGAATTTTATCCCTTTTTTTCTATTTCAGTTGGGTGAGACAACCCCATTATGGATTCAGGATATAATACCTTCACCGATATGGCAATCTTATCCTAAGAATTTTGTTGATATTGCCATCATGCTTCATTACAATGGGAAAATTACTTGTTATCGAAAAGATTGGATTGTTTGCATGAAAGTTGCCATAGTTTACAACCGCGAAAGCCAGCGCGTGATCAACTTATTTGGGATTCCGAATCGGGAAAAATACGGTTTGGAAGCGATCAAGAGAATCTCCGATTCCCTGAAAAGAGGAGGCCATTCCGTAAAAGCCTTCGAGGGAGACAAGGATCTGATCGATAATCTTGAACATTTCATGCCCAGGGTTCTCAAAGGGGAATTGCCAGGAATGGTGTTCAATATTTCATACGGGATTCAAGGACAGGCTCGTTATACTCATGTGCCTTCCATTTTGGAAATGGTGGGGATTCCGTATGTCGGTTCCGGTCCTCTGGCTCATTCCTTGGCTCTCGATAAAGTCGTTTCGAAAATGATCTTTCAACAGCATGGTTTGCCTACTCCGGAATTTACGGTGCTTTACAGTCCTGATTTTGAATCCATTGATCTTGAGTACCCGCTGATTGTCAAGCCCAAAAATGAAGCGGTGTCATTTGGGATTCGTATTGTGAATACTCTCGAAGAATTGCAGAAAGCGGCCAAGACTATTTTCGATCATTTCCAGCAGCCTGTTTTAGTCGAGCGTTATATCGAAGGACGTGAAATCAATATTGGAATTCTCGGCAACAATCCACCGGAGGTGTTTGAACCCGTCGAAATTTTATTTGGGGAAGGCGGTACGCCCATTTATACATTCGAGGATAAAAAGCGTCTTTCCGGCCGGGAAATTTCGCATGCGTGTCCTGCTCCGGTTGGTGAAACATTGACATCCAAAGCGAAAGACGTTGCCCTTCAAGCTTTCAAGGTTCTCGGTTGTTATGATTGTGCACGTATCGATATGCGGATGGATCATGACGGCAATTTGTATATTTTGGAAATCAACAGTTTACCCAGTTTGGGTGAGCATGGTTCATATTTGATTGGTGCCGATCATGCAGGACTGGATTTTACTGCTGTGATTAACCGACTGGTGGACGTGGCGACTGCCCGCTATTTCGGAACCCCGACTCCGCCTCCGTTTACACGGACGAAACAGAAACCCGAAAATACGATATTTTCGTTTCTGACACAACGGCGGGACCGGATAGAAGAGCGGCTGCGGCGGTGGATTCAAATCTCCAGCCGCACGGAGGACACGGTGGGAATCCACAATATCGTCAAAGAAGCAGATCAAATGTTCAAGGAAGTGAAAATGACCCCTGTTCCTTCTTTGACAGATGTTCCTGCGGTATGGACATGGCAGACCAAAGCGGGATTGGAGGGTGGAACGTTATTGGTCGGGCATTTCGATGTGCCCCTTGGCAGGGAAATTTCGTTTCAGTCTTTTCGGCGGGAACCCGAATGGCTGCATGGGGAAGGAATCGCTTTGTCCCGCGCCCCGATTACTATGCTGGAATATGCATTGCGTGCCCTGCATTCCACCCGCTTGCTGTCGAAAAAACGAATCGGTGTTCTTTTGTATGCCGATGAAGGACAAAATTGCCGCTACAGCACGGATGTGATCGAGGAAGCCGCGAAACAGGCCGCACGAGTTCTCGTTCTTCGCCCACGCATTCAGACGGATAGTCTTATTACAGAACGGAGAGGGCAGCGCACGTACCGTTTTGTCGTCGAAGGCCCTCCCCGCCGTGTGGACAAGAATGTGCGGAAACCGGGACCATTTCGCTGGGCAAGTTCGAAAATCAAAGCATTTTCAGAACTCAGTTCTCAAGAAAAACGGCTTTCGATCGCTGCGGTCGATGTCCATACAAGTTCTTATCCACTCATGCTTCCGCATCGTGTGACGGCAATGATACTTATGACCTATACGAATTTGAAATCCGCAAATGAAGCGGAAGAGCAGATGCGAAATTTGTTGAAAAAAAGTGAATTTTCATGGGAATTGGACTTGATTGCGGATCGGCCGCCTTTGAAGAAGCGCCGGATCAATACGAAATTGGCGAATGAGTTGATCGAAATCGCAAGAAGATGGGAAATTCCCTTACACAATGAATCTTCTGTTTTTCCATCTGTTGCGGGGTTGGTTCCCACGTCTGTTCCGGTCGTGTGTGGCGTTGGTCCGGTGGCTCACGATCTCTATACGCCGCGTGAATCGATCAGCCGGATCAGTTTGCTTGAACGCACGTTGCTTCTTGCTCAATTTTTGGTTGAGAAGGAAGGATAAGGATGAACGCTGTCTCCATTCCGCTTGATACGAGAATCACAAATAAATCGGATGTGATCCGTTATCCCCAACGCTTGGCTGTTTCCCGTTTTGGGATGGTGTCTACGGCTCATTTTCATGCCACTGACGCAGCGGTGGAGATATTGACGGAAGGCGGGAACGCCATCGACGCCGCTGTCGCTGCGGCTTTTGCACTGGGAGTATGCGAACCGCAGGCTTCCGGTCTCGGTGGGCAGACGATGATGCTTTTTTATCATAAGGAGACCAACCGCACTCATGCACTGGATGGATCATCCCGTGCTCCGAATCGCGCAACTCCCGGTCTCCTTTCTTCCGATGAGTTGTTCAACGGACATCGGGCATCAACGATCCCAAGTACGCCGGTGGTTCTCGATTATGCTCGAACCAGATACGGGACACTGCCTCTCTCTCGTTTGTTAGAACCGGCGATTCGCTTGGCGGAGACCGGATTTGTCGTGAGCGAATTGCAACAGCGGTTATTTCATCGTGAACACAGCCGCTTACAGAACGGCACCGCGGCGTCTCTTTTTTTTAATAGTGAGGGAAAAGCCTTCAAAGCGGGGGATCTTTTCAAACAACCTGCTCTTGCGAATACCTTACGCCGATTATCTCAAAACGGCGTCGAAGATTTTTATTATGGTGAGATCGCACGGGAGATTTGTGAAGATATGGCGCAGCATGATGGATTGATACATCCGGACGATTTGGCTCAAATTCCCTGGCCGATCGAGCGCCGGCCATTGAGCGGCCGATTCGAAGGACGGCGTATTTTGACTTTTCCTCCGCCCGGTGCCGGACGGCCTCTTATCGAGATGTTCAATATCATGAGTAATTTTCCAGCCAAACAGCGTGATCCGGATACCCCGACAGGAGCCGTGCTGCTGGCTGAGGTTATCCGGCGGGCATTTTTGGATCGGCGCGACCGTCCTTTCGATCCGAATTTTTATCCGCAGGTCGAACATAAAAGAATGCTCAGTCCCGACTACGCGAAACTAGTCACAAAACAAGTTCGCGCACGCATAAAACGGCACGGGGAAACCACTCATTTGACGGTGATGGATCGGTATGGCAATATCGTGGCGTTGACGCAATCGATCGAGCGGGTTTTTGGGGCTGCCGTAGCGGCGCCTTCTTTGGGTTTTTTATATAATAATTATATGAGCGCGTTCGAGTACAAAGATATAACCCATCCCTACTATCTTCGGCCGAATGCAGCGCCATGGGCAAGTGTGGCGCCGACTATTATTTTTCAGGGCCGGCGTCCGTGGTTGGCGCTTGGTTCGCCCGGGAGTGAACGAATCACCTCGACTATCCTGCAAATCCTGTTGCGTTTAGGAAAACAAACGCCGATGGATGCCGTAGCGGCGCCGCGTCTGCATTGCGATTTGAATGGGACGGTGCACCTCGAAGCTTCCCGCATGCGCAGTGATATTCCGGATACTCTGCGGAAGCGTGGTTTTAAAATAAAGGAGCGGGAACCGTTTTCGTTTTATTTGGGGTGTGTTCAATTGGTCCTTCGCGAGAAAAATGATTTTATCGGTGTCGCCGACCTTCGCCGCGACGGTTCCGCTGGAGGACCGGTGGTATGACACTTCCTCTTTTGATTTCCAATCCGCATGCGGGGTGGAGTATACCCGATTTTGTCAAACCGTACTGCTGCTTGAATGAGCAGGATATTGCGGCAGACGGGGATGAGGGGGCGGCTATAATCTATGATCTCGCCCAGGATGTGCAAGCGTATGTTACTTCGGATATTGCTCGTGCCATCATCGATATGAATCGGGCGGAAAATGATCGCCGGCCGGACGGAGTCGTGAAAACGCATACCTGCTGGAATGTTCCGGTTTATGATCCGTTTCCTCCTGCAGAGATTGTCGAGGAGATACTTGACCGTTTTTATCGTCCCTATCATCGCCGATTGAGTGAATTGTCAAATCGTGTGCGATTGGGGATCGATTGCCATACGATGACGGCAGCTGCACCGCCGATTGAAAGTGAGCCGGGAGAAAAACGTCCTTTTATATGTCTGAGTGATTGGAATAGCCGCTCTATATCTTCGGAATGGATGGGTAATTTGGCGGATTGTTTTGCGGAAGCATTCGAGATCGATGTCTCGATCAATGATCCTTTTCAAGGTGGATATATTATCCAATCCCATTGCCGTGAATTGCCGTGGGTACAGTTGGAACTTTCCCGTGCGCCTTTTAACTCCTATTTGGAAAAGCGAAAGCGGATGTTGCAGGCTATGGAGTCTTTTTGCCGGAAGATGTTTTAATGTTCTGTTTCCTGTTAATTTTGTTTCTCGTTTTCTTCTTTTAAATACCGGGCTTGCTCGTATATTTTTTCCAACTCGCGGGCTAGGTCTTGCGCTCCTTTTTCTTTCAGTAATTGAACTGCAGGAGCGAGTTTGTCTTGGAGATTGTCTGGTGATACGGTGGGTTGGGCAGGGACTGTATCTGTGGCATTTTCGATTGCTTCCGATGGAAGTGTTTCTTGGGAAGTTGGATTTTCCTGTTGCTGTATCGCTACTTGTAAAGCGAGTTCCGGCAGGCGTTTTTTGATATCCTCCCCGAGTTTTTTAATGTCGTTTTGCAGTTCGGGAACTTTATCGCTAATGGAAATCAGAATGGATTCCAATTGGGAGACTTCTTTATCCGGTTCGCCCGATTCACGTTGTTGCTGCATGGTTATGTAAGCGGCAGCTAGTAAGCCTACGATCGTCAGTAAAATCAGCTTGCGCAGGAAGGACATCATCTTTTCGACTCCGGTTAAACATGGTATGTTCATTATACTTATTATTTTGATACCGTAAGGTAGGGAAAAATATTTCAATTTTTCAGTTGGATGGCGAGGGCAGACTGACGTCTTGCCCTCGGTACCCGCTATAAAAAGGGAAGGTGATGACGATGAATGATAAAGGGAAGCAATGGCCGGATGAATGTAAAGAATTCAAAGATGAGCAAACGGGAGCGGCCGTTTGGCAATTGACGGATCAGCCTTGCATCAATCACAACCTTTATTTTCTGACGAGTTCTTTTATGCCGGATGAACGGTCAGTCATTTTTGCGAGTTTTCGGAATGGGACTCCCAATTTTTATCAAGCGGGATTTCCTGATGGACCGATTCGGCAACTAACCGATGCGAAGGAAATCAACAGTTTTTCTGGATGTATTTCCGGTGATGGCAAGGTGTTTTATTTTACAAAAGCCGGTGCGATTGTCGCTTTGGATTTAGGTGATTTGACGGAAACCGTCTTGGCCGATTATCCGGACGGTAAATTGGGTGAAGTGGACATTTCTCCTGATGGGAAATGGTTGGTTTCAGCAATACGTCTTGAAAGTGGACATGGGATTGTTGTTTGCGCTGCCGATGGTAAGCAGTCGTCGATTATTTATCGCAGTGAAGATGTTCTCATTCATCCCCAATTCCACCCGACGGATGCGGATTTGATCGAGTTCGCCAAAGACCCTGCGCCTCGTATGCATACGATTCGCCGCGATGGAAGTGAACTTTGCTGTTTGTATCAGCATACCAATCATGAGTACGTTGTGCATGAGAGTTGGTTGGGTGAAACCGGCGATCTCGTGTTCGTGTATTGGCCGTATGCGATCAAGCGAATGAAATTTCCTAAAAAATCAATCGATACGATTTCCGAGTTCAATGCATGGCATGTCAGCTCCAGCCGGGATGGCCGTTTAATAATATGTGATACGAATCATCCGGATATCGGACTGCAACTCGTCGATGGGAAATCGGGGAAGCGCCGCACGATTTGTTGTCCGCAAAGCAGCAATTCCGGTTCGCAGTGGAAGAAAACCCGCTACGCCGAGAAGGAGGATTTCGAAGCGGCCGCCAAAGCCGCTTCTACCAACCTTGATACCCAGTTGTCCTATATGGATATGAAAACAGATACGGTTTATGGGCCGCAATGGACGCATCCGCATCCCTCTTTCAGTCCATCATGCCGCTATGCGGCGTTTACCAGCAACCGCACCGGATATTCGCAAATGTATGTGGTTGAGATTCCCGATTTTTAATTGAAGAAATAGAACAACGCGAAAATAATGGCATTGTGCAAGGCATGAACGATGGTGGTGACGCGATAGGCCTTGAACCAGTTTTCTTTGCGGCAGAAGAGAAAACAGCTGGCCAGAATCCAACCGACACCGATGGATTGGATCACATAATGTAGTCCATAAGTAGCATGCAAAATACCAAACCAGATAGCCGCCCAGATAAGTTGCATAAAAGGAGGTTTCTTTTGCCATCTCGCTACGATGATGGGAAGCCATTGGCCGAAAGCGGTCATAGGAATCGGTTTTCCGATGACCACTGTAAAAGCGCCGATGGTTCCCAAATCTTGAATCAATTTTACATGAAACCCTAAAGATTCAATAAAATGAAAAGGGTGAAATAAATTGGACAATACATAATTGGCGATTACGGCACAAGCGGTAAATCCAAGGATTTGTGATACTTCCGACCATTGTCTCAGTTCGGGGCATTCCCCGTCTCGAAAAAGCGGCATTTATTCTTTCTACTTTCTTTTTCTTCTTGCGACACCTGTCTCGATGGCGGCTTTAGCAACCGCATTGGCAACCGATTTGAATACGCGGCGGTCGAATACGCTGGGGATGATATACTCTTCCGCGAGTTCTTTTGTAGCAATCGTATCGGCGATCGCCCGTGCGGCGGCGACTTTCATTTCTTCATTGATTTCCGAGGCCTGAACGTTCAAGGCTCCCCGGAATATGCCCGGGAAACAGAGGACATTGTTGATCTGATTCGGATAATCCGACCGTCCTGTGGCCATAATGCGGCAGTGGCCGGCGGCTGTCTCGGGGGCGATTTCCGGATCCGGATTCGCCAAAGCAAATACTATGGGATCGCGCGCCATGGATTTCAAGGCTTCTAAAGGAAACGTATTGGGGCCGGAAAGTCCTAAAAAGACGTCTGCATGATTGGCGGCGTCCTTGATCGAGCCTTGCAGACCTTTCGGATTCGTGTTTTCGGCGAACCATTGCTTGGCGACGTTCATCCCGGCTTCCCGTCCTTTGTAAATGATCCCTGACCGGTCCACACCGATGATATGCCGCACTCCCATGTTCATCATCATTTTCGTGCAAGCGACGCCGGCGGCACCGACGCCGAGAATGACGACTTTGATTTCGGACATGGTTTTGTGGACGAGTTTCAAGGCGTTGATCAGGGCTGCAGAGACCACGACGGCGGTTCCATGCTGGTCGTCATGGAAAACGGGAATATCCAGTTTTTCTTTCAGTCGTTCCTCTATCTCGAAACAGCGGGGAGCGGAGATATCTTCAAGATTCACGCCTCCGAAACCGGGGGAGAGGGCTTCGACAGTTCTGATGATTTCTTCGGTATCCTTTGTTTTCAGGCAGATCGGGAAAGCGTCCACTTCGCCGAATTCTTTGAAGAGCATCGCTTTTCCCTCCATGACCGGCATGGCCGCTTCCGGACCGATGTCGCCTAATCCCAACACGGCGGTGCCGTCTGTGACGATAGCAACACAGTTTTTCTTGATGGTAAGATTGTAGGCGGACTGCTTATCCTCCGCGATGGCGCGGCACACGCGAGCGACACCGGGGGTATACGCTTGAGAGAGAGTGTCGCGTGTATTGACAGGAACTTTGTTTTCCACGCTGATTTTCCCACCCAGGTGTAGAAGGAACACCCGGTCCGATACACTGCGAACTTTGATTCCGGATATTTTTTTTATTTCCTGGACGATTTGCTCTGCATGATCCTCTCCGCGTGTATCGATAGTCAAGTCGCGTGTTAGGACATCTTTTGTGACACGGACAATATCGACGGCTCCGAGATTCCCTCCCAACTCTCCGATCACGGTCGCGACTTTTGCGAAATGACCGGGAGTATTGTCGATTTCCATACGAATGGTAATTCGGTGACTTGGACCGATAGGAATATCAGACATCTGTGTTACTCCTTCGTGTTGAAAATTCATGCACGTCATACCCAACATGCGAAATCAATAGCATTGCACATTACAAATAATAGAAAAATGGAAAAAGGAAAAGGGGTGGAGAGAATTGGGGGAAGCCACAGTTGAACATTTTTATCGAGAGTGGAACTTTTCCCTGGGGGGAAAGCGACAATACATAAAGCTGAGTTCCATAATTTGAACAGTAGAAAGGAGGTTGAGAAACTTGGAATCATATTCTGTTCGTTATATGATGTGATGCATTTTTATTGTAGGGATGAAGTGTTGTGTCGATTCAAAAACCAAAGGAAGGTACATGATGAAATTTTTTCTAAGCAAGAGTATTTTTTTATTTGTTTTCGTTTTGCCGATTTTCGCCGAAGAACTCCCTCTGACGGATGAACTGAAAGAAATTCGCGAACCAGATGTCATTTTTGTTCCCACGCCGCAATTTGTCGTTGACAAAATGCTCGAATTGGCGAAGGTGAAAAAAGACGATGTGGTTTACGATCTTGGGTGCGGGGATGGTCGTATCGTTGTGACCGCCGCCAAGAAATACGGATGCAAAGGATACGGTTTCGATATCGATCCGAAACGAGTGAAAGAGTCACGAAAAAATGTTCGTGAGAACGAAGTCGGCGATTTGGTGCATATTGAACAGAAAGATATTTTTACTTTGGACCTAAGCAAAGCGAACGTTGTTACATTGTATTTATTGCCAAGTTTGAACGTGAAATTGATTCCGCAGTTGGAGAAATTGAAACCCGGTTCGCGAATCGTCTCTCACGATTTCGACATGAAGGGAGTGATCCCGGATAAGGTCATTACGGTTACAAAAGATTCGGTAAAAGAGCAAGAAACCGTTGATTATGATGATTTTGAGAGTGCTGGTGAACATACCATCTATCTGTGGACTGTTCCGCTGAAAAAGGAAAAAGAAGAAAAGTAAGATTGAAATCGATAATTTATGGGTAGGGATGTTTGTGCTCCCAATAAAATGCGGGTAGGGATGCCCGCGCTCCGACCCAAAAAAGATGCGGGCAGGGATGCCTGCGCTCCGACGATGAAAAAGAGTAATGCCATAAGTGGGGGGTGTATTGTAAAATAGATGTGTATTATCATTTATTGGATAGACCGCACCAAAAAAGTATGATATGATATGGACGATAATTTTGAGGAGGTAATCGTCTCGTATGAAGTTATCGGCATTTACTCTCATTGAGCTTCTCATAGTTGTCGCCATCATAGGGATTCTTGCGGCCATTGCCGTTCCAAATTTCTTGAATGCTCAAATTCGTGCGAAGATCGCACGTTCCGAAGCCGATGCCCAAGCGATTGGTACTGCTTTGGAAATGTACAAGATGGATACGAATGAATATCCACCGGATGCGCGTTCGGGTATTTATTCTCACTTCTCTTTACAATGGGGAAGTGAACCCTCTTCGGGAAGGCACCTCACGACTCCTGTTGCATATATGGCTTCGATTCCTGCCGATCCGTTCAACAGTCAAACCGCCTGGGAAGGCTGGACCCCCTTCGGGAATGCCAAAGACACAGATGAAAAGGGGATGTATTTTCTAAATCGAAAATTCAACGAAGGTGTCAATTCGTGGGAACCGGGGTTGCCATATGAACATTTGTTTCGTGGCGCGAACTGGCATATCTATTCGATTGGTCCTTCGACGATGTACGGGTGGCGCGCTGAACTGACAGCATGCTGGCTCATGCCTTATGATTCGTCCAATGGCCTTACCAGCCGAGGAGGGATTTGGCGTATCGGTTGAGGATTTGATAGGTTGTTCAGCCATGAATGATGTAGAGTAGACGGATTCGTCTACCATTGAGATATTTTTATGTGAGGAGGAAAGAAATGAATATCCGCACAAGTACAATATTGATTGTTGTATCGGTTTCTTTGCTTTTTACCTCGATGGCATTCTCTCAGATTGCGGTGATCGATTTCGATGGGACGATGGGTGGGGAAGATTATGAGTTGGGCTGGATCGAAGGTTCTGCGGATGCGAATGGATATTGGATGACGAACGCCTTGGTAGAAGAAGCGTATTCCGTAATTGTCAATCCGGATAATTCCTACAACAAAGTCTTGCAATTGGGAATGCAGGATCAAAATGCAGTCGGAGGGACGCCATGGGCAATGTATGTCTTGAATGATGACTCTCTCCTTCGTGAAGATGTTTATCTTCAAGTGGATGTTTTGTTTGCAGATGATTCTGCTTTTATAGCACAAGGAATCACATTAGCCGGCTCGTTTTCGTCTCCATTGGGGAATTTTGGAGCCAATCAAGTTCTCGTAGTCAACGATTCCAATGTCGATGTGTTCGATGCTCGAGACGGCGCAATCTACACAAATGATGTTGAAGTGGTACCTGAAGTCAATGTTTGGTACCGTTATAATATTGTCGCCAATGTTCCATCCGAAACATATGATTTTCTGCTAACCAATTTATCTACCGGAGAAGAGTTTCCAATCGCTACCGGGTATGCTTTTCGAGGGGATACGGCATTGCAAGCAGGCGAAGGACTTGGCGTCATTGCGATGTGGAATACGAATACCGACCAATGGTATGGACGTACCTACCTCGATAACATCATTCTTTCGAACGAACCGATAGAGGGAACGAAAGTAAGGAGTTGGATGCTTCATTGATGATGGCAAAGTATTGCTGATCAAAATCGGGAGAAGGCAATGTGAAATATTCTGCTTTTACTCTGATCGAACTTCTTATCGTTGTGGCCATTATTGGAATATTGGCAGCGATTGCGGTTCCCAATTTCTTGAATGCCCAAACTCGCGCTAAAATTGCCCGTGAACTTTCGGACATGAAAGCGATCTCGATGGGCGCCCAGCAAATTCAATTGGATACAGGCCATATGCTCATCGATCCGTGGGATGACGATACGGAGGAAGGTGACCGTATCGTGCTGGAAGTCTTCGGAGGCGTTGGGTATGAACCGGATAACGCAGCCAGGCATACTACGCATATTCTTGCGGCGTTAACCTCACCGGTTTCCTATTTATCTTCGATTCCGATTGATCCCTTTTTGGAGAAAAGTGTTATCGATGTGACTCAGCGCGGTTTTGGCAGTTCCTTGACGACTTACTTATATGTCGACGTCGATCCGAAAATTCCCCTGACCGGCAGTAACAACAATAATATGAATCTTGCCGCGCTTGAATTGCCGGTGTGTGAATATCTAGGCATTCAACCGTTGAAGATGGGGGATTTTGCCGTCTGCGGAGTCGGCCCGGATGGCATTCTCGGTTCCGCCGCGGGGATCAATCCGGATCGCGGTGTGCCTTACGATTCGAGTAACGGGTTGATGAGTGTGGGGGATGTGTATATGCGGAATGGGGGGAGTGTGAATCGGTAGTTGATCCGGTTCGATTGCATTGAAACGGTTTGTGAAGTGCGGTAGGGTTTCGCGGGTTAAGGCGTTTATGCTCATGAATGTTTCCCTTTGTCGCCCCCCCTATCCCCCCAAGAATGGAGGGAAAGTATATTTACTTTGATTATGAACTTACCATTGCTAAAGCCAGGGCAGACTTCGCTTGCCCTTGGGTACCCGATGATGTTTTTTCTTTGTCACACCAAAGCCAGGGCAGACTTCGCTTGGTCTGGGTTCCCGCTTTTTTTTTTACTGAATTTCAAGCATTCGGTCGATTGCTTTTCGTGCCCGTTCGGCGATTTGTTCGTCTACTGTAACCTCATACACATCGTTTTCGAGGCTGTAGAGAATTTTTTCCAACGTGATTTTTCGCATATGCTGACAGAACATGTTGCAGGAACGGACAAAATCGATCTGGGGATATTCAGCGGCTAGGTTGGCGGCCATTTCGCATTCGGTGGCGAGATAGACCCGCTTTAACTTGGGGTGATTGGCGATGTATTTCGCCATTTGTGAAGTACTACCGTAATAATCGGCTTCGGCGAGTACTTGGGGTGAGCATTCCCAATGGACAAGGATTGCAGCTTCTTCGCTGTTTTTAGGGATATTGTGTTGTTCGCGAATTTCGCGAATGTGTTCCGGTTTGAATTGCTCGTGGACTTCACAGCGGCCGAAATTGTCGTCGTATTTTCCGGGATAAATCAGGTCGATTCCATGCGGATCTATATCGTGCTGCAAATTGGCTCCCATGAGAGAATCCGGGAAGAAAATCACTTGTTTGCTGTCGAACACTTTGCTGGCGTGGAGGACGACTTCCAACCCGTTGGCAGAGGTGCAGCAGAAATCGCTTTCGGCTTTGATATCCGCATAGCTGTTTACGTATGTGACCACTGGCGCGTTGGGATAACGCCGGCGATAGGCGATTACATCCTGTGCTTTGAACGGTTCGGCCAGGCTGCAGCCCGCAGTTAGGTCGGCGATCAAAACTTTTTTGTCGGGACTCAATATTTTGGCGGTTTCCGCCATAAACAGGACGCCATCGAACAGAATAGTCGGTTTGTCGGATTGAGCCGCATAGCGGCTGAGCGCGAGAGAATCTCCTCGCTCTTTCTCGCCCGACAGTTGATAGACCAACGGTTCCATATAATTATGGCCTAAAAGTAGGACATTTTTCTCTTCTTTCAACTCGAAAATCCTCGCGATGATATCTTTTTTGGCAAGGAATTCGATGTGCTGGTCCGGCATATGTTGTAAAGTCTGTTCGATTTTTTCCAATACGGCGCTCATCTGTCTCTCCAATGGTTGTGAAAACGGCTTCTCATAGAATACTAAAAAGTTTGAGCAAGCCAAGTGATTCACCTTAACTATCTTCTACCATAATAATATAGTTGATTCGAAACTTTTTGCAACGCGCTTTGGCTTTTTTTGAAATATGCTCAGTTTCTTGACCCGTTAGTAGGATTTTTTTATTTCCATTATAATAATGAAGAAAGCATGTTGTGATCAAAAATCATAGAAATGAGGAACCCTCCGATGCAGGAAACGATACCGAATAAACGAGTTGAAGAATATTTGGAACGATTGCATAAACTGTATTCGAATGTTTATGACTGGCTTTCCGGTTACGATCCAAAAGCAAAAATAAGAAAGGGAGAACCAGTGATGTTGGATGAAGAAACTGCTGGCCACTATCCTGCTCCCACTCTTGAAATTGAACTCGGCAACGGTCGAAAATATAAGTTCGAACCGGTTGGTTGTGATATTATTGCTGCAGCGGGTCGTGTAGATTTGTGGTCTGATTTCGGCAGGGAAATTCTTGTTTATTTAGAAAAAAATCCTGAAATTTTGTCAATATTAAAAGTTGGCAACAGAACAGAATCAACATTTTCTCGGCAAATATCAAGTCAAGAAGATGTTGGTTGGATTTGGAATATACAAAGTCTTGATGAGGAAATGCCAATTTTGGATCGTTTTTCATTTCAAAGATTAATGGAGTATTTGGGAGAATGAATCCACTTGAAGCGATTTTCGTTACCTATACGACAACCAAACATGCATTAAAAGTGGTTCGGAGATGTTCGGATTTAAAAACAATTGATGAAGATAGACCGTTTCGAAATACAGGATTTAACAATAAGGCAAAAAAGGTAATCGATAAATTGTTAACAGACTCAGAGAAAGAACTTGATGATTTGACTGTGTTATCTCTTTATGCAACGTTTGAAAGAAGTATTGAAAATGATCTATCCGCTCGAATAAGAAACCGTGAAAAGTCACCTCATTCATTTACGGATTTTGACAGAAACTTTTCTCAAATGATTATCGATTGGTTTTTCGATTCAATGAGAATGGATGAAGCAGTTCAACTTTATAAACCGATTACCGGAAAGTATGTTTTCGATAATGTAGCGCTGATACGAAAATACCGTCACTGGATCGCTCATGGAAAGTCTGGAACTTCTTTGTCTAAAATCGATCCGAAATTTGCATATGATATTCTGACGGAATTTCTCAAAAAGAGTGGAATCGTTGAATGAGTGAAACTATCGCTTTAACTATTGCAGGCTCCGATCCTTCCGGTGGAGCCGGACTACAAGCCGATTTGAAAACCTTTCATCAATTCGGTGTATACGGTATGAGTGCCGTGACACTTTTGACTGTTCAGAACACACAAACGGTTCAAACCGTGCAGGTTTTGGATGCGGATTTTGTTGTGGCACAGATCAATGCCGTCGTGGAAGATATTCCACCACAGGCTGCCAAGACGGGAGCATTGGGGAGTGTGGAGATTATCGAAGCCGTGGCGGAACGTGCTTCACGGTTTTCGTTTCCTCTCGTTGTCGATCCGGTCATGATCAGCAAGCATGGTTCTCCGTTGATCGCGCCGGAAGCGGTTGAGTTGCTCAAAAAGAAACTACTGCCAAAGGCATTTTTAACCACACCGAACGTTCATGAAGCTAAAATGTTAGCGGGGATGGAGGTGATTGATTCGAGATCAATGGAGGCCGCTGCACGCGCTATTGCCGATCTGGGTCCGAAATCCGTCTTGATAAAAGGCGGAAAAAATATGGAAAATGCTTTGGATGTTTTGTATCATGAGGGAGAAATTCACACTTTTTCAGCGACGGTTATTGAGACGAACAATACCCATGGTACCGGATGTACATATTCCGCAGCAATTACTGCAGCGTTGGCAAAGGGAGGCGACTTGATCACCGCAATTGAGAGGGCCAAACGGTATATCACTGCCGCTATTCAAACAAATCCGGAATTGGGGAAAGGGGTTGGTCCTGTCAATTTTCAGGCGGTAGTGGAATAGTTGATTTTTTACTCAATACACCTTATGTGAGAAGAGGAAAGTGGATCGGATTCAGGAGGGGGTCTAATCTGTGGAAGAGAAAGAGACCGTTTTGGGGGATGTGGAGTGAAGTAAGGAATAGTTTCTATGTTGAACAACCGGATACATGGTATACACTTTTCACCGGGCACATAGTATACACTTTTGTGTATACTTTTTTCAGTTCAATCGATGTGCACCCGGCCCCATATTCAGAATGGGGGTATAAATTTTTTCGGGTTCAAAACCACCCATGCCTAAATTCTTGTTCACTTTATTTGAAAAAGTTGTGAAATGGAAGGAGAGATTATGATACATAGGATAGTAATGCTGAATATAATGGCGTTTATGGCAATCTTTTCCGCTGATACAAAAGAAATTGTAGTCAAGGAATTTGCCTACAAGAAAACGACTAATCGCGTTTTGAGAGTACATGTTTTTTATCCTCCTGAGTGGAATAATGAGGATAAACGTCCTGTTTTATTGTACTTTTACAATGGAGTGACTACGGACGAGAATTTAAAGTCCTCCATTATACCATTCGATTATTTGGCAAGTCGTGGAATAGTGGCGATTCGCGCCGAGCTTCGGCATGTGGGTTTTGATGGTGTCCGTCTGGATAAATGCTTTGAAGATGGTCGCAGCGCAGTTCGCTGGATACGAAGAAATGCACAGAATCTTGGTGTTGATCCTTGTCGGGTGATTACATCCGGTGCATCTTTAAGCGGTCACATTGCCGCTTGTACGATGATAGAAAAAAGTGTTGACGATAAAGATGATGATCTTTCTATTTCAACTATTCCGCAAGCCATGATCTTGTTTTGCCCTGGTCTCGATTTAACAAGACCGGATAATAAAATGCTGAAATTAATAGACAGTGATTTAGTCTTAGCCAAAAAATTATCACCAACTCAGCATCTTGATCATAACTCTCCGCCATCGTTGATTTTTTACGGAACAGAAGATTATTTGATAGATCATGGGAAAGACTTTTGGTCGAAAGCGGAAAAACTGGGTATTCGGGCAGAAAAGTTTATTGCTGAAGGTGGAGATCATGGTTGCTTTGGACGACCTCCATGGAAAAAACGAGCATTCATTGAAACGGAGAAATTTCTCATATCACTAGGTTTCTTAAAAGACAATCTAAAAAGAGAGGATTCATAGAACTGTGTAAACAGTCATAGAAAAGGATACCTTCTGTCACCCTTTCAGGGTATATTTCTCTTGAAATTTCTTTTCCAGGGGCGTTGCCCGCTGGATTTCTTTTTGTAACCCGTTTGGGGGATTGTTTATTAGAATTGTAGGTGGGCTGGAATCGTAATAATTCTTGAATAATAATCCTATTCCCTTATGAACAAAATGTACAACCATTACAATTATTCCAATGGTTGACACATTGGCTTTTATTTACTTTCTTTCAGATTTGATATCATCTATTGAAGAATGGCTTTTTACCCGTTGGCATTCTTCAGGAATGCCAATACGAATCGGGAGATTTTTATGAAAGAATTGGAAAAAACAATTTTGGACAAAATGAAAGATCTTCTGATATCACAAGTTTCCTTGTATCGGATGATATTATTCGGTTCCCGTGCTCGTGGAGATGCGCAGCCTGATTCCGACATGGATGTGCTTGTGGTTGTTGATGGTCAATGTACTCCCGAAATTCGTTATCTGGTTAGTGAATGTGCTTGGGAAGCTGGTTTCGAGCACGGGATTGTCATTTCGACGGTAGTCTATTCGCGCGAGGAATGGGAAAACGGGCCGGAGCGCCACTCATTACTCGCACTTGCTGTCAACCAAGAAGGAATTCCTCTATGAAGGAAGACGAAATTCAAACGTTAATTCATTATCGTCTGGATCAAGCAATGAGTTCCATGGATGATGCAAAGTATTTATTGGAAGGTCATCGTGATCCACGAAGCATTATCAATCGATCTTATTATGCCATGTTTTATGCGACATTGGCGCTCTTACAAAAATTAGGAAAGGTTCCCCGAAAACATACGGGAGTCATTAGTTTATTCGATACGTAATTTTTATTAAAAGGTGAATTCCCCAAACAATTATCGAAAGATTTGCATACCTTATTCGATCTCCGCCAACAATCCGATTATCAAATCACAGAAGCATTAACACAAAAACTTGCCGAAGATGTCCTGAAAAAAGCCGAGCATTTTGTTCGAGAAATAAGTAGGTATCTATCATATCATAGCAATCAAAAATGTAAATCACGTTTCAACCAGAGAGGATTTCTTTTCCAGGGTCAATGTTCGCCGGCTGCTGGATTGATCACACATAGTCGTTTCACATCGGAAAGCTCGTATGAGCCGTTCCCGTTGGTGTCTCCGATAATCCGTCCGGCGGCGATCCGGTCGCGTCCCGGAGAGACAGTGACATGAAGGTAGGCGTATAAACTGTAGGTTAGACGGAGTGTATTGGTACCGTTGGAATCGGTGGCGTAGATTTCAGCCGGTACGATCCCCGCCTCATCTTTCCCGCCGTGGATGGTTGAGAGATATACGAGATCCGCCCAATCGGGAATCAAGCGGCAAGCAACAGCCGCCAATGGTTTATAGGTGCTCGCGTGCAAATTCTCATTGGAATCCGCTGACCTCAGCAAACCCATGATGATGGCAAGAATGTAAAGCAGATGAGTGATACGAAATGGCTGGAGGTTGAATTGCACTATCATTTCACACCCCCTTTTTTACAAAATGTGAAGTATTCAGAAAAGACCCAAAAGGAAACAATGTTTCATAGGATAGACTCAAAACAGAATATAGCCTATCTAACCTTTATCACAACAAAAGAAAGGCTCAATTAAGACCTATTTACATTGAATTCCCTTAGCTCCACAACCGGTCGTGCGAATCCCGTTTGTTCCATTCTTCCGTCGGTTCGAAATAGCCTGGTTCATGGAGGTGTTCTTTGACGACTTCTTCGACAATGTCGATGCCAAGGCCGGGTTTTTCAGGGACGGGGATGAAGCCGCGTTGGATGATCGGTTTTTCAATGCCGGTGACCATGTCGTCCCACCATTCGACGTCGACCGAGTGGTTTTCCAATACGAGAAATCCCTGAGTTGCAGCGGCACAGTGAACATTCGCCATGCAGGAAATTGGTGTGCCTGCAAAGTGCATCGCCATGGGGACACCGCCCTCTTCGGCGTAATCACCGATTTTCTTGGTTTCGAGAATGCCGCCGGAGGTGGCCAGGTCGGGATGGATGATATCCACCGCTTTGGTATCCACCAGTTTGTTGAATTCTTCCTTCAAATAAATATCTTCGCCGGTCAGCGTGGGAACGTCGATGGCATTGGTGATTTGTTGCCATAGGTCGGTATATTGCCAAGGAATCATGTCTTCCAACCAAGCCATTTGATAGGGTTCCAACGCTTTGCCCAGTTTGATGCAGCTGTTGATGCCGATATGGCCGAAATGATCGGCGGCTAGGGGGATTTCATATCCGACGATATCACGGATGGACTCCACATATTCCGCCATGATTTCCAAGCCTTTCGGTGTGATTTCCACACCCGTGAAGGGATGCGGTGTGTTGAAATAGGAACGCTGCCAACGACCGAGAGGCCGGGTCAAGGTGTCGGGGATATCCCGCAGAAGTCTGATGCCGAGGTCCATTTTCAAAAACGTGAAACCTTGTTCGACACGTTTCTTCATTCGTTCCGCATAGACTTTCGGATCGTCGGAAGAGGTGGTATCGCAATAGACGCGGATTCGATCGCGGTATTTTCCACCCAGCATTTGGTAGACGGGGATGTCATAGGCTTTGCCGGCGAGGTCCCAAAGAGCCATTTCAACGGCGCAGACACCGCCTCCCTGACGGCCGTGATGACCGAATTGTTTTATCTTTTTGAAGATTTTTTCCACGTTGCAGGGATTTTCACCGAGGATTCGGCTTTTGAGCATTAGCGCGTATTTTTTACTGGCGCCGTCGCGTACTTCGCCGTACCCGGAAATTCCTTGATTGGTATCGATGCGGATGATCGGGCAGCGCATGGGGGCGTCTTCCACGACGGCCACACGCAAGTCGGTGATTTTAAGGTCGGTCGGGCTGGAATTGCGATTTACATTCTGAGTTGCGTAAGCAATTTCATCTTCTATCGATACGGCGGCACAGGCAGCCATGGAAATGCCTGCGCTTTTGAGAAAACTGCGTCTATCCAAGAGTTTTTTGATCGATTGTTTCATAGGGATTCACCCTCCTTCCTAAGTCTTCATGAGGATACTGTTTTTCTGATGAATGATCAAAGGACATGGGTAGGGGAAAATTGAGAAAAATACAAGGAATAAAACACGAAACTACACTGACCAGAAGGAAAGAGAATTGGATAGTACTTTGGTCGGAGCGCGGGCATCCCTGCCCGCATCTTATAACCTGAAAAAGTCTATTGCAGCGCAAGCATCCCTGCCCGCATCTTTCATCCACAAAGAAAAATCAATAAAACTCCCACATCCCTACACTCGAAGTATTGCGGCTCAATTGGATGCTGGATGTATAAAAAACTTCGACATCCGATGGATTGTAAACGGAAATCTGCATTTCTCCTTCCGGCCACCCCGTCGTATCAAATGTGGCGAGGTAATCATTGGCTGCGGGAGTCGATTCATCCGGAGTCAGTGGAATGACAGTTTGTTTGGAACCATGAGCCGCCTCCAAAAAGAGTTCGGAGCCGGAATAATCATGGATAGTGACTTGAAGGATAATGGTTTCCCCTTGTTGTGGAGTGTTCGGAATCGAAGTCAGGTTCATACTCCCTTTTATAACTGTTTTTTGGAAAGTGGCATTTCTGGTGCTTTGGACTGGAATTGTATCATTCGTCAGGTCGATAAATGTATTCATCCAATCGGGTAACTCCGGCGCGGAATCAGTGTCGAGCATTTCACGCCAGGATTCATCGGTTAACCGTTCCGGTGAAACGAATTCGTAATAGGAGAATGCAGAACCAACAGCAATGACGAGGTTATCACCGCTGCCTTCAATGACATACAAATTCAGCGGCCGTCCGACACCGACTTCGAGAACCTGGATACCATGGGATACATCGGTATGTACATCCGCGATGACAGCCATGTCATCTTCAAGATAATCACCGATTCGGTCTTCTTCTTCGAATATGGTCAGTGTAGTCAGGGTTTCACCGATTGTACGGATGGTATGTTTTCCGCTGGTGGACAAGGATTGGTTGGACACTATTTTTTCAGCGCTTCTTTTCAGGGATAAGAGGGTTGTGTGCAGCAACTCGAGGCGGTCTTTGAAATCTGCCAAAAGAAGATTCTGTGACTCCAAACCTGCCATCATAAAGTGGGTCAAAGAGGCGAGTCGGGCAAATGCCCACGGATTCGGTTCGACGAATTCCATTGCATAGAGAAAAGAGGGTCTGCCACCCCGCAAAGTATAACTCTGTTTCGCGTACAGAATCGTATCGTGGCGCAATTCGGCCCAGGAACCGAGAGCGCAGCTGAGTTCCTTATCCTGCCAAGCGACATTTTGCATGTAGAAAGGAAAGCCTTCTCCTTTTTCAGCCAATAGAGGCATCAGGCAATAGAGCCAGTTCCAATAGAGATTCTGAACCCACGTTTTCGGATTCAAATTCGAAAATTCTTCGATCAAGGCAGCCATTTGGCTGACATACCGAGGATCATCGGTTTCGTGATAATGTTGGTCCAAAATTTCATACGCGCGTTGAGAACCAAGAACAGCCATGACATCCAAACCACGCGGCATATACCGGTCCGTCCGGTCATAGACTAATTCCGTAAACATATAGGAATCCGGTATAAAGCGCTGTCCCATAAAGCGGAAGCCTCGTAACATTTCGGGGACGATTCGAGGTCCTTCCAGATTCTTCACAGCGTTCATCATTTGGCGCAAGAGAACGGGATCGGCATATTGATCGGCCGGTTTGTTGGCAAAATCTTCACCATAGATCTCCCGAGCGAGGAAACTGTATTCATAAACGGATAAATCATCGGATTTCCCGACGAAAAAGACGGTCGGTTGATAGACACGGTTCCATAGGTCCATGGCCGCTTCATTGCCAACGGAGAGGTGATTCATACTTTGTACGATCAAGAGAGCGCGGCGTGTAGCCTCTTCGGCCTGCACCTGGGTAATATTGAAAAAACCACCGGTTTCGGCATGGAATGTCATGCGGCCGTACCACATCATCGCGCGGAAATAACGGCTCAGTTCCTCGGAAAGAGTGTAATGGCCGCGGGGAAGGTATTGAGTGTAATCTTCCATATATCCGAAAAGTGGAGATAGCGTCAATTGTTCATGATTTTGGATCAACTCGATCTCCGCGTTCACCATATCGGTAACCTCTGCCGGAACGGGAAACGAAGGATCAAGCAGTTTTGTTGCGATTGTGAAATAGGCGACATTTTTTTGGGCGGCACTGCGGACCCGTGGATCGGCGGCTTCGCTCATTTGAGTCTGTGAAGACTCCAGCAAGGCTTTTGACAAACTCTCAATATCTCCGATCAACTGCTTCGTTTCAATTGTGCGAAGAATATAATCGAACAGTTCATGATACGTATGTAAAAGCGCGTCGACAGTGACAAAAATAGGAAGTTGATCGTTTTTGGCCTGATTGTAAATGTCATACATCTCACGGTAGGGGCTGGGAGAGACAAGAAAGCCGTTTCGTATGAGCAATTTCTTTTCTTCCATCGTAAACGAGAAATCTTCGAAATTGGCTACGTTACTGAAATCGTTCTCGATTTGGTAGGGAATGACGGACGGTTCCACGTTCACTGTATACGATTGATAGAGGCCGAAATCGGTTGAGATATCGGTTCGGATATCGACAGTCATGGGAATCTGTGCAGAGAAAGCATGTTGTGACACCAACACAGCTGTAGTGAAACAGAGGATGGAAAACCAACGAGTCAAAAATATCTTAGAAACCATAATTCAACCTCCTGAGTCATCAATGATAGAATAACGATGCGTTATTTTTAGTGTATATATCTCAACTCAGGGATTTTGTTTCAATATTTCATCACTACAATTCAAAAACGGACGCGGGTTTATCATGATCGTTGAATGAAAGAGAGAAATCGAGACGGAAATAAATAGAGAGACTATATTATATCCCGATCCAGGGGGGCACATTTGATCGAAATTCTACCGGTGGGTTCGAGAATCGCGATGCTGTCTCGGGGAGAATCTTGCAAATCCGGATAATCGATATCGAAATGCAGTCCCCGGCTTTCTTTTCGTTCAAGGGCCGAAAGAATGATTAGTTCCGCCAGCTGCACCAGATTTCGCAATTCCAAAAGAGAGAAGTTGATGAATCCTTCCTCGATGTAGGAGTAGACTTCTTCCTGCAGAACATGCAGCCGTTTCAGGGCAAGTTGCAAACGTTCTGTCGATCGAACGATGCCAACGTAATCCCACATCAGTTCTTGCAAAGAATGCCTGCAGTTCACAAGACGGACGGATTCCAATTCGCATTGAACATCGTAATTGCCCCATTCCCGTGAAGGCTCGATCGGAGTTTTTTTGTGAAGATCCAACTCAAGGGAACGCCGTAAGGCTTCGCGTGCAAAGACCAACGCTTCCAATAAAGAATTACTGGCCAAACGATTCGCTCCGTGAACACCCGTACAAGCGACTTCACCAATGGCGAATAAGCGCGGTATATCCGTTGATCCTTTTAAATCCGTAACAACACCACCGCACATATAATGGGCAGCGGGGACAATCGGAATCCAATTCTTCGCTAAATTGATCCCATGTTCTTCACAGTATTTTGAAATAAAAGGAAAGCGTTTATGGAAGAAATCGATATCAAGGTGTGACACATCCAAATAACAGCATTTTTCACCGCGGCTTTTCATTTCTTTGTCGATAGCGCGTGCCACGATGTCTCGAGGAGCGAGATCCTTCAATTTATGGTATTTTTCCATAAATGCAGTCCCATCTTTTGTGCGTAGAATCGCTCCTTCACCACGAACCGCCTCGGAGATCAAAAACGGCCGTTCGCCTTCACGCGGCCGAAAAGCGGTGGGGTGAAATTGCACGAATTCGACATTTGAAATGCGTGCACCGGCACGGAATGACATCGCCACTCCGTCTCCCGTAGCGATAGGGGGGTTCGTGCTGTACAAATATACAAGCCCGCATCCGCCAGTGCAAAGAATTGTCACACCGGCGAGAAAAACATTCATCGTTTTTTCTCGATCATCCCACACCCAGACTCCGTTACATTCTTTCTTTTCATCGAGGATCAAATCCACGGCCAGGTAATGTTGAAAGACTTGGATGTTTGGGTGATTGCGGACTTTATTCAACAGAGCGTTTTCAACCTCTCTGCCGGTCAAATCCGTGGCGTGAACGATTCTTCGATAGGAATGTCCGCCTTCTCTTCCTAATTCCAAACTTCCCTCGGGTTCACGGTTGAATTCGACACCGATCTGCATCAACTCTTGGATCACTTCCGGTCCGTTGGTGACAATCAATTCCACCGAATCCCGATGGCATAAACCAGCACCGGCTTCCAAGGTGTCACAGATATGGTTATCAAAACTATCGCACCCATCAAGGACCGCCGCGATACCACCTTGGGCGTAATTGGTATTCGATTCGAAATCCTCTTTTTTGGTGACAAGCAGAACAGACCCATGTTCTGCTGCTTTCAACGCTGTTGACAATCCAGCGACTCCGGAACCTAAAATGAGAAACGCACTTTGATATGTGGCCATCGCAACACAATTCTCCCCGCTTGTTTAACATATTTATGAATTGAAATAATCCTCTTCCGTACGGTTTTCCACTCGAACGAGATGATTTTTTTCATCCACATACACAATTCGATGGGAATAAGCTTCGACTTCTTCTTCCGTCATCATTGCAAAAGAGAGAATCAGAATGACATCTCCCTTTTCCATCAAACGTCCAGCTGCTCCTTTGACGGATATGGTTCCCGATCCCTTTTTAGCAGGTATGGCATAGGTCGTCAAACGGGCACCGTTATTCATGTTATAAACATGAATTTCTTCACCGTACGAAATATCGGCGGCTTCCATCAAATCCGTATCGATGGCGAGGCTCCCTGCGTAATAAATTTCTTTGCTGGTGACTTTCGCTTCTTGAATTTTTGATTTCAACATATGGCGCATCATTACAATATTCCTTAACTTATGAATGTGATATTGTCGATCAAGCGAGTATTTCCGACATAAATACTTCCAATATAGAGGTTCCCATTTTGTACAACCTCGACAGATTGGAAAGTTTCTTGATCAACAATTCCAAGATAGTCCAGTTTCACAGATGTATTCGAAGAGATTTTTTCCTCTCCTTTCCGACGAATCACTTTGGTGTCATGTTCACCACCAAGGTAACATTCAAGGCCGTCCATAAGAGTGTTGTAAAGGATCAAGGCATCTCGGCGTTCATCCTGCGAAAGATACGAATTTCGGGATGACATGGCCAGGCCATCGGGTTCTCGAACGGTTGGACAAACCGTTAGCTCAGTCGGAAATCGCAAATCTCTTATCATCTGGCCAATTACGGCCGCCTGCTGGGCATCCTTTTGCCCAACATAGAGATGGGTTGGCTGAACAACATTCAATAAAATCGAAATGATTGTGCACACCCCTCGAAAATGTCCAGGCCGGGAATCTCCGCACCATCCTTGACTTTGACGAGGCGGTTCAATATAGGTGGAATATCCTTCGGCATAAATTTCTGCGCTTGTAGGGACAAAAACCCAATCGACATTTTCCTTTTCCAGCAATTGAAAATCTCTCTCTTCATTGCGGGGGTATTGTTCGAAATCTTCTCCGGGGCAGAATTGAGTTGGATTGACATAGATCGAGACCCCGAGTTCATCATTCTGTTCTCTTGCTTTTCTTACCAGGGATAAATGCCCTTCATGCAAATAACCCATGGTGGGCACAAAACCATATTTTTTATCGGATTTTCGGATGGCAAGTGATGCCGACTGTATTTCGGATAGTGTACGAACAATTTTCACGCTGCCTCCTTTTATGACAAACGGTTGTTGTCCTCGAGCAAAGAATTCAGGTCTTCGAATTCATGCAATATGCTCTCGTCGAGTGAGTAACTTTCATCCAAGGTAGGGAAACTTCCTTCTTTGACCGCATTGGAATATTCTTCGAACGCTTTCCGCGATTCTTCACCCAACTGAGCGAATCTTCGAACAAAATGCGGTTGAAATGCTGTGAATAGACCTAACATATCGGCGAAAACCAATACTTGTCCGTCACAATGCGGTCCCGCTCCAATACCGATTGTGGGAATCGAGACATGTTCCGTTATCATTTTTGCCACCGGCCACGGGACGGCTTCGATGACCAAGGAAAACGCGCCGGCGTTTTCCACAGCTTTGGCGTCCTGTAACAGGCGTTGAATGGCATTTGATGATTTTCCCTGTACACGATGCCCCCCCAACAACTTACAAGATTGCGGCCCCAGTCCGACATGACCCATGACGGGAATGCAGGCATTCACCATTTTTTCAATTGCACTGGATGCCGGTATGCCCCCCTCCAGTTTTACGGCGTCCGCTCCACCTTCTTTCAAAAGTCTACCGGCGTTATACACAGCCTCTTCCGGGGTAACCTGATAGGAAAGAAATGGCATATCGGCTACCAATAAACTGTGCTGCACGGCTCTTTTCACAGCACGAGTATGATAAATTACATCACCGATCGTGACGGGAAGTGTGTCTTCCTGTCCTTGAAAGACCATGCCCAGGGAGTCTCCCACCAGCAATACATCCACCCCCGCCCCGTCCATCAACGCGGCAAAGGTGAAATCATAAGCCGTTAACATGGATATCTTTTCGCCTTGACGTTTCATTCTCTTCAGAGAGGGAACGGAAACTCGCTTCTTATTCATCATTCTCCTTTATGAGGATTCGAAATCGTTGCGAAAGAGTCTATTTTTGATTTTCTCTTCTCTTCTTGAATTATATCCTGAAAATTGTTGAATGGGGTGCATTCGATCCCATGTTCTTGACAATATTCCAATAAATTCCGTTTTGCATAGATTTCATCGCATTTTTTGGCCGCGCACACATCCGACACTCCATCGCCAATATAGACACGGCGATTGGTTTCGCATTTGAAAAGATGTTGGCATTTGCAATTGGCCATATCGATCTCGCAATCTTCCGTGTAATAGGGAAATTCCACATCGATCCCCTCATCCGTCCATCTCATACGATTACTGAAATAAGTCAAATGCTCTAAATCTTCCTCTTCGAAAAGAAGATCGATGTAATAATCATACCCATCGGAAACAACGATCATCTTGCTATTGCTTTCACGCACCCACTCGTTAAAATCATGGAAGGTTGGATCAATCCCGATGGATAAGACCAAGGCTCGCGCTTCCTTTTCTTTGGGGTGGATTAATTTTGCAAGTTTTTGGTTTGTGAGTCGTGACGATAACTTTCCTTCGAGGTATTGAGAGAGAATCGTTTTCCAATCCTCGGGAGCGAACATCCTGACAATGGAATCCCACACATCTTTTTTCGAGATCGTGTGATCAAAATCCACAAAATAAGTTGTATGTATAAAAGTCATTTATTTCCCTTGACTTAAACAGCCGCTTCCTTCGGAAGTCCGGGGAACGATAACAGCCGGGCAAAATGGGAGCGTTTTGCTAGAGGTAAACAATATTATTCTATTCGCTCATCGCGCTTTTCTCTACCGTTGTGGGAAGTAAAATTTGAATATCAATTGGAATCATGATCCAATTGTCTCAAAAATATAATGAGCATTCATTTGCAGACATAAGTCCTCTCGTGCGAAACAAAGAATTTGAAGGGTGTATACGCGATGAATCATGGTACAATATGACGAGAATGAAATCATAAAAAACCGTTTCTCAATGAAAGAATCGAGGTGTATAGACATTGACTTTTCATCCGAAACATACAAATTCCTTTCACGCCACTACCATTTTATCGGTTCGCCGAGAAAAAGAAGTGGTGATTGCGGGTGATGGACAAGTCACGATGGGTGACACCATCATGAAAGGGAGCGCCAAAAAGGTGCGGACGATGTATGATGGTGAAATCCTCGCAGGTTTTGCAGGAACATCGGCGGACGCCTTCACTCTTTTTGAAAAATTCGAAGCCAAATTGGAAGAGTATAACGGGAATGTGACGAGGTCCGCAGTGGAATTGGCAAAAGAATGGCGCACCGATAAAATGTTACGTCATCTCGAAGCATTGCTGATTGTCTGTGATGAAGAAATCACTCTCGTCATTTCCGGAACCGGAGACGTTATTGAACCGGATGATGGAGTGATTGCCATTGGATCCGGCGGTCCTTTCGCACAAGCGGCGGCCAAAGCATTGTTGAAATTCACTCAAATGCCATTGCATCAAATTGCCGAAGAAGCGATGAAACTATCTGCGGAAATATGTGTTTACACAAACGATAATATTGTCTTGGAATCCTTACCAAAGGAAAAAGAGAAATAACCGATGGAAATGACGTACTTTATGCGCTTTTATTTTAGGATAAAGTATGATGATTGAGAATGAATGTCTTATCGCAATCATCCTTTTGATTTCACCTAGTAACTAGAAAAACTCCACTGGGTACGTTTAAATATTAATTTTTACATAATTACCGAACGAATCTGTATTTTGAAGACAGGAAAATAAAATGTCTGAACTACTTTCAACAATTCAACAGTCAGATTCCACTCTACCGGTTTTATCGGGTCTGACCCCCAAACAAATCGTCAAAGAATTGGACAAATATATTGTCGGTCAGGACGAAGCCAAAAAAGCGGTGGCTATTGCCTTGCGGAATCGAAGCCGGCGGCGAATACTCGATCCTGAAATGCAGGAAGAGGTCTATCCCAAAAATATCATCATGATCGGTCCTACCGGGGTTGGGAAAACGGAAATTGCACGCCGCCTTGCCCGTTTGGAAGAAGCTCCGTTTATCAAAGTGGAGGCCTCCAAATTCACCGAGGTGGGTTATGTGGGACGTGATGTCGAGTCGATGATCCGAGATCTGGTCGAAATGTCGGTGACGCGGGAACGAGCCCAAAAAACCGAAGAATGCCATGAAATGGCGGAAGAATATGCTGAAGAGCGGCTTCTTGATTTGTTGGTGCCTCCCAATGTCGTACGATCGTTCAACACAATGGAAGAGGACAAGGACATCGATACATCCAACCAGGAAGAACGACTCCATGCTACGCGGGAACGGTTTCGCCAAATGCTCAATGAGGGAAAATTGGAAGATCGCATGGTGGAAATCGACGTGAATGAAAAATCAAGTAACGTCGTGGTCGGAGTTCCTCCGGGCGTCGGTTTTGAAGAAATGGGAATCGACATTAAAGATATGGTCGAAAAATTAATGCCTTCCCGTAAGAAACGAAAAAGCGTGAACATCGCCGAAGCAAGGCAAATTTTGATTCAAGAAGAAGTGGAACGCTTGTTGGATATGGATCAAATCGTCCAGGATGCGATTGAAAGGGTCGAACAAGCCGGGATCGTCTTTCTGGATGAAATTGACAAAATCGTCGGGCGGGATGGTAGTTCCGGACCGGATGTTTCCCGTTCCGGTGTCCAACGCGATATTCTTCCGTTAGTGGAAGGTTCCACAGTTTTCACAAAATATGGTATGGTTCGCACAGACCATATACTCTTTATAGCGGCAGGCGCTTTTCATGGTTCCAGTCCTTCCGAACTCATCCCTGAATTGCAGGGGCGTTTTCCCATTCGAGTCGAACTAGATGATTTGGACGAAGAGGATTTCAAGCGAATCTTGACCGAGCCCAAAAACTCCCTTCTTCGTCAGTATGCCGCCCTATTGAACACAGAAATGCTGAAGGTTGTTTTCACAGAGGATGGTATTGAAGAAATGGCGCGCATGGCTGCCGAGATCAATCGCGAAACAGAAAATATCGGCGCACGCCGGTTGCATACAATCCTTGAAACCATCCTGAAAGATATTTCCTTCGAGGCACCTGATCTTACCGGTGAAACAGTAACGATCGACGCTCAATATGTGAAAGACAAACTGGGCGATATCGTCGAAGATACGGATTTATCTCGCTATATTCTGTAAATTCGGTCTATATTTCTATTTTCTTATCCGCTTTTCTCACATACCACTTGACTTCCATCCCGACTCGTAGCAAAGTCTATATATAGTTAATTTTTTATCCAAGATTTTGTGTATCCCACCAAAATTGATGAATAATCAGGCAGCTGTACAGCTCCGAAAAAAAATACTACATGGAGGTCGCCATGATTAAACCTCACGGTTCAGACACATTAAATCCGCTTTTTGTTCTGGATGATCAAAAACGCGCCGAGTTGATGAAAGAAGCGGAAAGTTTACCTTCGATCATCGTCTCATCCGCAGCCGCAGCCAATGCCGTTATGATGGCGAGTGGATATTTCAATCCACTGACCGGTTACATGAATGTTGCCGATTCTATGAGTGTCGCAGAAAAAATGCGCACGACGAGCGGATTATTCTGGCCGGTACCGATCCTGAATGTCGTGCAAGATCCTTCACCCATTTCAGGCGCCAAACGAATTGCTTTGAAGGATCCAAACGTACCAGGTGATCCGGTTATCGCCATTCAAGATGTCGATGCAATCGAAGAATTCACCAACGATCAAATGAAATTCATGACGGAAAATATTTTCCGGACAACCGATCCCGCTCACCCGGGAGTGGCCGCTTTCAATCAAGTTGGAAGATTCGCCATATCCGGTCCGATTCAAGTATTGAATTTCTCTTATTTTGAGAAAGAATTTCCCAATACTTTCCGAACGGCTTATTCCATTCGGGAAGAAATGCAAGAACACGGATGGGAAAAAGTGGTTGCCTTTCAAACTCGGAATCCGATGCATCTTGCTCATGAAGAATTGTGCCGCATGGCGTATAATGCTGTCGGAGCCGATGGAATCCTCATTCACATGCTTCTCGGCAAACTGAAAAAAGGCGACATTCCCGCCGATGTTCGCGATGCCTGCATCCGGAAAATGGTGGAACTCTATTTCCCACCGAACACGGTTATGATTACCGGGTATGGTTTCGATATGCTTTATGCCGGCCCGCGCGAAGCAGTGCTTCACGCCGTCTTCCGCCAAAATACAGGATGTACCCACCTTATCGTCGGTAGGGATCACGCTGGCGTTGGCGATTATTATGGCCCCTTCGATGCCCAGACAATATTCAAAGAAGAAGTACCTTCCGATGCTCTGGAAATCGAAATTTTTGAAGCCGACCATACGGCTTGGTCCAAGAAATTGAACAAAGTGGTTATGATGCGTGATGTGCCCGACCATACCAAAGAAGATTTTATTCTTCTTTCAGGGACAAAAGTTCGCGAAATGCTGTCCAATGGGCAGGCTCCGCCTCCTGAATTTTCACGTCCGGAAGTGGCGGAAATTCTGATCAATTATTATCAATCACAAAACGCTTAACAATCCTACATATTGGGATTTTCAGGGACACGGCAGGGGATGCCGTGTCCCTCTTATTTTGAGGTTGAAATTTAAAACAACTCTTTTCCTAACCACAGGAGTAATCCGATAGGAATCGCGATAAATCCAAAAAACGCGAAGGAAACAACCACAGAATCGCTTACATAGTCCGGTAGAATAAAGGTTAAAAAAATCCCTAAAAGAAATGCAATGACACCTAAAAAAAAGCACCACATTCCAATTTTTTTTGTGGGAATATTTGAAAAATGAATCATAGTATCCTCGCTAGGCGTACAAGCAAGCAAATCCTTTTGAGCATCACCATTAATTTCGATAACATAATCTAGAAATTGTTATTGCATAGGATAGCTTTGTTGTTCTTATCAACGATTCACCTGAAAAGAATCACTTTTCCGAATTTCTCTTGCTCTAAAAACGTTGCTCCATTATACTTATTCTATGAAATTCGAATGGGATGAGCTAAAGAACCAAGAAAATCTTCGCAAGCACGGATTGAGTTTTTCAGATGCTCGGGAAGTATTTAATGTCCCCATGCTCATCGATCTGGATGATCGCTTCGATTATGGTGAAGATCGGTGGGTTGGCATAGGCATTTTGAAATTTCGGTTTGTGGTTATCGTATATACGGAACCGGATACAGAAACGATACGGATTATCTCATTACCAAAGGCCTACAAATATGAAAGAAAAGCCTATGAACAATACTTCGGAAAGTGATTGGGATCGTGTGGATGCCATGACCGATAAGGATATTGACGCTTCGGATATCCCACCATTGACGGATAGTTTTTTTCAACGTGCACGGATTCGTATGCCCAAAAAAGAGGTGACCCTCAAAATCGATGCTGACCTGATTAACTGGTTTCAATCGCAAGGGGATAGTTTTGAAAAGTGTATCAATGCCGCTCTTCGAATTTATGTTGAAGCGCACAAAGCCGCTTGATGCCCTGTTGATAATGACACATGAAAGGCTTTTTGTATCCAGATCTGAAAAGATAATATTTGATACCATTCTCTTTTCCATCAACCTTCAAGAAAAATTCGATCACGATTCTTTGCATTTTGCGACTTCCCTCCTATGCTGTGCATGAAATAAAATCAATTCATTCATTGAAAACGGTTGCAAAAATAATCATGAAGTGGTTAGCCAAGTTTTTTCATTCATATACCAAACCCGAAACATCTCCAAAAGCCTCAGTACAATCCAAACTGCATGATTTTCTAGCAGTGTTGCGTAAACATGACCGTGTCATAACCCTGATGAGTGAAATGGAAGAAAAATTGCAAAAAGCCGAACCGTTTGACATCCATTACATTCGATCCAATTTATTAGAGATGCGTACCGGTATGGAAGAACTGGTTGAATACATGATTCGTCTAGGAGGTGAATCGTATGAGCCACTAAGGAATCGCTGTTCGGTCATCGAATCGGAAATTTCCAAATTCTTGCCGGGTTCCTATCCAATTCCCGAGGATCATTTTACGATCGGTTTTGATAAACTTGATCGGGACCAAGCCAAAAGTGTCGGCAGTAAAAATGCTCAATTGGGTGAGATGAAAACGCGATTGAACCTGCCGGTTCCGGAAGGATTTGCCATTACGGCGTGGGGGTATAAACACTTCCTGGATTCAAACAATTTAAAAGCACGGATCGATGAATATTTGGACCGCATCGACCTGACTCAACTCGATGAACTGGAACAAGTAAGCCAGGAAGTGCAGATGCTCATCAAATCCAGTCCGATTCCCAACGATTTGGAGAAATCAATATGCGAATCCTACAGCGAATTGAAAAATCGTGTTCCTCTTGGTAGAGTAGCGCTTCGTTCCAGTGCGATTGCAGAGGATACAATCTATAGTTTTGCCGGACAATATGCAACGAAATTGAACGTGAGAGAGAATAATGTAATTCATTGTTACAAAGAAATATTAGCAAGTCTTTTTTCTCCCAAAGCCATCTATTATTTATTGGGACACACTCTTTCGGAAACGGAGTTCGCTATGAGTGTGGGGTGCGTGGCGATGGTAGATGCTGCGGCAAGCGGTGTTGTCTATACTATGGATCCGATCCATCCGGAGGAAGATTGTCTTTTGGTTCATTCCGTTTTCGGTTTGGGAAAATCTTTGGTTGATGGGATTTTAACCCCGGATGTGTTCCGCATTTCACGAAAGGAGCGCACGATCAAGGAACGTCAAATGGCATCCAAACCAACTCGTTTCCGTATGCTCGATGATGAAGGAATTGTCGAAGAAGCGGTTCCACCTTCCAAGCAGAACCAATCATCGATTTCAGACTCCCATTTACAGCAACTGATTGATTGTGCATTACAGATTGAAGAGCATTATGGAGTTCCCCAGGACATCGAGTGGGCGATTGATCAGGAGAATCGCTTGTGTTTTTTGCAGACACGCCCGCTTCGTGTAATCTATTCCCAGGATTCGATTTTTGATTCGGAAGACTCCACTTTGGCGACACTTCTGACCGGTGGAGAAACGGTATATCCCGGTGTAGGGGGTGGACGTGTTTTTCATAGTTCTTCGATACAAAATTTACAGGATATTCCGGAAGGGGTTGTCTTAGTCGCTCCTCATCCATTTCCTGGATTAGTCACAGTCATGGATAAAGTGAATGGGCTTGTCACCGAGATCGGTAGTGTGGCGAGTCATATGGCAACGTTAGCCCGGGAATTTCGGCTTCCAACCCTTGTCGGTGTAAAAGACGCCAGCAAACTGCCGGAAGGAGAACCGATTACGATTGATGCCACTCATGGGCAGATTTATTCCGGATTGCATCCGAAACTCGAAGAGAAAGGTTCTTTGAAATTCGAGGTTTTCGAACATACGAATCGATATCGTTTGTTGAAACAGATTCTTTCACAGATATCTCCCTTAAATCTTTTAAATCCATCGGATGACACATTTATCCCAGAGAATTGCCAAACCTATCACGATATTATTCGATTTGTGCATCAAAAATCGCTGGAAGAAATGTTTTCCAGTGCCAAACGGATGCGAGAAAAGCAACGAATCGGTGTTCGATTACAAAGTGAGATTCCTTTGCCGGTCAATATTATATCCATCGATGAAAACTGCTACGATCCCAAACAGAAATTCGTGGAAGAGAGTCAAATTTGTTCTCCCTTAATGCGTTCTTTTTGGAATGGAATCAAGGAAGAGGGATGGCCATCACAAAGACCTTCCGCAGATTTGAAAGGATTCATGTCCGCCGTAGCGACGACGATGACCATGGGGAGTCAACCGGAGTTTCAGGAAAACAGCTTTGCCATTATCAGCAATGAATATATGATTTTAAGTTTGAATCTCGGGTATCACTTTACAACGATCGAAGCGATTTGCATGAATGAAAAAAGTTACATTCGATTTCAACACAAAGGCGGTGGTGCTCCCATCGACCGCCGTATACGCCGTGTTACACTCCTGGCGGACATCTTTTCGAAAATGGGATTCGAGCATATCCGGAAGAGTGATTTCTTCGAAGGAAAAATCTCTTACCTCACCTTCCAGGAGATGAATGAAAAGTTAAGAGTGTTGGGGCGTCTTTGTATGATGACCAAGCAAATGGATATGGCCTTATCCAATGACGCGATTGCCGAATGGTATAGAGATGATATTATCAAGAAATTAAAAATTAACTGAGACCTGTCGTTGTGTTATCGCGAAATCTTCCATGAGGAAGGAAAATAGACTTTTTATCCATCACAAGTTGATTCCATCGAATGAGTTGGTTTCCGTTTTCAAATTGTATTCTTCTTGTTATGCTTTAAGAACTCACACGAGAAAGGAAAGGAGCGTATGTAATGGATCCCATAAAAGTCGGAGACTTGATGATTCCTTTGCAAGATTATCCTCACATCCCCTATTGGTTCACTCTTCGCCAAGCGATGGTAGAGATGGAAAAGTGTGAAATCGAAGTGGACGGCCGAAAATCTCTGCCCCGGATTATTCTTGTGTTCAACGAGGCCTATCAATTATTAGGAATGGTCAGACGGCGGGATCTGATGCGGGGATTAGAACCAGATTATTCCGGTGAAGATTCTATCTATAAAAAAGAGATTGTTGCTGATGAGAAAGTCACTGCGAGTTCGGAAGAACTCTCGTTCGATACAATCGTGAACGCATTAAAAACACAAGCAGAGAGACAAGTGCGAGATGTGATGGTCTCCATCGAATTGACGCTGGATTATGAGGATTTCATCACCTACGCCATCGACGCAATGGTGGAGCACAATTTAAGCTTGATTCCGGTTTTGAAAGAAGGCCAGGTTGTCGGAGTGGTTCGGTCGGTCGATGTCTTTCATCAATTGGCAAAACTAATTTTGTAAAAATCTTACTGCTTGGTTTTACTGAATCACCGCAATTGCGTCATAGCACTGTAAGGATATCCAATCATTCAATATAATCTTCTTTCATCCCTTCTCTGAAATTCTATTTGATTTACCGGAAAAGAAACATGACCGAAACCAAAAAATCGACACGAGAGGAACGCATTGCGTTAATCAACGAACTGCGGGAGCAAGGAATTAATCCCTATCCGGAACGCTTTGAACGGACGCATACGATAAAAGAAGCGCTTACGTTGCCGGAAGAAGAGCAACATGTTCGTCTAGCAGGGCGCATCATCGCGATTCGGAAAATGGGAAAACTCAGCTTTGCCCATATTCAAGATGTGGAAGCGAAGATCCAACTGTGCTTTACACAAAATGAATTGGGAAAGGACGGTTATCAATTTTTAAAGAAATATATCGATATCGGTGATTTCGTCGGTGTAGAAGGATTTATGTTTGTGACGAGAACCGGCGAAAAAACGTTGAATGTCCAATCCTTCGAGATTTTGGCAAAATCGCTATCTACCTTACCGGAAAAATGGCATGGCCTTACGGATCAGGAAACACGATACCGTCAACGATATCTTGATTTGATCGTCAACGAACAATCCCCACAGCGGTTTCAGATTCGCCGAGAGGTGATTCGGGCACTGCGGGATCATCTGGAAGAGCACAATTTTACCGAAGTCGAAACCCCCATTCTCCAATCCCAGCCCTCCGGTGCATTGGCTCAGCCCTTCGTGACGCATCACAATTCATTGGATATCGACGTATACTTGCGGATCGCGCCGGAAACCTATTTAAAGCGTCTTATCGTGGGCGGGTATGACCGGGTTTTCGAATTTGCCCGTTGTTTTCGTAACGAGGGAATTTCGACAGCACATTTGCAAGAATTTCTCATGCTCGAATACTATGCGGCTTATTGGAATTATGTGGATAATATGAATTATACAGAAGAACTGGTCAAATCCGTACTTGAACAGGTGCTCGGTACTTTGACAGTGAGTTATCAAGGAAAAACCGTCGATTTTTCCGGGACGTGGCCGAGGAAAACATTTCAAGAGATGCTGCTGGAAGATATCGGGATCGATATCGAGCGGAATTCCGACAAAGAATCTTTACTGGCCCGAATCGAAGAACAAGGGATTTCCATGAAAGATGTCAAAGTGGAAGCGCTGGGCTGGGGGGCGCTGGTGGATGCCCTCTACAAGAGAACGAGCAGACTGAACATTGTCTCCCCGGTTTTTCTGACTTCCCACCCCAAGGAATTATCCCCGTTGGCACGCGCCAATGATGTAAGTCCGACTATCACGGATCGTTTTCAATTGGTAGTGGCGGGAATGGAGATTTGCAACGCCTATTCAGAATTGGTCGATCCGATTGAACAGCGGGAGCGCTTGGAAATCCAGCAACAATTACATGATGCGGGAGATGAAGAGGCCATGCTGAGTGATGAAGATTATATCCATTGCATGGAATACGGGATGCCGCCGATCTCGGGATGGGGAATGGGAATCGATCGGTTCATTGCCTTGATTACGGATGAGGAAAATATCAAAAATACGGTTTATTTTCCTTTGATGCGACCGTTATGACATCGGTTATGTTTCTGCAAAAAGATTATGTTAATGACATTGTCCTGCGGCTTGCCTCTGGCTTAGATTTCGTTAAAAAGATAAATCAGGTACTGTCCCCATGAGAGTGTATTTGGACAACTGTGTCTACAATCGGCCTTATGATGATCAAAGCCAAATTCGTATCCGACTGGAAACGGAAGCAAAACTTTTTATACAATCTATGATCGATCAAAATCTGTTGGAATTGGTGTGGTCGTACATTATCGACATAGAAAATGAAGAAAATCCCTTTGCTGAAAGAAAAATGGAGATTCAAAAGTGGAAATCTCGTGCAATAATAGATGTTGAAGAGAAAATAGAAATATTAGAAAATGCGGATGCATTTCAGAAAAAATGCGGATTGAAAGGGAAAGATTCATTACACATTGCATGCGCAGTATACGCAAAATGTGGTTATTTCATCACCGCAGATGATATTTTGCATAAAAGAATGCAAAGAAATGAAAGCATCGCCGTCATCGATCCAATCACTTTTATAAGAGAGGTGATTTAACATGTTAACCGATACGGAATTGAAAATTGAGGGGATGAGGGCACTTGCACAGGCATTAGGGGATGTACAAGCGGAGAGATTTATCACACTCATCCTGCGTGAACCGTTTGATTACACAAAATGGCAAAGAAATCTATGGCCGGATAAAAGCATCGAAGAGATAAGCCAATCCGCTATGCAACTACGAAAAAAAACAACAGAAAACGAGTCATAATTACACCACCACCTCAATCCCAAATAGTTGCGCAAACTGCTTCATCGGCTTCGCATACTCCCCGTAAAACAGCACGTTATGATGCCCTTTCACCTGGCAGACATCGTCCAATTCGTTGATGGTGATTTCCACGTTGGTGCGGCAGCCGCCGACGGGGGGCATATCGTAGGATTTCACCACATTGCCCGAATAGAGAAGCATTTGCGGTTGTTCTGCAGGGATGCAATGTGCCATCGTGACGGCTTCTCCTTCGCGAAACAGTACTTGTGGACAGCAAGTCGGATCGTTCGTATGACCGTAGTTTCGTAAGAGAATCGGCTCATGCGGTTTGTCGGGACCGAATAGTTTCGAACCGGATGTGCAATGCGAGGCAAAGTAATGATTCTTTTCCGTCTCGAACGCCGGGTTGTGTTGAAATCCGGGACGGTTGAAAAGATGCTGCACCAACATCAGCGTCAACGTTGGGCCAAGGTGGTTTTCACAACCAGCCGCGATCCCTTCATCCCGCAATTTCATAAAACTCATGCACGGCATGAACTCCCCTCTCCTTAAACAATCCATCATGATGGCATCGCCACCTTCCGATTCGAGGATGCGTTTGTCAGCAAAGTGAACTCGTGCCGCTTGAACGATTTCCGGATTTTCCGGTTCCAAAATCTTTTTCGCATTTTTCTTAAATTCTCGGGCAAGTGCCTTCACTTCATCGGTGATTTCCGTTTTGTTGACTTCTTCCTCAAAACGTTTTAAAGAAACTGTACGGACAGTCGTGCCCCAGAACGGAACGACGGCTTCTTTTCCGTCTTCGCTTCCTGCAACACTGATGATACGGCTTTGCCTCATGATGTTCCGCGCTTGTATGGAACGCATCCCGAATTCAACCGGATCGAGATTGTTCATCGTTTGGATCATAAAGACTCCCGGCCGTTGATAGGCGGTAATGGGGCCGTGTTTGACGCCCAGGCAGGAATAAATGACAATGGGAATCCCTTCTTCCGTCCTTGATCCATTCTCTCCGATTTTCATTCCAAATGCTTTTATAAGGGGATTGATATGGGCGAAATGACTGTGTTTGAATGGAATCAGCAGCAAACCGTCCGGCTTGTTCTGCTTCACCTTCTCGACAAAAGCGTTCAGATCGCCGCTTTGATCGATTGGTTTCTGTTCCATTTCAATTTTCATATTGTATTTCTTTTCAATTTCCTGTAGGCGGCTCATATACTGCTTTTGCCGTCCTTCAGCGTCGAAATCGTTGCCGGGCCAGCTCCACCAGCCGCCTTCCACACGCAAGGTATCGGAGGGAGGATAGAGAAAAGCGCCCATAACGGTCGCGGCTTTTTTGGGGCGAGTGCTGGCTGTACTTGACGCACGAGCGACTGCCGGTGTGAAATTTAAGGCAATACTCCCGGCCGTCAACCCCATCGCGCCCAAAAATTCCCGGCGGCAGCAGCCGCATGAGTTGTCGTGATTGTGTGTATCTTTCATCTTGTTACTCCTAATAAAAATATTATTACATATTCGTCCCGCCGCCCTGGCGAATGACGATATCACCCATGCTGTTCAATCCATTGGAGGTATCGTAGGGCATACCGCGAACCATGCTTTCCCACATGCCATCGGGGCCAATGCCCATCAGCGCCCATTCTCCGGGCTGCAACGGACGCTGGCCAGTTTGTTGGCTGCCCGACGATCGCAATCCACTCAAGCCATGGTTTTCACCGATGAAACTGAACGCCGGTTCGTTATCTCCATAAATGTACGTCCCGTTCGCATAGTTGATGTAGGCTTCACTGTCCTTCGCCGACATCGCATCGTTGAACGGATCGCTAGGGATACTAGACATGTATGAAATAGGGGTTGTCAACGGACCCAGGATTTGGATCATCGTACGATTCGGCCCATTATTGAAAGGAGGGATTCCGAATTCCGTCATCCGCTCCACTCCCAATTCGGTGTCATCGTCCCAAAAATCCACGAGCATCATATTTTTATCGAGCCGGAACGACTCAATGGCCGTTCCGAGATTCTTCATGTCCGCCATCCCGCGCGCGATCTTTGCACGCGTTTGCGCGTTTAGAAAATTCGGAACCGCAATGGCCGCCAAGATGCCAATGATGGCCACAACAATCAATAACTCAATCAACGTAAATGCACGAGCCTTTTCGATTGTACTCTTCATAATTGTAACTCCAATTCTCGTGTGACTCGCATGTTCTGTAAGATCGTAGGGGCAACCTTTACGGTTGCCCCTTTTTCGATCAAGAATCCTATTCACAGATGACGAAAACTGTGATCCGACATTAATAAATCGCCCAGTTTCCAACTGGCGCACCCGCTGTTTTCACGAGGCGTACACCAAGATAGACAGACCGGCGTGCATCTTCATAATCCGTTGCATCGTCCATGATAAAGTTGACCACTTCACCACCGGATACGGTGATTTCTCCAACTTTCACCTCATAATCGTTGTAGCCGGGTGTCCCTTCAAAGGTTCCATCCCATGCACCATACGTTTGTAATTCTTCCCCTTCAATTCCGAACTTGATCGGAGTCGGATTCTCCAGGTTCTCTGTTGGATCGGCATCACCGATGTCCCCGACGCGAAGGAATACATCGTACGTGCCGCCCAAGCGAATCTCGACGGTTGTGCGCAGAGGCATGGCGTCATTTCCATTTTCGGGGAACGATTCGAGAATCGGACCATAAGTCCCCAAATTCTGGCGGATATTCCATTTACCGGAACCATCCTCACGGGTCGTATCGGTCAACCAATCTTCCAGTGCAGGATACGCCGCTTCGTCTTGCGGCCACGTGCGATATTTATTCCCGCCGATATCCGTGAAGAGTTCGAATACACCCGGGCTGACCGTAATTTCATCGAGATCCAAGAACGACTGTTTCACAAGTTTCATCCCTAGATAAACAGAACGCTGCCCACCTTCAAAGTCAGGTGCATCATCAATGATATAGGTTACCTCTTGTCCCGCTTCCACGGAAATTTGTTCGAAATGAATCTCATAATCGTTATAGCCAGGAGTGCCTTTAAACTCTCCATCTCCGGCGACATATGTCTGCAATTCTTCCCCTTCACGACCTAATTTCAGAGGATTGGGATTGGCAAGATTATCATCTTCAGTAGCCGCTCCTGTATCTCCAATGCTGAAGTAGACATCATAAGTGCCGCCTTCTACGAATATCACGTTGGTCATAAGGGTGGGCGCATCTTCGGGGCCGTTGGGATAGGCTTCGAGGATGGGGCCATAGGGTCCCAATCCTTCCCGTTTATTCCAAAGATTATCGGTGCCCGAATTTGCGTTTAAGGTCACCCACTCTTCTTGAGCCAGACTTTCATCGACGGGGCGTGTTCTGAATTGATTGCCGCTGACATCGGTAGACCATTCCGCCGAGCCGGGACTCACTTGAATCTCCGATAAAGCAGCATCCAATTCGAGCACTCGGAGCGTAATCCCATGAAATGTCGAACCGACCTCAAAAGCAGAAATCAATCCGTATTGATCTCCCGGCACGTCATCGATACGCACTTTGATGGTATCGCCGGCCTCCACATCCACTTCACCGAGTGGAATCGAATACCAAAATCCCGCTCCTGATTCACCTCCGGCGATGGGATAAGGAGGGGCCGTTCCACCGGAACGCCGATTGGTGTTATCCGCGGAATACATAACTAAATCTTCATCACCGAGAGCCGCTTGAATCGGGCCGGTACCTGGTTCGGAATTGGAATCGATGAAGTTCAAGATCACTTCATATTTGCCTCCCATTGCGACGGTAATTTCCGAGACAATTTCCGGCGCATCTTCCCAAAAGCCGGGGGCATGGGAGATCAAGAAAATATCGCCGATATAGGGATAGATTGCCCACAAGTCATCTTCTTCGAAGAGAATGCCTTCGATATCCGGTGAGTCGAGAGGGATATCCAAAATCGCATCGTCCGGCCCGACTGTATATGTATTCCCAAACCGGTCCGGTTCACCGCTCATATCTCCGGCTTTGAAGAAATACGTTATATCCTGCGCTCCTACGCTCACTGCCATCAGTAACAGGGCAAGAGTTACACATCCATGAAAAGTTTTTTTCGAGTGACTCATACTACTTACCTCCCTTGCTATTGGTTACAATCATTTCATCATTGAGAATACAAAATCAGAAGATGTTCGAGATACCCAACAATCGATAGTTGCACTTTTCCCGTATTTTGAAAAACCACCTCCTTTTTACAACTGCTTCATTGCAAGCACAAATCCATGAAAAGGTATAATCCTCTTCCTTGATACAGCGAACCTACCATATCAGAATTACAATGTCAAGAATCGATTTATCATTCATTCGTAGATAAAGAATCTCTCTCTTTTATGAAATGAAGGTTCTGCGAACAAAATTTGGGATTTCCAGGAGTGAATTATGGAAAGTAAGACCGTCTGATAAGGCCAGTATGTTCGACTTTCTTTTATCGATGGCGTTTCATGGGTCGAGCCATGCGGTGGGGAGATTGGGAGGTTTCAGTTCGATCATCCTTTTGGGTCTGTTGTTCTTTTTGCTCATTCTCATTCGAATTGGATACTGCTTCAAGAAGATCTAACGCAGCATTTTCGTCTTCTTCTTTGATATTCATCGTTTCTTCCGGTTTTGTTTCTTCTACGGATTCGACTGCCGTATTGCTCCCCAATGCTTTCATAAAACGGGGAGAGTGAATGGAACCTCGACTTAAATCGTCTTTCACCAAATAATCATTGGCGCCAAGCCTCAAAGCTACTTTTACTGTTTTCTCCTTGTTGTCCGCTGTGAGAATCACGATTTGTGTGGATTGATCGATCTCCCGAATAAAACGAAGCACGGTCAATCCACTTCCCATCGGCATCCCCAAATCCAGCAAGATCAAATCAGGCTTTTCCTGCATAAACAGTTGTAACGATTCATAACCCGTTACCGCTTCTCCCACTACTTCAAATCCTTGCTGCGCCAGTTTCGCACGCAACAACAAGCGGCATTCTTCGTTGTCTTCACAAATCAGCACCCGCTTTGAGCGCACCTTCTTGTCCATCGAACCGCTCCACTCGATAAAAAAGTACAAATAAAATCTTTATCATGTCTATTTTACCACAGCGATTAGATCATCACTACCTTTTTTTGAGGAATGAGTTGATTTTCGGATAGAAGGATGGAAATTGAACTATAGGCGGTTCATGACTCTTATTTCTTCTTTTTTCCTTTGCACTTGTCTTTATGCTTACACTTATTGCATTTCCCCTTGCATTTACTCATAGCGACTCCTGATTTGAATGAACTCGAATATCGCTCTCAGATCAAGATATTTGAGAAAATAGAGTATACTGGAATGATCAAGTGAGCGCTTTTGAAAAATCCGTGTGAAGGTTGTCGTTTGTGATGGATGGATTGACCTTATGTGTAAAATGATAATTTAGAATCAGCCGCTCATGTATCTCTTGCATCCGCCCATCAATGCGATTATTTTTTAACCTGGAACTGTAAACATTTGGCAAATGCTCGTATTATTAAAAGAATAAAAAAGGTGTGCGATGAAACGAAAATGCACATGCCTTTTACCCGTACACCGAAAGAACTATGGTTGACGATCCTATCGTAAACAAGGTGCGCAAGATTCGTGAAAGTCTGGCATCCGAATATAACTATAACCTTCATATCTATTTTAAAAAGCTCCGCAAAGAGGTGCAAAACACACAAAAGAAAAATCAAAGGCCACATCATTCGATTCCAAACGCGATAAAAAGTGAACGAGAGGAATCGTATAAATTACCTCTTGGCACTTACCGTCCACTTTTGATAGAGTAACAAAAAAACAGTCTTAGGAGTTCAAGATGTCAAATCGTCCACTGTTCAAACCACTTGCCGTCCTTATACCAATCCTCTTTTGTATCAATGCTCCTCCAGCACATACTGCTGAGCAATACAAAAAACAAAACCGGGACGCCATCTCCAATATCGTCGATGGGGATATCGAAGCCGCCGTGCAACATTTCACCGAATATCTCTCCCAACATCCGGCCGACTTGGAATCGATGTATGGATTGACGGTTGCTTACACGCAAAAGGGTCAAATCGAAAAGGCGATGCAATACGTCAAACAGGCTGTTGACAATGGGTTACCGTTTGGCCGTTTTTTAACCGGTCCACGGGACTTACTCCAGCCCTTATACGATCATCCCGAATTTCAAGAATTTGCCAAAGATCATTCGATTGAGTGGCTACATGGTCCGCTGGTGGGATGCGTGAGACCTCGGAGCGCAAAATTTTGGGTTCGGACAGTACATGAAGTTCCCGTGCAAGTCATCGTCAGCGATAATCGAAGCATGCTTTCACCGATAGTATCCGAACCTGTCACAACAAAAAGTGAAAGGGATTTTACCGCAATAGCATCCGTAAATGGATTGCAGCCGAATACCGAATATTTTTACGAAATCGCCATCGACGGAAACAAACAGTTGCAGCAGTGGTCTTTCTGCACTTTTCCCGAAGATGGATCCGCATCCAAATTTCAACTTGGATTCGGTGGTGGGGCTGGTTATACACCGCAATATGAACACATGTGGAACACGATTCACTCGCATTCCTTGCGCGCATTTCTATTTCTTGGCGACAATGTCTACATTGACCATCCAACGCAACCGGCGGTGCAGCGATACTGCTACTACCGAAGGCAATCGCGTCCGGAGTTTCGACAATTTATTGCATCGACCTCGATATTTGCGATCTGGGATGACCATGATTTCACCACCAACGATGCGGGCGGTGGTCCGGCACGGTTCGAGCCGGAATGGAAACTTCCCGTTTGGCGGGTATTCAAAGAGAACTGGAACAATCCCTCTTACGGTGGCGGCAAATCACAGCCCGGCTGCTGGTTCAATTTCTCCATCGGCGATGTCGATTTCATCATGCTGGATGGCCGTTACTACCGCACCGAACAAAGAATCGAGCATCCCTCCATGCTGGGACCGGCGCAAAAGGAATGGCTTTACAAGACATTGAAACAAGCGAAAGGAACCTTCAAAGTCCTGGCGTCACCCGTCCCCTGGGCTTACGGAGCCAAGCCTGGCAGCCTCGATCCCTGGCAGGGATATAAGGAAGAGCGAAAAGAAATTTTTTCATTCCTTGCCGACAATCAAATCGACGGCGTGATCCTTATTTCCGCCGACCGCCACCGTTCCGACGCCTGGAAAATCGAACGGGAAAACGGGTATCCCCTCTATGAATTCGAAAGTTCCCGTCTGACCAATATCCATACGCATGGGTTGATGCCCGGTTCCATGTTCGGCTACAACGACACGTGCTCCTTCGGAAAACTTCTCTTCGACACAACACAAGAAGATCCCACCGTCTCGTATGAAATCTACAGCATCGACAATGAGTTGATCCACAAGCTCACTCTGAAAAGGAGTCAGATCAGTCACAAATAAAGAGAAGTATTTATACTCCAATCTTCGGATTCTTAGGTTTCGATATAATAAACGCAGCAACAATAATGACACATACAATAAGAATGGCAATTGTTTGAGCCATAGATGTAGTAACTCCTCGATGGGGATGATCACCCCAGTGAAATGGCAAGAAACGAACGTCCCTGCCGGCCGGCTTCATTTCCGAAATGGTAACTCTATTTCAGAAATAGCTGATTCCGAGGAGGATTATATCCATAGAATTCATTGGCGGCTAGGGTGAAGCATAGTCACGAATATTTTTTTCTCATTCATCTTTTCAGGGAAATCGATGGTTCAATCGTGAGATTCAACTTCGATTTTCACATCCCATTCTGCTTGCTTTCCCTCGCATCGTAACAACAAAAAACCAAGTTTCTGATTCGCCGGATTATCGGGGCACGTCCCAACAAAAACGTGATAAGATTCTTGAGAGGTGCAAACAAGAGTAAGCCTCCCCTTCACATCCCTCAAATCCCAAGTCAATTGGACTTCACCGTCGGATTGCGCCGTTTGAATATTCTGCAAATACTCGTACCCATTCGATTTGTTGAATTTCTCGGCTTCTTTGAGCGGAATACTGCTGTCCGCCAACGTTCCTCGAATGTGATAGAACAGATCATATTGATTGGATTCCTTGGAGACCGCTCGAATATGATCAAGCACTTCATCCTCATTCAACCGAATCGTCCGCTTGATGTCCACATTTTCATACGCTTCTTTGACTCCCGCTTCGACACGATTGTCATCAAATGAAACGAGATAACCGTCACAGCGTGCCTGCCGCTTTCCATTGACGACCAGCATATTATGCGCAGCCGGTGAACGGTACCAGCGATTCAACGGAATCCCATAGCCGGATGTCCCGAGATCGGGCATCACCACACGATCCAGCGTATATAAGATCATATTCAAACGGTCAAGATGATCATGCCCCCCGCCGTAAGGCCCGAATTTGAGATACACATTGACGGAATCGTTGCGGAGAAATCCAATACCCGATTCTTTAAATAAGACACTTTGCCTGGGCAGCGGCTTGGGAGCGGGAAGTTCCTCCGGACCATAAAGCAACGCATTTTCCGAAGTCCGTCTTTTCTCTTGATACAGATTCGAAAGAGTTTGGTGCAGAATATCATCTTCCCACAACCCGCATGCAATTTCATAATAAGAAATTTTCTGCTGGAGCGATTGCCCCGGCCAGCCGTCATTATTCGCGGGGAATTCGCCATTGGGGAAAGTAAATTGAATCGGCGCGGTATACATCAAGTAAAATTTTTCGGTGCCGGTTAGATCATACCCCTGCGACTTCGCCGCCAGGTACAGAGGCTGCAAAGAAGAGATCGTATAAAAGTGGTAACTGATGGAACCTTCAAACCAAAAACCGTCGTCCTTGACTCCTTTTTGAATTTGTTGTTTCAAACCATACGGCCCATCGATAGCCTTACGCACCAGTTCCTCATCCCCGACGGCAAAACCGACAAGTCCAACAGCGGCATTGTGCCAGCTGTGAATATTGTGAATCGTACCGGTTTGGCTGTGAATGAACTTTGCATCGGGGAGCAGGAAATTGTTGACGATTTTTTCACGATCCTCGGATTGGAGGTTTGAACAAATATCCCAATACGCTTGCACAATCCGAACGAGCTGGGTTGCCTCATCCAGCGATTGTTCCCGAATAATTCCCTTCCCCGCATGTTTGCCGTGAGGCTCGAACTGATCGAAATGCTCTGCATACCAGATCAAAACTTTTTTCGTATAGTCAAAAAACCGACTTTCACCGGTCACACGAAAAAGAGCTGCGGCATCGGCTGCAGCAGATGAAATCTCGCTGTGAACAAGCGACCGCCAGCAATCGTCATACGGAGAACCGGAATACACCTTCCCGCATTCCGTACAGACATGCTCATGCGGTTTTTCCGGATCGAACCGCAGGCGTTGGGCGTCATCGTCGCAGAAATATTCATGCAGCCAGCCTGTTTTTCCCAGCGGTGGATGGTCATACCGCTGCATGGTTCGCAATACACCTTTTTCGAGTTCCTGCACGAGGGAGGCTGCCCACTCGTGCTTTTCGACTTTTTCCCTGACTTGATCCCAATCGACTCCCCGCGATCCGGGATCGTCAATCGGCGCCGAGTACACAAATGACACACTAACCATCGTTATAAAGAAAGCAAAAAAAATAGGTTTCATGTTAAATATCATCGTCATTTTCTCCTATCCTGGGGCAATCACACAGGATTGCCACTACCCTTTGTAGGGATAGACCTGTGTGTCTATCCCATTTTTTTGTACGATTTCATTCTACGAACGACTGATCAAATCCGACTGTTTAATAATTTCAATCGCTTCGTCAATCGAGTCCGTACAACGAAACAACTCCAAATCCTCCGGTGAAATGTTGTTTTCAACAATCAACCGCTTTTTGATCCATTCTATTAAACCACTCCAATATTCCGATTCAAACAAGATAACCGGAAACGACTTGATTCGTTTGGTTTGAATGAGCGTTAACGACTCGAACAATTCATCCAATGTCCCATACCCGCCGGGAAAAATGACAAAAGCAATGGAATATTTGACCAACATGACTTTTCGGATGAAAAAGTAGCGGAAATTCAAGCCGGTGGTGATATAGGGATTCGGCTCCTGCTCCAACGGCAGTTCGATATTCAAACCAACAGATACCCCCTCTGACTCAAAAGCCCCTCGGTTGGCGGCTTCCATGATACCGGGTCCGCCACCGGTCACTGTGGCCAATTTTTCCTGCGCAATACGCCGCCCCAATTCCCGCGCGTTTTCGTAGCGAGGATGATCTTCCGGCGTGCGGGCAGAACCGAAGATGGAAACCGCCGGCGGCAGTTTGGCAAGAATTTCAAACGACTCGGCAAATTCCGACATAATCCGAAAGACGCGCCACACATCCCCGATCCCCATATAATCGATCAAAAACTGGCGCTGATCCCAATCGGTCAAATTTTTCGGTTTTGAAAGCGGAGTCCAAAGATGATTGTTGTTTTTCATAGGCCATCCTCACTGTAGTCTCGTAATGGATTGTTTATTGTAGAGGTTTCAAAATGAATTGTCAGAGGGCAAAACCAGCGGAATTCCAAAAATCATATTAAACTAGGGAGAACAAGAAAAAAGCGATAAAATATATTCATGAAAGCGAAACATCAGAGAACATTGCAGAAAATTTTTGAAAAACCGGATCGTGCGGATATTCAGTGGAAGGATATCGAAGCATTGTTTCTTTCACTTGGAGCTGTCATTAAAGAGGGGAAAGGATCTCGTGTACGAATTGACTACCATGGAATCGCCTCCACCTTCCACCGTCCGCATCCGCAAAAAGAAACCAATAAATCAACAATCAAGGATATCCGAAATTTCTTAATTAGTATGGGGTTTGAGCAATGAAAGAATACAAAGGATATAACGGTATTTATGAATATGATGAAGACGCCCAGATTTACCATGGTCGAGTTACTGGAATCAAAGGTGTTGTAACATTCGAGGCAGACACTCTCGAAGAACTGGAACAAGCCTTCCAAGACTCGGTCGATGACTATCTCGAATTCTGTGCCGAACTAGGAAGAGAACCGGAAACACCATATAAAAGAGTGATCGCGGATGCTCATGAAAACGAAACATCAGAGAACATTGCAGAAAATTTTTAAAAACGGAATAATACAAGGTGGTATATGAACTCGATACCAATCGGCTCCCAACAAATCGGAACAAACAACCCCTGTTTCCTCATCGCCGAAGGCGGGCTCAATCACAATGGGAGTGTGGAGATTGCCGAAAAAATGATCGAAACCGTCGCTGAATGTGGAGCGGATGCGATCAAGTTTCAAACCTATACTACCAAAGAATTATTCGCTCCCGATCACCCGGAATATGACAAGTTCCAAAAAATCACCTTCGGACGCGATGCCTACGAACACCTGCAATCCATTGCCGAACAGAACAAGATCATCCTGCTCTCCACCCCCTTCGACGAAGCCAGCGCGGATTTGCTCGAAGCGGTCGGAATACCGGCTTACAAAATCGGCTCCGGCGAAGTCACCCATCTGTCCTTTTTAAAATATCTTGCGGCAAAAGGGAAACCGTTGATCCTCTCGACAGGAATGTCCACACTGAGCGAAATCGACGCCGCCGTTTGGGCAATCCAAAATTCCAAAAATCCGAACCTTGTTCTCCTGCATTGCGTTTCCGCCTATCCTTGCCCTCCGAGTCAAGCGAATGTGCGCGTTCTCACCACACTCCAAAAAAGGTACAACATATCGGTCGGTTTCTCCGACCACACCCAATCGGATACAGCGACACTCGCGGCGGTTGCCCTCGGCGCTTGCGTAATCGAAAAACATTTTACGTTATCGCATCATCTGCCGGGCTGGGATCATTTTTTTTCCTACGATCCGACACAACTGAAACGATTTGTACATTCGATCAGAGAACTGGAAAAAACCCTCGGTTCGGATGAAAAAGAAATCCAAGAGATGGAAAAATCTATTCATCAAATCGCCCGGCGGGCGATTTATGCGAGAAAGAGTATCGAAAAAGGGGAAATCCTTACTCAAGAGAATCTAATCGTTCGGCGGCCGGCCGGCCCCTTGCCGGCGGATTGGCTGGAAATGATACTGGGAAAGAAAGTATGCCGCGAGATCCCCCAGGGAGAGGCGCTGCACACAGAGGATGTTGAGGAAACCTAATTTTTTTTCAAGTGGTTACAATAGAGTATTGTACAACTCATCCAATAGAGAAGGAGAATACACATGAAGCATTTTTCTATTTTGATTTTCACATTTTTGCTGACGGCTGCCATCCCGGCAGGAATTGGCTCTGCGCCCCATGACATCGTCTGGACGGATGATGTCACTCACAATCCGGTAATTGTCGAGCCGGGATTGACGGAGGCCAACCGAGCCTACTACGGCTGTGTTCTTTTCGATTCCTATGCCAACAAATGGCGTGCTTGGTTCGACGCCAGCAGCGGTGCGGATGTGGGGTATGGGGAATCATCCGGATCGGAGGGCATTGAGTGGGGAAATTATGCGTTATGCCAAGGATTTCAGTCTTCCAAACAAAGCAAACCGTTTGTCATTCAACTGGGAGAAGATTCATTTCGAATGTGGTATATGGCCGAAGATCGGATCGGCGGCTATATTATCAATTCCTGTGTCTCCACTGACGGCGTGAATTGGACCGAGGATGACTGGATTAACGGAATCGCAGAACCGGATCCCTCCCAGTTTGGTCCAACGGAACGATTCGCTGCAGTACAACTCGAAGACGGTACCTTTGTCGCGTACGTTCGATGTGAAGAAATCGATATTCCGGAAGCCCAGGAAGGAAAGCGGCTACACCGATATACCTCACCAGACGGTATAAACTGGACATGGACCGGTTATACCGGGGCGAACGATGAAGAGGGAATGGAAGGCATGGAGTTTTCCTCCGTCGTGAAACATCCGGATCGTGATGGAATCTGGTATGCGTGGGGCAGTCATGCCAATTCCGAATACCCATGCATTTCGTATGTTTCAACCGACGGCGGCCATACGTTTTCCCTCGATGAAAATCCGGTAGCGAACGTCGGAGAGCGGGAAACACAACCCTACAATCAAAACCGGAATTTCCATCCGAGTGTAACCTATTTGGGAAATGGGAATTGGATCATGTTCCGCTCTGTAGCCGATCCGAAAGCCATAGCGCGGGCAACAGGTGTTGAACCTCTGGAAACAAACACAAGTCACTGGGAATTGTACGACCGATAATACTCAAACAAGTCAACCGGAAATCGTTTGAATGGAAAATACTCCTGCCGAAAAAAAGAAAAATCTTCGAACCGTTCGCATCTCCCATCTCGAAAAAAAAGGCCGCGGTGTAGGAAAAACCGACACCGGAGGACAGCTCACCGTTCCCTATACGATTCCCGGCGAACTGATCGAAGTGGAAAAATTGAAACGCAAAGAAGGACGCGTGGTGAAAGTCACTGAACCTTCACCGCACCGTATTCATCCTTTGTGCAAACACTTCACTGTATGTGGCGGCTGCGCGTGGCAACATATCGATTACGAACATCAATTAACAATCAAAAAAAAGTCGATTGCCGACCTCATTTCGCACCATTCCATTCCAATCGATATTGTCAATATTGATATCGTACCATCCCCCCCGTACGAGTACCGAAACCGCATGGATTATGTCTGGTGGTTCGACGGCCGCTTCGGTCTGCGCCAGCGGGGCAAGTGGCATTCGATTGTGAATTTGGAGGAATGCCATTTACTACCTCAACCGGTCATGAAGATCGTCTTCGAAGTGAATCGAAGGGTACAGAATGCAGGACTTCCGTTTCGCGATCAAAAGAAAAAAATCCCCGGCTTACGCTATCTAATCATCCGCCGAGGCGTTTTCACCGGCGAAGTCATGCTCCTATTCGTCACGGATCCTATGGAACTGCCACACTCGCTATGGAAAGAATTGGAGGGAATCAACAGCGTCTATCAACTGATCAACGATAACCTAGAAAATGACAATTCCGACGGCAGACCGGTTCATGTAGCAGGAGAGATTTTTTTAAGGGAAAACATTTGCGGAAAAACTTTCAAGTATGGCCCACGCAGTTTCTTCCAACCCAATCCGGTAATGGCCGAAAAAATGGTAGAGCACATTCGAGCACTCCTCTTGCAAGAAGATTACTCGAAAAAAGGTCTTTTGGACTTGTATTGCGGTGTTGGATTGTTTTCTGCATTACTGGTAGATCATTTTCGAGAAGTGAAAGGCATTGAATGCTCGGAAGAAGCAGTAAACGCAGCAAAAGAAAACGCAAAGAATCTTCCCGCAACATTTCTCTGTGAAGACGCAATAAAAATATCACAAGAGCATTTTACGGATACAGATGTATTGATCGCCGACCCTCCCCGCGTGGGAATTCACCCCAAAACATTGCAATCCATTAAAAATCATCCCTTTCGCCGAATCATATACGTCTCCTGCAATCCAAGACGAGGACTAGAAGATATCGAAAAACTAAGCGAACAATACGATATCCAATCGATCCGCCTATTCGACCAATTCCCCCAAACCCCGCATGTCGAAATGATCGCCGACATGAAACGAAAAGATTCCTTTTCTCCTCCGACTTGATTTTTAACGGCATACTGTGAGATAGTAAATAGGAGTAAATGTCGGAGCGCGGGCATCCCTGCCCGCATCTTGCAGTCGGAGCGCGGGCATCCTTGCCCGCATCTTTTAACATGTGCATTTTCATAGTTATATCTGCACTCATACAAAAAAGGAGAGAATTAAATGAAAAAAACAACCACATTCACCTGGATCATATTAACCGGATTCATAATCGGCATGATCGCTCCAACCATCTTCGCCCAATCCACCATGATGGACGGCTTGGCGGAAGAACGGGATTTCAAAACGAAACGCGTATCCAGTTTTGACCAAACCGGCGGAAACGCAGACCGGCTGACCATCGAACCGAAAGAAATCGCTGTGCTCGCCGATATCGAAGGCGCAGGAATCATCAAACACATTTGGTTCACCATCAATCACCCGGATAAACTCTACCGCCGCAACTTGATCCTTCGCATGTATTGGGATGGTGAAACCAATCCCAGTGTCGAATGCCCAGTAGGCGATTTCTTCGGCCAGGGATGGGGTGAAGAATATAACTATGCCGCCCTGCCGCTGGCAGCCGCACCGACAGGTGGAAAAGCATTGAATTGCTATTTCCCCATGCCCTTCAGCAAACGGGCGAAAATCACCATCGAAAATCAATCCGAGCAACGCTGTAATGCCTTTTATTATTTCATCGATTATGAAGAGCATCGGCGGATCGGTTCGGATCAATACCGTTTCCATGCCTGGTGGAATTGTGAAATCACCGAACCGTGGAAAGGTGACGAAAACGAATGGAATACCCTGCGCCAACCGGCGGACGAGAATCCGACCGACGAGCATAATTATGTCATCATTGACGCCGAAGGGGAGGGACATTATGTAGGAGTGAATTATTATGTAAACTGCCCTTCGCCAATGTGGTACGGAGAGGGAGACGATATGTGGCTCATCGACGGCGAAGAATGGCCCGGCTCGCTTCACGGTACCGGTACGGAAGATTACTTCAATTCCTCCTGGTGCCCGAAAGAAGTGTACATCCATCCGTTTTTTGGATATCCAAGAGTCAACGACAACATCGGTTGGTTGGGACGTACTCACTGCTACCGGTTTCACATCCAAGATCCCATTGTCTTCAAAGACAGCGTCCGCGGAACAATCGAACATGGTCACGCGAACAACATGACACTGGAAATTGCAACGGTTGCCTATTGGTACCAGAAAGAGCCTCACAAAATGTTCAAACCTCTCCCGGGACCGGATAAACGCAAACCGCTGCCGGAAATCGGAGTCGTCGACATCCATCGTTGGCGCGACGCCTGGCGCGAAAAAATGGGCGGTGGCGTTCTCTGGGGCAATGAACAATAGAATATATTGTGCGCACAAAAGGGGTAGACACACCGGTCTACCTCAACATATTGTAGGGGCAATCCTGTGTGATTGTCCTGTTTTTTCTTAACACATAATCGATATCCTGTAAAAAGATTCTATTCTTTCCCCTATCCCGCTTCGCCAAATTGAAGAATCATCTATAATCTACCTGATTCTTATGCTCTGTTTTTCCTATATCCCTTCAATCGGGTACACGAATTATCTGTATGATCGATTCATACGACATCCAAAACAGCGCTTTCCATCAACAGATGTGGATAACGTGTACCTACTGCCAATAATACGATGAAAGAAAGAATTACAGAGTGGATAAAATATACACAATCCACCCGGAAATAATTCTGCAAATGATACTTAAAGAGAGGAAAAACCTTCCATGCCAAGACGCGATGATATTCACAAAGTCATGATTATCGGCTCCGGTCCGATCATTATCGGCCAAGCCTGCGAGTTCGATTATTCCGGTACGCAAGCGTGCAAAGCGCTTCGCAGTCTCGGATATGAAATCGTTCTCGTCAACTCCAACCCGGCAACCATCATGACCGATCCGGGGATGGCGGATGTGACCTATATCGAACCGCTCAATGTGCAAACCATGGCCAAAATTCTCGAAAAAGAACGCCCGGATGCACTGCTTCCCAATTTAGGAGGACAATCCGGTTTGAATCTATCCTCAGAGCTCCATCAAGCCGGCGTATTGGAAAAATTCGACTGCCATGTAATCGGTGTTCAGGTCGATGCCATCGAACGCGGCGAAGATCGCACTGCCTTTAAAAATACCATGGACAAACTTGGTATCGAAATGCCCCGCAGTAAAGCGGTCAACAGCGTCGAAGAGGCGGAAGAAATCGCATCCGAACTGGGATATCCGATCGTCATTCGTCCTGCCTATACGATGGGAGGCACAGGTGGCGGACTTGTCTACAATGTCGAGGAACTGCGCATCGTCGCCGCCCGTGGCCTTGCAGCCAGTATGATTCATCAAATACTCGTTGAAGAATCCGTACTGGGCTGGGAAGAATTGGAACTCGAAGTCGTCCGCGATGCCAAAAACCAGATGATCACCGTCTGTTTCATTGAAAACGTCGATGCAATGGGCGTGCACACCGGCGATTCTTACTGCACCGCTCCTATGCTCACTATCGATCCGGAATTGCAACAACGGCTGCAAAAATATTCTTACGACATCGTCGAAGCCATTCAAGTTATCGGCGGAACCAACATTCAATTCGCTCACGATCCCAAAACAGGACGTGTCGTGGTGATTGAAATCAACCCCCGCACCTCTCGTTCCTCCGCTCTCGCCTCGAAAGCGACTGGTTTTCCTATCGCTTTGGTCTCTTCCAAACTGGCCGGCGGGCTGACAATGGATGAAATCCCCTATTGGCGTGACGGTACATTGGAAAAATACACTCCTTCCGGCGATTACGTGGTCGTCAAATTCGCCCGTTGGGCGTTCGAAAAGTTCAAAAACGCTCAAGATAAACTCGGCACTCAAATGCGGGCTGTCGGCGAAGTCATGTCCATCGGCAAACATTATAAAGAAGCTTTTCAAAAGTCCATTCGTTCACTCGAAAACGGACGGTACGGCCTCGGCTTCGTCAAAGATTTCAATACGAAATCGCTCGATAAATTGATGAACATGCTCAACGAACCCAGCAGTGAACGCCAGTTCATCATGTATGAAGCCCTACGTAAAGGCGCCACCGTCGAAGCGCTTCATGAAAAAACGCACATCAAAGCCTGGTTCATCGAGCAAATGAAAGAATTGGTCGAACTGGAAGAAAAAATCCTTCAATATAAAGGAAAAGAACTTCCTGACGAACTGTTGACACAAGCCAAAAAAGATGGTTTCGCCGATAAATATCTCGCGAAACTGTTGGAGACGACTGAAAAAGCCATCCGCGAAAAACGTACTACACTGGGTGTGGTGGAAGGCTGGGAACCGGTTCCCGTATCCGGTGTCGAAAACGCCGCTTATTACTTCTCTACCTACAATGCTCCGGATGTCGTCCCCACCAGTGACCGTAAAAAAGTATTGGTTCTTGGTGGTGGTCCCAACCGCATCGGCCAGGGAATTGAATTCGACTATTGCTGTGTGCATGCCGCTTTTGCCGTCAAAGATGCCGGACTCGAAACCATCATGGTCAATTGCAATCCGGAAACGGTATCGACCGATTATGACACCTCCGATAAACTCTATTTCGAACCACTCACCGTCGAAGATGTTCTTAGCATTTATCAAAAAGAGAAACCCATGGGCGCAATCGTCCAATTCGGTGGCCAAACGCCTCTGAACATCGCCGCCGAACTAGAAGAAAACGGCGTCAACATTCTCGGCACGCCTCCTGCAACCATCGAAATGGCCGAAGACCGCGACCAATTCCGCGCCATGATGGAAAAATTAGGCATCCCCATGCCCGCCGCCGCTATTGCTATAAATCTCGAACAAGCACTCGCCGCAGCCGCCAGCATCGGCTATCCACTGATGCTGCGGCCATCCTTCGTTCTTGGAGGACGCGGTATGGAAGTCATCTACGATGAACAAATGCTGCGCGACTACATCAACGAAGCCGTCGGCGTTACACCGGAACGTCCTATCCTGATCGACAAATTCCTCGAAAATGCCATTGAAGCGGAAACGGATGCCATTTGTGACGGAACCGATGTCTTCGTACCCGCTATCATGGAACATATCGAACTAGCGGGCGTTCACTCCGGCGATTCGGCATGTGTCATTCCAACGATCAGCATCCCTGAAAAGCATATTCAAACAATCACCGACTTTACGAAGAGAATCGCTTTGGAAATGGGTGTGGTGGGTCTCATGAATATTCAATATGCCATCGCCAATGACACCGTTTATATTCTCGAAGCCAATCCGCGTGCTTCCCGAACTGTTCCTCTGGTTTCAAAAGTGTGTAACGTTTCCATGGCCCGCATCGCCACTCAGCTGATGCTTGGTAAAAAATTATCCGAAATGAATTTGGAAAACCGCAAAATCCCCCACTTCGGTGTGAAAGAAGCCGTTTTCCCCTTCCCCATGTTCCCCGAAGTCGATCCCGTGCTTGGTCCTGAAATGCGTTCCACCGGCGAAGTGCTCGGTATGGCGGATAGTTTCGGCATGGCGTTCTTTAAAGCGCAAGCGGCTGCCAAACAGATGCTCCCGACCGAAGGCGCCGTCCTGCTCAGCGTCTCCAACAAAGATAATCCCATTGTCTTGAAAGTGGCTCAAAAATTCGCCGAACTCGGTATGACCATCAAAGCGACACAAGGTACTCATGAATTCCTAAATCAAAACGGGATATCTTCCGAGCCGATCTTGAAATTGCACGAAGGCCGCCCCAATATTGCCGATGGAATCAAAAACGGTGAAATCCATCTCGTCATCAACACCCCAATGGGACGCCAAGGACAGTATGATGATTCCTACATCCGCAAAGATGCTATCAAATACAACGTCCCCTATATCACCACATTGACCGCAGCTCTCGCCACTGCGGAAGGCATCGCCGCCCGTAAGAAGAGCGAACTTATAGTGAAATCGCTGCAAGAGTACCATAGGGATATCCAATAACCGTCATCTCATAGGGGCGCGATTGACGTGCCCCTTTCTTCTCTTTATCCATACCTTTTCAATTTAAATCTTTACCTCAATTTCCAATTTTACATCTCTTCTATCATGTGATACAATTTATAAAGAATGTTCACTCTAAAGTATACATATAATGCAATTTCAGGCTCAACAGACAATGCCACTGATTTGGGTTTCTTTTCATCTTGAGATTCAGATGGGGATATACAAATTTTAGAGACGAGCAGTCCGTTTATTAATTCTCAGAGATTCTGTATGGAACCTCAAAAAGTATAGGAGTTTATCATGGATAAATTGGATACCTTTAAAGAAAGACACTCAGGAAATGAAATACAACACCAACAGCAACCGGAACCAGAACATGATAATTTGCCCTTAAGTCACCACCCAATCGGGTTACACGAAAAAATAGAATTGCTGCATTTAGGTCTCTGGGAAATCGGATTGGATGGAAAAACGTTGTGTATCAATCCCACTGCTTGTTCCATTCTTGAATTTGATGAACCTGCAGAAATTGTTGGTATGCCCTACTCTACTTTCTTTTCTAAGGAAAATCTTCGGCAATTTGAACGATTTTTTCATTCCCAAGAGGCCTTCTCTCCTTTCCGATTTGAAATAATCGGCAAAAAAGGTACCCACAAAACAATTGTTATGGCTGGAATGCCTCTCATGCTTGATTCTGCTCAAGTTCACGGAATATTGTTTTACTTTTATGAAGTGAAACAAAATCAAACGGATGTCGAAGCAATTTTCAAGGAATGCGATCTTTATCGAACCATTGTAGAAACAACCAGCGAAGGAATCTGGATTATCAATGCCGCCGAAGAAACGGTATTCGTCAATGACAATCTATGTCATTTTTTAGGATATTCGCCCCATGACATGATTGGGAAGCCCATTTCTTCATTTATAAATAAAGAGGAAATTAATTTCTTGCGGAAGAAACTTTTCCAACGACAAAAGGGGGTTTGGGAACGATATGATTACCAATTACGGCATAAAAATGGTAGCTATACATGGGCTATTGTAAGCGCCTCCCCCATCATGGACTCTGAAAAAAACTATTGGGGATCGCTCGCCATGGTCATGGATATTACTGACCGGAAACAAAAAGAGCAGGAATTACACGAAACCAATACTCTTTTAGAAAAAACCTTCGATAGTTTGAACGAAGCCGTATTGGTGATCGATCCCGCCAATCGAAGCATCGTCAAATGCAATTCTGCTGTCGAGTCAATATTCGGCTATTCGATGGATGAATTGGCCGGGAAAAATACGTAAATTCTTCACATCGATGATGAAAAGTGGGAGCAATTCGCCAGAATTGGCAATCCAATCCTAGATCGTGACGGTGTGTTTCAGACTGAATTTCGAATGAAGCACAAGAACGGCACAATCATCGATACGGAAAATACGGTCACCACACTGTACGATGATCAAGGGTGGCGCACCGGTGTTATCAGCGTCATCCGCGATATTACACAACGGAAACAAGCGGAAAAACGGCTACAGCATCGGTTGACAGTGGAAGAAGCTGTCGCGCAAGTATCCAAATTGCTTTTTGCAGTAGAAAGACCGGATTTTCAACGGATTCTCGAAATCATGGGAAAAGCCGTTGCTGCCAATCGGTCTTACCTATTCCGATTGAAAAGCAATGAGCAACTTGCCGACAATCTTGCAGAATGGTGCGCTTCAGGTACGAGTTCCCAAATTCACAAATTACAAAATTTGGACATCTCTCTGTTTCCGTGGTGGATGGAGCAACTGGAAGAAAGAGAATACATTGCGATATCCGACATGAAGGAAATCCCCCCTCAAGAAACATCCTTGCAGGAAATTCTCCAGGAAGGATCGACTCAATCCTTACTTTGTGTACCGATTCGATCTTCAAAAGGAAAACTTGCAGGATTAATAGGCTTCGATGATACGACAACAAGCCGCGAATGGAATCAATATGATATTCAAGCGCTTCAAATGGCCGCAGAAATGGTTTCGATTTATTGGGAGCGAAAACAAGCGGAGTCGGAAAAAGAAACGTTTCAGCGACTCGTACAAAAATTATCTTCTCCTCTAACCTAAAAGCAAATCGGGAGAATCGTAGCCGAAGAATCGCGTACTCTGTTTGGCCATGATGCTTTTTTATTGGATTTGATCGACGAACGTGAAAAGAAATTGATAGGAATTTATTATGAAGATATCCCTGATGACGAAGATACAGTTCGAGAAATGCCGATCAATGTTTCTTCGGCATTCACTTCCATCACAGAAGACATGCTTGCCGGCCGCTGCAAACTCATCAATCGTGAATCGAGTGAAGATCCTGATGATTTACTCCCGTTTGGGAATGAATCAAAACGATCCTTATCGCTTATGTTCGCTCCGATTCAGTGGGAACACCAAACCATCGGTTTTCTCTCCATTCAAAGTTATACCCCCAATCGGTACGATCAATCGAGTTTGGATTTATTGTATTCCTTTGCGGATCAATGCAGTGGTGCTCTGGTACGAGCAAAAATTCAAGACTCATTACGGAAAAGTAAAGAGAGGTATCAACAATTTTTTGAAGATGATTTGACAGGGGATTACATTTCAACTCCGGATGATCATATACAGATCTGCAATCCGGCTTTTGCCCGCATTTTCGGATTCTCATCTGTCGAAGAAGCCCTACAGTGTAATGTCCGCTCTCTTTATCCCCACCCCAAAGATCGGGATACATTTTTGGATAAATTGAAAACCGAAAAAAAGATCGTACGATACGAATTGGAATTGAGAACCATTGACGGGAAGCCCGTTCACGTGATCGAAAATGTGTTAGGCCATTTTGATGAAAATGAAGAATTGGCCGAAATCCAGGGATATATCTTCGATATCACCGCCAGGAAAAAAATGGAGATAGAACTCCGTCAGGCGCAAAAAATGGAAGCTATCGGCAATCTGGCGGGTGGAATTGCACACGATTTCAATAATATTATTATGGCAATCAACGGATATGCGGGATTGGTACTGGAAACGTTGAATGAAAATGATCCCCGAAGAGAGGATATTTCACAAATCTTATTAACGGCTAAACGGGGATCGAATTTAACCCGTCAATTATTGACTTTCAGCCGGAAACAAGCCTTCCAACCGGAAGTCATGGACCTGAATGCCGTGATTCACGATTTGGAAAAAATGCTGCGCCGTCTAATCGGTGAAGATGTCGATTTGAAAACCGTCTTGGATCCGAATCCATGTTTTATCAATGCGGATAAAGGACAAATGGAACAGGTGATCATCAATCTTGCCGTCAATGCCCGCGATGCCATGCCCGGTGTCGGTCAATTGGTTATCGAAACAAACAAACTCGATATCGATTTATATGTAGCTCGTAATTATATCAATCTTGAACCAGGCAATTATATTGTGTTGTCTGTCAGTGACTCCGGAATCGGTATGGACAAAACAACACTATCACACATTTTTGAACCGTTCTACACAACCAAAGAGCAAGGCAAAGGAACAGGCCTTGGATTATCGACTGTATTTGGAATCATCAAACAATGCGGAGGTGATATTCGCGTATACAGTGAACCCGGTCAAGGTAGCACCTTTAAAATTTTCCTGCCCTGTGTGAATCAGAATCACCAACTGCAGAAGGATGAAACATCCCCTACAAAATGCAAGGGGACTGAAACGATTTTAGTCGTAGAAGATGATGCCAATGTTCGCCAAATCGTAGCCAAAATTTTGAGCAAACATGGGTATAAGATTGTGAAGGCAACCCATGGTATGGAAGCGATGCGCATTGCAGAACAATCCAAAGAAACCTTTCATTTAATAATTACGGATATGGTCATGCCGCAAATGGACGGCATGGAACTCGCCCAACGATTGGCTCTTTCACATCCACGCATGAAAGTATTGTATATGTCCGGTTACACCAATCTAAAATTCAATCCACATGAAATTGAAAAAATCGGTCAACATTTCATTCATAAACCATTTTCTACTGAAGATTTACTCCACAAGGTGCGAAAGGTGTTGGATTATGGAAAGGAATAAGAACCACTCCTTTCACGGGAATCATGACCGGATATCGAAAGATTTCCAACACCACATCTTGATTGTCGAAGACGATAGCCATGTCCGTTCTCTTATATTTCGTTTGCTGGAACAACAAAAATATCGTTGCGCCAAAGCCCACTCCGCCGAACAGGCATTCCAGAACAAAAAGGAAGACACTTTGATCCGGACATTTGTGATGCATTTTGCCTCATCGTCGAAAAGATCAAACATCTTCGTTTTGAATATCACGACAATTCGGTGCCGATGTTACTTTAGAATGATGCGGGCAGGGATGCCCGCGCTCCGGCCTACTGGGAGCGCGGCCATCCTTGGCCGCTCTTTCCACTCACTAAGTTACTTTATCTCACTCCCATTGCGGGCAGGGATGCCCGCGCTCCGGCCTACTGGGAGCGCGGCCATCCTTGGCCGCTCTTTCCACTCACTAAGTTACTTTATCTCACTCCCATTGCGGGCAGGGATGCCCGCGCTCCCAGTGTCGACGATTGCGGGTAGGGGAGCGTGCCGTTGACTTGCCGCTTCTTTTCATGTTTAAATGATTTGATAAGTACTATCAAACTTGAAAAGGAGCGAGAAGATGAACAATGGAAAAAAGGTATTCTATTTAATCTCGATAGCCACCCTGATGATTTCAACATCAATGGCGCAAGGCATCTTCGACTCGCAATTCGACTTTCCCCAACTTGGAGATTTCAAAGAAGAAGGAGACATATCCGTCACCGGCTCCGGTGTCGATGCCATCTATACCATACAAGGTAATGGGAATGGGCTTGGTGATTCCGGCGGTCAGGATGGTGGATTTTATGTCTATGACATGCGCTCCGGCAGTTGGTCGATGGAAGGAAAAGTCTCTTGGCTCGATCCGGAAGGATTTGGTCCTTTTGGCAGCGTTGGAATGATGATCCGTGAAGAACCGGAAGAACCGACCTCGCGACATTATTCTTTAATGATGACCGCTGATGGCGAAGGAGAACGAACCGCTGCACGATTTCGCAATTTATACGCATTCCCCGGCCTTCCCACTACAGAATTCACGACTGAGAATGGTGAACCGGTTATCGATCCCGGCGATGGATTGTGGATGCGCATCACGCACGTTGAGTCTCTTCAATTATTTTATTCCGAATATTCTTTCGACGGGGACAATTGGGAATTGGGACATATCCAAGTATTCCCCTGGAACGCTCCCGAGTTGGCGTATGGCTTATTCATCGCCAACGATGAGGATACGGAATTCTATGCCTATGCCGAATTCACGAATCTCCAATTTCTCTCTCCCCCTCCGATTGCCGAACGTACACTTTCCCAGGCCTCCTTCAAAGAAGGTGACACGGTTGGGGTCACGATCAATGTCTTCAACTCCGGCGATTCTCCCACGGATGTGACTATCCAAGAAACGATCCCCACCGGTTGGTCTGCATCCGCAATCAGCAATGGCGGAATAGCAACCAACGGAACCATTACCTGGAATCTAACCGATATCCCGCCCGGCGATACCGAATTGACCTATGAAGTCACTGCTCCAGCTTCCCCCAATATGCGCGCCGAGTGGTCAGGATTTGTCGAAGGAAGTTTGGATATTCAAGGCAAAAGTGGTCTCCTTCTAAGCGCCGGTGGATTTGATCGAATTTCGGATGATTTGGTAGTGCTCTACACTTTTGATGAAGGCGGCGGCGATACGGTTCGTGATGTTTCCGAGGTTGGTGAACCGTTAGACTTGACAATTCGCGATCTCGATTTAGTTGAATGGGGTTCAGGAATGTTGACCGTCAACGGCGCGACAAAAATCAAAAGCGGAGATCCCGCAACGAAAATCATTGATTCCGTTATGGATGCGAATGAAATCACTATCGAGGTGTGGATCACCCCAGCAAATATCGAGCAAACCGGGCCGGCACGGATCGCGACTTGTTCCTTCAATGCCAGCCTTCGCAATTTCACGTTGGGACAATCCGGCACACAATACGTCGGCCGTCTGCGAACACCGGATACGGGAAATAATGGCTCCGAGCCGGATTTGGAAAGCCCTTCGGGCTTCGCGACTACCGTTTTAACGCATGTCGTCTATACCCGTGACGATTTCTGGTCCACCATTTTATATGTCAATAACGAAGTGATCGTCAACGACGATAACATTCTCGACATCGTCGGGGAATTCATCAACGGTGACATCGTCGGTTGGGATGAAAGTTATGAATTCGGTCTCGCGAATGAAATCAACGCCGAACGCCCCTGGCTGGGCGATTTGCATTTGGTATCTATCTACAATCGAGCTTTGACGGAAGAGGAAGTCGCCCAGAATTTTGCCGCCGGCCCGAACATTGCCGTCGATGTGAAGGAATGGTCGATTTATTAGATCATTGTAAGTGACATTTCCTTTTTTAGTTTCTTGGCTATGCTAATGAGTATTCATCATGCGAAAGGAGTGGTAAATCAATTATGGACAAAAAGATGAACGAGGCCATCAATGAGCAGATCAATGCCGAGTTGTTTTCGTCTTACCTATATTACGCAATGGCTGCTTATTTCGAATCGGTCAATCTGTCTGGTTTTGCAAGTTGGATGCGCGTACAGGCCATGGAAGAAATCACCCATGCGGACAAATTCTTCAACTACATCGTGGATCGTGGTGGACGGGTGGATTTGAAAACCATTGAACAGCCGCAAAAAGAGTGGGATTCTCCTCTCGCCGCATTTGAAGCGGCTTATGAACATGAACAGAAAGTCACGAAGCGAATCAATGATCTCGTCGATATCGCTCTAAACAGTAAGGACCATACTACCAATTCGTTCTTGCAATGGTTCGTTACCGAGCAAATCGAAGAAGAGGCAACGGCCAGTGAAATCGTCGATCAGTTGAAACTCGTCGGTGATGCCCGAAGCGGCTTGTTCATGCTCAACAAGGAATTGGGAGCAAGAACGTTTACGGCTCCAACCTCTGACGAATAAATTTCGATTTTTATTGGACTTGAGTGGGCAGGCCACGTGCCTGCCCTTTTTTCAACTCGGAGTACTCATCATGTTGCAAATACGGCCTGCCGTCCCTGAAGATTATCCGGTTATTGTAAAATTCAATGCCGCTATGGCAAAAGAAACCGAAAATATTGACCTGGATCTTGAATGTTTGACCAGTGGGGTGCAAGCCACACTTGCCGATCGAACGAGAGGTTGGTATTACTTGGCCGTCGATAACAATATCATCGTCGGCCAAACCATGATCACGCTCGAATGGAGCGATTGGCGCAATGGCTATTGGTGGTGGATTCAGAGCGTCTATGTGGTGCCCGATTATCGCCGAAAAGGAGTCTTTCGCGCATTGTACTCTCATGTTACGGAAGAAGCGCAAACGGAGAAGAACGCAGTCGGGATCCGTCTCTATGTCGACCGGAATAATAAAACCGCACAACAAACGTATATCAATTTAGGGATGCAAGCTTCCCATTACAGTTTTTACGAAAAAGCATTCGAATAAGATACGGATTGATGGGTTTCACTTTGTTCAACCCATCCACACAAATTCCACTACACGAATTCCACATTACTGATTGGGGGGTTGCCAAGGAACTTTGCTGTATTTTTCCAATTGCTTGTCGAGAGCGGATTTCAATTCTTCATACATCTCCGGTTCGTCTTTTGCCAAATTATTCGCTTCCAGGGGATCGGTACGTAAATTATAAAGTTCTAACGGTTCATCCGGCATGGGACGCAAAAGTTTCCAATCGCCCCGGCGAATCGCTTCAATGGTTTCCCCTTTGAATTGCCCTCCTTCTCGGCGTCCCCAGAATAAATCCCGCTCGAATAAAGGTTGCTCTTCTCCCAACAAAGTTGGCAGGATGCTTCTCCCGTCGATTGTATGCTGTATTTCAATCCCGGCAGCTTCCAGCAATGTCGGGAACAAGTCCATGGTCAACGTGACACGATCCGTATGTGTTTCCGGTTGTATATACCCAGGCCAGCGGATCGCAGTAGGGACACGAATGCCCCCTTCGTAGAGAGTCCCCTTCCCTGCCCGTAAAGGCCCGTTATAGGCGCCGACACGCGTTAGCCCTCCGTTATCGCTACTGAATACAACGATCGTGTCACGATCCAGTTCCTTTTCGTTCAACGCTCTCAAGACCTTGCCAATCCCATCATCCATATGTTCGATCAAGGCAACCAGTTTCGCACGCTTTTCATCGATACCAGGTTCCCTTTTCTTGACTGTTTCCACCCTCTCCTTCGGAGGTTGAATGGGCGTATGAGGAGCATTGTAGGCAAGATAAAGGGAAAACGGCTCTTGCTTATTTTGCTCACGAATATATTCACAAGCCCATTGTGAGAATAAATCTGTGGCATGGCCTTTGGGATCGATCTCTTGTTCATTCCGGCGCATATAATTGATTCCATGCCGCCGGTGATTGTAATAGTCATCCATCATATCACCGAGAAAACCGTGAAAGAAATCAAACCCACGTTCATTCGGAGTATTCGGGGAAGAGAGACCAAGGTGCCATTTACCAATAATAGCGGTTTTATACCCTACCGGCTGAAGGATTTCGGACAACAATTTGCACTCCGGTAATAAATATCCCCAGGAGTTATTGGAGTGGGTACGAATCACACCAGGTACACCCACCATTTCTTGATACCGCCCGGTCAGCAATGCCGCCCGTGTCGGTGAACAAACGGGACAGTTTGCATAGAACTTATTGAAGCGCATCCCTTGTCCCACCAACCGGTCGATATTCGGTGTCCGTAAATCGGAAGCACCGTAACTGCTCAAATCGCCATATCCCAGATCATCGGCAAGGATCAGGAGGATATTCGGTTTTTTCCGGGATTCAGCCGCGTATAGCGTATCCGACAAAAGCGCACCGGACACCAAACCGGCGGAAGTAGACAAAAAATCTCTTCGAGTGGTCTGTTTCATTTTGATTTCCTTTTTATCCTTCGATGCAAGCGACTATCAATTTGCGGCTGCGGGGACCGTCGAATTCGGCGAAGAAAATCTCTTCCCAGCGGCCAAGCATAAGGCGCCCGTTCTCGATAAGAATCTGTTGGCTGTTGCCGACCAACACCGACTTGATGTGGGCAGCGGCGTTCCCTTCCGAATGAGCGTAACCGGCTGACCAGGGAACTTGCCGTTCGAGCGATGTTTCGAGATCCCGCATCACATCCGGATCATATCCTTCATTGATAAATACAGCGGCTGTGGTATGTGGCACATATAATAAACATATTCCTTCTTGAATTCTGACTGAGTCGACCGCAGATTGCACTTTGCTTGTAACGCTGACAAAATCCGTACGAGAGTGAGTCGAAATACTAATAATTCCCTTTTTCATCATCCATCCTTTACTGGCAACGCAGGCATCCTTGCCTGCATCATACAACATGTGTTTATGCATCCGTTCTGTAGCCTCAAACAAGCATCTTTTTTTCTAAAAAAGCACGAAAGGGTTCTCTAGGGTTCTCTCATCATAGAATAAGATAGACTGGTTTTTAAGGGTATAAGGAAGTTTTGCTCGCGGGGAGGAAAGAGAAAAAAATTGAATTATAAAACAACTGTCTACCACACCTAATAAAAGAAAAACGTGCTTGAAATAAAAGGTCAACGCATCGATAGCGTTTTAGTCTGAAAAAGAATAACTAAAAATACGGATTTCCCTCCACGGACAATGGTGTTATTTCGAATCCTCGTTTGTTGACCACTCCATCTCCAACGGAAAGCGTAAGGACAATTCGATCCGGAGCGCCCTGATAATTTTCCACCAACCGTCCTTCAGAAACAATTCGAATGGCTTTAATCGAACCTTCCCGTCCATTCATGCTATCAATCTTGACGCTGTCACCGACGTTAAAATAAATTTCTTTCGCAAAATCAATCATTCCGTACTCCTTTTTTTCATTCATTCAATCGAATTTGATGTTTTACACCACTACCTTCGTCCCATTTCGTGATCAGCGTTTGACAACAACTGACATCTATGTATAATTTATGACAGCATTCCAAAATGTCAAGTGAAAAATGATCAATACGATTTTGTAATGGCAGCCGTTTTTGCCATTACTTTTTTTATTCATACACGTAGAAACAACTTGTAATTTGTGCGAATGGATAAGAAGCCGGTAAAGTTACAAAAAGTAATCATAAGGCACGGGCAGCCGTGCCTTCTCTATTCGAACCATCTTTCAAAAAAGCCGATGTTCTTTTTAGAATACAAGGAGTGGTGAATTGAAATCTCTTCTCACGATCAAAGAAGTCAGTGATATACTGCAGGTCAATGAAAGAACCATTCTCCGCCTTCTTAAAGCGCAGAAAATTCCGGCCGTCAAAATCGGAAATCAATGGCGCTTTCATCCAAGCCGGCTGGAGGCCTGGTTTCTGAATGGCGGTGAGGAGACTTTGAACATTCTTCCGGAAAAAGAAAATCGATGGATAAACGAAGAAGATTTTCAAGTCTTTTCCAAAAGCAGAATCCTTCTCGACTTGGATACACAAAGCGTTACGGAAACCTTTCAAGAAATGGTGGAAGTATTAGCGAAAAACGGCCATCTATTGCAAAAAGAGATTTTTCTCGATGCACTCTTGGATCGGGAACGAAATTCCACGACGGGGATCGGCGGGGGGGTAGCTCTTCCTCATGCTTGGCACCCGATCAACGATTTATTCCGAGTGCCTTTGGTCGTCTGTGCACGATTGGTAAATCCGATCGATTTCCATGCGATTGACGGGAAACCGGTTGATCTTGTTTTTATGCTCTGTGCGCCACGCAGCCGGATGCACCTGGAATTATTGTCCACCATGTCGGAAATCGGCCGCAATGAAGAAATTATCTACGACTTGCGCACCGCCAAAACGAAAGAAGATTTTCTTTCGATTGTAACCTGTACAGCGGCGCTTACAGTCCAGGAATCGTAGTTCAACATGACGTTGCAAGGACGTACTATTTTAATTACATCTGGCCCGACATTCGCTCCCATCGACAGTGTTCGCAGTATCGTGAATCGTTCCAGCGGCCGTATGGGTTGTGCGCTGGCTTCGGAATGCCTTCGGCAAGGCGCACGAGTCATTTTCTGCGCGGGGTATACCAGTTTGCGCCCGCCGGCTGACTCCGAAAATCTCATACAAAAACAATTCGAGACCGTCGATGATCTTACCCGTTTGATCCAAGATTCGTTACAAGCATATCACGTGGATGCCATTATAATGGCTGCCGCCGTATTGGATTATGTGCCGGATACTGTTTATGAAACAAAGAAATCCTCGACCGAGAATACCTGGACTCTTACATTGAAACGCTCGATAAAAATCATCGAACAAATCCGCAAATGGGATAAGAATGTGCTCATTGTCGGCTTCAAATTGGAAACCCAAATTTCCCAAAAAGATTTAATCGCCAGAGCGAACGATTTAATGAAGCGAAGTGATGCTGCAATGGTATTCGCAAATCGGACAGAGGATGTTTCGGAAAGCAACCATGCCGGTTTTCTTGTTGAACGGTCAAAAGAAAGCAAAGAATTACGCATATCGGAACCGCTGGAGACACGAGAAGCGGTTGCGCAAAAAATCGTAGAACGATTGTCTTATCTTCTTCAAGGAAGAAAATAAGATATCGAAAAAAAAAAGGCAGACACCTCGGTCTGCCCCTACCATCATCAATATCCATTTACTATTATCTTAATACAAACTCCAATTGTGAATGTCTACTTGTTCGCCAAGAATGATTTCACCTCCGGAAGCAAAACTGAGCGGTTGAGCCAGATTCAAAGGCCAGAATGCAGCAGGAGAATCAGGATCAAGATAAGCGCGAGTTTCAATTTCTTCTTCTGTCAGGAGGTCAAAATACTCATTATCCGGATTGAAACCTTGAGCACGAATTCGGCTTGCCCACCAATATTGTAATGCCAAACCCGCACCGTCATCGTCATCCAGTCCGATGTTGAAATCCCAGATTTCGCCGGGAACCATTTCAGCACCGTAATCCGGATCTTCAAACATCACCTTGTGCATTTTCGCTTCCATAACCCATCCGGTATCGGTTTCTTGTCCGACCCCGAACACTTCTTCCTCTTCACCGTAAGACCATTCTGTAGAAATGGCCCACCGGCGAAAATTGGGAGTATCGTCCAGATTCCATTCGGAAAACTGGCCTTCGTAATTGAAATAGGTGTGACCACCTAGATCTTGGGGAGTGCTATCCGTATTATAATCGTACCGATTATTTTCCGGTCCGATCACCAGTTCGACAGCATCATCCGCCCAAAAACGTGCCGGTTCGTCATCGGAAATCACCACATCATCTTTGGCATCCACTCCGACATAAAAAAATGTATCATCGTATGTGAGATAAAAGGTGAAACTGGCGTCTTCCGGTCCTTCCCAGTTTTTTTCCTCAGCATAATTCAATATCCATGCATTTTCACCGGGAATGACTTCGATCCCTTCAAATCCGCCATATTCGGCAGCCGACACTTCACCGTCCAACGCAACGGAATCATTTGCCGTTTTGGGAACGGTTATAGTTGTATTCTCCACATCAGACCACGGTCCTTCTGTCTGTTCGTTAAAATCCACAACCTGTGAAAAAACAGGAGAAACGACTAAGCCAATCATGAAAAAAACAATCGTCAAATAATTTGTTCGAATCCTCATTGCAAATCTCCTTTGTTGAATAAAGTCGTGATGAAAAAAATGACTTCAATCGTACTTTGATGAAAGAAGCAAATCCGGTAAATTCCCCCTTTCGTACAATAGTTACATATTCCACACATCAAACTAACATACAATAGATAGGTAGAATTTGTAAAGGCGCTTATGCCAATAAAAAATAATTTAAAACGGCTATTCAACAAATCGACATTCGAATGTTCGGTATTTCGACTCTATCTCATAATATATGCAATTAAAAGGGCAGACACACCGGTCTGCCCCTACAAATGAAAGAATTATATCTCTCGTTTAATATAGACTCCAATTCTGAACAGCGACCATTTCGCCCAGAATGATCTCCCCGGCTCCAGCGAAGCTCAAACGGCCGCTCGCATCGATTCCGATTTCCCACAAGGCCGCCATAGATTCCGGATCGAGATAGTCCCGATTCTCGATTTCTTCCTCTGTGAGTAAACCCCAATATTCGTTGTCCGGATTGGCGCCGATGGCACGCACGCGGTTCGCCCACCAATATTGAAGAGCGAGACCTGCACCGTCGTCGTCATCGAGACCGATGTTGAAGTCCCATTTTTCTCCGGGTTCCATTTCCGCCCCATAATCCGGATCATCGAACATGACTCTGTGCATTCTACATTCCATAATCCAGCCGGTGTCAGTCTCTACCCCAACACCATACACTTCCGCATCTTCTCCATACGCCCATTCTTTGGAAACCGCCCATCGCCGTAGGTTCGCAGTTTCATCGAGATTCCATTCGGAAAATTTACCTTCCCAATTGAAATAGGTATGCCCGCCGACATCTTGAGCCGCGCTATCCGTGTTGTAGTCATATCGGTTGTTTTCCGGTCCGATAATCAATTCAACCGCATCATCCGCCCAAAAACGAGCCGGCTCGTCATCCGTAACGACAACATCATCTTTGGCATCCACTCCGACATAAAAAAAGGTGTCATCATACGCCAAGTAAAAAGTAAAACTGGAGTCTTCCGGGCTGCCCCAATCCTTTTCCTCTGCATAATTCAAAATCCATGCACTTTCACCGGGAATGACATCGATAGCTTCGAATCCGCCATACTCACCCGAAGAAACAGATCCATCCAATTTGACAGCATCGTTGGCCACCTTTGGCACCGTGACTGTGGTATAATCGATGTCGGACCACACTCCTTCCGCCGTTTCATCGAAGTCGAGTACCTGAGCAGAAACCGGCCATGAGAATACAACCATGACCAAAGTTATGACAAACCAAGATTTTTCTTTCATATCAATCCTCCCATTTCCCATGTTGATAAAAACATGACTTGATTTAACAAACAAAATCTTCTTTATGCTAAATAACTGGAAATTGCCACCTCCTTTCCATAAAATAGATCGCTCGTTCGCTCTTTGTATAATTTGCTTGAAAACCAAGAAAAAGTAAAGGACTGTCCCTGGAATCATAGAGTGAAAAATGAAGCAATACAATTCAAGTTTTTTCGAATCATTCCATTCCGAAGGATTTTCAATCCCCTTCCCATCGTTTAAGATAGGGGGATTGCAATGTGACCGACGATCACTCGGTGTTTACAAGCAGTTTATGACAGAATTTTCCCATCCGTAGATCCAAAAGGAGAATCGCATGAATATCGCGCCATTGGATTATGTCGTTTTTTTCGTATACTTTATCTTTGTCATCTCCATCGCGCTGTGGGTTTCGCGCAAACCAAAAGATCATGAACGAACGTCGGAGGATTTTTTCCTGGCCGGACGCGCCCTGCCATGGTGGATCATCGGGACTTCTCTCATCGCCTCCAACATCTCCGCCGAACAGATGATCGGTATGACCGGTTCGGCCTTTGCAGGCGGATTGGCTGTTGTTTCGTACGAATGGATGGCCGCCGTTACGCTTATCATCGTCGCCAAATGGATGTTGCCTGTTTTCCTGAAAATGAAAATATACAGCATGCCGCAGTATCTTGAACAGCGCTTCGATAAACGGGTTAGTATGGGTCTGGGTGTCTTTTGGTTATTGGTGTATGTCTTTGTGAACTTGACCTCGGTCTCCTATCTTGGATCACTCACCCTCAAGAATCTGATCGGCGCCGACTTTCAAGCGTTGACCGGTTTGGAATTCAAATTGATTTATGGAATCGTCGGGTTATTCCTGGTTTCCTTCATCTATACGCTGACTGGTGGTTTGACCGCTGTGGCTTGGACGGACATCATCCAAGTATCCGTCTTATTCATCGGCGGACTGGCAGTAACCTATTTTGGATTGAATGCCGTCAGTGACGGACAGGGAATCGTGGCCGGATTCACGACACTTTGGAATGAAGCCCCCGGCCATTTCCACACTGTCATGCCGTATGACCACATCCATTATCCATGGATTGGAGTGTTTATCGGGGGGATGTGGGTGGCCAACTTGAGTTATTGGGGATGCAATCAATACATCACCCAACGCGCTTTAGCCGGCAAAAACATCAAAGAAGCACAACACGGTTTGGTCTTTGCCGCCTTCTTGAAAGTCATCGTTCCAACCGTCGTTTTGCTGCCGGGTATCGTAGCCTATTTCATGTATTCGGATCTCATTAACCAATCCGACCAGGCTTACTCGATTCTAATTGCGAAATTGGTTCCTGCCGGATTCACCGGTTTGATTGTCGCCGCCATCGTGGCCGCCATTATTTCCTCATTGAATTCGATGGTCAACAGCACAGCCACAATCTTCACGATGGACATTTACCGCAAAATGGATCCTAGCGCTTCCGAAAGACGGCTTGTGTGGATCGGCCGACTGACTTCCGTTGTTGTCGTGTGCATCGCCATTCCTATCGCTCCTTTCCTCGGAAATCTGGATCAGGCGTTTCAATATATTCAGGAATACACCGGTTTCGTCTCGCCGGGTATCGTCGCAATTTTCTTCTTTGGCCTGTTCTGGAAACGGGCAACCGCCACGGCAGCCGCCTGGATGGCCGTGCTGACCATACCATTCTCCGCGTTTTTCAAGTTCCTACCCATGCTGATGCGGGCATATTTACCTGACCTGTTCAGTGGAGTGCAGATCGCGGGAGTCATCGCCAACTTCGTCGATCCGTTCTTGAATCGCATGGGGCTTTCTTTGCTCGTTTTGCTGGTAATCGGCTATTATATTTCACTGAAAACGAAGCATACTCCTCATGAAGAATATGAACAGATGGAAGTCTCAGTATCCTATGAGACAACAATGGCGTTTAAAATCTATTCGATGTTGATACTTGGAGTATTGCTTGCGCTTTATATCATATTCTTCTAAAATATTTCATTGAAGACAATCAAAAATCCCCACCAGTTCGGTGGGGATTTTTTTGTGGCCACTTTTAATTTTTACCCGCATCCTTTTATCGTAATGCCGCCATCTCGGCGGCACTATGGAAAAGCCGGCAGGATGCACGCGCCACAATTATTAAGCTCTCTAGCAAAACAAACTTACTCGTTGGATGATGCGGGCAGGGATGTCCGCGCTCCGACCTTTTTGCTCGTTGGATGATGCGGGCAAGGATGCCTGCGCTCCGACTTTTTCTACTCGTTGGATGATGCGGGCAGGGATGCCCGCGCTCCGACCTTTTTGCTCGTTGGATGATGCGGGCAGGGATGTCCGCGCTCCGACCTTTTTGCTCGTTGGA
>CAYPPG010000010.1:120477-122917 GCA_964412555.1 uncultured bacterium
CTCGTTGGATGATGCGGGCAGGGATGTCCGCGCTCCGACCTTTTTGCTCGTTGGATGATGCGGGCAAGGATGCCTGCGCTCCGACCTTTTTGCTCGTTGGATGATGCGGGCAAGAATGCCTGCGCTCCGACCTTTTCTACTCGTTGGATGATGCGGGCAGGGATGCCCGCGCTCCGACCTATTCAATAAAAAAGGCAATCCAAATCGGATTGCCCTTCATGAATGACTATCTCTTTTTCTTCTTAGAAACGGAAACCGATTCCAACAACATGTGTGAAATCACCGCTGCTGCCAGTATCGGACCAAACAAATCCATAATCGATGGAAAATTGTTCGTAGCGATATCCTAAACCGGCTGTATAAGAACCAACAGTAGGGGATTCTTCAATTGCATTGGGGCGATCTTCGAAATCGAAATCTTCATAGGAATAACCGGCACGGAGAAATAAATTCTCATACACTTCATATTCCGCTCCGAGATGCACACCCCATAGATCCTCATCCGCATCCTCGACGCTTCCACTGAGGTCACGATTTTCGAAGTTCAGATCCAGCGCCAACAATAAAGGAAGTTGATCGGCTTGCCATGCGACACCACCGCGGACAGCCCAAGAATCGGCATCGCCGCCGGTATCTGTAATTGCCGGTCCTCCCAATGTGACGATACTCGTGATATCACGGTCACCAAATCCATAAATACCGTCCAAACCGAACATAACCGCTTCATTGGCTTGATACTGGACACCAAAATGGTTACGGTGCCCCTCGAATTCTTCATCGGTAGAGAAAGCAATTGGGATCAATCCATCCAAATTACCTTTTGTATCCGAGTCCCAATCGATATACGAATAACGATAACCGACAGCGATATCTTCCCGGGCGCGATATCCACCCGCGAATGAAATCGAATGCCGTTCCAACTCACCATCTTGGCTCAGAGTACCGGAAGACATACGAAATGAATTGTAATCGATATCATCATCGCGGTAATCATAATAGAGAGATAAACCGCCCCACTCAAACGGGTAAGCAATTCCTCCTCCAAGAGTCAACAAATCCGCGTCCGCTTGTTTCGCTAACAATGCATTCGTGAATGGATCTTCCGCTGAGATATCACTGGAGAGATCGCCGATATCCGCTTGGAATCGAACATATCTCTCTTCCTGAAAACCCAAGCTCGCCGGGTTTCCGACAAGCCCCATATCACCACCGGTCAGGGCAGAATAAACGCCCCCCATTCCCACCGAACGGGCAGAGACGCCTATGTGGTGAAATTGGTAGCGGTTATACAGCGCATAGTAATCATCCTGGGCGCCGGCGACTGGCGGCAGTAGGAAGACCGATGCGAGAACGCCGAGAGCCAAGACTGTTAAACGATGTCGAATCATATTCGTGAACCCCCACATTATTCATATGGTTTTATTGATTATGGGTTTCTAACAAGTACTACTACTGTTATATCCAATTTTCACCGGAAACGTTACTGATTCAAAACTCCGACTTCAATATCGATGAAGCCTTTTCGTCCCAGTAATTCAGCATTCGTCAACGGTTCATTCTCCACGATAGTTACCGTACCGTCCTCCGCGACACTGTAGACAGTTCCTAGTTCATTCACAGCCAAAATCTGTCCATCCACGGTTCGGACAAAGTCGACAACTACCGGATCTTCTGCGTGTTCACGCAACGCGGGGCTTGGTATACGAACTTCATTGGAAGTGATTCTTCCATAGGTATCCATCGCCAATCGTTCCACAACGTTGCCGTTTCCATCGACTCTCACATCGATTGAAGCGAGTGTGGTTCCCCGTTCGAATCCGGTAACGAAGAGATCTCCTGCAACCGATCCGAATCCTTCAACCGTGCCATCGGCATAAGCAACATAATATCCTACATTGCCTCCGGCATTGACCACTTCCAAATCAACTGCCGGAATTGGAATTGTAAAGGTGTTCCGGCCGACTCGCACTTGTTGCGTCAATCTCAATTCACCCATGGAATCGATACCGTAAGCGGCGATGCTGCCGTCCCGTCCGAGTACATAGAATTCATTCGGACCAGCCGGTTCAATATCGATAGCCTCGCCAATCAATGAGCCTCGGTTGTCACCTGTCAAGGTTCCTTCCGGAATCACACCACCATCTCTAAGGACACCTACCAATTCGCTATCGATGATTTCGATATCCTCAGACGGCACAACTCCCGTTCTTGACAATAAGACGATGTCACCGGCCAACCGAACAACACCCGGAATAATTGTCGGCAACGGTGTGCGTGTCACCTCTGGTACTATCGACGGTGTCGGAGTCGGCGTTGCCGTTGCTTCGACCGGAGTCGGCTCAATTGTAACCGTCGGTGTCGGCGTAAATGTCGGTGTCGGCGGTACCGGCGTTTCAGTCGGCGGCGCTGGCGTATCTGTCGGCGGCGCTGGCGTATCTGT
>CAYPPG010000010.1:123017-151183 GCA_964412555.1 uncultured bacterium
GGCGGTACCGGCGTGTTTGTTGGAGTATTCGTCGGCGGTACCGGCGTGTTCGTCGGTGTATTTGTCGGCGGTACCGGCGTGTTTGTCGGTGTATTTGTCGGTGGTACCGGCGTGTTTGTCGGTGTATTTGTCGGTGGCACTGGCGTATTTGTTGGCGGTACCGGTGTATTCGTTGGTGTATCCGTTGGTGGTACCGGAGTATTGGTTGGAGGCGGCACCGGAGTGTTAGTTGGCGGCACTGGTGTCGGTTCTACTGCTGCCCCAATTTCAACTACTCCATCCGTGATGGTTGCACCAGCCAATCCCCCTGTATTCGAGGAAATCGTGAAGTTCGTTGTCGCAGGTTCGTCTCCTGCTGTCCCATTAATGGTAAACAGAAGACCGTCACCATTAAATGGATCCGTTGGCGGCGCAAACGGGTTCGCAGTATCACGATTGAGAGCAATGATCAAAAGAACACCCGGTTGCGCAGGAATCACATTAAAAGTGGGAAATTCAGAAGCCAAACTTCCTTCCCGCGAAACACCCGTTATTGTAATTGCATCTGCAGGTGAGTAATCAATCCGAAGAGTAAAATCGGTTACATTTTGTCCCCCCACGACGTTCAACGCCATCGCAAATTGTTCACCTGTACCGACTTGAACACTCTCAAATACCAGTCCATCGGATGATTGCGGCAATAAACCATTCTTATCTACGGTAACATCCTTGACTGACTTATTGCGTGTTACTTTTCCACCCAATAAGTCCTCGACAATCAAGTCCAATAAAACACTGATATCCTGTGCATCGATAATTCCATCCGGATTATCCAATGGAGCCACATCGGCAATATTTCGAGTATTTGGTTCAATAGGATTGCCTAATAATTCATCAACGATCAAATCTAGTAAAAAACTGATATCTTGAGCGTCCCGGACTGAATCGTTATTCAAATCACCGGGTTTAATATCCGGTCCGCTGGAGACATCGACGGTAGCGGCCGTTTCATCCACGGTGATATCCAAATCGGAACCCGTTGGTGCTTCCAATCCATCATCAAAGAATTTCGCGTCCACAATTTTCGCCGCGAGGGAACCGGCAGCATCGGCTTGAATATTCAAAGTGCCGAGAATCCCGCCATTCACGAAATTCGCTTCCGCATCGCTTCCGAGCAATGAGGATTGTAATGTATAGACATTTCCGTCCTGGGAAACCACTTGTGGAATCGGATTATCCGATGCGCTGAAATCGCTCCACTGGGAGGAAATAGAAAATGCAGGATTAGACCACACCGCCCCATCCGTTGAAGATAATTCCACTTGCACGACAAATGCCTTCAACGGCAAATCGGCTTCCGTCTGTATCAATACGTTGAAAGGCACTGTATCTCCAACAGAAAAAGAGGGGGGTTGAGGTTGTTGTATGGATATCGCTCCAGCCATTGTTACGCTGGCTCCTGCGAAAGTAAGGATCAAGAGCAGCGTACATGGTTTGAAAATGGATTTTAACATCGGTGCCTCCGTCTTTAGAGTGGGGTACATATTCAATAATAGGGAACCGACTTCCCCTCTCAAATCACATTTGTCCTAAGATATCAACACTTTGTGATTTTTTCAACCTATACCGCGAATTTTATCGCAAAAAAAGAGAAGGAGTAGTAGAAAAATTCTACTTATACCCCTTCAGGGTGGAGTCTTTTTATAATTTTATTTCCCCAGGGGCGATGCCCACTGGCTTTCATATTTCACCCCTTCAGGGTGGAATTTTTCTACTTCCTGGCGGTGCAGTGTTATCCGGCAAGGGTAGACTTCGCTTACCCCTGCTACCCTTTCCTTAAATAAAAGACCATCTCGACACTTTACAGAACCACAATTTCTCATCAAAGTTTTCGACAAGAAAATTTTGCCAATTGAGATTTTGTATGCGTATTTTGCTTTTACAACGATTCGATCTTTCTTCCGTTTCCTGTGCCCGTAGAGTATTGTGCCAGGCGGAAGAACTTTTAAAAAGGGGACATGATGTCATTTTGACAGATTTTGTCCACTATCAGCGTCAACAAGAACTTCCACATGTCGCCAATGTATCCAATTTGGGGGGAACAATCCTGGAATTAGATCGGAAAGCAAGTCGTATCCCACTGAATATATTAAAATTACGTAAAATCTATCCACCGGATATCGTTCACCTTTGGAAAGCGTACCCGGATGCTTCGTTGCCTGCAATTTTTTTATCCCGCTATTGGAAGATTCCTCTTCATTATGATTGGGACGACTGGGAACGCGGAATCGCCGCCGAGTTGGCCGGCTCGAAATGGGCGGGTAGAATTGCCGGAATGTGGGATAAACGATTGCTACATCTCAGCGACACGGTCTCTGTTGCCAGCGAATTTTTACGGAATCACACATTACAAACCGGTATTCCTAAAGAGCGGATCATAGATGCTCCGGTTGGAGCCGACATCGAAAAATTCTCTCCTCGCGAAAAAGATCGACAACTTTATGAATCTCTTGAACTTAGAGAACCAACCCTTGTATATAGCGGGCAGTTGGAAGTTGCCGCGTATGCAGAAAAAGCGATCGATGTGTTGGCACTTGTCAAAGATGAAATTCAAACCGTCAAGTTATTGATCTTGGGCGGGGGACGAAAACTCGATTCATTACGCAAACACGCCGAAGAAAAACGGCTTTCCCGCCATGTCATCTTCACAGACTATGTTCCCGGCGAAGACATCCCCCGTTACCTGGCCTTGGCCGATGTCGCTCTCGCTCCCTTCGCCAAAAACAATGTCACCCGCGCCAAATCTCCCCTCAAAATCGCCGAATACCTCGCAATAGGACTACCCATCGTGGCATCCGATGTCGGCGAAGCCAAAAAAATGACCGTCGGCGCAGGAGCATGCGTACCCTGTAACGACCTAAAAGCCATGGCTGAAAAAACCATCTGGATACTCAAAAATCCCGGCGTGCAAAAAAGCATGAGCCTGGCAGGACGCCGCCTGGCTGAGACTCAGTATAATTGGAAAGCGCATGTCGATCAGCTGGAGCAAGCCTATCGGTTTGCTATCTCGCAGAATAATACTTTTTAGGATATAATGGTAGTATGATAAAAAATCATACCTATGGAATCTAAATCATGGTTACGGCTAAAATCGCTATCACAATCAATGAAAACACACTGAATCGTCTTGATCAATTTATTAACGATGAAAAAATACCCAGTCGTAGTAAAGCAATCCAGCAAGCGGTAGAGGAAAAACTTGAACGTATAAAAAGGGAACGTTTGGGACGAGAATGTGCCAAACTCGATCCCAAAATCGAGAAAAGCATGGCCGAGGAAGGAATCGCTGAAGAATCACAATTATGGCCGGAATATTGAGAGGTGAAATACGTTGGGCAAATCTGAATCCGGTAAAAGGTAAAGAACAAGCTGGATTTCGTCCTGTACTCATATTGAGTGAAGATATATTTAACCTTCATTCAGAAACCGTAATTGCCCTTGCAATCACTAGTCAACCTCCCAAAGCTGGCTTTCCTCTTACTCATGAACTGAAGAATAAGGATTTACCCAAACGATCATGGGTAAAAATCAGTCAAATTAGAACTTTATCAATCGAGCGAATTGGCCTAAAAATAGCTGCTGCTTCCAGTGAAGACTTAAATCAGATCATTAAAGGATTCAATGAATTAATAGGTAATTGATTATCTTATTTGCTCCCAATCATCAATTGTAAATTATAGATTTTGCTATTTCAATTTATCATACCCCCACAAAATCAGTTCCTCCGTCTTCTCCCAATCGATACAAGCATCGGTAACGGACACACCGTATTTGAGTTGAGATTTATCCTCGGGGATGGATTGACGGCCTGCATGGAGGTTGCTTTCGAGCATCATCCCGAAGATGTTATTGTTTCCCTCGATCTTTTGTTTAAGAACATCCTTCCAAACAATTTCCTGGTTTTCATGCTTTTTATTGGAATTGGCGTGGCTGCAGTCCACCATGATATACGGTGGAAGGCCGGCTTTTTCTAGTTTATCGACGGCGTCATTGACGCTGATGCGATGATAGTTCGGACCATTCCGCCCACCTCGCAGAATAATGTGCCCCCAGACATTGCCGCTGGTTTTGACAATGGCGGTACGCCCATCCTCATCGACTCCTAAAAAACTATGAGGATAACGGGATGAGTACATCGCGTCGATGGCGATCTGCAGGTTGCCTTCGGTGCTGTTTTTATATCCCACCGCCATCGACAATCCGCTGGACATCTCGCGGTGTGTCTGTGATTCTGTGGTTCTCGCACCGATAGCAGCCCAGGTAATGAACTCCGAAATATATTGTGGAACGACCGGATCAAGTAATTCTGTAGCGGTCGGGATTTTCATATCCGTGATTTTCATTAGAATTTTGCGCGCTTTGGTGATCCCTTCAAGCATATTGTCACCGCCGGTCATATCGGGATCGTAAATAAGACCTTTCCAACCGATCGTCGTTCTCGGTTTTTCGAAATAGACGCGCATCAACAAATAGATACGGTCTTCGACTCGATCTTTCAACTTCCGCAACCGCTCGGCATATTCGTATGCCGCATCTTCATCGTGAATCGAACACGGGCCGACAATAACCAAAAAACGGCCGTCTTTCCCCCTCAGCATCTTTTTGACGACATTTCGGCTTTCGACAACGGTTATGTTGGCTTCTTCCGTCATGGGAAGTTCCTGTTTCATTTGCCTCGGTGATATCAGAGGAACCGTCTCGATAACGTGAAGGTCTTGAGTTTTTTGCATGATGATCCCCTAAATCGACGTTGTTTCTTCTCATTCAACCGGCATGGAGCCGGATCGATTTTCTAATTATGGATGACGATAGATGATAGTGCAGGATTCGGATATGGCAAGAATATGAAAGAATCGGCCTTGTAGATTGTGTAGAAGATGTACTGACGTCATTGCGTCAGATCGAAAAAAGCCGGCAGGATGCCGGCGCTACGTTGAATGATAATGCACGCGTTGTATGATGCGGGCAGGGATGCCCGCGCTCCGACAGTTTTGTATGATGCTGGCAGGGATGCCCGCGCTCCGACAGTTTTGTATGATGCTGGCAGGGATGCCCGCGCTCCGGCTATCTATTGGCTTGTTGTAGGAGATATTGGGTTAAAAGGCGGGTTCCTGCGCCGGTTGCGCCGCTTTCGAAATAGCCGATGCTCTTTTTGGGCTTGGAAGTTCCGGCGATGTCGAGATGCGCCCATTTTTGTGTTTCGGATTTCCATACCGCAAACTGCCGCAGGAACTCACCGGCAGAGATCGTCCCTGCACACTTGGATTCACCCACGTTTTTGATATCCGCAATTGTGCTTTTGACGTGATCCTGTAGTTCCGCATAAAGAGGTAATTCCCAAGCCCGGTCATCGGTTTTCTTTGAAGCATCCAAAAGGTCCGCAGCCAATTGCTCATCATTGGCCATGAGACCGGTATATTCATAGCCAAGCGCATGAACGACGGCGCCGGTCAAGGTTGCAATATCAATGATGGTATCCGGCTGATATCGGTCAACCATATAGCTAATGGCATCGGCAAGGACAAGACGGCCTTCAGCATCGGTATTGCAAATTTCGACGGTTTTCCCGGAATAGCTCACAAGCACATCTCCAGGTTTATACGATTTCGAACCGATGGCATTTTCGGCCAATCCGCAAACAAAATATGCATTGCATTGCACATTTAATTGGAGTGTATTGTACAGCGTCCCTATAACAGCGGCTGCACCGCACATATCCATGCGCATATTTTCAATCGCGCCGCTCGATTTGAGATTCAATCCGCCGGAGTCGAAGGTAATTCCCTTGCCGATCAAAGCCGTGAATAGATCGTTCTCTCCGGCTCCGCGATATGTCACAATAACGAGTTTTGGTTCTTTCAAACTGCCTTGATTGACAGCGAGATGCAGGTTCAAGCCCTTTTCTTGGAGTTCGATATGATTGAGAATTTCAATTGAACATCGAGGATCTTCTCCAACAATTTCACAAATTTTGTCTTCCAAAAATTGCGAATCCGCCACATCGGCATTTTCATTGGCAAGATCGCGTGCCAGATTGACTCCATCACAAATCCCCGATAGTCTCATCACCAAATCCGTATGCTCTGTGATCAATACGATCTCGCTCTCCGAAAAATCGGAATTCCCATTCTTTTTCGTGACGTATTTATTCCATTTGTAGAGACCTAGTTTCATCCCGTCGACAACGACGTGAATTGTGTTTTCCTTAGCACTTGCGGGGATAACCGCGATAGGCTTTTGAGAATTCAGCGGTTTGGTTTGTAACGCAGATTTGGTCAACTCTCCCAATTTTCTCATGGATATTGAATCAGGTTCTTCGCCCAATCCGACCAGCACACACACTTTTTCCCCTTTGATCACCGGCAGGATCTCCTCCGCCTTTCCAGTGAAGATTTCGCCTTTCATGATTTCAAGAATGGAATCATTCAATTCCGTATCAGGAATTTCAACCGTTTCCGCTCCACGGCAAAAAAGAATGAATTGCGATACATCGGCAGGGATCGACGAAGATGTACGAATCTTCATTTCTGATTTTTTTATTTCCTTTCCATGGTTATTATCTTGTATCATTCATACATATATAAGGTATTAATACCTCGTGTTCCAATTTTGGCAAACCTGTTCAAAAACATTATATGCACACGTTGAAAGATGCGGGCAGGGATGCCCACGCTCCGACAGATGCGTAAGGCTGGTGAGATTATGCTTCTACCGACGTTGAAAAATGCGGGCAGGGATGCCCGCGCTCCGACTACTTTTTCGACTATCTGTTCAAAATATCACAGATTTTGCGATTGATTGTTTTAATTTGGAACTGTCGAATTCCCCCATCATTTGCGTTACTCTACAATTTTTTGCACGTATCTATAAAGAGATAAGCGTCTTACATCCATCTCCGCTTTTTGGTCTCATCTTTGCTTAAAAATCAGACACCATAACTTGTTGGGAGAATTTTATATGAGAATTATGAATTGGAACTCATTTGAAACATTGATGGATATTGCATCCGGTTTCGAAAACGATCTCGGGCAATGCGTCGATTCAAATGAATCCAACTTGTTGATAAACCTCAAGGATAAAAGAGAGGAACTCGAAAAGCAACGAGACCGTTTCCGCAACGCCGACGAAGATGAAATCCTTCAAGAATACCAACAACTCCAACATGTCCATCACGAGTTTCTAAAATGTTTTCGAAGCACGCATAACATGCTTCGGCAAAGAGACAATCGATTGAATCAATCTCAATTTGATATTCCGTTGTCTTAAAACAGAAAACGAATCAGTCTTCTGGCACCCCTTCAGGGTGAGTTTACGCCTTGTTTCACATTTCCAGGGGCGCTGCCCGCTGGCTATCTTCTGTCACCCCTTCAGGGTGGGGGATATTCCCTCCTACCTTACTCATGCAGGGATTGAAGAAATAGATGCCTCCGGCTCAACTACTGCTTCCATCGAACTCCTCTCCTCAATGGTTTCCCTCCATTGTTCGAGAGCGACGATCACTTCATTGATTGTTTCGAGTTTGTTGATTGTTTCCCGCAACGGCCGAACCAGTGGTAGTGCTTTGAGATACCAACCCAATTGTTTACGCATTTCAAGAACACCTTTTCGTTCCCCCTTTTTCTGAACCGCCAATTGTAAATGCCCGATCATTGTTTGATAACGTTCTTCCAGCGTTGGGGGCGCAAGAGAAATTCCGGTTTCGAGATAATGTTCCACTTCCGGAAAAATCCAGGGATTACCATAAGAAGCGCGGGCAATCATGATTCCATCGCAGGCGGTTTCATGCAGCATTTTTGCTGCGGATAAATGATCGACCACGTCACCATTGCCAATAACCGGAATGTCGAGATACTCCTTCAGATCTTGAATCCACTCCCATCGAGCGTGTCCACCAAATCCCATCAATCGGGTTCGAGCATGAAAAATGATGGCGTCGCATCCCTCGCCTTGGGCGATATCCCCAATGAGGCGATAGTTTAACGATTTATGATTGACACCTGCGCGGATTTTCACGGAAAGATGAATATCGGTCGCTTTGCGCATAGCGCGCACGACTTTGACCAATTCGACAGGAAACACTGTCAATCCGCAGCCAGAACGATTTTTAAACACCTTACGAACCGGGCATCCCAGATTGAGATTAACCCCATCCGCACCAATCTGTTCAACTTTCCGCACGGCATCATAAATATATTCCGGTTCATTGCCGAAGATTTGAACCACAAGAGGATGCTCATCACGGCATTCATCCAACATACCGTATGTTTCTTGATTACCTTCCTTTAGTCCGCGCGCACTAATCAATTCGGAGAAAGTAAGGGAACACCCTTTCAGGCGGGCGATATCGCGGGTGGGTCTGTCGGTGATCCCCGCAATGGGAGCCAGCATGACGAGTGGAAATTGAAAAGATGGTTTGATTTGTCGTGGTGGTTTAACGGCCATATAATTTAAGTCACTTCCCTTACACACGAATCGAAAAAGTTGGGCATCAACCGTATCGTTACGGATAACAAGGGTAAGCGAAGTCTACCCTTGCCGGTTAGTACTTCATCACCAGGGCAGACCTGACGTCTTGCCCTGGCTACCCGCTTAAAAGAATCTTTCGCGAATCAACCAGGGAAGATTTGACGTCTTGCCTTGGTTCTCCGCTTAAAAGAATCTTTCGCAAATCATTCTCATTTCAGATGCATTCGGAACCAGTTTAATGTTTTCTGCCACATTTCCGGAGTGTATTTATGTCCCACGCCGGGATAAATTACCCCTTGGAATAAATCGGATTTACCATATAAATTATACACCTTCTCAGCAAATTCGTTGATCTGCTTGACACCATCAATGGGTGAACCGGCATCTTGATCGCCGGTTTGGGTCATTAACGGCCGCGGGGCGATCAAACCGACAACGGCTTCCATATCGATCCCCTCTTCTAAAAGATTCGGAACATAGTAATAGATGCCATGTTCGTTGACATCGCCGTGGCGGATCAGATTTTGATATCGTGTCAAACAACAGACACAAACGGATACTTTGATGCGCTCATCCAGCGCGGCAAGCCACCAGGTGCGGGTACTTCCCATGCTCATGCCGGTTGCTCCGACACGTTCGGGATCGACAATATCGGTCAATGAAAGAAGATAGTTGAGAGCCAGCATATCGTCGCGCACCATCATGCCCCACATGGTTTTCCCTTGCCAGATGAACGTTTTGAAGAGAGCGGATTCGGTGCGGGAACCGGATTCTCTCTCACCCGCAGGTCCTTGATGCTGACGTTCGCCGAAGGCATAAGCATCGATCGCCAATACGACATATCCTTCTTTGGCAAGAGTGACCGCAGGTGACGAATCGACCGGATATTGCTTCAAGATTTCTTCTTTCCCGTTATCGTATTCTCCCCCATGATAATGATGATACAAAATAGCCGGTCCCGGTTCTGTACGGCCGGCAGGGATCACGAGATATCCGTAGACCATATCGCCGGCGCCATTGTCGAATTGTATTTTTTTAAGAGTATACCCTTCTAGTTCTTCGACATTTACTGTCAATGGCTTCGGAGTAAACATCCGAGGAAGATCACCAAGTAAACGGCGCAATTTTGCCCGCAAATTCGGCTTTTCACGCTCCCAGTCTTCTGCCATAGCAGGTAACGGATATGTAAAAGGTTGAAAGTTTCCCGGCAACATAATACTGGACTCCTTTGTGTAACAAATTATATCATTACCGCATATCCCTGTAACAATTAGCATCATTATTAAAATTGAGATCGACTTTCTCATTTTTGTAACCTCCGTTAGAAAATTATCATTATGGCGAAATAATGACATTGGAAAAGGCACAGACAAATTTTCATATTCGTTTTTCATGATCAATTGCAACAATCCAAAAAGCACAAACTCATCACTATTGTAATCTTGTAAGTTACAATAGTGTAACCCAGTTATCCAATGACGTTACTTTTTTCAACAGTTAAATGGAAGAGAAAATGAACAAACAATGAAAAAGGAGAGTGGTGATTTTAAATCACAATAGTTTTTTATGGAGATGTAGGATGTTAGTTGTGAAGAGGAGAAAACGGGATTACCATCATCATTGAATTATCCGAACGTCTTCTGAGGGATCGCTTTATAATATGCCATTAACTCCCCGTGAATCTCTTGAAGGCGCTCATACTCATCCAATATATTGTCTTCATCTGCGTGAAGAAAACGTTGATATTGCATTTCGAGCGCTTTTCTTTTTCCATTCAAGCATTCCATCGATTCAGAATGAACGGTTCCGGTTTCACGGCTCTGAGTTGCTTCCAAGGAAGAAACGACTTTCATGACTTTATCGAACGAAGTCCAATCGGTTGTTTGCATGATCCTGTCTCCAATGTACTACTAATTAGTCATTGAATAAAGCAATATAAGTGCCAACATTTACCAATGAAAGCAAATCAAAATTGATCTCAATTCGCTTTGATATTTCAGGGTGTAATGCTTGAAAATTGGAAATCAATGAATAGAATATATGCACATAAATCGTTGCATAGATATTTAGCAATTCGTAAAACAATGATCCAATGAAGAAACTCCTAAGAAAAACCACTATACTTTTTATCACCTTTTCTTCCGCATTTTCCCTCCTCTCCCATGCACAAGAAATTGATTTTGCGCAATACCGGCGTGATATTGATCCACCGAAAGTTGCCGATTTTGTAGGAGAAGCGAGCGGTGATCAACCTTTTGTTGAGCGAATCACCTATACAGAGAACTTTGCATTTGAAGAAAAAACCGTATTGAAGAAAGACATTTTCAGAGGGACAACCAAGCCGAATACATTCGTCCGTTCCGATTACACTCAGTTCGATGAAGAAAGCATGTATCTTGTCGGGACTACATTTTCGGATGCAAGTCTGGGAACGATTGAATTGAAATTCAATCCGCCGATCGAATTTCCGCGGCACGTCACCCTCGGTTCCACATTTACGACTTCATCGACTGCGAAAGTGCAAATCGGCCCCATTCCAGCAACCGTCACATTGCAAGCCTCTTTTCATTTCGTTTCTTTTGAAACGATCGAGGTACCCCTTGGCCGGTTCGAGAATGCACTACGCTTGGAAACCGTGAATAACATATTGCTCGCCGGCGCTCCAATCGCCACTCAGAGCACGATTGAATGGTACCATCCGTTGGCCGGTCTTGTGAAAACCATCGACCGAATCGAGGACAATACGATCGCACTGACATCCATTGATCCTCCGGTTGAAATGGATACTTTTATCAAAAATTGGATACAGTACATGCATTGATGAAACGGATTTTATCATTAGGATTGTACGAACCTGCAAATGAGGATTGCATCATTCTGTGAATATGAGTCAATCATTGTGAGTAAATCGTTATCATTATGCATACAATCCATTCTACTCTTCCTTTTTTTTGTGCAGGTTATCCCCGTTTGGCCTAAGCAACCCATTAGTCGAGCAATCGATCTGACTCAACTTGATCTTGAACAGTTAATGAACATTGAAGTCATATCCGTATCGAAAAAACCCGAGAAACAATCGGAAACAGCGGCGGCTATCTTCGTGATTACAGAAGAAGATATTCGCCGGTCGGGAGCCACCAGTATTCCTGAGCTGCTTAGGATGGTTCCTGGTATTCATGTCGCGCGAATTGATTCGAACAAATGGGCAGTGTCCGCACGCGGTTTCAACGATCGTTTTGCTAACAAATTGTTGGTGCTGATCGACGGCAGAACGATATACGTGCAGTCTTTCGCGGGTGTTTATTGGGAAATGCAGGATTTGATGTTGGAGGATATCGAGCGCATCGAAGTCATCCGCGGTCCCGGCGCCTCGTTGTGGGGAGCAAATGCAGTAAATGGTGTGATCAACATCATTACCAAGAATGCAAAGGACACCCAAGGCGGCTTGCTGACTTCAGGTGGCGGGACAGAAGAACAGGGATTCGGAAGTTTCCGCTACGGTTCGACCATCGGGGATGATTTATATTACCGCTTTTACACGAAATATTTGAATCGGGATGATTTTCATTCCGACAATCCATATCCGGCCAACGACAATTGGGATTCTTTTCGAAGCGGTTTTCGCATGGACTTTGAGCCGTCCGAGCTCGATCAATGGACACTTATCGGCGATATCCAAGCGGGGCAATTAGGCTCGACCTATTTGACACCAGTCCCCGACGATCCTTTTCTGCGAGTATTCGAGGCGGAAGACGATGCTCAATCCGCTTTTTTACTCTCAGATTGGAACCGTTCCCTATCCGATATTTCCGACATCACTTTGCTCACCTATTATGATTATAATTTTCGCCAGCATGAATTATTGGAGGAAACCCGACATACTTTTGAACTTAATTTTCAACATGATCTTCAACTTTCCACTATTCAGGAACTGAGTTGGGGACTTGGTTACCGATACACGTACGACAATGTCAGCGAAAGTCTGATCGTACAGCATAATGACCATACTAGAAACGACCAATTGTTCAGTCTGTTTTTCCACGACGAGATCACGATCATTGAAGATCGCATGAAGCTCGCCTTGGGAAGCCGATTGGAGCATAATTCATTCACCGGCTTCGAAATACAACCGAATGCACGCCTTTTATTGACTCCCCACGAGCATCATACAATCTGGGCGGCATTTTCGAGGGCTGTTCGTACTCCTTCTCACGGTGAACATGGCGGGACCATTCCGGCCGATGTGCTGCCGGCCAACAGCGCCCAGAATCCGCTTCCCTTCCCTACACTTTTGAAAGCAATCAGCCTTTCCAATTTTGATTCCGAGGAATTGCTCGCTTATGACCTGGGGTATCGTGTATTGCTGAATGACAGGCTCAATCTCGATATCGCCACGTTTTACAACGATTATGATTCAGTACGGGGTGGAGAGGTCTTTGGAGAATTGATGTTCGATCCGGAACCACCCGCGCATTTTATACTTCCCTTATTCAATGCGAATAAATTGGATGCCATTACTTACGGGATCGAAGTCGCCACCACATATCGAATTCTCGATTGGTGGGAATGGAAAACCGCTTATACCCTTTTCGATATGAGTGTTGAAGGAGACAGTCCTTCACAGGAAATGTTCGAAGATGACAATCCCAACCATCAAGTTTCTTTTCGGTCGTTCATGGACCTTCCGCAAAACCTCGAATTGGACCTTTGGCTGCGCTATGTCGATAACCTCCCGAATCAAAACATCAGCAGTTATACAACGATGGACGTACGAGCGGGATGGAAACCCAGTCAAAATTTCGAAGTCTCTTTCGTCGCACAGAATTTGTTCGATCCCCGCCATGCCGAGTTCAATGCGCCGGTGTTCGTCCGCACAAATGCAACGGAGGTGGAACGGGGATTTTATGCTAAGTTAACCTGGCGGTTTTGATCAAGGAAGCGTCTTTCTCTAATATCATGCTTACATTCTCTCCCATTTCCACAGTTTCTCCGGGAACATTGGCAAGAATCATCCGAGAATGTTATGCCCGGCTTAAAAAATGGGAGCCGGAATTTTGGCGGACTGAGATACCGAAATGGGAAGCCTTCGACCGTAACGCATTTTTGTATTTGGAAACTGTCGGCCAATGTGTTTTTCTTACCTGTTTTAAAAATAACATAATTGGACTCGGTTCCTTCGATCCTCGTGGTGCGCCGAAAGAAGGAATTGTGGGACAAAATTGTATTCTCCCCTCTTTTCGCAATCAAGGAATCGGTTCCCGGCAGATCCAGGAGATATGCACGCGATTAAAACAAAAGAAGATTCGTTCTGTTCCGAAAGACTGAATCCCAAGAAAAGGTGCTACAATAAAATACAAAGTACACAACCCAGCTGTGCGCCATCATCTCCGCAGTTTGTTGTCTGGTTAGTGGCAAAAAGTGATCAAGAATGGTACAACGGGAGAAGTCCATTATTTCGAGCATTCCTCAGGGCAAGTTGCAGGAGTGAAATTCTTTCCCAAAGAAGGTGAATCATGAAAAATTGCATTAACCTTCCGTTATTGCGCACCCCGATTGTCAATCGTCCGAGAGAAGGATGAATTATGAAAAACTGCATTAACCTTCCGTTATTGCTTTCTCAAACCAATGACAGAGATCAACAAATTACGGCGTTTGCCTTGCTCTGTTTAGGGATTATTGAATCTCTCACAGGCGGTTTCATTTCCAGAACCGATGCTTTACGGCTTTTCTTTCATGGAGAGAATTGTCAATTTGTTCAAAAGAAATTGAAAGAAAAAACTGCGGATCAAATCATGAGCCATGGCGTTCAATTACTAGATTTATTTGACGCTTTACCAGAAGAAGAAGCGCAACGGGAATTTCAGAATGAATTGGCGAAAATGCATTCTCTTTGCTTGAAATTGATCGGGGAAAAACAGATGGCGGCGTGACATCCGAATTTCCGCCGCTCCGGATTTTTCGGTGAAAGCGGATATCTATGATATCGAGGATGAAAATGGACAATCCGATATTCATAAAACATCTTTGTTGATCACAAATGGTGACATTGTTTCCTCAGTGCAAAATTCATGCTATATTTATTGAACAGGAAGGAAACAATGTTTTTTCCCTATTCATAAAAAATGAATAATGAGAAAGAAAACAGTCTCATGATTACTAGAGAAAAAATCGTTGAAGAAATAAAGAAAGTACCGGATGAACATTTGGAAGAGCTATATCACTTGATTCAAGGCTCCCAACTCAAGAAAGAAGATTCCGATAGCAGTGTAAGTGTGATGAAGGCACTGCGTGACATCCGAATTTCCGCCGCTCCGGATTTTTCGGTGAAAGCGGATCTCTATGATATCGAGGATGAAAATGGCCAATCCGATATTCATTGATACATCCTTTGTAATTGCCTTGATCAATAAAAAGGATCAACATCACGAGTTTGCTCAAGCAAATTCTTATAGATTTGAAAACTCATCCCTCATCACTACGGATGCAGTTTTATTGGAAATCGGCAATGCTCTCGCCAAAAATTTTAAGTCAGAGGCTGTAAAAGTAATACAAGTGCTTCGAAATGGGAAAAATATCGTAGTTTTGAAAATTGATTCCTCTCTGTTTGAAAAAGGATTTGAGATTTACATGACATACAAGGACAAGGAGTGGGGATTAGTCGATTGTATTTCATTCGCTGTCATGCGAGATATTGGAATCACAGAAGTGCTAACATTTGATCATGATTTTAAACAAGCAGGTTTTTCGATCGCTGGAGATCGCTTTTTTTAAATCGATTGCTTCGTATTTATTGATGTGAATTCCTAAATCATGACAGTTTATCTTGATATTCCATATCACATAAAGATTTTGAATCACAGGATCATCTCAAAATATGCTATCCTACAATCTAGAATTTCCATACCGCTTTGATATAAACATTCCGTTCTACTTCCGAAGGAAGAATATCAATCGTGACCGGAGAGCCGGATTCCAGGTGCCGGTCATCGAATAGGTTATTGGCTCCGATGGATAACTCAAACGATTTCGTCGGTTTCCATCCCAAACGAGTATCAACGGCAGTGTAGCCGGAAATTTGATTGTATTTGTCAACGTACCGAAGGCGCACATCCCATTCCACATGAGGTGTCACATCCAAGAAGGAACGGATCATGAATTGATGGGGAATATCCGTTTCGAGGGATTCGAAATTCAAATCCATGCTGTCCGAATCCGGATGAAACTGCATGCTCAAAAAGGAATAGACTGCCTGCACATTCCACCCCGGCGAAGGTTGTACAGTGGCAGCCAGTTCGAATCCGTAGGTCTCCCCATCCATTTTATTGTCCAGAAACGTCGGCACAAAGAAATGGCGGGGCGGCGGTTCGTCTTCAATGGTCAGCAATCCGAATTCAGAAGTTCGCAAACGATCATAAACATTGTAAAAGCCGGCTAGATCCAGTGACAACCAATCCGTTGCCTGTAAACGGTAACCCAGTTCATACGCCAACATCTCTTCAGAGGTAAAATCATCAGAACCTTCAAGAATGGAAAAAACTGGATAAGGCGACGGATGGATCGGATTATCGGGAGGATAGATTTCCGGAATCAAGCGAACATCATGATCACCTCGCGATGGAGTGCGAACCGCCCGGGAAACGGCTGTCCAGATCGTGTGCCGCGGGTGCGGCGTCCATACCAATCGAGCATTGGGCTGGATTTCGAAGCCGGAATAATCATTGTGCTCGAATTTCGAACCGATGATCAACTTGAGGTAATCTTCCCAGAGAGCAATCTCATCTTGCACAAAGGCACTGAATAAATGATCACTCCGGCTTGCCGGATCAAGAGAGACGGTCAAGGTGTCATCGAATGAATCCGTCGTGAATCGGTAACCCGCTCCCCATATGAATTTGTGTTTTCCCGCCCATTGAAAATGATGTTGAAAATCCAGATCGAAAGTATCCCGATCCTGCCCTCCGATATCGATTTCGCGATTCGTCCAATCATAGTAAAGCCGCAGGGACATATCGGAGGTGTCGGATAAAACGCGGTTCCACCGTGAGAGTAAAAAGGCGCCGGCATTGGATTCGTCAAAATCGAGTTCCTTCGCGTAAGGCTCTTGAAAGACCGGCACACTATACGTTGTTCCTATTTCGCTGCCGTAGATATCCCCCTGTACCATCAGTTCATCGGAAGAGGAGAGTTTGGAATCCATTCGAAAGCCGCTTCTTATCATATCCCATCGATCATTCATGTCCTCTCCGGCGACATTGACAAAATCGTCATGGTTCAAATATTTGCTATAAACACGATAAAATGTATTGTCACCCACCTTACCGCCATATCGGACACCACCTACTGCATTTTCTTCCGTTCCCGCCGATAGAGTGAGAAGTCCACCTTGAGTGTCTTTGGCATGTTTGGTGATGATATTGATGATTCCGTTCATCGCATTGGCTCCCCACAATGCGGCTCCCGGTCCTCGAATCACTTCGATGCGGTCCACATCTTCCAGAAGCGTATCCTGTGCATCCCAGAACACGCCGGAAAACAAGGGAGTATAAACGGTTCGGCCATCGATCAGCACCAACAATTTGTTGGCGAACATCCATGTAAATCCCCGCGTCGAAATCGCCCATTTATTGGCATCGATACGAGCCATTTGCAGTCCCGGAACCATCCGCAGGGCTTCCGGAATGTTGGTCGCGCCGGAGCGACGAATATCTTCCTGCGTAATTACATACACAGCTGCCGCCGCTTGTGACAATTTCTCCGGGCGTTTGGAGACAGAAGTGATTTCAATGTTCATGAGTTCTTCAAGGGTGAGATTGGATAATGAGGACGGCTCGATTTCCGTAGACAATACATAATTTACACTGTAGATCCCCGTCAGGACAAACCAGAAGTGAATAAGACGTAACCTTTTGGTCAATTTCCCCAATTCCATCAGGATAAATACCTTGAAAGACATGATCAGCAAAAAAAGATTTGCATACCGGTCTATTTCATCATAAAAAATGAATCATTTCAATCTTCGTTTCCCCCTGTTCAAAGATTGATATACGAGCCTTTCAATCCATCCGGATGCCAAAAAGTAGGGATCGGGAATTTCTTTTTTATTTCCTTACTGGAATTCGCAATTCTTGACCAACGAAAAACTCCGAGAAATCCTTTTTTTCTTCTGACCAATAAATCATTTCCGGATATATTTCGGAAGCCATCATGGAACGTTTTGTTTCTCTGTTGAAATCATTCAATATTTGCAATGTGATTTCTGAGATTCCATGCTCTTTTGCGATACTTGAAACCGTGTCTCCACACTGAATCGTGTACAGAAGAAACTCTTGATCCGATTCGAATCCTTCGACCACCAATTCCCACTGTTTTGCATTTGTTTTCATTTTCAGCCAGTAGGTTCCGGCTTTCAACGCAATTGAATTTTGGGTCACCTCTTCCGCAATTAAACTAATAAAACTTTTTACTTTTTGGGTTCCTTCGTTTTGAAGCACTTCAAATTGGATCATGGAATCAGCAGGATCGTTTGCAAACCACCGGAATTGAATTTGTCCTCCACTGGTCTGCAAGGCATCCGACTGCCAGTTTCCCGAGCCGGTCTTGTAAATCAATTCCTGTTTTTCTTCTCCTCGCTTTTTTGATTCCTCTTTTTGTTTGTCATGCACATACTCCCAAGTGCCATCGTCTTTCAACAATACTTGTTTTCCATCTTCCGTAACCGCATATTGATCGCAAAAAACCGGTTGCATCAAGATCAATGCGGTTCCGATCCATCCAATCCAAAAGAGAATATGTTTTCTTCTCATCATCGTCGGACCTTCCTTCCTACAGGTTCACAATCAGGATTTCTCATGCACTATTCAAGATAGTAGCACAAAAATACGTGGATATAACATCATGCATCGGAGGTTGTATATTCCGTGATTTCTCAACAATGGAAGAAAAGACACCCTATCGATCTTGCATCGGATTATTCAGAAAGGACTGCATCGGTTTGAGGTTTGCTCAGCGCCGGGGTTTGTGTCAATAGATCAAGAACATAATTGAAAAATTCCGTTTTCTGTTTGTTCGCGAAGTTTCCATTGCTTTGAAAATCAACGTCCTTATATTCTTCGCAAGAAATACGGATAAAATCCCGACACGGGCCGGAATCCAAATAGGCATACTCTTGAATTGTAAAATCGGACACCCCCATATCGATGATCCAGCCAGCGGAATCTGCTACACGATCGTTGATTCCCCGTTCGGAAATGCTGTATCGTTTTTGTTCCTCGATCAAATTCGACAGATAATCGCCGGAGGATTTTTCTCCGTTGCTTCCTTCTAAGGATGATTCCTCTACGATTACCTCCGATTGGCGATTTCTCACACGCTCTATATCACTTTCCGTGACGAATAAAATCGCCGGAGGATTGCGCGATTTTCCTTTGGATGGATGATATGCCTTGAGTAAGATTTCAAAATGAGCCAGATAACGCTGCGAAGCATATGCACGGGCATACGCGTTGCTGCCATAAAAAATCACTCGTTTCGGGAAAATTTTGAGAAGGGATTGATAAGAAGAAAAAGAAGGGCGGATGGAAGTGATGATAATTTCGCGAAAGCGGGAAGCAATGGATTGCATTTTGAGCAAATCACGAAAAAGAAAATGATCCTCAAACGTAAAAGGAATCCCGTTGGTAAAATGCCACTGGTAGAGAATTTTTTCCAGACGAACGATTTGATTGTGTTCGATTTTGATTTCTTTTTGCTCCAGGATCGCTTCCATCGCGGTCATGAATTCTTTTGATGATTTTAAATCTTGTTCAAATTCCTTCAATACGTTTGCCGAAGCATTTTTTTCCAAATAGAGGAGTAAATTATGCTCAACAGGAGTCGCCGACCGCATTTTGGAAATCCGGTTCATCTCCTCCTTACAGGCTCTTAACCAGTGACTCCATCCGTCGAAGCCATGAAGGGTGAACAAGGTTTCATCATTATCATCTTTGATGTCAAATCCCTTTGCATTCAAGGAAAGAATTTGTTCACCGACGGTATTCAACATTTTTCGCAATTGCACGATTCCCAGTTTGCGGCGGGCATTACTTTCTTCACTCTTTAGCCCTAGACCTCGTAAAATTTTGAGTGCTTCTGCATCGGAAATGGAAAGAAGTCCTTTTACAATTTTTTGGATATGCTTTGTGGCGCAGTTGGTCAATGTTCCTTTCCGAGCCAGGATTTTCCCAATCCGATTATGGATTTCCTCCTCCTTGACCGTTTTTCCACCGGCATATTGATCACAGATACTTTTAAAATATAAAAGATCATCCGGGGACAGCCACACCTGTGATTTCTCGAAAGCTTTACGAACGATTCGCTCTCCCCACACTCGCTCATCCATCGCTTTTTGCCATCCCCACTTATAAAAAGGAGCAGTATCTGCATTCGCTTTATCATGCAACAAGCCCAAATCGGCCAATAATTCATCATTGGATTTTAAAAACTTCTTCGCATAGAAATAGACACCACTTCCTATTAAAGCCACAAAAACAAGTCCAAACAGAAATGGTAGCATTCTTCAAGTCCTTTTTTATCTACGAAAAAATGGATCGCTATGACCAACTTGGTTCAAAACATCTCTGAAAAACCATTGAAATGATCCGATATTATTATATCGCATTCATATGGGATTCCGTATCCACTCATCGATTTCTTTAACAAAAAAAAAGAAGGTTCGGGAAGGTATAAGTCCCGTCCCTACACCGGTATTTTCAAAAAAAGTATTATGAGCCAGTATTTCATGCTCTCACGCATCATAAAAGAAGAGCAGAAAATCAATTGGAAGGAGTGCTTTTGTCATGCAACGATTCATATGGGTGTTCCTATTCATGGGGATTTGCCTACCTCAATTCGCCGGTACAGCAGAATACGAAGCCGCTTACGATTTATTAGACGATGGTTCGATTGGCAGTTGGTTATTCCTTGGTCCTCTATCCAATCCTTCCGGAGAAGTGTTCGCCGGCCATGATTTCGATTTTTTAGAGGGGGAATCCCAAGCTGTTCCGAAAAAAGATCAAGAAATTCAAATCGTGAATGACTCCTATCAGTGGAAATTGCGAATTAGCGGAAATTCATTGCAAAGATTACACGAAAGGTTTCCGTCATCGACCAATGAAACAGGCTACTTTTTCTGTCAGTTGGAAGTTGCAAGGGAAGCCGAATATAGATTTCACATTATCAGTGACGATACAATAAAACTATGGCTGGATGGGAACCTCATCCATAGCAAAAAACAAGCACGCAATCTCGGTCATGATCCTGATCTCGTGAAAGCCACCTTATCACAAGGCCGTCATCGCCTACTCGCAAAAGTGGATCATACTTTTGGTTCCTGGGGACTGGGAGTCAAAATTCTGAATCAAGAAAACCAGGTCTCCGAAGACATCAAAATCATTATCCCCGGCGATTTTGATAAAGAAGAATATTTGGATTTGCTGCTGCAGGTTCAAGCGTTGCCGCTGGTTTCAAAAGATGGATCAAGGCATTTTCGCCTTGCGTTTTCGAGAATGATTCGTCCGAGCGACATCGAATCGATCACCATCACCGATACAAAAAAATCCAATACCCCATTGGCGAAAATCGACAGCATTGATAGTAGGACCATGACAGTTACTGTTCCCCGCTCTGAGGAGGAACGGGATTTGATTCTCTCGATCCAAACGGAAGATCAATTGTTGGAAAAAACGATTCATGTCAATCCCTGCCGCAACTGGCGAGTATATCTGATGCCTGGTTCCCATGTGGACATCGGGTATACCAACCTTCAGCCCATTGTGCTGGACGATCATGTCAAATTTATCAAACAAGCCATCGATTTGTATGAAGAATCCTTGGAAAAAGGATACATCCCGGAAGCCCGATATGTTTGGAACACGGAAGTGACATGGGCACTAAAGCATTTTCTGCGAACAGAACCGCCTACGGAATGTGAACAGCTTCTGAGTTACATCCGCCAAGGGGTGGTGTCCCTCGACGCTTTTTATTTGAACATGCTAACGGCCCTGTGCGGGGATGAAGAACTGATTCGCAATGTTTATTATTCAGCCCATCTGGCACAAGAAGAACATCTATCCCCACCCGTACAAGCCATGATCACGGATGTTCCCGGGTATACATGGGGAACGATTTATACAATGGCGAATGCGGGAGTCAAATATTTTCAATTGGGGCCGAATTACAGCGCCCGCATCGGATATGCGACCATTGCCCTGAACGGCAAACCGTATTATTGGATCGCTCCCGATGGCAACAGCCAAGTACTCGTTTGGAATACCGGCTACGGTTATGCCATGATTTTCAATTTGCTGCAAAACGAAAATGATAAGGACAAACTGCTCAACGCCCTATTGGAATTCGAAAACGACGAGGATTATCCTTACGATATCGCCCAGTTTCGAGCCTACTTCGCGGATAATACTCCACCTCCCGCGCATTTGTCCGAAGTGGTTCATGAATGGAATCAGCAATACGATGTTCCAAAACTCATCATCTCCGATGCCAAAGCGCCGTTTGAAGATTTAGTAAGCAAATATAAAAATCAAATCCCCACTTATCAAGGCGATTATACCCCTTACTGGGAAGACGGAGCCGCGTCTTCCGCTCGTGAAACTTCCATGAATCGCACCGCCACACTCCAACTGCAAAACGCAGAAAAAGCATGGGCATTCGCTGCTATGGCAGGAAGCGATCACAAGCATCCCGCTCGAAAAATCGAGACTGCCTATGATCACGCTTTACTCTACGACGAACATACGTGGGGAGCGCATAACAGCATCTCTCAACCCGAGTCCGAATTTGCAAAAGAACAATGGCGAATCAAGCGCAGTTATGTCGAAAAAGCTCGATGGATGGCTTCCAACCTGGAGCGTGAAGGTATTGTTGAATTGACACGACAAATTCCCAATGGTGAAACTTATTCCTATGCGGTTTGGAATCTAACGCAATGGGAACGTACAGACATTGCATCGCTTCCTCTTACACAAGTCGGTAATGCGCTTTCCTCGGCCCGGCAATGGGTGGCTGTCGACAAGGAAGGAAATCGGTCACCTGTCTATCGAGAAGAAAAAGGTTACTCCTTTCTAGCACAGAATGTTCCTCCCTTCGGCTATAAAGTCTACCAATTTGTTCCGGAATCTATCGAGGTACCGAAAAGCCGAATCGTATTGGATGCGCCAAGTGGTTCCATCCACAATCCGGTTTGGGAAATCAAGGTCGAGAAAGAAACCGGTGCAATGAAAACACTGCAACATCGTCCCACGAACCGGCAGTTTGCCGATTCCGAAAGTGAATACGGAATCAATCAGTATCTTCACGTTCTTGGCCCGAATGGTCGCGAGAGCAAAGGCGCTGACCAAGTTTACATCAGTGCCGGAGAAGAAAGCAATGGATTATCCACCGAACTGGCCATCCAGCTTGAAGCGCAGGGAGTGGAGTCACTGCAGCAGAAAGTAATTCTCTATGAACATTTGAATCGAGTCGATCTCATCAACATCATGAACAAAAGCGATATCCGTGAAAAAGAAGCAGTACGCTTTGCGTTCCCCTTCAAAGTGCCGGAGGGAAAATTCACACTCGAAATTCCACTTGCCTCCATGCATCCGGAAGAAGAACAAATTCCCGGCGCCAACCGGAACATATATACGATCCGCCGATGGATCGACGTCTCCACCAAGGATTACGGAATCACACTCGTTTCCCATGATGCGCCGCTCATCGAACTGTGCGACATGCACGCCGAGCAAGCGTGGCTTGAGCATCTGCCGCTCATCAATCTGCATCTGTATTCCTATGTAATGAACAATTATTGGTTCACCAATTACAAAGCCAGCCAAGGCGGTCCGGCGGTTTTCAGGTATTCACTCGCCTATCATGACGGACCGTGCAAACCGAGTCACGCAACCCGTTTCGCCGATGAAGTTTCTTACCCGCTCCAAGTCGTTCCTCTACCACTCAATTCGAAGAATAAGGAACTGTTGACTGACGATCAATATTCTTTCGTGACTATCGATGCACCGAATGTTCTGTTACAAAATATCAAACGGGCGGAAGATGGGAACGGATGGATTGTCCGCTTGCGGGAACTGGACGGTATCGATTCCATGGTCAAGATCAAATTCAATCTTTTCGATGCAATTCAATGGGAAAAAACCGATATCGTAGAACGACCGGTAAAAGGAGAAAATGGTCGATCAAACGAGAGTGAAATAAATCTATCGATCGGAAGTAAAGAGATAAAGACCTACAGAGTTTTAGGTAAATGCGAGTAAAGCAAAAGTCCCCGCCTGCCAATCAAGGCAGACGGGGACTTTTGTGTTATCCATGATGACAGCATGTTTTCACTGCTTCTGCTTCAACTTTCTCTTTGGGAACCTGATACCGTTCTGCCAATTCAAAAGCTTTAGTTAAATATTTTTCATGGGTATGTTCGCCCATTTCTTCTTGTTCTACGTGGTCGAATTTCGCTTGCAGATTTTTTTGGTCTTCTTCGGAAAACGCCTGATCGGCCATAGTAAAGAGGCAATGATCCTCTTTCTCGATATGTTCTCGCAACATATGGATGTAGGAATGAGCATTTTGAGCGAATTTCTGTAATGCTTCTTGATCTCCATCCGCCGCAGGTTCGACCGCTTCCTTCATCGCTTTGATATGCGAACGTCCTTGCTCATGTTCCATCATCATGACCCCGGTGGGACCACTTTCCCGAGGAAATCCTTTCGCTTCCATCATGGGAAACAAATGTACTTCCTCTTTCCCGTGATGACAGTGATCGGCGAACATTTTGAAAAATTCGATAGCATCTTCTGCCGGATTTTTTTCCAAACGCTTGTTTTCGATGGCTTCAGCAGTAATTTTTTCCAAACAATGTAAAACCATCTCGATAACTCGATGTTCGTTTTTTAAGATTGCTGTAGGATTCATGAATAAACTCCTTCCTTTGATTCTATCAATAGATAATCGCATACAATTATCTTATTTACTGCGAAAAATTTTTTAGACCAATGAAACCTCTTTTTTCGATACCAGATCGGCTAATGTGGTCTCCTGCAAGAATTCAATATACACTTGGCGTACTTTTTTCCACCGGCTGTGAATCGCACAAGGATTTTCCTCCGAGCAGGTATCACGTCCCAATATACACCCATTCCAGCGGCTGACATGTTCAATCGGTTCCACGATATCCAATAATGAAATCTTTGAGGGATCCTTCGTTAAACGAAATCCGCCCCCCAGTCCTTTCTGTGATTCGACCAGTCCTACTCGAGCAAGTTGTTGTAATAACTTTCCGAGATAGTTACTAGGCGCATTGATCGCTTTGGCTATCGAACCGGCTCCCACGTATGTTCTTTCCGGAAGTTCAGCCAACGTGGTCATCGCTCGAATGGCATGAATTCCTGTTTTTGAAATCATGTTGAATACCCTTAACTTTTAATCACATGTTATTATACGATTTTGTTCACCGTTGTCAAGTATCTATTTCAATTTTTCTTCCTGGCAAACAAGAGCGATCCATGACTTCGAAAAACTGGAAACTTCAAGTATTCTCGTTCTCGAGTAATAAAGTACACCCAAAATTCATATCGATGACCGAATTCCGGCCCATTTAGAAAAGTCGGTGAAAGATATTTGGAATTTTCTCCCCATAAAAAATATGTTGCAGTCGGATCGCCGGTTCTCCCTAAGAAGTCCAATTCTACGGCGTCATCGATACGCACATATAGATGAATATCGGTAACCTTTGATCGTTCCACTTCCGACGAATCGGGAGACCAGCGAATGACCAATTGCCGATCAACTACCGGATCAGTATCCACTCCGGAACTTAAATCATCTTGGCTTCGAAAATCATCACATACGGTAACAACCGGCTGAAATAATACCGATGCAGCCGTAAAAATCGGCATTACGAAGGGAATCCCGTTTTTTCTGAAATAGATATCGATTTCGAAACGATATCGATTTCCGAACAACGGTCCATTTCGAAATGGTTCTTCGATCCATTCAGAACTGCGTTTCCATTCCAAAAAAGGGAGGGTTTTGCGGTAGGGACTTCCTAAGAATTGATAACTCGCTTGGTTCTCTTTGACATACACTCGAACATCATCGATCGATGAACGATCAAAATGCAATTGATTCAAATCCCAATGAAGAGCCAGCATACGGTTTTCATGCGAATCGTGATCGGTTTTTCCACTTAAATCTTGTTCTTTGTAGAAATCATCTGTAACTCTTACCAATGGTTCTGCGATTTCATCATCCGTTATTCTTTTATCACGAATTTTTTGCTCGTACAAACTGTATTTTCCGTCCCAGGCAATCGGAATCTGATGTCTCTGCCATCGTTTGATTTCCATAGGCAACGGGTATCCATTTTCAATCAACACAGTATCGCACAAACGGCCATCCTTCAGATAGAGCCGGTTTCCCACCCGTTGAATTTCATTCAACAAGGAAACGGATTGGACAAGATTTCGATCCGCAAACGTCTGTAAAAACGGGGCATACGCTTCCGCAATGATACAGCCTCCACTATCAGAGCGTTCAAGAGCATCCCGAACAAATAATGCTCTACTCATATTTTCTCTTTTCCCACCGATACAATCGGAATAATGAAGCAGGGAAGAAAAAGACATGATTATAAGCCCACCAGCAAAGAAGGCGGTAATTAAGGTAGACCGTCTGAAAGAGAAAATCGGCGGGCTTGCAAACAATGCGATAAAGACGATATCCGCCATATAGTAAAAGCGTGGAACCGTTAAAAACACGAGCGGGATTTTGAAAAGGACAGCCACCAATAAAAAAAGTGCATACATGTCCCTGGTGATTCCGTAGTCAATCAACAAAAGAACGATTCCTATCAAAAATGAAACTTGTATAAATCGCGCCAGTGAAAAGAGGGATTGCCCAAACAATTCCCCATTCCAAAAGCGTTGAACATTGTGAAGCACAAATGACAAAAATGTTTTGGGGCTACGCAATAATAAGCCTCCAATTTCCATTTCCCCTGCACCGGTACCGAAGGCCGCTTCGATCGCCTGTTCATCCCGTGCATAGGAATAGGGTACACTGGCGCCATATTGTCTGGTTTCCAACGCATAGGTATAAAACTGCTGCCGGAAAGCAATCGTCATACGGTCGAGATTCTCGCTGCGAAGTTTCCATCCGATTAACATCGAAACAAAAATCGATATCAGAACCGTCGGGATCACAAAATGTTTTCGTTCCAACACCTGGATGTTACCGGTCTTTCGGCGATGACAGCCTGCGATGAACAACAACGACAAAAGCAAAATCGATTCATTCCGTACCCCGAATCCAAGGAAGATAAAAAGAACCGCCAAAGTGGGCGAGACCGGTTTTCGCCGAACGAGATAAGCACTCAACAATAAAGGAAGCCCGCAATGATACAAATGCAGTGTCGGGTAATCCGCTAGCGACGCAATTGTGTGTATCAATAAACACCAAAAACAACTCAAAAGCGAAGAGAAGAATCGAGAATACCCAAAAGCGAATGACAAATAATATGCACCAAGGGCAATGCTGACATAACCGGCTCCTTGAAAAACGAAAAATCCGATAATGGGATCCTCATACAACAACAGCTGGATAATCGCCGCAATCCCCACCAAAAACGGCGACCATTGTACTTGCAGATAGTGCCATTGACCATGTAGTAAATACCAACCGTAATGAAAAATCGTGGCATCGTCCCAAATCGGCAAATCGATTGTAGGTAGTCGAAAGATAAAAATTGCGAGTGTAAAAAAAATGGGAAACAGCGGAGAAGAAGTGCAATACTTGAAGATAAACCGGAGGGTACTTTTATTCATGGGCCGAATCGGTCAATATCCCCGTCGCTGTTCAAGCCGTTCGAAGGTTCGAATAGAATGATTGTCCCTGAACCTCCCATTCCCGTATCCGGTTCATAATCCTGATCCGGGCCGGCGCCGTGAAGAACCCAACGACCCAGCCTGTTTTTCTCATCAGGCAAAAATTCAAATCGGTTCAAGTTCAATTTTGCATTGTCGGCCACGTCGGGATCCCAAAACGGATAAGCGCGTTCCAACACATCGGCATAGACTTTCGCCAAAAAATGATCGATCGGCACGCTGTTCATATACGGAACCGGACTGGTCAACTTAGCGAGACGCGCATACCGCATATAAGCCGATGTATTGGGGGTCGGTGGATACATGTTGTTATCCAAACGATACGACTCGATCGCCGTTGCTAGTGAACGGTGATCCGCCCGTGTACTCGCCACCTTTGTTCGGATTTGGGCATTCATGAAATTCGGTACGGCAATGGCAGCCAAGATGCCGATGATTGCGACGACGATCAATAATTCGATTAAAGTGAAACCCTTCTTCCTCTTTTGGTTTTCAATCATCATCAATCCTTTTACCAATATGAAATTGAGTAGCCGAACTTATGAAAGCGGCGGATGTCTATACAAAACATTGTAGAGATATGTTTCAACAAGGAAAATGTCTATTGTTCCAATTGATCCAACTTGGTGAAAAAATCTTCTATGCAATCATGTAACAACTGAAAGGTTCGACTGAATTTCTTTCCTACAAGCCGTTCCCGTTCCCAATCCAACTCGAAGGTATAACAATGCCGAAATT
>CAYPPG010000011.1:0-89121 GCA_964412555.1 uncultured bacterium
CCGTGCGCGAAGGCGGACGAACCGTCGGGGCCGGTGTCATTGCAGAGATTCTTGAGTAGAGCGCTAAGCGAGCGGAGAATACATTATGGTTGCGGAACGCCCAAATAAAATTAGGATCCGACTCAAAGGATATGATCATCGGCTACTCGATCAATCGACACGTGAGATCGTCGATACGGCAAAACGGACGGGTGCTAAGATTGTCGGCCCCATTCCGATGCCGACTCAGATTTCAAAATATACTGTGCTTCGCTCGCCGCATGTGGATAAAAAATCGCGGGAGCAGTTTGAAATACGCTCTCATAAACGATTAGTAGAAATCCATGATTGGAGTCCCAAAACGATGGATGCGTTGACCCAGCTGGAACTGCCGGCGGGTGTCCATGTTGAAATCAAGTTGTAATCGAGACGATGTAGTATTCTCAATACTTTACACGCCGTGAATCGGTGGTGGAAAGCGAACGGAAAGCTGATTCATGCTAGGTGAAGACAAATGGTGAAAGCGATTTTAGGCCGAAAACTGCGGATGACCCAAATGTATACGGAAGATGGCCGTATGATTCCGTTGACTGCTGTACAAGTGGGGCCCTGTCCGATTGTTCAAATCAAAGAGGAAGAGAAGGACGGTTATTGCGCGTTGCAAATCGGTTTCTTGCCGGATAAACCTCAAGCGGCGACCATGCCGATAATCGGACATTATAGAAAGAGTAAGGCCGAGCCGTGTAAGATTTTGCGGGAAATACGAACCGATTCGGTGGAAGGCTTTGAACTCGGACAAATGCTGGACGGCAGTATGTTTGAAGAAGGGGATCGCGTCGATATATCCGGCGTGTCGAAAGGAAAAGGATTTCAGGGGGGCGTGCGTCGCCATAATTGGAGAGGCGGCCGGGATTCGCACGGTTCCATGTTTCACCGCGCCATCGGCTCGATTGGGCCGGGAAGCGGTTTGTCCCGTATCTTTAAAGGAAAAACGCTGCCGGGCCAAATGGGTAATGAGAAAGTCACAATTCAAAATGTGGAAGTGGTCAAAGTCGACCCGGAAAACAACTTAATCTATATCCGAGGCGGTTTGCCGGGGCCCAATGGCGGTATTCTGTTTTTGAAACAGACGACAAAAAATAAAGCGAAGAAATCGAAATCTTAGTTGATGGAAGAATCATGATTACACTCGACGTATATGATCATCAAAAGAATGTTGCTGAATCGATCGGATTGGACGAATCCGTATTTTCCGTACCGGTCAATGAGGCGTTTTTGCATCAAGTATTGGTTTCCTATCGGTCCAATGCCCGTCAAGGAACTGCGAAAACCAAAAATCGAAACGAAGTGCGAGGCAGTAAACAGAAACCGTATCGTCAAAAGGGAACCGGGCGGGCAAGACAAGGAACATTGTATGCCGCTCAGCATCGGGGTGGTGCAGCACAATTCGGCCCCCGGCCGCGTTCCTATAGGAAAACGATCTCCAAGAAAATGAAGCGGGAAGCATTTCGTCAATGTCTTTCATGTAAGATTCAAAATGGGACTTTGTTCATACTGGAAGATTTGGATTTTGACGAAGTTAAAACGAAGCAAGCCGCTCAAATTCTGGATGCTTTTGAAACGGATGGACAAACTTTATTTGTGGATGTTGATCCGACGAAAAACGCGCTTCTTTCGATTCGGAATCTGAAAGATGTGCGAATCAAGTCCACGAACAGCTGTTCCCCGCTCGATCTTTTTGAATCGGAAGTTCTCTTTTTCACCAAAGCGGCGGTCGAGGCGTATCAACAGCGGTTCGCCAAAGCAGGAGGGACGAGCCAAGATGAATAATTACGATATTATTCGAGAAGCCATTTTTACGGAACGATCCACCAATTTTTCCGAGAAGGAGAATATTTATACTTTTCGTGTCATGCCGGATGCGAACAAGATCCAAATTAAAGATGCGGTGGAAGAGGCCTTTCATGTGAAAGTCGAGCAGGTACGCATCATTACTGTTCATGCAAAAAAGAAACTGGATCGCTACCGTGGGATCGTAGGAAAGAAACGCGGGTATAAGAAAGCGCTCGTGAAATTGGAAAAAGGACACAAAATCGAATTTGTGTAAAAGTAGGTTTTGGAGTAAAAGATCGTGGTTATTAAAAAATACAATCCAACAACGCCTACCCGGCGGTTTCAAACGGTGTCGACTTTTGAAGATCTTACAAAAGGGAAAAAGCCGGAAAAGACTCTGATCGCCTCCATTCATAAAAAAGGCGGCCGGAACGTGAACGGCCGGATTACGGTGAGACATCGAGGAGGCGGGCATCGTCGCCGCTATCGGGTGATCGATTTTAAACGCAACAAAGATGGGATTCCTGCAAAAGTGGCGTCCATCGAATACGATCCGAATCGATCCGCTTTCGTAGCGTTGTTGAATTATGTTGACGGAGAAAAACGGTATATCATCGCGCCCAACGGATTGCGTGTCGGGAGTGAAGTGTTGTCCGGTTCCGGCTCCCCGCATAAAGTCGGGAATTGTCTTCCACTTCGGGAAATCCTCGATGGGACTATCATTCACGCCGTGGAAATGAAAATCGGGAAAGGCGCTTGCCTAGCCCGATCGGCGGGGACGTCGGCACAGATCATGGGCCGCGAAGGGGATTATGCGCGACTCAAATTGCCTTCGACGGAAGTGCGCTTTGTTCATCTCAACTGCCGTGCCACGATTGGACAAACCTCCAATTTGGATCATGAAAATGTGACTCTCGGGAAAGCGGGCCGTTCTCGCTGGTTGGGAAAAAGACCGCGCACACGCGGGGTGGCCATGAATCCGATCGATCACCCTCTCGGAGGGGGCGAAGGCCGCTCCTCGGGAGGCCGTCACCCGTGCACGCCTTGGGGAGTGCCCACGAAAGGGTATAAAACGAAGAGGAACAAACGTTCTCAAAATATGATTCTCGAGAAGAGAAAGCGGAAAAAGAAATAACGTTTACGAACAAAAGTATGATCTATGCCGAGATGTGGCATTCGAGATATAACGAAATAATTTATGTATATTCTTTCGAGACAAAGAATCAAGTAGGTGTTGAAATTATGGGACGTTCACTAAAAAAGGGACCCAACATCAATGCAAGATTGATTAAGCGCATTCAGGAAATGAATAACCGCGGCGAAAAGAAAGTGGTTCGCACCTGGTCGAGAGCGTGTACCATCGTTCCGGAAATGGTGGGTCACACAATTGCCGTGCACAATGGGAAAAAATTCGTACCGGTATTTCTGACAGAGAACATGGTTGGACATAAACTGGGCGAATTTTCACCGACCCGAACTTTTAAAACTCATGGTGGAAAAACAGCGCGGGTCATGCGCCTGAAGTAGGAGAGATGAATAATGGCCATGCATGCCAAATTACGATATTGTCGAATGTCAGCTAGAAAGTTGCGATTAGCGGCGGATGCCATTCGTGGAAAAGACTATGATGAAGCCGTCAATATCTTGACGTTTTTGCCGAAGAAAAAAGCGGCCGGTATCCTTTTGAAACTTTTGCGTTCGGCTGCCGCCAATGTCGAGGAAACGACCGATTTCGACCCTGATGAACTCATTGTTCGGAAGGTATTTGTGGACAATGCAAGAATGTTGAAACGATATCGGCCGGCGCCGATGGGGAGAGCCATGAGGATTCGAAAACGGTTGAGTCACGTGACGATCGAACTCGGTCCGAGAGTATAGGATTTAGACGAGAAGGTGAGGATAGAATCGTGGGGCAAAAAGTTCATCCATACGGATTCAGAGTAGGTATCTACAAAAATTGGAAATCTCGCTGGTATGCGGAGAAAGACTATGCGAATTTGCTGCATGAGGATCTTCGCATCCGAAATGAGATTAAAAAGCGGATGTTTCATGCCGGGATCAGCGAAGTGGAAATCGAGCGCTTCACGCATCGGATGCGAATTACGATTTTTGCCGCGCGGCCGGGGATCATCATCGGCCGGAAAGGTGTGGAAGTCGAGCAACTGAAAAAGTTTTTAGGCAATATTACAGAAAGACAAATTTACATCAACATTCGGGAAATCAAAAATCCCGAACTCGACGCTCAACTTCAAGCGGAAAGTGTCGCATTGCAACTTCAACGGAGAGTGTCGTTCCGGCGGGCGTTGAAAAGAGCGTTGCAAGCCACCATGCAGGCTGGTGCGTTGGGTGTGAAGATCATGGTCGCAGGCCGATTGGGTGGAGCGGAAATGTCTCGGACGGAGTGGTATCGGGAAGGACGGGTTCCTCTTCACACCTTGCGGGCGGACATCGATTACGGATTTTCGGAAGCGCGGACTACCTATGGACGGATCGGTGTAAAAGTATGGATCTTCAAAGGTGAATTGACCTCCCGGCCAACGGAAGAGGTTCAAGAGGAGGCGTCATAATGTTAATGCCGTCACGGGAAAAATTTCGAAAAGTACACCGGGGAAACCGAAGAGGTATCGCATGCCGTGGAAATCAAGTGAATTTCGGCGATTTCGGTATGAAAGCGGTGACGGGTGGGTGGATTACCTCCCGGCAGATCGAAGCGGCTCGTATCGCGATCACTCGTCACATCAAACGCCGTGGGAAAGTATGGATTCGTATTTTCCCTCACAAACCGATTACCTCAAAACCGGCTGAAACAAGAATGGGTGGTGGAAAAGGCGCTCCGGAAATGCATGTGGCTGTCGTAAAACCGGGTCATGTAATGTTCGAACTCGGGGGAATTCCCGAGGATATTGCTCGGGAAGCGTTCCGGTTGGCCGGTCATAAACTGCCCGTCAAGATCGCCTTTTCGAGACGTCAAGATATTGGATGAGGAAGAAACCATGAAAGCAGACGATTTTCGATCCCTTTCTGTAGAAGAGTTGGATATTCGAATCCAAGAAATGAAAAGGCAGTTGTTTAATTTACGCATGCAATTGCATTCCAGTCAATTGGCGAACACCAACAAAATTCGGGATGCGCGAAGGGATATCGCCAGAGCTCTGACTGTGAGAAATGAAATCACTTTACAAGCAGGTAAAGAGTCATGACCAAACGAGAAGCGAAACGAAAAGTTCGAGAAGGGGTTGTCGTGAGTATCGCGATGCAGAAATCAGCCGTCGTGAAATTGGAACGGCTGCGGCGTCATCCTCAGTATGGAAAAGTTGTTCGCGTCAATAAAAAAGTGCATGTGCACGATGAAAAGGGGGACTGTGATGTCGGAGATGTTGTTCGCATCATGGAAACCCGTCCGATGAGCAAAACAAAGCGGTGGCGTTATGTCGAGACCATCCGCAAAGCAGTCAAAGTTTGATTAGAACTGTGGAGGAACACCGTGATTCAGGAATATACGAATCTACAAGTGGCTGACAATTCCGGAGCACGTCGAATCATGTGTTTCAAGGTGCTGGGTGGATCACGCCGCCGTTACGCACGAATCGGAGATATTGTCGTTGCGAGTGTGAAAGAAGCAATCCCGGATTCCAACGTGAAAAAGGGAACCGTTGTAAAAGCAGTTATCGTACGCACCCGAAAAGAGGTGTTGAGACCGGACGGATCCACCATCCGATTCGATAATAATGCCGCCGTATTGATCAATGAAGCCCGTGATCCGATTGGAACACGTATTTTCGGGCCGGTGGCCAGAGAATTGCGGGAAAAAGGATTTATGAAAATCGTTTCTCTCGCTCCGGAGGTGTTGTAATGAATAAAATTCGCTTTAAAAAAGGAGATCTGGTAGAAGTCATTTGTGGTGAAGAATTAGGGAAAACAGGCAAAATTCTTCGCGTGGACCGGAAGAAAGAGCGAATTTTTGTTCAGGGGATCAACCTTTTGAAAAAACACCGTAAAGCGGACCCCCAATCCAACCAACCGGGTGGAATTATTGAACGCGAAGGTCCCATTCATCCTTCAAACTTACGTTTGGTAAAATGACGAGTGAATCATCATGGCTGATAAGAAGAAAAAAAAAGACGCAGAAGAAGTCCAGATCGTGAAGGGGTATCATTCGCGGCTGGAAACCGATTACAAGGAACGTATTATCCCGGAAATCATGAAGCAATTCGGTTACAAAAATGTAATGGAAGTACCGAAGGTGCAGAAAATCGTCCTCAATATGGGAATTGGTGAAGGGAGCCGCGATCAGAAATTGTTGGACGCGCTTCGTGAAAATCTGACGATTATTGCCGGTCAGCATCCGATTGTGACGAAAGCGAAACAATCGATCTCCAATTTCAAAATTCGGGAGGGAATGCCTGTCGGTTGCATGGTCACGTTACGGCGAACGAGGATGTATGATTTCTTCGATCGTTTCGTCAATGTTTGTATTCCCCGGATTCGCGATTTTCGCGGTCTTTCTCCACGATCCTTCGATGGGCGGGGGAACTATGCGATGGGAATCCAAGAGCAGTTGATTTTTCCCGAAATTCATTATGATTCCATACCGCGAGTTCAAGGAATGGACATCATATTCGTCACGACGGCAAAGACGGACGAAGAAGCGTTGGCTTTGTTGAAGCTCTTCGGAATGCCGTTCCGAAATTAGCGAGGAGGAACGAATGGCGAAAAAGAGCCTAAGAATAAAAACATCTCGACCATCGAAATTCAAGGTAAGGGAATATACACGTTGTCAACGATGTGGTCGACCGAGAGGCGTCTATCGGCGTTTTCATCTCTGCCGCGTTTGTTTACGAGAATTGGCTTTGCAGGGATACATTCCCGGTATGACAAAATCGAGCTGGTAAATTTGAACATGTTCGACTGGAGGAAAAGGAATTATGCCAGTTACTGATCCCATTGCGGATCTGCTCACACGGATTCGAAATGCAAACATAGCCGCCAAGGAAAAAGTCGAGGTCCCCGCCTCGAAGCTCAAAATGGCTATCGTTGATATTTTGAAAAAAGAAGGATATATACGGAGTTACCGTGTTGTCGAAGAAAAAGGACATGGAGTCATCCGTATCTATCTGAAATACGGGCCCAAGCAGGAGCGGGTGATCACCCATTTGGAAAGAATCAGCAAACCGAGTGTTCGCCGCTATGCGGATAAAGATCATCTCCCCCGTGCAATCAACGGTCTTGGGATTTGTATTCTTTCCACCTCCAAAGGTGTGATGACAGATAAAGATGCCCGCCGACAGGGAATCGGCGGCGAAATCTTGTGTCAAATATGGTAAAAATAACAAGCAGAGAGTAGAGATTATGTCACGAGTTGGACGACAGCCAATTACGATTCCCTCCGGTGTGCAAATCACGATCCAAGATCGGCATATCACTGTGAAGGGACCCAAAGGACAATTGGAGTGGGATTATCCTTCTCCGATCACCGTTCGTCAGGAAGATGTCGAGTTGATCGTCGAACGGCCGGATGAAAATAGAAGAAACCGGTCGCTTCATGGGACGACGCGTGCGCTGATTCAGAATATGGTGACGGGAGTCTCCAGCGGTTTCGAACGGAAATTGGAAATCAATGGTGTCGGATACCGCGCGTCTGTGCAGGACCAAACGATGACCCTGGAATTGGGGTATTCCCATCCCATTAAATATGAGCTGCCAGAGGGAATCTCCGCGAATGTCGAGAAGAATGTGCAAATTACTTTGCAGGGAATCGACAAACGGATTTTAGGGGAAGCTGCTGCGAAAATACGATCCTTCAGGCCGCCGGAACCGTATAAAGGAAAAGGGGTCAAATACCTCGAAGAGCAAATACGCCGCAAAGTCGGTAAAAAGAATGTTTAAATTCATTCTCATAATTTGTCATATATGAGTGAACCATTATGAAAGTAAAATTATCCACACGAAAAAGACGGCATCGCCGGATTCGGAAAAACATTTTTGGAACATCCGAACGTCCGAGACTGTGTGTTTTCAAGAGCAACAAACATATTTATGCTCAGGCCATCGATGATTTGAAAGGGCATACAGTTGCTTCCGCTTCGAGTTTGATGAAGGAACTTCCCGAAATCGCCGGAGACGGCGAGCCTACCACGATCAAAAAACAAATGGCCAAGGCGGTTGGGAAATTGATTGCAGAGAGATTGCAGGAAAAGGGGATTCAAAAAGTTGTTTTCGACCGCGGTGGTTTTATTTATCACGGCCGAGTGGCTTCGCTTGCGGACGGCGCTCGGACGGGTGGCTTGGAATTTTGAATTTGGACGAATAAAGGGTTAAAAACATGGTTGAAATATTTGATCTGGAACAACAAAAAGAACCCGAGTTGAAAGACAGGGTGATCCACGTGAATCGTGTCGCCAAAGTTGTGAAAGGCGGCCGGCGGTTTAATTTCAACGCCTTAGTCGTCGTCGGAGACGAAAACGGAACAGTGGGGATAGGTTTCGGCAAAGCCGGTGAAGTCTCCGATGCCATCCGTAAAGCGATCGAACGGGCCAAAAAAAATCTATTCAAGGTTCCTTTGGTTGGTACCACGATTCCCCATCAAATCCTTTGTCGCTTCGGGGCGGGAAAAGTTTTGTTGAAACCGGCTGCTCGGGGGACGGGAGTTATCGCCGGTGGACCTGTCCGTGCCATTGTCGAGTCGGCTGGTATTCGAGACATTTTGACCAAATCGTTGGGAACCAATAATCCGATGAATATTGTAAACGCCACCGTCGCGGGATTGAAATCTCTAAAAGAGGTTGAAGGGGTTGCCCGTCTTCGAGGAAAAGATCCAAAGGAGATTCTGTAATCATGGCAGCGAATCTGGAGATTACGTTGAGAAGGAGCTTGATCGGGAAAGTCCCCAAGCATAAAAAGACGGCGAAAGCACTTGGATTGAGCCGTCCCAATAAATCTGTAGTCGTGCAGGATTCGCCCCAGATTCGGGGGATGATCAAAAGTATCGACTATATGATTCAAGTACGGGAATTGGATTAAAATACAAATACAATAAACGGACAATGTGTTATGAATATCGGTGAATTGAAGACTTCTCCACGAAAAAAGCGTAAACGAGTCGGTCGAGGATATGGAACCGGTAACGGAAAAACCGCTGGCCGCGGTCACAAAGGTCAGGGGGCACGATCCGGTTCCAAGCGGAAACCCTGGTTCGAAGGGGGACAGATGCCCTTACAGCGTCGGGTACCCAAACGGGGTTTTAAATCCCTGAATCGGAAAGAATATCAAGTGGTCAATCTGCAATCGCTGGAACGGTTTGCCGATGGAGACCAAGTCGGCCCGCAACAACTACAAGAAAGTGGATTGATCAAAAAAGCGGAATTTCCGATTAAGATTCTGGGGACCGGGGAATTGTCCAAACGATTGGTCGTGGAAGCGGATGCTTTTAGCCGGACGGCCAAGGATAAAATTGTTCAGTTGGGGGGGGAAACGTCGATTCGTTCATTGCAGGCTTCTCCGCCAGCCAGAGAAGAAGCAGGCGCTTAAGTAGACAGAGGTGCTGATTTATTATGATTGATGCGGTCGCCAATATTTTTCGGATTCCGGATTTACGGAAACGAGTCATATTCACTCTTGCCATTCTTGCTGTTCTCGCCATTGGAAAATATATCCCCGTTCCCGGTATCGATCCGAGTTCGATTCAGGAGCGTGCAGCAGGTGGTCCGAACAGTCTTTTCAACTTGATGGATCTGTTTGCCGGTGGAGCTTTTCAATATGCTTCCATTTTTGCGCTCGGGATCATGCCGTATATCAGCGCTTCCATTATCTTACAGTTATTGACCGTATCTTCCCCCTATTTGGAAGAATTATCCAAAAAGGGTGAGGAAGGCCGGAAAAAAATCAATCAATATACCCGCTATTTGACAGTGGGGATTACCGCTTTTCAGGCATTTATGTTCTCGTTTTACTTGGAAAATCCACAATCCTGGCCGGGATTGGTTTATAGCCCTGGCTGGGGATTCCGGATTATGTGTATGATCTCGATGACAGCGGGAACAATGTTTATCATGTGGATGGGAGAATTGATTACCGAGAATGGTATCGGCAATGGAATTTCTCTGATCATTTTTGCCAATATCGTTGCCCGGCTGCCGCAGGCGGTGAACGAAGGGTATGTGTATCTCTCGATGGAGGAACCCAGTTTTACACCGTTGAAAGCATTGGTTACATTCGCCGTTCTGATTTTGGTGATCGCTGGAATTGTCATCATTCAATACGGGCAGCGGCGGGTTCCAATTAAACGGGGCCGCATGGTTCGTGGGGCACGGATGTACGGAGCACAGACAAACACGTATCTTCCGTTGCGAATCAATACGGCGGGGGTTATTCCCGTCATCTTTGCGGCAGCGATTCTCATGTTACCTAATTTCTTCGAGAATTTCGCTATGCCGTTAAAGAACAGTGAGAATTTCTCTTTCATCTATGACTTTTTCTATTGGTTAAGTTCCCAGATGATTCCCGGCTATTTCTTTTATTCCGTTTTATATGTGGGACTGATTATCTTCTTTTGTTATTTTTATACTGCGATCACTTTCAATCCGAAAGATGTGGCAGAGAATCTGCAAAAATATGGTTCCACGATTCCAGGATATAGCCATGGAAAACGAACGGAAGAATATTTAACGCGCATTTTGAATCGAATTACCTTGGCAGGCGCTATCTTTCTGGCAACTGTCGCCGTTGTCCCCGATTTGATGCAGCGATTTATGCAGATTCCCCCCAATATCGCGATGATGTTGGGAGGCACTTCACTGATCATTATCGTCGGAGTCGCTCTCGATACCGTGAACCAGATCGAAAATCATCTCCGTGTTCGGAATTATGATGGTTTCCGAAATCGGGGACGAATTCGTGGACGTTCCGGCATGTGACGGTGGGATGAGATGTATTGGATTTTATTCAAGAAAGAGTATAATGATATTTTTGCTGTTTCCATCGAATATATATCACAAGCATGGAACCGGTAATCCGTTGTATCGAACTAAAGAGAAAAGAGTTGAAAAAAAAAGATGAAAAGGAAATCAACGATCCCTTTTCAATCAACAATAGAAAATGATCCAATTAAAATCACCTCAGGAAATTCAGCGTCTTCGGGAAAGTGCAGATCTTGTATCCGAGGTGATGAATCGAATGCTAAATGCTGCCGAACCGGGCTTACCGACGCTTGAACTGGATAGTCTAGCGGAAAAAACGATTCGGGAATTTGGGGCGAAACCTGCTTTTAAGGGATACAGGGGTTTTCCCTATTCAGTTTGTGTTTCGATCAATGAACAAGTCGTGCATGGTTTCCCTTCAAAAAGGAAGTTGAAGGAGGGAGACATACTGAGTCTGGATGTCGGAGTGTTTTATCAAGGGTATGTTGGCGATTGTGCGCGGACGATCGGAATTGGAAAGATTATTCCGGAAGCCGATTTGATGATACGCCGCGCCTATTTGGCGTTGCGGTATGCCTGTCAGCAGGCGCGGATCGGGAATCGATTGGGCGATGTATGTCATACCGTGGAAAAAATTGCGAAGCGGTATAAATACGGAATCGTCCGAGATTATGTTGGGCATGGCGTGGGACGTGAAATGCACGAAGACCCACAGGTTCCCAATTTCGGGAAACCGCGAACCGGCCCCCGGCTCAATGCCGGATTGGTTATCGCGATCGAACCTATGTTCAATTTGGGCACCTATGAGGTTGAACAATTAAAGGATAACTGGACTGTCGTGACCAAAGACAGGAAACTTTCCGTTCATGTCGAGGACATGGTGGCGGTTCTGCCGGAAGGTCCGGAAGTTCTCAGTTCGGCAAATGGAAGAATTTTGCCGGCGACGGAAGAAATGCAAAGCGTGGCTACTTTTTTCGGGTAACGGTTTGCAGGAAATGAAGGATAGAAGTCATCAGCTGAGCTGATGAAATCGGATTTGTATATGGCCAAGAAAAACGTCATCGAAGTCAGAGGTAAGATCGTGGAGACTCTCCCGAATGCGATGTTTCGGGTGGAACTGGAAAACGGTCATAAAGTTCTTGCGCATATATCCGGCAAAATGCGTATGCATTACATTCGTATTTTACCGGGAGATGAAGTGACGGTGGAACTATCCCCGTATGATTTGACGAGAGGACGTATCACTTATCGTCAAGCCTAATTGACTAGAAAGGTACGGAGAATCGAACGATGAAAGTGAAAGCATCCGTAAAACCGATTTGTGAAAAGTGTAAAGTCATTCGACGCAAAGGAAAAGTTCGCGTGATTTGTAAAAATCCTCGACATAAACAGCGACAAGGCTAAACCTGGAAGAAAATAGGAGGAAATAAGGTGGCACGTATTGCCGGTGTAGATTTGCCAAGAGATAAGCGCGTAATCATTGCTTTAACGTACATTTTTGGAATCGGACGGACATTGTCGGGGCGGATTTTGAAACTCGCAAACGTGAATGAAAGTATCCGGGTCCGTGAATTGTCCGAAGAAGAAGTCAGCCGAATCACTTCGATTATCCAAAGAGAATGTGTTGTGGAGGGGGATTTACGCCGAGAGATCAATATGAATATCAAACGGTTGATGGACATCGGCTGCTATCGAGGATTGCGCCATCGAAGAGGATTGCCGGTGCGGGGGCAGCGTACACGTACCAATTCTCGAACGCGTAAAGGCCCGCGCCGAACGATCGGTGTCAAATCGAAGAAATAAATATTGAAAGAAATAAAACATTCCTAACATTGAGGTAAGGAGAGAAAGTTATGGCTCAATCCGGAAGAGGTTCCGGCCGTGGAAAGAAGAAGGTTAAAAAGAATGTACCGCGAGGCGTTGTCCACATACAAGCAACCTTCAACAATACCATTGTGACGATAACGGATATGGAAGGGAATGCGATTGCGTGGGCGACATCCGGAAATACCGGTTTCAAAGGATCAAGAAAAAGTACGCCTTATGCAGCGCAAATTGCTTCGCAAGAGGCTGCCAATCGGGCGAAGGAACATGGTCTTCAACAGGTGGAAGTACGAGTCAAAGGACCGGGTTCCGGACGGGAAGCGGCCATTCGAGCGCTGCAGATTGCCGGACTACAAATCAAGATGATCAAAGACGTGACGCCGATTCCGCATAATGGATGCCGGCCGCCGCAAAGAAGACGTGTATAAGAAAAATAGAATTCATTTCGGAGTATTAGGAGGATAAAACGTGGCTCGATATAGAGGACCTGCCTGCAAATTGTGCCGAGCAGATGGGGTCAAGTTGATGCTCAAGGGGAAAAAATGTTTCTCCGCGAAATGTCCCATCAATAAAAGAAATTATCCGCCCGGCCAGCATGGCCAGCGAAGAGGGGCAAAACAATCCGACTATGGTCAACAGCTGCGCGAAAAACAAAAAGCGAAGCGAGTTTATGGTGTGCTTGAAAGGCAATTTCGGCGATATTATTACGAAGCGACGCGAATGCGCGGCATTACCGGAGAAAATTTGTTTCACTTATTGGAACAACGTTTAGATAATGTTGTTTTTCGTCTCGGTTTTGCGAACTCAAGAACACAAGCCCGCCAGATGGTCCGTCATAATCATATTCTCGTCAATGGCAAACGAGTGAATATTCCTTCTTATCTGGTAAAAGTAGGGCAGTTGATTCAAGTGAAAGAAAAAAGCCGTGAAATGGTAGCGGTTCAGGAAGCCATTCAGTTTCGACGTTCAATGGGTGGCTATGCCTGGCTTGAGCGTGATGAGGAAGCGTGCTCCGGCAAGTTGATCCGATTACCGAATATCGAAGAAATTGCCGCGCCGGTTCGTGAACAGCTCATCGTCGAGTTGTATTCTAAATAAGCAAGTAACCAATTCCATTGCGCAATGTGGAGAACCTGCCGGTTTTCAATTGCGCATGTTGTTGTGTTTCGCGAACCGCCAAATCGGAAACTGTGATCGGATATTTATCCGACATCGAAGAAAAACGATAAAGCCGATACTTCACGGCGAAGGGGGATAAAAAACCCATGAAATTTAAACCTGTTGTTATGCCCGGCAGGGTTCATATCGATCTAGACTCCCTCTCCGACCGCTATGGGAAGTTTATTCTGGAGCCTCTCGAACGGGGATTTGGAACCACTCTGGGCAACTCTTTAAGACGACTCTTGCTTTCTTCCATTCAAGGGGCGGCTGTAAAAGCCGTGCGCATTAATGGGGTGCTTCAAGAAGTGTCTTTTATTCCCGGTGTCGTGGAAGATGTGACGGATATCATCTTGAATTTGAAAGGACTTCGTGTCAAGAATCATCGAAACGGACCGGTAACCCTGTATCTTCAAGCAAAAAAAGAAGGCGAAGTGACAGCCGCTCAGATTGAACCCAATCCTGACGTAGAGATCATGAATCCCGAGCTGCATATAGCTACTCTGGATAAGGACGGGGAACTGGAAATGGAACTCTACGTCGATGTAGGACGGGGATATGTGTCTGCTGACCGCCAAGGGAAGCAGCAGGACTCGTATCCCATGAATACCATTCTTATCGATGCGATTTATACGCCTATCGAGCGTGTCAAATATTCGGTTGAAAATGCCCGCGTTGGAGATATCACCGATTATGACCGTTTGATTATGGAAATATGGACGGACGGGACCATCGCCCCCCGCGAGGCGGTTGCATTCGGCGCAAAAATCCTGAAAGATCATTTACTTCTTTTCATTCATTTCCCACAAGAGGATGAGACACCGTTGGAAATCAAAGAAGAACAGCATGAAGCAGTCAATCCGTATTTAAATAAAGGAGTGGAAGAACTCGAACTTTCAGTACGCTCCTACAATTGTTTGAAAGCTGCCAATATTCGAACTGTTGGGGAACTGGTGACAAAGACCGAGAGTGAAATGCTCAAGTATCGGAACTTCGGGAAGAAATCCTTGACCGAAATCAAAGAAGTGTTGACGAAATATAATCTCGGTCTTGGGATGAATCCGAATGATTTGAAAGGAAAAGGATCCTCAGAAGATCAAGAGCATCCGATTCCCGCTTTGATGCGGGAAGAAGTAACGTATGATCATGATGAAGTGGAAGAAGAGGATACCGAAGAAGAATAAACCAAGAATTCCCTTTACCAAAACGAATGGATCAGAAAAAGGAATTACGGGAGATAGAAAGTCATGAATCATCGTAAGAAAGGTCGCAAGTTGGGACGTAACTCGTCTCATCGGGAAGCGATGTTGGCCAATCAAGCAACATCGTTATTTCGTTACGGACGGATTAAAACCACTCATCCCAAATGCAAAGAATTGCGGAGAGTCGTTGAGAAATTGATCACTACGGCGAAAGAGGATTCGGTTCACGCCCGTCGAAAAGTGGCGCGTGTTGTTCGTGATAAGAAGATTGTACAGAAATTATTCAACGAAATTGTACCGGAATTTCGCGAACGGCCGGGTGGATACACCCAGATTTTTCAACTCGGACCACGTGCAAACGATGGGGCGGCCATGTCCTATATCCAACTCGTTGGATATGAACCCCCCGAAGAAGAATAACCATTGAACAACGAGCCTCTTGCAAAATAGAAAAAAAGAGGAAATTTTTCTGAAACGGAGTTAAAGCAATTGAAATAAGCCTCTCATTTAGATTAAATAAAGATAGCAGAAAAAAGCGTAAAAAGGAGAGGCTTCATGAAACTGCTATCGCAGATTTGGGGAACAATTCAAGGGTATCTATTTCCTTTTTTAGAAGAGGAATTCGGCCCATTAACGGATAAGCAGAAACAATTCGTAAGCATTTTGGAAGTGATACAGATAGAAAAGTATGTGAAATTACCAAGCAAAGGAGTCGGGTGAAATCGAAAAGAACGTTTGGCTATAGCGAGAGCCTTCGTGGGGAAAGCCGTGTATAATCTCCCCACAACGCGAGCATTGATCGACTACTTAAAAAGTTGTCCGAGTTTGCGTCGGATTTGTGGATTTAAAACGGTCACGAGGCCGTCCCAAAAAGGGAGAGATTGTTTCTCCCAAGGAACCGACATGGTTAGAACGCCAACTGAGCATGACACTGGAAGAGATGCTAGAGGATTTGCCGAAAGAGTGTGACCGAGGGACCAAGAAAAATAGCCAAGGTTACAAAGAAAGTTGGAATGGATATAAACTGCATTTGGATTGTGTCGATGGACAAATTCCGATCAGTTGCTTTGTGACCTCGGCATCGGTTCATGATAGTCAGGCGGCCATATCATCAGTGCTTTTCCCAAGGCGTTCGTGCCATATGACGATATTCTGAACAGTGATGCGATGTCCGGCTATGCGTGGTTTGCCACCTGCGATATCTGGGGTTATTTCAATGTGTGTATCAAGTATGTTACTTATTGATGCCGCCGCCGCTGCGCATGAAGATATCCCCGATGCTCTTCAAACCGTTCGACGAATCGAAAGGAACACCACGTTCCGCTGTAATTCCACCACCGCTGCCGGCGTGGCCGTCCGGTCCAACGCCGACCAGGGCATAATCGCCCCGCTGCATTGGCTTGATTCCATAATACTCACAAACCGGCAGTTCGAGAGCCGCAATATTCATATTATTATTGTTATTAGTCGTCGGAGGAATATTCGGATCGAAATCGGCATAAATATATGTCGTTGCCGGGCTTCCAAAACCGCGGGATCCTTGGTCGATCATTCTTGTCATAAAGGGATCGATCGGCACCGAGCCTAAATAGGAAACAGGGCTGGTCAAGACAGCCAAATAGTGTAAAGTGGATCGTTGGGCTTCGGGAAAATCTCCGACGTGATTGAAAATGTCGGCAAGAATTTCTCTGCCTTCCGAAGTGTCGTCGTCCCATCCGTCGATGGGAAGATGGCCGGTATCGAGTCGAAGTTGTTCTGTTGCTTGGAGACAGGATCTCATATCTCCCATACAACGGGCCAGTTTAGCACGCACTTGCGCGTTCAGGAAATTCGGAACAGCGATAGCCGCAAGGATTCCGATAATGGCTACAACAATCAACAATTCGATAAGGGTAAAACCTTTCTTCATTCTGAACCTCCCATACTCATTGTATTGAGTTCCGAGAAACTCAATCGATAGACCACCTTACAAAAATTCTATTTGGTTGTCAACTGAAAGGGGGAGGAAGTGAAGAAAATGTGAATGTACAAATAAAAGGGCACATATTGTGCCCTAATAAAATGATATCTTTTCCAGTAAAGGTGTAAATTACTGACCTAAAATCCCTCCACTTGTGAAGACGACATCGCCCAAACTGACAAGTCCATTGGAGGGATTGTATGGGAAACCGCGCGAATCGTGTGCACCGCCTCCGGAACCGATCCCTGCAACGCCATCCGGTCCAACCCCAACAAAGGCCCATTCATTGGTGTTTAAAGGAGTAATTCCATAAGCTTCGGCCAATGAACCGGGATTTAAGCATTGTATCCCCTGATTTCTTGGGTTTTCGGTAATGTGGGGATCAACATCGGCGTAAATGTACGTGCCGTAGCCGCTTCCGAATCCGTAATCACTCAACGATTTTCCTTGTGAGAGAAAAGGATCAATGGGAACGGAAGACATATAAGAGACCGGGCTTGTCAAAACAGCTAAATAATGGACGGTCGTTCTCTGCGCCTCGGGAAAATCTCCAACACCATTGAAGACTTCCCGTAAGATTCTTCGGCCTGATTCCTGGTCGTCATCCCATCCGTCGATGGGTAAATGGTTGGTGTCCAACTGCAATTGCTGAACGGCCGTGTTCAGGGATTTCATATCCGCCCAGCAGCGGGCGATTTTCGCTCGGGTTTGCGCATTCAAAAAGTTAGGAACGGCGATGGCGGCAAGAATCCCGATGATGGCGACAACGATGAGTAGTTCGATAAGGGTAAATCCTTTTTTCACAGTTACCTCCCCTGCATTCCATAGCGGCTATTGGGTATCTTGGGATATTTCCAATATCGGAGAAAGAATGCGGTGTTAATTGATAGATAGATAATTTACATCATTTTTTACGTCAAGGAAAGACACGAAATGTAGAATTGTGTAAAAAAATCGGAGGAATTTCAAGATTGAGATAGTGTTGCATCTGTAAAACGAATTCAATACGGAAGAATGAATGAATTTCATATTTTTTGTACTTTTTTCTTGACAATGGCCGTTAATTTATGAGAACATCGTAATGTTAATGGACTATCAATCCCATTTGTTGCTAAATTTTGTTACATTCTTTGAATTGCAAACAAGGAGTAAGGATAAATGAGATTTTTGATCAACTTTGTAACTATTAATTGTATTATTCTTCTAGGAGTGATGACAACCCATTCACAAAGTCCTTTGAGGAAAGGAGATATAACCGGCGACGGTATCCTCGACGGCCGTGATGCGCTGTTGATCATGAGGATTGTGGAAGGATTGGAACTGGTGTTACCGGAAGAAATTCAGATTGGGGATGTAGCGCCGATTCCCGGAACCGAGGGACGTGCCATTGGGGACGGGAAACTGACGAAAGAGGATGCAATCGCCCTCTTGCAGCAGGCGGTAGGATTGATCCCGCCAGGTATTTTCAGTGGAGATTATACCTACTCGGAGCCAAAGATTCATGATTTCTCCCCCCGTAGTGGAGGCCCCGGCACTGTGGTAACCATTCAGGGGGATCACTTTGTGCCCGGGGCACCGGATGAGAATGCGGTCTATTTCGGGGAAATGATCGCGCCCATACTCGAAGTCGGTCCGGGGCTGATCATTACCCAGGTTCCTCCAGGCGCTACCACTAACCTGATCATGGTTCAAACACCGGCTGGACTGGCTTTATCTCCGGGTGAATTCAAGGTACTTGTTCCACTTGAGGGTGTTTTAGAACCCGCCGGTGATAGTGATCCGTCTGAGTATATCGTCAGCAGCGGGTATGAAGAACGGCCTGTAAACCCGGATGGGAGTTTTGTAATTCACACTCCCGACCGCCGGGTCAGCCTGGTTAGTGCGGTGCCGTTGGATGAATCGAAGCCGATTTATTGCTCCCTGGTTATCCCTTCTGTTGAAGTGACTGCCACTGGAAAATTGATCCCTGGAGGAATGCCCAATTTACTCGAATTGGCGCCTCAATCGATTGCCGAATTCTTGGTGATGACAAATCCAATATTATTTGTATTTAAAGGCCCTGAATTATTGTTGAAGAAAACACTTCTTGCGACCTATCCGGAGTTTAAAAAATTGGTTCAAGTGATGGAAAGCCGTGCGAATTTTGTCGGGGAAGATTGGTTAAGCGATCCGAATGTTCAAGAAGCCTGGAAGGATGCAACGAATGCGTTGATCGAAGGAATGCCGAATTCAACGATTCTCAATCTTTGCGGAGATCGTGTAAAGAGAGATGCCAAAAATACACAAACCAATGCACTGCAAAATATTTATCACTTGTTTCCCAATGCACTTACTTTTCCAAGCCGAAATGTCTATTCAAGTGCGAATAAAGCTGCGCCTGTGAAACCCATGGAAAATCAATTTTCGGATTCACCCCATATTCGATTTGTCCACTTGGATGACAATGATATTGAAACTTCATATGATAGGGAATATAACTCCGTAAGAAACAAATTCAATCAAGGATTGAATCCAGTGGACTGGATTTTTTCAATTAACCGAGTTGATCCTTTAGGATTTCCAAAAGGAGTGAAATACAGAGATGTTCATGATTTGCGGCTTATGAAACCCATACGCACCGGCTATTCCAAAAGCACCTTTGCACCGGCGAATCTATGGACTTCCAAAGTGGATATTTCTTTTACTGTGATTGATGAAATGGTATCCCATATGAAGGATGTCATTGCACCCAGTTCAGACAAAGGATTGCCTTTAGAGGATTTTGAAGAAGGAGTGTATACAATCCGTAAATATAGCGGGGCGTGGAGAGACCGCAGCAGTGCTCAGCTGGATGGCAATGAACAACTCGATTTTCAAAGTATCCAGCAAATTCCGGATGGAGAACTCCAATGGTTACGGGCGATGGGGATGAACCTGACGATTGTCGGGTATGATATTTATTCTCTCTTTCCCATGGATATGGACTTCCTCGGGAGTTCCATGAAGGGGGCCTATATCAATGCCAAGAAATACCTAACAGGTGCGGCAACGATTGCCGGATTTCAGTCGATGAATTGCGAAGAGCGCATGGAAATTGGCATCAATGGATTTGTGGAAGGGATGAAAGGTTTTCTGGATACCGCCACAAAAGAGGGAATCAAGTATGCATCAAAACGGGGATTGGAGCAGGTAATGTCTATCTCGCAAAAAACATTCTGGTTATTGACCTTTCTGGATAAATTGTCCACGATTGGTCGTGTCGGCGAACGGCTTGCGGGATTGAACGGCTGGATGCCGAATCCCTTGGGAATGGAATGGGCCTTAGGCCCCACCCCCCTCGAAACCTCCATTCTTGTCGTAGGAACTCCCTTCGACCCGGTCATTCAAAGCGCTTCACCGGTTCAGAATTTTGGGGGGGATACGATGACGATCACGGGGAAAAAATTTATGCCCCTTCCAAAGCAGAATCAGATCTATTTTGATCCAAGTAGAAATGTAAATCAAATATCAACCCGGAAACATCAAGCAAAAATAATATCTATTCTTCCTCAGCCAAATGGAAATCAGAAAGTGGAAATCAAGGTTCCGGAAACCATCCGGGGAACGGGAAAATTCTATCTGGTAGCGAAAACAGACGCTTCCGATCATTTTCATAAATTTACATCCACTTCGATCAGTGTAACCGGGAAACCCGTCTTGAAATCCATTGAACCGTCGATTGGGTATCCGGGGGATGCGGTTACGTTGAAAGGAGAGGATTTATTCTATTCGGATAAAGTGGATTATCCCGATGTTCAGTTTGGAAATATGACCATTGAAGAGGTTTTTGTCGATCCCGGTAATGTCTTTCAGGATAAAATCGATCTCACCGTTCCTGATATCGAACCCGGCGAAAAGAATGTTACTGTAAAATGGCCCCGTTACTCCGTTGAATCGAATCCTCTGTCGTTCCTGATTCCCGGTACCCCTGATATTCGCAGCATCGAACCCAAAGAGGTGAAAGGGGGAGAACGAGTTATCGTGAAAGGGAATGATTTATATGAGGCGGAGATACAGTTGAAATGGGTGGAAAAGGAAGAAAAAACAGTTGTCGATGATGAGGGAAATATAAAAGAGGAAGAAGTGGATGTGACCAAAACCGCTGGCGTCGATCAAACACGCACCCAACAGGATGCATCCAATAATACGGAACTTCAATTCACCATGAACGGCGCTCCGCCGCCGGGAACCGACGTCGAAGTTTGCGCCATCACGCCATCCGGAACATCTGCTGTTGTTATCATCAAACGTGTCACAGGAGTTACGGTTCCCGAAACGAAAATACCGGATAAGGGATTGACCATTCGAGTCAGCGGCGGTCACAAAGGCTTGAAATCAGACGGCTATATCTCGCTTGAAGAAGCCATCGCCTTTGCCATCGGCGAAGCGGATCCTTTCGATGAAGCATGGTATGCCGATGAAGGGGAGGAGCCGAAAGAAGGGAATCGATTGGGCTACGATCGTGAAGCCTATACACCATTGGCTCATCGCGGCCGGGCGCATCATTTTATACTCACCGACCGGGAATCCGTCTATCGAGCGGGCACGATCGACATGGCCTCGGGGTGGGTATTGGAAGCCCCTCCGGAAGTGTCTCTCTTTATAGAAGGCGCAACGCTCAGCGACCGTTGCCGCATCTCGGTCGGATCGGTGACCACCACGGTCCCCATCGTCTTCGATCAATGTGCTTCCGCAAAAGTGATAGGAGGGACCTATTGGTTCCTTGCGGGAACTAAGGTTTCGAAAAATAACATCAACGGATTTGTAATTGGCGCCGGGTATGGAAATACCATCTCGAATGTCTATATTCAGGAAGCATATGACGGGGTTGCCATTGTGGGAGGGGGACTCAATGCGGCCGGTAATATTTCCGCCAGCACCGTAGAAACCGGCTTTTATGTATTGGATAGCTATGGCAATTCTGTTTCCGGTACCGTGGATGATTGTCTAACAGGCGTCCGTCTGGAAGGGGGAAAGAAGAATCAGGTTTCCGTGAAAGTCTTCGATTCGGAAATAGGGATCGATATTGAAAATGAGAAACAAACATCCATCATGAATTCCACCATAGAGTATTTTTTGGCAACCGGTGTATTGGTAAGAGGTGCGAAAGAACTTTCTCTTTCTGATGTAATGATTAAAGATTGCACGGAGGTGATAAATTTATCTGTGCCTGATGAGATGGTATCGGGCTTCTACTTATCCAATATCATCGATTCAAGTCTCAGTGATGTTCGCATCCAAAATGTAACCATAAATGGAATTATTCTTACCGATCAAAGCCACCACAATGAATTTGAAGATGTGTACATCAAGGAGGGCAAAAACGGCTGGATTCTTCAAAATACTCACTCCAATCTCTTCTCCAATATCTATGTAGGAGCCATTGATCGGGCCACGGATTATGAAGGCGGCCTTTTGTCCATGAGTGGAATCAAACTTTTGGATGAATGTAAGGAAAATGATTTCTTCGATGTAACAGTGATTCACTGCGGTGAACACGGCATCCTTCTGGATGGAAAAAATGTCCGTTTGAATTATTTTGAGGGAGGTAGAATTGGCAGCGCGGCAAGTGGATTTGCCGTGATCAATAATAAAAATGTTCCTCTTTTGAAAAGTCAGGGGAACGAGAAAGACGGTGTTCATCTCCGTAACGATGCCAAGTTTAATCAGTTTGAAAATTGCATTATCAGCCATAACCGAGGAAACGGCATAACTTTGAAAGGGAAGGATGTTCAATCCAACGTCTTTCGAAAATGCCTGATCGGCTCCCACTGGGACGACATGCATGAAGCAAGCCATCCGCCTGCCGCCCTTCGGAACATGGAATGGGGATTGGAAGCATCCGACGGAGCTATTGGGAATTATGTCCTTCAGTGCGCGTTTGGATATAATTTGAAGGGTTCCGTTCTGCTGGAAAACTTGCAAACTCCTAATCCGATGGATACTCAGGTGATCAACCTCGTCAAAAACGGCCTTGGTTATCTTGGGATTCCTTTTCCGAATGATAATATCCATGGCACGAACAAAGCCGTTGTGAAAGAAACCGGCGGCATCGGCATTATGCTGGATCGGGTGGCCGGCGCTCAGATTTCGGAGAATAAGATCTGGGGCCATGATGTCGGGATCAAGATCGCGGATCCGAAAACGGATAATACCTACTGGAGTGAACTATCCATCGATCATTGTCGAGAGACCGGTCTCTGGTTTGAGAATACGCAAAATCATCGCTTGTCGGAAATTGATATCTCGGATAGCCAAAAGCAGGGCACAGATTTAAAACGATCCTCGGGTCTAACATTTCAGGATTGTAATGTCCACGACAGTCAAAAGAGCGGCTGGCAAATCGCATCGTGCTCAACAATACATTTCGTCGAGAGTCGAGGTAATGGCAGCTTGCAAGAGCATGGTTTCCATATATTGTCCTCCAATACTATAAACTTTGATAACTGTAGGGCAAATGATAATGTAGGTCAGGGATTCCATGTTCAGGAAAGTTCTGGACTGAAATTCGATAAAATTCTTGCGAACAATAATGGTGGAAACGGAGTTCAAATTGAGAATTCTCAAGATATTTCTCTTATCAATCGTACACAAGAAGATATGGAGCGATATTATGACCATAGCATCAGTAACAACCTGGAAAACGGTGTGTTTATCTCTGATTCCCAAGACGTTCACGTTGGGAAAGGACGCAAAGGTTTTCCCATGTCCAGAAATATAAAAAGCGGAATCCTCATCACCGGTCAGGAAACGAAAAATATCGATCTGCAAACCAATCGCATTGTCACCACTACCTCCTTGGAGGGAATTCGTGTAGAGGCAGGCGAAGACATTGTCATCGGCGGACAAAGTAGTGGCGCTGGAAACCAGGTTATCGGTGCAAACGGCGGAATTTATGTGAGTGAACAATGCTCCTCGGTTCGTATCCAAAACAATGAAATTCGAGATTGTCAAAAAGAAGGAATTGTCCTGGAAGGAATTCAAAAAGCATTGATCGCTAAAAATGTCGTAGAATACAATGAATCACATGGCATTGTTCTGCGCAACGGAGCCTCCTCCAATGTCATGGCCGCGAATAACATACGGCGAAACGGTGAACATGGAATCTGGATCGATGGCGCGGATTCCCTCTTTAACTCCATCACGCAAAACTCCATCACCGAAAATATTGGAAAAGGGATTCACCTGGCGAACGGCGCGAACCAAAACATTCAACCGCCGGTCATTACAAAAATCGTCAATCGTGGAATCAGCATATACGGCCGGGCGGATTCTCCCAACGGGAGTATTATAGAAATTTTCGCCGATCCCGCGGATCAAGGGCAATATTTGGTTGGTGAAACTCTGTTAGTCGGGGAGGAATTCGCCGCCGCGGCGATGCTGATAAACGGTATGAAGTATCACGCTACCGTGACGGACCCCGATGGCAATACCTCCGAATTCGGGCCGGTGATCTTCGAAGAAGATGTGGCTGACTTGCTTGTCTTTACTTCCCTTTTTAACGAAAGTAAAGAAATTTTTCTCCAACATCCACAAGATGGGAGAGCATTCCCAATTACGAACGATCCGGCTGACGATTACGATCCCGAGTTCTCGCCCGGAGGCAGCCATGTGGTTTTCGTTTCGGAGCGCAACGGAAATCCCGATATTTGGTTGATGAATAACGACGGTTCAGGTCAGAAACCTATTATTGCCAATCCGGCAGCGGATTACGATCCCCATTGGTCGGAAAGCCTGGAAAAATTGGTGTTTGTTTCCGAAAGAGATGGGAATCCCGATATTTATATGACGGATATCGATCCGGAAGGTGCGGCCGGTGGTATTTTGTCTTATTCAAAAGAACCGTTCATGAAAAGAGCGTCCCGCAATGCCGGGGATGGAATCGGAATGCACTTTTCAACCGCCGAATCCGGAAATCTGGAAGAAATTCAAGTGTTCATTGCCCGTGATGCTGCTCCGTTACGATGGGAAATCCTTGATTGGGATTCCAAAATGAGAGAACCGGGTTCGGAAATAGTAGCACAAGGAGAAACGAATCCCGACGGAATCGGTTGGCATACGATTCCGGTTGATCAAAGCGGCGTTCCTAGTGAATTCGTGGTGGCGTTTTATTTCCTTGAAGACAACATGCCTTCCATCGGGCTGGGAGTCGACGGCGTGGGGAACCGAAACTTTATTTATGGAAGTACATTGGACTACTGGTTGGTCGAGCCGGACCAGCACTTCCTGATTCAATGCAAGATGGGTTCAACTCCCCCTCAGCGGTTGACCAACCATGAAGCGGCCGATCGTTATCCAACTACCTCTCCGGACGGAACCCAAATCGCTTTTGCCTCCAATCGTGAGGGCGATTGGGATATTTGGGTGATGGATGCCAATGGTCAGAATCCGGAACAGTTAACCGATGGAACCGGGAACAACACGAAACCTGCCTGGTCACCTACCGGGAGTCAACTCTTGTTTGTCTCTGACCGGGATGGCGATCATGAAATCTACTCGTATGAATTCGACGATCAAAGCATTCAACGGCGGACACGGCAATCGTCGGACGATACCGACCCGGCATGGGGACACAAAGGACGCAAAGTTATTTTCAGTTCGGATATTAAAACGGATTTTGAACTCTATGCCATGCGCTACGGCAATGCCATCAGCAACCGGCAAACGTTCACACTTGGGGACTCCACCCAGCCGGATGCCGTATCCTCCAAAGTAGAAATCGGAGGCAATCAGGCCATTGCTAAGGTGCGGAAACCGAATCGTAGTCAGGATTCATTATATCTCGCTCAGCAAGCGGCTCCTCTTCATATGGAACTCTCCGGTGGAAAAGAGGTAGTACCGGGCGAGTCGGTGGCGATTCAATTGTCCATGTCGCAGGCGGAGAATCTCGGGAACCTGGCTTTTGGGCTTGCCTACAAAAAAGGTGTTTTGGAATTGCAACAAGTAATAGTCCAAGATGCCATGAACACCGGTTTATACGCCATGAATCCAGTCCAGTTTCCATCCTACCGGAATGGGGTTCTTTTCAACTGGATTAATGCTCAGGGCTTCTCGGGGAACGGCGGGATTGCTGAACTTGTGTTTCAAGTCGACGCTCTTGCTCCCAATGGCGATTTCCCTGTTTCCGTCGATGGATCGAGTGCTTATGGCATTCAACTCGAAAGCATTCCGTTGACAGTACAAGAAACCGTCATCACAATTACCAATTCTCAAACGCCAGTGAACTCGTGGATGTTGTTTTGAAATAAGCGAATTATCTTCAGAACGCCGTTTTATAAAAGAGTGGAAGGTTCTAACTGAAAGATATAGACACCGGAATTGGTAGTTTCTTTTTCCGGAGAAGAACATTGAACCCGTAGGAGATATTGTTTTTCGGCTTGTAATCCTTCCAACCGTATCTTATGTTCCTGTGCGGGCATGTTTGTTTCTGCGGATTTGGTCAATTCGAATACCAGCGGTGTTGTAGAGACGAATAGGCGGGCATAGGAAGGATGTTCACTGGTCCACCGAATTTCGACCGCTTCTGGTCCGACTTGTTCAATCGAAATATTTCGGAGCCGATTCCATTTCCGGTCTTTCCATCCCAAAATGACCCGTGGAAATTCAGCACGGATATTGGCTGTGAAATCTTGTATGCGCTTGGCATAAAAGACGGCATAGGTTGAATCCGATTGTTGAGTTAATTGTTTTGCTTTTTGTTCCAAATGCTGGAGGTTGGCTTCTAGGTGTAAAACTTCGTTTTCATCTTTCGTTTGTTTCCACAACTCGAAGCCCCAATAACATTGTTTGATATAAAATAATAAATCAGTCAATAAGCGTTGATGTTCAAGTCTTTGCTGAAGCCAATCAAAATCCGACGGATTGAGAGCTGTCGATAAATGTTTCAATTCCGTCGCTGATTGTTCGAACCATGATTTGGCTTCAAAGGCTTCCTGGGCTAAATCGACGAGAGTTTGTTTGCGCGGATTTTTGAGTTCATCCAAAATAAATTGAACGCCGGGATTCTTGGGGTCTTTTTCCAGTGATTCAAGAGGCGAGAGAAAATCTTTGTTTTCTAGCAAATTTCCACGGTAACTGAACAAAGGAATCCCTTTGGCCATATTCGCCCGCCGCCACCAAAAAGAAGAGTTGCGCAAGATTTTTTGAAGTATCCGGCCTTCTTCTGAAGCGGGAAATACTCCATAGATGCGTTGAATGGCTTCATCCCACACTAAATCTTGCGGAATTTGTGGTTGAGAGAGGATTTTCGATAAAATGAATAAATTAATTTTTAGTGGAGTGTTGAGTACGGCGAAATTCTCTGCGTTGATTTCTCCGACCATTCCCGTAATATTCCGAGATCGTGCGTTTTGCAGGATTTGTAACAATTCTTCTCCTATACAATTCAGGAATCTAGTGCCTCCCAAATTGGCTGCATTCAAGTCAATTTCGAGAAGAGTGGGGTGTGATTCGGTGGCATAGAGATCGAATTGCCAGGGTTGAAGAGGATTCGTTTCGATCAGCGGTACCGGAGTAATTACGCTTATTTTCTCTTCAGGATAGGATTCGAGCACTTCCGTGAGCCAGGGAAACGATTCACTTGCCGGAGTAACGCGAATCATGAGTCTACGATTGCATTCGTCGACAACGACGGAGCGTATCATATCGATGACAAATTGAATTCTCTCCTGTGGAGAAAGCGGGGGTTGGCCGGGTAGAACGATCGCTTCCCATGGCTTTAATTGGGCGTGGTCGAATGATAAAACGATTCCGTCGATTTCAGGGATCGATTTCAACACTTCCCGATAAGCGGTTTGCCGCGCCACCGCTAACGGCGCGATAAGATTAAATTGAAAACTCCGGCCCTCCAGATTCAATTCCTGGCTCCGAATATAAGAAGAGATGCCAAGACCTTCGGCTTGTCGAACAATATCTTCCACGACAGATCGTTTTGCCGGATTCAGTATCAATTCATCCACTGTATGTATGAGTTCGCCGCCCAGTTCGATGTGATTAATGCTATATTCGAGCGCTTTATTCATTATTGAATTGATCGAATCCCGATCCTGCCGGGTGAATAGCAATCCGATTTCCACATCCGGTATTCGTTGAGAAGGGGGAGCCGTTGCCTTTGTTGCGTCCTCAACGATGGGTGGTGAGGTTTCCGGAATCTGTTCTTCCGGTGGTTTTGTTTGTTCCTGAGGTGGATAATATTGCGGTTTATCGTCACGAGTATCCACTTGACTACAGCCGGAAACCATGCAAAGGAGGAGTAGAAAACAAAAAAAGGGTTCAATTATCGGCTTTTTCTTCAAGAAAGTAGATTCTGACTGATTTAGAATTTGTTTACGCATGGGAACTCCTCCCCCTGGATAATTTCTCACTTAATATATCCTTTAAAAACCAGTATAGATTTTCCCCCAGGACAGGCAAAGCATAGTGTTGGACAACGGATTTCCTAGCATTTGTGCCTAATTCGTTTCGAAGAGAGACACTGCGAGCGAGCCGAATCATTCCCTCCGTGAATTCACGGTCATTGTGAGCAAGGAAGCCGCTTTCCAAATGGGAAAGCACATGATTGACTTCACCGACAGCGGAAGCGATGACCGGTAAGCCGGTTGCCATATATTCAAAGAGTTTTGTCGGACTTTTGGATTGCAGCCATTGATCGTTACCACTTACGGGTAATAGACCGATATCAACGCTTCGCAGCAATTCCGGCATCCGTTCCGGTTGTATCCAATCTCGAAATTCGACGAACAAATTGCCATATTCGTGTTGAACGGTGTTTTTTACTTCATCCCACTTTGCGCCGCCTCCAATGATGAGCAGACGCACGTTCTCGATTTCTTGTTGGACAGCATGAAACGCTTTCGTCATCAAGAGGAGGTTATTTACGATCGGTTCTCCCCATACGAGTCCATTCCAGAAAAACGTGATGGTATCATTGAAGGGTTTTGGATCGGCCGGAAAGAAAACCGAATCATCGACACCGGTCGGAATATAAGAAACGTGGTTGTTGTGTTGGTGAAGAAAATCCCTTAGAGCATGGCTGGCGGCTACACACCCCCGAGCGCGCCGTGCCAATCGATAAGTGATTTCATCCCACCGATTGGTACCAAAAAAGAGTCGGTTCAGTGTTCCACGGAAGAAAAAATTGGATAGTGGAATATCATAATCGTCGTAATCGAATATAAAATCGGGGCAAAATCCCAACCGATGCAACAGATAGGGAGCAGCAGCGTGAAAATGAGCTTTTTGGATATACAAGACTGTCTGTTTTTCATGGAACAGCCGGCACAGCGCTTTCCATGTCAGAATCAATTTCTCACGATCCCGTAAACTTTCATACATGGCCGCTTCGGATTTATTCGGGGCGAGATCGTCTCGAAAGGAAAGAACCGCCGTTTCGACGCCCGGCATCGTGGATAAAAACTTGGCGAAATGATAACAGCGCACTCGTGTATGCGGATATCCATAACCGCTGTGCCCAATGAAAAGAATCCGCATATTCATTCGATTTATTCCAGTGCAATAACGAATTCAGGAAGAATGTTCAATTATTATTTTCTTCCGGTTCATTATCTTGCGGTACAATGAGATTTTCTTTTTGTTCTTGTTGATCTTCAGGGAGTTGAATATTCGGTTTGAAATCAGGACCCAGAAGTTCTTGGAGCCGAGGATCGGCCATATAAAATTTTGCCATAAAACCTGCAGTATCTTCTTGCAGAACTTTCCGAGCTTCGTCTCCTCCTTTTTCTACGGCTTTTTGTATTTGAGGAAATATGTCACCCCATACTGTACCGCTCATCATCTTAATACGGGCATAACTGATATGATCCGCCCAAGTGGGATTTCCACTATTGATTATTTTTGCGAATGTGCTTGCTGCTTCCTTATATTTTTGTTGTTCAAGATAGAGATTGACCAGACTTCTCCGAGTCATTTCATCATTAGGTTTTATCTTCAAATAGGTTTCCCATTTGTCAATCGCTTGATCTTTTTTGCCGAGTTTGTTGCATATTTCTCCATACAACCAATAAAAAGCATCATCGGGAGGAACGGAAATCACTTTTTCGGCTTTTTGGATGGCGTCATAAGCCAACTCAAAATTTTGTTGTTCTTTTTTAGTCGACTCATGTGCTATTGTTATATATAAGCGATAGAGTTCAGGTTCTTCAATGCTCGCGACTTCAGAGGGGGTATCTTGAGGGAGGGGTTGATTGATGGTTTGAGGGAGTTGTTGATTTTCAAGTGAGACTTTCAAATTACCACCTATATTCATTGGACCGAATGATTGCACCAGCGGCATGATTGCCTCTTTGGCTTTTTTGTCGCTAGCGGCATGCATACGGGAACGTAAACTCAAGGCTAGATATTTATCTGTAGCGGCCATTGCCCTTTTGAAGTCCTGCTTGGACATGAAGCATTGGGCGAGGAAACGGTAGATTTCCGTTTTGGAGGGATCGACGACCAAAGCCAATTCGAGTGAATCGATTGCTTTGTCAAATTCTTTTTGACGCATATACCCCAGGCCCATGTTGTAATGGGCAAAAATCTGTTCACGATCGATTTGGAAAACTCGCTTATACGCTTCGCTGGAAAGGGTAAAACTCGGTAATTTATCGTATAAAACTCCGAGGTTGTTGTGTGCCCATTTGTAATTGGGATTCATGTAGACATCGGTCTGAAGTGCGATGATTCCATATTCAAGCAATTTATCCCTTTCTACATTCGCCAATCCCATTTGTTGTAATCGGCGTTGTCCCGCTTCTCCTTGATATTGGGCATTATCGATTTCAGTGACGGCATCGATGTAGTACCTTCCCAAGATATAGTACATCTCCATTTGATAGGGAAACTGCTTTAATCCATTCTGGAAACAATAAAACATGAGAAGATATCTTCCGGAGTCATGCGCCAACATGCCTTGGCGAAGCCACATTTCGCCGATCAATTGTTTCTGATTCCCTGCACCGAGTGGCAGAATCAATGCAAAGAGCAACAAAAATCGAAAAGGCCGGGGGATGTATCGGGTATAGCGTTGAACGCGTGTCAATGATTCTTCTGTGGTTCCATATTTCGGTTGAGGAATGCCTTCCATTGAGCGTCTGATAACCTGGAAAGCAGCCACGCAGACTCCAGTTACAAGAAAATAGGTGGCAGCAGAGGATTGAATGACGAACGTATGCCCAAATGCGCAGCTGATAATGGCGACGATAATTCCCCCGAGTATACCAAGTTGTAAAAAGAAATAAAATTCTCTTTCATAGGGGCGCAAGGAACGTTTGACTTCCTTTTGATCTTCTTCTTGTAGAGATTCTTTGGCGGTGGCAATATCTTGAATGCGAAGGAGTGTAAAAGAACGGAAAATCAAATATACTGCGGTTGCAATCAACCAGTACCATCCAAATAATCCGAAAATACCAAATTCGGCTGCATGATATAGATGGTCGTTGTGCACTTTTCTCGCCAATGTTTCTTCCCCTAATACTTTTCGTTCCAGTTGGCTTTCGTAACGGGGATGCATCACTTTGAAGTTCCCTGCTCCAATACCGGTTATCGGGACGTCGATAATGTTGCGAATCGCCGCATCCATACATTGCAACCGGAAGACAATCGGTGGGATTCCATCCGGCCGGTTATCACCGTCTACATCTACCCAGGAGGCCATGGTTGTCATTTTGGTTCGAACTTTATTAGGAGTACTGGCCAATAGGGTGGCAAGTACGGCTAACAGGAGAACACTGAGAATCAGAAGGTGGCGGAACCATTTTTCCGCTTTTCCCCGTGTCATTTTTAGGATTCCCGTCCTCGTTATCCAAGGAATGACTTTGTAATAGACCAGAAGAAACAGGACGGTCGGAATAGAGAATAAGAATCCCATATAAGAAGCATTACAGTCGATATAGAGCATCGCAATAGCGTTCATCATCGACACAAAAGTGAAAAAAATGAGTTCGGCTGGTCGGCGAAGATGGCAAAAGATCATCGCGAAGCAGATGGGGGAAGCAATATTCAAGAATTCAGCGGTGTAATTCTCGTTCCCCATGAAAGAGACAGGTTTGTGGGTGTATTTTTGAAGACCGAAGGGTTCCGCGATTTGAAAAAAAGTTGTCCAGTTGAACCATTGTGCCAATGCATAGAGATCGACGATAATGCATAATACTCCTAAGAGGTAGGCTAACACTTCGAAATCTTTCAAACGGGTGAAAAATTTCGGAATCAAGACGACAAAAATAATGCAGGCTAAAATAAAGGTAATCGTTTCCCACGATTCTGTAAGATTGACGGCGACCAAACTTGTGATCATCACCGTCATGAAGAAAAATGCGGCCGGCGCTGCGATCGCGGAGCGGATAAATCGCCTTCCACCGGCTATGACGGCCCAACAGGCGGCGAGTATCAATATCAAGAATTGGAACGAAGCGGCTTTCGGAACGGCATAATGACGCCACGTCATTGTGTAGAATATCAGTGGTACATACACCATTGCAAAAATGATGATCAAACGGCCGCTTAAAAAAGAGAATCGTTCCCAAAAAGACAATGGTTGAGGGGGAACAGTCGTATTGGATGAAGCATTCATGTATATCGCTTTCTCCTCGTTCCTCGAAGATCGAGAACTGTTGGGATTATCATATTCTATCGGAATGTGGTAGTATAAACCAAGCTTTGGAAGATGCAATCATTGTGAACATCTTCGCATTTCGTATTTTTTTCTGTTTTATACTACCACGAAATGGATTTCATGATACCGGCTCTTTCTTTTGCCGTTCATGGCGTTTTCTGGTTCGTGGAAGACTCGTTTGGATATCAAAAACGAAAACGGCTTGAAGGGATAAATGTAACCATGACAAATATTCTGATAATTCATGGCCCCAATTTGCATATGCTTGGAAAGCGGGAACCGGAAGTGTACGGCCGATTGACTTTACAGGATATCAATGATCAAGTGGAGGAACTGGCCCGCGAGTTGGGAGTGCAAATTCGCATCGAGCAAAGTAACGGTGAAGGAGAGATCGTAACTTTGATCGGAGAGGCTTCCACATGGGCGAACGCCATTGTAATCAACCCGGCCGCTTATACGCATACCTCGATTGCCATTCGGGACGCCATTGCCGCGGCGGGGCTGCCTACCGTTGAAATTCATATATCCAATATACACAAACGGGAGGAGTTTCGCCATACATCCTATATTGCCGGTGTCGCGGTCGGGCAGATTGCCGGTTTCGGTGCTGAAAGTTATTTGTTGGGATTGCGAGCTGCATGTTCACTTTGTTCGAATTCATCCCGTTCTTAATTGCTCCTTTTTTAATGCCGGGGATGTCCGCTCCGTTTCGTCTTGCCGCGTTTTTATTTCTATTTTCATACTTGATTGTTATTTTCTGGGGGTATACTTTTTGCTCTTCCAAGCCGCCGTATGGCCGTTGGTTTTCTCCTTTTCTCCTCCCGGTTTTTGCCGGAATTCTATTTCTCTATTTCGTGATTCCCGATGATTGGACCCGATATGCGGTATGGCCTGGAATTGTCGCCGGTGGGGGTTTGTTTCTGGGTATTTTGTCTATCCGGAAAGTGAATCGGATAGCGGGACTCCTTACAACTGTAGTCTTGTGGAGCCTTGTCGGAATTCATTTAGTGGATTTCCCTTTATTTGTTCAAGGGGATCTTCAAAATCAAATCGAGCGTTTTTTTCCAGTTTCGCGCGAAACATTTGAAGCGGGAGGGATTTTACTGCCTGCGATTCTTATTCCGGATCATGCCGCCGATGACACTCTTGCAAAAATGGCCGTGATTTTTCTTACTTCGCTTCTCGTGGCTTTTTTTTATGGTTTTACCAACCGTTTTTTCCGGTTTCTATCGGGTTCTATCTTGTTTTTCTGGTTTGTTTTTTTGCTTGTGTATATCGGGAATTATGCCTTTTACGTGGTTGGATTTCCTCTTTTGATATTCACTTTTTTTTCCACTCTCCATACCGGTATTATGTCTTGGAAGAAGGTTCTTTTATTTATTGGAATTGCCCTCCTTTGTGTTTTGGGAACCACGGACATTCTTCTACCTATTTCTTTTTGGTTGAATGTTGCGATCGAAAATACCGGTCTTTTGATCAAATCTTGGGACATGGGAGCATGGATTGGCGGAGGAATTCTCGAACCGTTCCAAATTGGAATGAATGAAAATCCTCGAATGTATCTTTGTTGCCTTGTTATCGCGGCTGGTGTGATTTTACTTTTTTACGAACGGTGGTCTACGGGAAAGTCGAATCCTGTTTTAATCTCTATGGGATTTTCTATTCTGTTCTTTTGTATATTCATGAATTATTCCTCTGTTTTGGCCGTGATGGGAAATCCTCTTTCCTGGGTGGCTATCGGTTTCGTGATTGGGGGACTCTGCGATGAATATGAAGAAGAGGCGAATGAAAATCCTCAGGAATTGAACTCGAAATGGATTACCGCTTTCAAGGGAGGACTTGTGTGTTTGTGTGGAGTTACACTGTATCATTTTTATGTGGAAATGGCGGCTGAGTCTGCTTTGAAGCGATATTCGGCGGAGCGTACACAAACTGCTCGTATTGCCTGCTTGGAAGAAGGACTTCAAATGGCTCCTTACCGGCCGGACTTATCATCCTTATATGCCGTGACAGTGCTGCAAACGTTATCGTTTCCCTCTCTTTTACCTTCCAATTCTCAATTATCCCGATTAGATCAAGCGTTGCTTGTGAGTGCGAAAAAACACTATATTCCACTTTTAGCCTATAAAAGGCTTTTCGATTTATATTTTGTTCATTCTAAACCGGAACGATCCATTCAAGTTCTTTCAGCCGCTGTTCAATTTTTTCCGGAACAGGTTTTACTGCACGAATGGTTGGGAGATCGATTAGAAACGATTGGGCGGCGGGAAGAAGCAATTCATCACTATCAAATTTGTGTCAATCTGAATCCGGTTACGATACGATATCGTGAAAAATTAGCGAAAGCCTATCAATTAGCCGGACGAATGGATGAATATGAATTGGAAATCGAACGATTGAGAATACTGAACCCGGTTTATCAATAATTCCGGTTTGGCTTAGAAAGCGTACAGATATTTTTGAAAGTACTGTTGCATCAAAGGAGAATGTAAGTATTCTAAGCTTTTTGGTTTATTCCTTCATGGAAAGAGAGATGCGATTGAATTATAGATAATTAGGAGCTTGTGCGGTGGTCTATTCGGAATCCATGTTCGGCAAACTTATCGAACCAGAGATCCGTTCGCTGGTGGAGAACAAGCGTTTTAAGGAGCTTCGGGAAGCGCTTGTGGAACTGGATCCGGCTGATATCGCGGAAACGCTGCTGGTGCTAACACCGTCGGAGCGGGCGGTTGTTTTTCGTATTCTTCCCAAGAATTATACTGCCGATATTTTTGAATATTTGCCATTTCCTGAGCAGGAAGAATTACTGCATTCTCTCAGTAACGAACAAGTCGCAATAATCCTGAACGAAATGGATCCCGATGACCGGACTGCCTTATTGGAAGAATTTCCAGGCAAAGTCACACGGCGGTTTTTGGGATTGATGTCGCCCAATGAACGAGCCATCGCCAGGCAACTGTTGGGATATCCGGAAGAATCCATCGGACGGCGAATGACCCCTGAATATGTCGCCGTCAAAGAAGATTGGACCATCAAAAAAGTCTTCAAACATATTCGCAAAACCGGTCCGGAAAAAGAAACGATCAGTGTGATCTATGTGATCGATGAAAATGACAAACTCATCGATGATTTGAATTTGAAAGAACTTATTTTCGCTCATCCCAACAGCAAAGTATCGGATCTTATGGATCGTCAGTTTATTGCGCTGAATGCCCGTGACGATCAAGAAACGGCGATCGATGTTATGGCGCGTTACGACCGATTTGCTTTACCCGTCGTGGATTCCGAGGGAACATTAGTGGGGATCGTCACTTCCGATGATATTTTCGATGTAGTTGAGGAAGAAAATACGGAAGATATTCAAATGTTGGGGGCTGTGGAAGCCTTGGAGGAACCTTATTCGCAAGTCGGTTTCTTCACAATGATCCGCAAGCGCACCAGTTGGCTGTCCATCCTGTTTTTGGGAGGATATATTACGTCCAAAACGATGGGGATTTATGAAGACCAGATCAAAAGCGAGGTCTGGTTATGGTTGACTCTTTTTCTTCCGTTGATTATCAGCAGCGGAGGGAATTCCGGTTCGCAGGCGGCCACGCTTGTGATTCGGGCTATGGCGATTCAGGATATCGAACAGCGGGATTGGTTTCGTATATTGCTGCGGGAAACGAGCACCGGCCTCATTTTGGGAATGTTGTTAGGGATTATGGCGTTGGTCTTTTTTTACCTGGTTCCCGCGAGTGAATCGTTACATGAACAGGCGGTTCATCAATATCATTTTTTGCTTCTGGGAATCACGATTTCGAGTGCATTAATCAGTGTGGTCGTGTTCGGTACCTTGATCGGATCGATGCTGCCTTTCATTTTTCAAACGTTGGGTGTCGATCCGGCTCTTTCGTCTACACCCTTTGTCGCAACGTTGGTGGATATAACGGGTGTGATCATTTATTTCAGTCTCGCGCTTACAATTTTAAAGGGAACTCTCTTATAAATCCATGGTAGAACCGTCCATGATACACGATCAATAGATCGATTCATTTCTGTAAGGTATTGTGTTATCAACCATCGAACATATCAAACGAATCCTTGTAAAAATAATTCGGGAAATCAAACCGGAAGCGCAAGAGAACCGAATCATGATCGCTGTGTCCGGCGGTCCCGATTCCACAGTTCTTTTGGATATACTTTATCGCTTGAAAGAGGAATTCGATTATGAACTCTTGATCTGCCATGTCAATCATGGGTTGCGTGGTGCGGAATCAGATGAAGATGAGCGATTCGTCGTTTCTCTATCTGAACGATATGATTTGCCTTTGACCGTGAGACGGTTTGATCGTGACGAAGTAGAGCGGGTTCGCTTGGGAAATGTGGAAAAAGAATGCCGAATCCTGCGATACGAAAAGTTGGTTCATACGGCGGAAGAATTGAATTGCTCGATGATCGCCACAGGGCATACGATGAGTGACCAGGCGGAAACGGTCCTGCACCGAATTCTCCGGGGAACCGGAATTACCGGCTTGGCTGGAGTACAGATGGTTCGGGAAGATTTGGGAATCCCCATTATTCGTCCTTTGCTAGTGATGACGCGCCAAGACGTTTTGGAATATGCGCGGGATGCCGGTTTCTCGTTTCGAAGTGACTCGATGAATGACGATGAGCGATTCACACGGGTGAAAATCCGAAACGTCATGATTCCCCTTTTGAAAGAACAGTTCAATCCGAAAGTGGAAAAAACTCTCGCTGATTTGGCTTTCCTGGCGAACGATGAGGAACGATTTTGGCAGAAGTATCTCGGGGATTTGCGAACGAGAATCGGGGATGCATCGTTTGCGTCACCGGGGAATCGCAGGGCGTTTCTCGAATTGACTTCTGCCGAACAGCGGCGGATGATGTATACGTTCTGTTCCCAAAACAGGATCGATCCCGGATTGCATCGCATTGAAGATGCCAGGAATTTATTGCTTGGAACGAGACCACAAGCCGAAATTCATTTATCGGGAGATGTTCGATTGGTTCGCCGGTACGATGAGTTTTATATCACCGCGAAACAGGATGAGATTCCCGTTGTTCAGGAGTATGAACTGGAGGTTCCGGGTACGGTAGTTCTCGATTCGTTCGGAGTGGAAATTCAGACAACTGTGCAGCCGGTGAATGTGAAAACGTTGGGAGCCCTTCACGCTTTCCTTGCCGAATTCGATTGGGACAAGGTGGCTACCCCGATACGAGTCCGTAGCCGGTTGAATGGAGATACGATTTATCCTCTTGGTATGAAGGGGCGCAAGAAGTTAAAAAAGATTCTGCAGGAAAAACGGATTCCCCTCGAACAGCGTGACCGGATTCCGGTTGTCTGTTTTCGGGATGAAATCGGGTGGATCGTGGGATGCTGTGTGTCGGAAAGATTCCGGATTGATGATCGTACTCGCATTGTTTTGCGGATGGAGGTTCGGAGGGTGGAGAAAGAATGAGGTAGGAAAGAACGGATGGAAAAAGTCAATGGCTTAAAACTGAATTCCCTCGGAGAAGGACAAATTTTCTTCCTTTCTGGTTCCCCAGCCGAAGCGCTTGCCGGAACGGCGGGATTACGCTCTAATATATGTCAAGTTACACCAGTTTACGCGAGAAACGGCACGGAGTATGAGTTCAAATTTTGTTGATCAAGTGAGACAACAGGGGGTTGTCGGTTCCGGTGGGGCGGGATTTCCTGCTTATGCGAAGTTGAAGCAACCGGTGGAGTGTTTTATCGTGAATGGGGCGGAATGCGAGCCGTTGCTTCATAAAGATAAGGAACTGATGAAGCATTATCGTGAAGAAATTTTGCATGGAATGGCGCTCATTCGTGATCATTTGGGTGCGGAAGAGGCTGTTTTGGGGGTGAAAGAGAAATATCACGAAGTTATCGACGCTTTTCAATCCAATTTGCCGGATCGAATGCGGGTTCATCCGTTGGGAGATTTTTATCCGGCCGGTGATGAATTTGTTCTGGTCTATGAAGTGACAAAGAAAGTCATCCCGCGTGGTGGTCTTCCGCTTCATGTCGGGGTCGTGGTCATGAATGTAGAAACGGTGTTGGATATCGCTTTGCAGCGGCCGTTTACGCATAAATATCTAACTGTCGCCGGTGCGGTGGACGACCCTAAGACCGTTCGAGTTCCGATCGGGATGCCGATTCGGGAAGTGATCGAGGCATGCGGCGGGGCCAACGTCGAACCTTTTGCGGTTTTATCGGGCGGTGTGATGATGGGTAAATTGGTCGAAAATTTGGATGATCCGGTGATCAAAACCACCGGCGGTTTGTTGGTGTTTTCGGATGATCATCCATTGATTGCCAAATATCGCCGTTCCTTTCAAGAAATCAATATGATCGGGAAAGCCGCTTGTGATCAGTGTTCGTTTTGCACTGAATTATGCCCGCGATATCTGCTGGGACATCCGATCGAACCCCACTTGGCGATGAGATCGCTCGGATTTAGCCACGAAAAAATGTCTCTGGTGATCGGTACACATTTTTGCTGTGAATGCAATCTCTGCAGTTTGATCGCCTGTCCGGAGGATCTCGATCCGAAAAATGTCTGTGTGCAAAATAAACGGCAGTTGCGGGAAGAAAAGACTTTTTATCCTGAAGAGATTCCCCATCGTTCCGTACACGGAATGTTCGAGGGCCGCCGAACTCCGGTTTCCCGGTTGATTGTAAAATTGGGGCTCAAACAATTCGAGAATATAGGGCCGTTGACAGAAATCAATTTTGATCCCGAACGAGTGGTGATTCCATTGAGGCAGCATGTCGGAGTGCCTGCATCCGCTATTGTCTCAAAGGGATCTCGAGTTCAGGTGGGGGATGTCATTGCATCGGTGCCGGACGATCAACTCGGGGTGCCGATTCACGCCAGTATTTCCGGGGTTGTGGGTGAAGTCAGTGACAGTAGTGTGGAAATTTATCGGGGATAGACGTTTCGTCGGCATCCTGCCGGCACGTAAGAAATGCCGCCGGGACGGCGGCGATACCTTCGTAACGCCGGTATCCTGCCGGCACAATATGTAACGCCGGCATCTTGCCGGCTTTTGAAGATAAGGTGAAATTATGCCGCAAGCCATAGGAATGATCGAATTGTCGAGCATCGGAATCGGGTATGAAGTGGAAGATGCGATGTTGAAAGCGTCCGATGTCGAATTGCTCGTTGCGCGAACGATTTGTTCCGGGAAATATATTGTGATCGTCGGGGGAGAGGTTGCCGACGTCAAGAGTAGTGTCGAGGCGGGAGTGAGTATTACCGAAGATGCGGTGATCGATCATATGGTGATTCCAAATGTGCATGAAAGCCTGTTTCCCGCTCTCACCGGTTCTGTGATGCTAACACCGGATAAAGTTCAGGCGTTGGGAATTGTGGAGACGTTCAATGTATCCACCATTCTCGAAGCGGCCGATGCGGCGGCTAAGGCGGCGGAAGTGACACTTTTCCGAATTCATATCGCGATGGCAATCGGGGGGAAAGGATTTTTGCTCATGACAGGCGATGTCTCGGCGGCCAAAGCGGCTGTCGATGCTGCATCATCCATCGCGAAACATCATGGGGTGTTGGTCAGCCAAGTTGTCATTCCCAGACCGCGGGAAGAATTATTTTCTGAATATATTTAACATGTGATTTCTGGATTGAGCAGAATAGCTGTATGGTGCGATTCCGTAACTCTTTTGACGCCCTTTCGTTATAATCGTGTTGCTCGATCAATGTGAAGTTTTAAACAGAAGAACGATAGGAAACAGAAGGATGGGAGCCAGTAGAGATGGCAGATAAACGCAAAAGAAAACAAAGAGATGTTGCTCCTCCGAAGAAAAAACGGTGGGAAAGACAGACACATCAAGAGCAAAAAGCATCTCCACCTTCGGAACCCACGGTTTCTTCGGATAAAACTCGTGCTGTAAAGCCGCAGGAATTGCAGGTACAACATGTCTTTTATCGCATTTGTTTGATTACGCTTTTGATATTTGCCGGTGGCCTTTTGTTCACAACGGTCAGTGTAGAATTTATCGGATATGATGAATTGCCGAATATGGGAGAAGTGGTTCAGCGTGACGACGGTACCATCCGATTTGAAGCTTACTATCCGTTTTTTAGACGGTTCGCGATTGTCGAGGAAGCGGAGACGGCGGGGGAAGAGAATTGGTTTACACGTGCCGGAAAATTCGGAACAGGATTATTCTTTTATTCAATCGTGAACGCTCCTCATTGGATATTTGAAGTGAATTTTCGGAATATTGGGGCTTTATTTCTAGTGCCTTTCGTTGGGATCCTTATCGGAGGTTTTTACTTGTTCTTTTTCTTATTACCGGACTCAATGCAGTCTCGGGAAAACGCTGTCCGCTTGCCGACATTTATCGGCGTACTTCATGCCATTCTGGTATCACTGATCATTATTCTTGCGTTGGTTCTCTGGCCAAATTATCATTCTTTGTATGCAAACGCTCGTTTTTATGGAGGACAGTTGGCCGGTTCATTATTACCCGCTGTGTTTATCCTTCTATTGGCCGGTACGTTATATGGTTCTGTTGCAGGGGGGATTTTGACGGTGATCCACGAAGTGAGAAGAATGTACCGAGCTGTCTCGGATTAACTGTCTTCATTGGGTATTGAGAAATGGATTGCTGGCGGCGGTTCGAACATCCAACCGTTAAATGGGGAAGTGTGGCCGTCTTGATCGCCGTTCACTTCGCTCTTGCATTGACCAGTGCAAAAATCAAATCTCCTACAGCGGATGAATATTCGTATGTTTCAACCGGCTATTTGTATGTAAAAACAGGTGACTTGCGCCTGGATCGTACTCACCCGCCTTTGATCCGCTATTTTATCGGTGTGCCTTTACAATGGATTGATATCCGTTTGCCGGATTTGCATACGGAATTATGGGATACGGTGGAGAGTTATTTTTTAGGATACCGTATCGGGTGGGAAATGCTGCTTGGGGGATATAACGAATGGGAAACGATTCTCTTTCTTGCACGCCTTCCGATCATGATTCTGTCCTGCATCCTCGCTTTGTTGATTTTTCTCTGGGCGCGTCGTTTATACGGCGAGGGGGGCGCTTTCGTTTCTCTGATTCTCTATTGTTTTTCGCCGAACATGTTAGCTCATGCGCGGCTTGCGACGATTGATTTGGGAATATCCCTCTTTTTCTTTGCTACGCTTTTCGGGATGTATCGCTTCTGGAAAACGCGGACAACGTGGATTTTGATTTTGACCGGTATTTTATTTGGTTGTGCTCTGGCTGCCAAAGTGACCGCTCTTCTTCTGCTTCCCATACTCGCAGCTGGGCTGGTGTGGATTCTTTTCGAAGAAAAAAGAGCCATGTTTCCCGAATGGTCTATCCACATGATTCGATATCCTTTTTTGCTATTTGGGGTGGCAATAGGAACCTTGCTTGTATTATACGGATTTCCTCTGCAGCCGTGCTATTACCTTGACACGATCCAAAATGTGATTTCCAAAACCGCTCATGGCGGGGGGGGAGGCGCAGATATCCCTGGCATGCCTCATCGCAATTATGCTTTTTATCTACTCGGTGATTATTCAACACAGGGTTGGCCGTATTACTTTCTCATAGCGGCATTCGTGAAAACTCCTATTTCCGTATTTCTTGTCCTATTGTTGATTCTATGTTTTGGAACGAAAAGATGGATGGGTTTTCCTGATTTGCTGATTCTCGGAGGAATCGCCATTCTGCATATCGCTGCATTGTTCAATCATGTGAATATTGGTCTTCGCCATATTCTGCCTTTTTATCCGTTGCTCTTTTTGTATATGGGGCGGATTGTATGGCTTGATGGCTGGGGAGACTGGGGAAGACATGGGGGTACCGAGCCTTCCAGCAAGGGTAGACTTCCCTTACCCTTGGTACCCAGTGGGGGGACAGAGCCTTCCAGCAAGGGTAGACTTCGCTTCCCCTTGGTACCCACTGGGATGGTTGTGCAATGGACTTTGATTCTACTCGGTGGTTGGTATATCGTCGCCAATTTTTCTATTTATCCGGATTATATTCCTTATTTTAACGAATTGGCTGGTGGACCGAGCCAGGGGCATACAATACTTGACGATTCGAACCTTGATTGGGGGCAGGATGTGGGAAGGCTAACAGAAGTACAAAAGCAATTTCCGGATGAACCGTTGTATGTGGCCACGAATTGGATGTTCGTTCCGGAAGCATTCCATCTTGATGCTGTAATGTTAAAAGAAGAACAGATTCCCAATCCTCCGAAAGGGATTGTGGCGGTGGGCAAGCACTGGGCGATCCGCCAACGGCGGGATCGGCGGTCGGCTTATTATTTCGATTGGTTTGAGAAATATGAAGCGGTGGGCAATGTCGGGCATTCGATTCTTCTATACAGGTTTTTAGAATAATTCACCCGACTGTTATCGTTTTCTCTTTCTTGGAGGATTCATACGCGCCCAAAGCGACTCGAAGCGAATCGATCCCCGTTTCCAACCCGATGTCCGGTTGTTGGTTTTTGCGGATAGCATTGATGAAATAATCGATTTCGATCGGCCAGCCGCCTTCCAACGGATTTTTCTCGATTGTTTTTCGTCGGACTGTTCGCTTTCCAGCTGCTGTTGTGGAGCCTGTGATGAGCTGTGCAGTGCCATTATAGTCGATCACCAATGCACCTTCGCTTCCATAGATCTCGACGCCGGCGAATCCCTGTTTGCTGGTCCAGCCTGATTCGGCGTAACCCATTTTTCCGGATGCAAACTGGAACTGCATAATGGCGTTGTCTTCCAGTTCGATCTCTTTCGCAAGTGTGCCGATCATGGCGTTCACTTTCACAATTTTGCCCATATAAAATGCAGCGAGATCGATGGCGTGGATACCCATGTCGAACAGTGCACCGCCGTGTGCTTTCGCGGGATTGTAAAACCAGTCGCTCATCGCCCAACCGGGAAACGGGCCTTCGTGCGCGAAGCGGATGCGGATCATGAACGGTTCTCCGATTTTCCCCGCCTCTAACGCTTTTTTGGTTTTGATGTTTCCTTTGTACAACCGGTTGGAAAAGGCAACCATGAAGATCGTGCCGGCTTTGTCCGCTGCTTTTTTCATGGCATTCGCTTCTTTCATGGATGCGCATAATGGTTTTTCGCATAACACATGGCATCCGAGTTTCAAGGCGGCGATTGCCTGTTCGGCGTGATAGGTGTTGGGGGAGGCGACGCTCACGACATCCGGGCGTTCCTTTTCCAGCATTTCCAATGCATCGAGGTAACCGTTTTGAATTTCATATTTTTCTTGGGCGATTTTCAGATTTTGCTTTAGGGGATCGGCGACAGCGGCGAGATCGCACCATTTGTTTTTTTGGTATCCCGGCAAATGACAATTGTGAGCGATAGCCCCACATCCGATCACGGCGGCTTTCAGTTTTTTCATGATGTTCCCTCCAATTTTATCCATGAAAATGCCGGAGCGCGGGCATCCCTGCCCGCATCATGAAATGCATGCATTTTCATTCATTCGTTGTACCCAATCGGGCATATCGGTTTCTATGTTGAAACAACATGCATGAAAAAAGGGGGATTTGTCAAGATGGAGAAGGAATTTAAAATGAAAGATTGACTTTTTTCTTGTTCATTTCCAAATTACTGGACGTTTTCCAGAGCCAATCGTAATCCGGATCAAGGATATGTTCCTTAGAGCCATGATCAATCGCATGTTCCAGGTAATCATTCATACTATCACTTAAAAAGATGAGCGTATCCTGTTCATCCTCCCCATGGCTGGAAACCGAGAAGTCCAAACATCGAGCCACAATTACTCCATCTTCATCGGTTAAGAGAATGTGCAAGCGAAGATCGGGTAAATGGCTAATTGTTCCTGTTAATGCTTTCAAAGGTTTCATGATTTCAAATTTCTTATACCCTTGATGACTAAGGCATTGCTTTCAATGTTTATACTATTATAACCTGATTTTCAGTTCGTTACATAATATTTTTTCTGTAGGGAATTCGTAATGTTTTTGAGTGCGAACCGGCAAGGGTAGACTTCGCTTACCCTTGCTACCCTGAGTTTCCGATTGGGTACCAAGGGCAAGACGTCAGTATCACATATCCAGGGGCGTTGCCCGCTGGCTATCGTATTCCACCCCTTCAGGGTGGGACTTCACTTATCCTTACTACCTCATCTTATAACTGGATCAATTCGATTTTTCGGACGTGGATTGCCATGTCTTTGAATTGTTCGCCTTGATGGACTTGAAAGCCGATTTTGCCGTGGTCGCTGCTTTTGTCGTACACGTCGGATACTTTTGTGCCATTGAGTTCGATTTGGATGTGGTCGCCTTGGCAGGTGATGACGAATGTGTTCCAACCTTCTTTGTTGACCAGATCCTCATTTTCGTTCATGGATAAGAACATCTTTCCGGGGCAATAGAGAGTCCCACTCCAGCAGACCGGATTTTTCCATTCCAGCACGTCCGCCTGATAGGCTTTGTTCGGATTTTGATAACGGAACCAGACACCGGTGTTGGCCGGCCATTGAACTTTGTACTCGACGGTGAGTATGAAATCATCGTAACTTTCGGTTGTAAGCAAGTCACCGGGATTGCCGTTCTCATTTTGTTTCCCGATAAGGATTCCGTCTTCGACAGTCCATACTGCATTGCCTACTTCTTCCCAGCCGGTCAGATCCTTTTGATTGAATAAGGAAATTGACTTTGATCTTTGGGCAGCCCAACGGATCGCTTGAGCGACCAGTTTGCGATAATTGGGATTTTCGAATGCGAGGTGGTCATGACCCAATTGGATATATGCAATTTTCCCTTTGCCGTATGTCTGTGTCCATGCGAGGTTGGGGCTGCTGTTGGGATGATCGGTTTTGAGCAGGACATGAACGTCCGGTATTGTATAAAAATTACTATAGGTTTCATCGTGAATTTGAAAGTCATCGATGCCTTTCGTAATGGGGTGATCTTTATCGGCGACCGTGACGTTCATTACTTCATCGTGTTTGTAGCCGGAAGCAGGGAGTTGTTTTCCGGCGATGGTCTGTTCTTTCAATAAGTATCGACCGCCGATGATGTTAAGAAATTCCGGCCATTCCTGATAGGAAGCGAGACAGTGGTGCAGGGCGACCAATCCTCCACCGTCTTTCAAATATTGGACAAAGCCTTCTTTTTGCGCGTCGGAAATCGGCTGCCATAAATCGTAGAACACGAGAACATCGTATTTTTTGACTGTGCCGTCGGTGAAGACTTCATTGGCTTTCGGTTGGACAACTTCTTTGTATTCGATGTCATCGTAACCTTTGAACAGTTGAAAGAATGCATCGCGTTCGAAATCATGGCCGCCGGTAAAGACGAGAACACGGATTTTGCCTTGCTCGGCGGACTGCGCCGGGAGCATGGCAGTGACAAGCAAACAAAGTGATAGTCCGAATGTGCTGGTGAGATTCATATCGGATATACCTCCATCGATGATTTGTGGATTTTTCTCTTGTGGTGCGGACATCTTGTCTGCACAGTTTATTCTTGTGGTGCGGACATCCTGTCTGCACAAGAGAATAAAGGATGCAGACCAGAGGTCTGCACCACAATCAAGTATAGACGATATTGTATCGGGAACCGATACCCGCTTCTTTATGGACTTCGATGCGGGTGAGGAATTTGTCCTTGAGTTCGTCGAGATGAGTGACGACGAGGATTTTTTCGAATTCTTCTTGGATGTCGTTAATGGCTTCGACGATGGCGTTGAGGCCTTCCGGGTCTTGGGAACCGAATCCCTCGTCGATGACGAGCAGTTGCAGCCGGCTGCCAGCGCGCCGGCAGAGCAGCTGGGAAAGCGCAATGCGAAGGGCTAGATCGGCTCGGAAGGCTTCTCCGCCGCTGAACATTTCATAATCGCGGGTTCCCATTTCGTCGCTGATTTTGATATCGAGTGTTTCCACGATGCCACCGGATTTTTTTTCGCGCTGGGAATCCAGGTTGACGGAACATTGTCCATCGGTGAGTTGATGCAGAATGCGATTGGCGTCTTCTTCCAGTTCGGGAAGGGATTGTTCGACGATCATGGCGGGGATGCCGTCACGGCTGAAGGCATTTTTTAAGATATCGTATAAGCGCTCATCTTGAAAAAGAGTAGTGAGATGACTGCGTTTTTCCTCTTGTTCTTGTTTCCGTTGTTCGAGGCGTTTCAGTTTTTCGCGAATGCCGCCTAAGCGGAGATTCAATTGATCCCGTTCGGATTGAACGGATTCGCGAGTGGTTTCTTTTTGTTCCAGTTGTTTTTCGAGTGATTCCAATTGGTTTAATTTCGGCAGCATATCCTGTTTTTGTTTGCTCAAATCTGCAAGACGGGTTTGCGATTGTTGCAAACGGTTTTGATTGTCTTTCCAGTCGTTTTCGAGAATGGGAATTCGCTCTTTGGCGTATTGAATCCGATTCCATTGGGCTGGGATATTTCGCAAGGCGTGTTGTTCATCATGAAGGGGCTTTCGCTTTGCGAGTTCTCCGGCGAGTGGTTTGATAGACTCAATCAAAGTATTCATTTCCTGTCGTTCCGAATGGGCGAAATCCTGCTTTTCAAGGACTTGTTCAATTTCCGTGATCCGGCGGGAGACGATTTCGGAACGGGATTGATATTCTTTCTCTTTTTTCAATTCTTCCTGCAATCGTTCCCACATCGTTTCGTCTTTGCGTTTGCTTTGCAACTTGGTTTGAATGGCTTTGTGTTGCTCGGGATTGTACTGCAGCGATTCGATTTCCTTTTGTGTTTGGGTGATTTCCTGCCGAGTTGGTAGTGCATACTTTTCGGTTTCCAGTATCTCAGTTAGTTTTTGAATTTCCTGCTGCATATTCTCCAGTTGTTTTTGTTCCTCCAGCCGTTGTTGCAGACTTTGTTGTTCCATTCGGATTTTGGTCAATTCATTTTCTTTTTCGGTCACTTTCTCACGGCATTGTTTGTATTCACTGCGCATGGATTTGATTTGCGCTTCGTCTTTTTTGATCTGATTGTCTAGCTTTGCCGATTCGGTTTTGCTGCGCTGGATTTCAGTTTGGTAGGTATTTACCAGTTCTTTTTTTCCTGTTTCATTCAAAGGGCTTTTGCACACAAAACATTCCCGTGTTTCACCGCGCTGGAGGAGTGAAATTTTCTCTTCATTCTCTTGAATCAGTTGACTTAGCCGTTTGCATTCGGCTTGTTCCTGATCGATTCGCCTGCTGATTTCTTGACCGCGTTCTTCACAGGTTTTTAGTTTTTCATTCAGTTCCGCAAGTTCTTTTTCGAGAATAGGAAGTTTCCTGATTTTCTGTTGTGTTTTTTCGGCATCGTGTTTTACTGTTTCCAGCCGTTGAGTGTATCCCCGTAATTCGGCGATTCTATGCTGAATAGATTGTTTTTCCTTTTCAATTTCTTTCTCCTGTTGTTGGAGCGTTTGAGACAATTCTTCGAATCGTGGACGCAGGGATTCAAGGTTTTGATCTTCTCGAGCAATTTCTTTAAATTCGGCGTAATTTTTTTCAATCGCTTCTTTCTGAGAGATAATTTGCTGTGCTGTTTCCAGTCCTTTTTGGAGTTGAGTGTATTCGGATTTTTGGGAAGCGAGTTCTTCGCGCAGCTGGGCGCGCTGTGCTTCGATGGTGCGTTCTAGTTCCTGCCGGTGTTTTTCCAATTTGTTATATTCGGCTTCGACCTCGATGAGGCGCTTCATTTCTTCATTGATCTGATTGTAGCGATCATACTTTTGTTTGGTTTCTTCTTCCTTTTCAACTAATTCTTTTTGCTCTTTTTGTTCGCGCTCGATTTTGCCAATCGAGTTGCTGATTTCTTCGATTCTCTGCCGCAGGTTTTTTTCTTCTGAATTTAAAGATTCGATGCGTTCCCGCACGATGTGCAGATCGGTGATCTGGCCGCGAAGATTCTTCTCTTCGACAAAGAGAGTTTCCAATTGGCTCTCTTTCGCTTGGATGCTTTCATTCAGTTGTTTTTCTTCTTCTTGGATCTCGCTTTCTTTGGAGAGTTCTTGTTCGATATCCTTGAGAATGTCTTCCAGGTTGCGCCGTTCGGCTCGGGTAGTGCTGAGCCGTTGTTTGGTTTCTTCCAGTAAGCGGTCGTAAAATCCCAGCCCAAGGATATTCCCCAGAATTTCTTTGCGGTCAGAGGGACTTTGGCGGGTGAATTCATCGGCTTTGCCTTGTTGGAGAAAGGATGAATTGATGAAGGTTTTGTAATCCAAGCCGATGGTTTCTATGATTCGCTGTTGGGTTTCCCGCTTGCTGCTGCCGGTCAAGACACGGAAATCGCTGTCGTGATTTTGGCGGACTCGGAATTCCAATTTTCCGGCTCGTTTGCCGCGGCGGTAGTTGCGATAGACTTGGTATTCATGCTTATTCAGGAGGAAAGTAAATTCCACTTCCATTTCATCGGCGCTGAGCCGCAGAAGATCGGCGTCGGGCGTGCGGCTGAAACCGGCTTTGCGGGCTTCCCCCCAGACTGCCCAAGTGATGGCATCCAACAAGGCCGACTTTCCATGTCCATTGCGGCCGGAGAGACAGGCCAGTTTGAACGGCGTGAAATCCAGCGGTTCGACGCCTTCGCCATAGGATAAGAAATTACGGAGATATAATTGAATGGGTATCATTTGTGTTTATAGAACCATTTTATATTCGTTTACCGAATCGTGAATCCGAACTATATTACCTCAAATTAACATGATATCGAGCGCTTTGTCTGAATCAGGATTGGCCAAGAAGGAAGGATTTTCAGGATGGGGACATGAAAGTCTTTCATGACGATTTGAAAAGATGGTTATTGGCCGCTGATTGCTCGTCAAATTTGGTATACCTTTCAATAGGCATATCCTGTTCATCCTAGAATCTTGGGTATCCTGATTCAGACAATTTTTAGAAAATCGGAAGGTATAAAAACATGCAATTGGATGTTGCATTTACTTGGAATGAATTAGTGGATCGAGACTTGAGCCGCCATACGGTTGTCGTTGCAGATGTATTGCGGGCGACTACGGTTATGGTTACGGCTATGGCAAACGGTGCACAGGCAATTATCCCCAAGGGGAGCGATGAATCGGCACGCGAACTTTTCACCATTTTGCAGGAGCAGGGAATTCCTGTTTTATTAAGTGGAGAAAAAGAAGGGTTTAAACTCGAGGGGTATGATTTGGGGAACTCACCAAGAGAATTTTCTGAAAATTTAGTGAAGAGAAAAACCGTTGTACATTTTACCACGAATGGAACAAAAGCACTCGCTACAGTTGCGAAAGCCGGTAGAGCGTACATTGCCACGTTCAGCAACAGGCGAGCAGTTGGAGACCGGCTGAATGAACTGCGAGATCGAGAAGATGTATCCGTTTTACTCGTGTCTTCGGGGCGGGAAGGAAATTACTGTCTCGAAGACACTGTTTGTTTGGGGAGTATCGCCTCTACATTGTTGGAGCCGCCGGATGGTTCGGTGATTTTGACGGATGCGGCGCGGTCGGCGGTCGATCTTTTTGAATTGTATAGTGGGCGTTTGTTGGATATGGTCCATCAATGCGATCATGGCCGGTATCTGGAAAAGGTGGGATTGGGAGAGGACCTCGCGGAGTGTGTTAAATTTGATACGTCGGACATTGTACCCGAAATGATCAACGGGCGGATTACCGTACCATAAGTGTATGTTGCGTGTTGATTGACAAGGGTAGACTTCGCTTACCCTTGCTACCCGGATATCAAATGGATTTCATTTTTTGAGTTGTTCCGGATTCAATTCCTCCAAATCCGGGAAGATGAATTTTCCGTCTTTGCGGATCAACATGTCGTCGAAGTAAATTTCTCCGCCGCCGTATTCAGGCCGTTGGATCAAGACCAAATCCCAATGCAAAGAGGATTTATTGCCATTGGGAGCGTCGTCATAGCAGCTGCCCATGGCCATGTGGATGGAGCCAGCTATTTTCTCGTCGAAAAGAGTATCCATCATTGGTTTGAGAATGTAGGGATTGAAGCCAAAGGAAAATTCACCGACAAAAGAGGAGCCTTCGTCTTGGCTCAGAACGCTACGGAGACGGTCTGTGTTTTTCCCCGCGTTCATATCGACCGTTTTACCATTTTCGAAAGTTAGGTGAATAAAATCGTACAATATTCCCTCATGGACGCTGGGAGTATTGAAACGAATTGTGCCGTTGACCGAATCTTTCACAGGGGCTGTGAAACATTCTCCATCAGGAATGTTGTTTTCGCCGGTACATTTGACGGTTGGTATGTTTTGAATGGAAAACTGCAAATCCGTATCGGGAGATACGATGCGGACACGGTTCGTTTGGTTCATTAACTCGACCAACGGTTCAACGGCCTTGGCCATATTGGCGTAATCCAGGCAGCAGACATCATAGTAAAACTTTTGAAAGGCTTCACTCGACGTTTGAGCCAACTGGCACATGGCGGCATTCGGATACCGCAAAACGCACCACCGCGTATGTTTCACTCGTTGTTCGATATGAACCGGACCGGTGATGTATTTGTCATAGTATTCCAATTTTTCCTTGGGGACATCGGATAATTCGAAGATATTGGAACTCCCGCGAATGCCAATGAAGACTTTGGCCTGTTTCATCTCCAGTAATAGAAATTCTCCTAATTTTTTGAAGGTGTCTTCGATCCCTTCAAATAACAATGTCCGCAGTGTCCGGTCATCTTCGAAATGAACATAAGGAATCCCACCGGCTTTGACGGTTTCGGAAACAACCGCGTTGACGAGATCGAAGGTGTCGAATCCTTTGCCGGAAATGAAGACCAGCTCTCCCGGATTGACTTTGGTGGAATAGGTAACGAGGGTTTTGGCTAATTGAGTTGGACGTGATTGATTCATGAATAACTTCTCTTTTTTGGGGCATTCTTTTTATGAAATACAGATGGGGCTATTCGGTTAAACGATACGATGAAAATCTGTGGGAAAGCGCAGCGAAGGTGAAAAGGTTTAACAGCCGATGCACAAGCTTTGCAACCCATATGATAACCCAGAACAGTATATGGTGCACAGTGTATATTCACAAGAAGAGAATCTTGGCAAACTTGAATTCTATGATAGGAAAGCGGGCTGAATCGTAAAAAATTGAAGACATTTATCGATGAATTGTAAGGGATTTATCCGCTGAAGAAGTGTAACAGTTAGAATAGTATGTCTTGGAACTTTATGGATTGGGATATTTCATTCTATACTCGATAGTATTTTCAAAAGAAGAATTGAAAAAGCGAGAAAGGAAAACGATGGGAAAAGCGCATGAATTACTGGGGCAAGAAGCTACCTTTCACAAGAAAAAAGAATTTTCATTTTCCGCTATCTTTATAGGGATTGTTCTGTCCATTGTCATGGGGGCGGCGAATGTGTATTTGGGATTGCGGGCGGGGATGACGGTTTCTGCCTCGATCCCGGCTGCGGTGGTGGCGATGGGTATTTATCGTGGTATTTTGAGACGGCATTCGATCTTGGAATCCAATATGGTGCAAACGGGGGCATCGGCGGGAGAATCGCTGGCGGCTGGGATCATTTTTACTATGCCTGCGATGGTTCCGCCGGGTTGTGGGAAGGATTTGATTTCTGGACCACGAGTTTGATTGCCTTTACGGGCGGCTTATTGGGGATTCTCTTCATGATTCCGATGCGGCGGGTTTTTGTGGTGGACAGCCCTGAGTTGAAATTTCCCGAGGGTGTAGCTTGTGCAGAAGTGCTGCGCGTAGGTGAAACCACGAAAGAGGGTGAAGAAGAAGCCTCTTCCGGTACGCGCTTAGTGTTTACCGGCTTAGGAGTCGGTGCATTGTTGAAAATCTGTATTTCCTATTTAGGGCTTTTCAAGCAAAGTGTCGAATGGGCAATGGCCTATGCAAGCCGCGTGTTTTATATAGGAACGGATATTTCACCGGCACTGGTTGCTGTCGGAGTCGTGGTCGGCCTGCCGATTGCGATTCAAATATTTTTAGGTGGATTCCTCGGTTGGATGGTGATTATTCCATTGTTGGCGGCTGATCAGCAGGCCGCATCGGCATTGGATGAAGCCTGGAATTTATGGAGTACCCAGGTGCGGTATATTGGTGTCGGAACCATGATTGTGGGGGGAGTGGTTTCGATTTGGAAAGTACGAAACGGCTTGATCACCGCCGTGACGGAAATTTCATCACAGTTTCGACCACAGGACATGCAGGAAGCGGACACGAAACGGATTGATATCAGCGGAACATCGATTTTTCTGCTTGCCGTTTTTTGTGTATTGTTAACCTTTGGGATTTATTACACCGTTTTGCATGGGGAAGTGGGAATAACAGTATTGATCACATTGATCATGATCGTGATGGCCTTCTTTTTCACTGCCGTTGCCAGTTATATTGTCGGGCTTGTAGGGAATTCAAACAGTCCGGTTTCGGGGATGACGATTTCTACAATTCTCGTGACGATGGCTTTGATTTATATCTTCGGATACAGCGGCGCGAACGGTATGATCGCCACTCTCGTGGTTGCAGGCGTCGTTTGTTGTGTAGCCTGTACTTCAGGCGATGTGTGCAACGATTTGAAGACCGGTCATCTGGTCGGTGCCACTCCCCGCAACCAACAAAAAATGCAGATTCTCGGCGTCATCGCCGCTGCTTTCATTCTGGCGCCGGTAATGACTGTCTTGCATGAAGGTTCGATTGCCAACGGAACCGGCGGAATCGGTGGACGGGAACTGGCGGCTCCGCAGGCGGTGCTTTTTTCTTCTTTGGTACAGGGCTTTTTCGGAGACGGGCACTTGCCTTGGAATATGGTGTTGTGGGGAGTCTATATCGGAATATTGATGGTGATCATCGATGGAATCCTGCAGGCGATGGATTCCAAGATTCGTTTGTATGTCATGCCGGTGGCGGTTGGAATCTATCTTCCCCTTACTCTTTCCGCTCCAATTTTGATGGGGGGAATCCTGCATGGGTTGCTTACAGGTCGCTCGGAAGCCGAGACGAATCGCCGGCAGAAACGTGGAGTTTTAGTCTCATCCGGAATGATCGCCGGTGAATCGCTGGCGGGAGTGCTGCTTGGTTTTATTGCTTATATGGAATACACATCGTGGAATTGGGGTGAGCAGATGGGGATTGACCAATTCAATAGTGTTTCTCTTCTCGCCCTTCTTTTCGTGATGGTATGGATGTATCGACAATCCATTCGGCAAAGATAGAAATATTGCAAAATGCCGGATTACTGAGCAGGTTTTAAGGATGCAATAAGGCTTTCGAAAGCCGATTTCCAATGGGATACCGTTTGTTTCGGTCCGGTCAATTTGAAATGCCACGGTCCGCCCGGCCCCTCGACAACCGCTGCCAGCATTCGTTGACCTTCTTGGGGAGTGCCGCCTCCCATTATCATGCCGGTGGAATAGGTTCCGCTGATATCAAGTATTTGTACCTTCAATCCGTCGACCTCTTGCTTTTCGATAACAGGTTCGCTTCCTTCCGGTTGTTGAAACTGGCCAATCCAGCGCTGGATATTTTGTTCGGCGCTGCCACCGATTCCTTGAAATAGTGCCAATTCAGCCGGTTCGGCAGCTCCTTCCGGTGGAGGTAAACGAAACTGGGCTGCTCGAAAGTTACTGCTCGGTTTTTCGGATTCCCACGTCGGCTCGATCTCAAATGACAGGGAAGCCACTGTTACTGTATTTCCATCTCTCTCGAGTGTACTGGTTCCGGGTGGCTGCAAAGACGCCGTTAAATTACCTTGCATCGGATTTTGGGCAATCGGTGGGTGTCCAGCGGGGAGTTGTTCGGTTCCGGTAGAGGCAATGGCTTTTGTCGGTGATGTCCCCGGCTCTTTATCCACCAATTGACCTCCCGAATCCGAGCAGGAGACGAATAGAAAAAGGATTGAAAATAAAGCGATATGATATTTCATTATAGGATTCCTTTCATCACGATTGAAAATTTGATCCATTCTTTTATGAGAAAATTGTGGTGCAGACATCCTGTCTGCACAATTGAATGCGGAACCGAGGTTTGCACCACATCCTGTCTGCACAATGCAATGCAGACCAGAGGTCTTCACCACAAATTGTTTAAGCGTATTCCAGTGTTTATCCTATCTCTTGATCTTATCTCGAAACAATATTTAGGGAATGATCAATTTTGAGATTCCATCTTGTCTACTATACAAGAGTTCGTAGCTGGAGCGATACAAGAAAGGAGAGTACGAAAATGCCAAAATTTATCGCCTTGTCAGGTCCTTCCTGCATCGGAAAAAGTCCGTTGTACAAAGCATTCAAACGTTTTTATCCGGAGTTGGCACAAACATTCCAAGAAATTGTTCTTTATAATGATCGTGCGCCCCGTCCGGGGGAACAGGATGGTGTGGATTACCATTTTCGTCCCCGAAAAGAAATCGAATCTTTGCGGGAGCGGGAAGGATTTATTATTGTTCCGGTTCGCAGTGATTTGCAAGCACTGGAAATCGAGCAAATTACCAAAATTATGGATAAGGGGGAAAACGCCTTCTTCGAAGGGAATCCGAATATCGTTGCCGAACTGCGAAAACAAAGTATTCTATCAAATTTTGAAACCATGACCGTTTTTGTCAGTCCGCTTTCACGGGATGAAATCCTTTTTCTGAAAGAGCCGGAACGAAGGGTGGATTTGCCCAAACTGGTTACGGATATTATGAGACGAAAACTTCTCCGGCGTACTCAAAAGCAAAAAGGCATACTTTCCGCTCCCGACTTGGAGAATATCGAAACTCGCTGTTCTGCCGCATATAAAGAGATGCAGGAAGCTCATCATTTTGACTTTGTTGTTCCCAATCATGACGGTGAGGACTGCGAGAACTGGGACGCTTTTTATTACCCACTCGGTGATGCGCGAAAAACGCTTGAAGCGTTTGTTTCCATTATGAAGAACAAGCCGCTGGATAGGGTGGAGAAATGGGAAGTGGATTTGCTGCCTTGAACCTTGTGAGCTTAGGTAACTTACTTTTTTTCAAACCAGAGGGTAGCCAGGGCAAGACGTCAGGTCTGCCCTGGCGGAAACACGCTATCAAGCAAGGGTAGACTTCGCTTACCCTTGTTACCCGTTTACTTTTTTTCAAACCATGTTTCCGTGTGAAAAATGCCTTCTTTATCTGTGCGTTGATATGTGTGGGCGCCGAAGTAGTCGCGTTGCGCTTGGATAAGATTGGCTGGCAGCTGTTCGCGGCGATAGGCGTCGAAATAGGCTAGGGAAGCGCTCATCGACGGGACGGCGATACCGTGAGAAACCGCAAACGCGACTGTCCAGCGCCAAGCGTCTATGCGGGAGAGGATGTCTTCTCTGAAACTTGGGGCGACCAGCAAGTTCGGTAGATCGGGCTGTTTTTCAAACGCTTCTCGGATACGGTCCAGAAAGACGGCGCGGATAATGCATCCCCCTTTCCATATTTTGGCAATATCGCAATAGTTCAAACCATAATCATATTCTTGTGAAGCGGCGCGCATGAGGGCGAATCCCTGGGCGTAGGAGCAGATTTTGGAAGCATAGAGTGCAGCGCGAACGTTTTCGATCACATTGGCTCTGCTTGGCATTCCCGGATTGTCGGGAAGGGGGTATTGTTTTGACGCCTTTATGCGTTCTTCTTTCATGGCGGACATGAATCGGGCATCGACGGAGGCGGTGATTGTCGGTATAGGGATGCCTAAATCAAGGGCGGTTTGGGATGTCCATTTTCCGGTCCCTTTTTGGCCGGCGCTGTCGAGGATGCGGTCAACCAGCACATCACCGCTCCCTTGATCGTCAGGGAAATTCACGATTTTTGCGGTGATTTCAATGAGAAACGATTGGAGTTCTCCGGCATTCCATTGACTGAATATATCGGCAATCTCATCGGGAGATGCTTGTAGGCCGTTACGAAGAATATCGTACGATTCAGCGATGAGTTGCATATCTCCGTATTCGATGCCGTTATGGCACATTTTCACGAAATGGCCGGCGCTTTTGCTTCCCATGAATTCGACGCAGGGACCGGAGCCGGTTTGCGCGCTGATTTTTTTTAGAATCGGTTCGAGTTCTTCATAGGCTTTCCGGTTTCCGCCAGGCATGATACTTGGTCCCCATAGAGCGCCTTCTTCGCCGCCGCTGATTCCGGTGCCGATATAGAGGATCGGGCTGCTTTCGAGTTCTTGGATGCGGCGGTCGGTGTCTTTATAAAAGGAATTTCCACCGTCGATAAGGATATCGTCCTCTTCAAGCAAAGGTTTGATTTCCTGGATGACCGCATCTACAGCCGGACCGGCTTTGACCATGATCAATATTTTGCGGGGACGATCCAACGATTGAACGAATTCCGATAGTGTATAGGCGGCGGAAATATGTTTTCCGGCACCGCGCCCTTCGATAAAGGTTTTTGTCTTTGAACCTGTTCGGTTATATACCGCAACGGCATAGCCGTTTCTTTCGAGATTGAGGACGATATTTTCCCCCATAACGGCCAAGCCGATGACTCCGAATTGGTGACCCATGATTTTGTTCTCCTTAAGAATGTGCACTCACGAGAGTATACAAAAGAATGTGTGTTTCCGAAGACTCTGAATAAATGATGCTGAATTAATGATTCGTCAAATGTTTGAGAAATTATACTTATTGGTGGAATGATTGACAAAACGTTGATTTGCGCGAAAGATATTTGTCTGAATCGGGATTGGCCAGGATTAGAAGATTTCCAGGATGGGGAATATGAAAGCATTTCATTGCGTTTCGAGAAGACAACCAATAATCGTTAATCGCTCGCTAAATTTCGCTTGCTCCTCAAAAGAGCATATCCTGTTCATCCTTAAATCCTGGTGATCCAGATTCAGACAATATGGTATCATGATAAGTAGAAAAGATCATGGAGGCTTTTATGAATAGAAAATGCCGGTTTTACATTGCTCTATTAGTTGTAATGTTTACCTGTTGGACTGTCAGTGCATTTGAGACGAATCAGCTGCAATCAATTTTGGAGGAAACAACAATCAAAGGCGGCTTGATTGTACATATAGGTTGCGGGAGTGGTGATCTAACGGTTGCACTGCGACAAGGTAACGGCTGCCTTGTCCAAGGATTGGATACTGAAGAAGACAATGTAATAAAAATCCGTCAATATATACGTTCTCATGATCTTTATGGTACGGTTACGGCGGATTGTTTTGATGGAGAACATTTGCCGTATACCGACAATCTTGTGAATTTGCTGGTTGTAAGCAAACCGTATGATTTAAAACAGGCAGAAATCATGCGCGTGTTGGCTCCCAATGGCGTTGCCATTGTGAAGCAAGATGATTCGTGGGAGCAAAGAGTGAAGCCATGGCCGGAAGAGATCGATGAGTGGACTCATTATTTGCACGGTCCCAACAATAATGCTGTTGCGAACGATTCGGTTGTCGGTCCGCCCCGTTATATGCAGTGGCTGAGTGATCCACTCTGGACGCGCAATCACCACAAGTTAAATAGTATCAGTGCCTTAGTGACAGCACAAGGAAAAATATTTTATATTGCGGATGAGTCGCCTGCGGCGAATATCCGATTACCGGGGAAGTGGTCGCTTACCGCTCGAGATGCTTTCAATGGTGTGGAATTGTGGAAAAGGAATATGGAATCGTGGACATGGCACGGAGTCCGCTTTCGTTCCGGCCCGCCTCAAGTGACGAGACTCTTAGTTGTATCCGATGATCGCTTGTTCGTACCGCTGGGATTGAATGCACCAGTGTCGGTTTTGGATGCGGTTTCTGGGCAAACATTGCACACTTTTGATGATACTGTTGGCGCTGAAGAAATGATTCTCGCCGATGAAATCTTGCTGGTTTTGCAAGGAGAACCGGTAGCGGAGCATGCAATCAATCATCCAGCCTTTAAAGATAAATACCAATGGCCGAATCGGAAATCGATTTTAGCAATTGATACTGAAACGGGGAAAACCTTATGGGAGTGGTCGGATCCCGAAGCGAATCCTATGCCTGAAACGCTCGCTTCCGATGGAAATAATGCATATATACAAATTGGTGAGAGTGTGACCTGCCTCGATTTGAAATCGGGTGAAAACAAGTGGACGGTGCGTGAAGAGCAAAAGAATAAGAAGCGTAGTAAGTTGACGTATGGTTTGCACACTTTGGTTGTTGTCAATGATGTCGTCTTATGCAATCTTTCCAGAAAACTGACCGCGTTGTCGGCTGAGACAGGAGAAATGCTTTGGGAATGTCAGGCCGGTGGAGGATTTCATTCACCGCTCGATATTTTTGTCATCAACGGTTTGGTTTGGCAAGGATTGCATGTGAGCGATTCCGTTGCACCCCCACCAGTCCAGGATTTCAGCGAAGGCCGGGATTTGTATACGGGTGAGGTGAAGAGAAGCAACAACATCATGGTCGATCTTCAGACCTCGGGACACCATCATCGATGTTATCGTGAAAAGGCGACAGTACGGTTTATCCTCGCTGGTAAACGGGGGATCGAGATGATGGATCTCGAAGATGATGAGCATTCTCGCAACAATTGGGTGAGAGGAACATGCCAATATGGAATCTTACCGGCCAATGGGCTAATTTATACTCCTCCCCACTCTTGTGGTTGTTATATGGAATCCAAATTACGGGGATTCTGGTCTTTATCGGCGGAAAAAGAAGAAAGGCAAAGAGTTCTTGATGAACGAAGATTGGAAAAGGGACCTGCATACGGACAACAGATCGAAAGGACGCCTAATAACAAGGAATCATGGCCACAGTTCAGAAACGATTCGCTTCGGAGTAGTATTGCAAAAACAGCCTTGCGCAAAGATTTAAATCATGCTTGGAAAACAGATATCGGCGGACGGTTGACTCAGCCGGTGATTGCCAGTGGGATTGGACTTGTAGCCGCGAGGGATGAAAACACTCTTTATGCGTTGGACGAAAAAAACGGGGAAGTACGCTGGACCTATACTGTTGGAGGACGGATCGATTCACCTCCAGCGATTTATCACAGTCGAGTTCTGTTCGGTGCGGCGGATGGCCGAGTCTATTGTTTACGGTTGAGTGACGGGGAGTTGATATGGCGCTTTCTCGCTGCGCCGCTTGATCAGAGAACGGTTGCTTTTGATCAAGTGGAATCGCTGTGGCCGGTGCATGGCAGTGTTTTAATACTGGATGGTATTGCCTATTGTTCCGCTGGTCGTTCGACCTGGCTGGATGGGGGAATCGTTCTATACGGATTAAAACCGGAAAGTGGCGAGATCGTTTATAAAACTCACTTTGAAAGTCAACATCCCGATATAGAAGAAGGGAAAAAAGAGGCGAAACCGGATCATGAAACTCGGATCGATCAAAATACGACGGATTATAAAACATTTCTTGCATCCGACCGAAGCGATGCTTTTTCCATGGCGGGTGGAGCGGTTTCCGATGTGCTTGTAAGCGATGGACAGGATGTGTTCTTGCATCATGTTCGCTTCGATAAAGAATTGACAATGAAAGATCGGATGAAGCCTCATCTGTTTTCGACCTCAAGTCTTTTGGACAATTCGGAAAATCACCGGACGCATTGGGTTCTTGGCACAGGGGATTTCAGCAGAATTCCGGTTGCCTATTCGTGGATCGTCAATCGTCCGGGGACTCGCGAGCCGACGATCGCCGTACCGTCAGGCTTGATGATGGTCTTCGACAACAGTTCCGTTTGGGGCGTGCGCAGAAAAGGAGACGCAATCGGAGAATACTTTCTTTTTGAGAAAAAGAACGAACCGTTTTCGGAAAGAGATCAATCGCTGCCTGATTTTCGAAAAATTTCACGAGAAAAAGCCAATGAATATGTGTGGAAAATCGACCTTTCCTTTCATCCACGGGCAATGATAAAATCCAAAGGAAACCTATTTGTTGGCGGTATGCCTTTAAAACTTTCTGCCGAAGATCCATTTGCATCTTATGAAGGAAAAAAAGGCGGCATTGTTGGAGTCATCTCCTCTGAAGACGGAAATGTACTCGCTGAATATGATTTATCTTCACCAGTTATCTGGGATGGGATGGCTGCGGCGAATGGGAAATTGTTTGTGGTTACGAGTGATGGATCGATCTTTTGTTTCGCTGCATCTGAACAATAGGAAGGATGGTCTTGCACTCGTTGAAAGATGCGGGCAGGGATGCCCGCGCTCCGACAAGGAATGAGGTAATGAAGATATGCGGCAAAAAACGAATTCTAATATAAATTCATTGAGCAATTGTCAGAATCGGCGTGGTTTTTTGAAATCGGCGGGTCGTGGACTGGCTGCTTTGAGTATTTTGCCTTCTACGCTGTGTTCATTGTATGCTGCAGATGGAAATACACGGAAGCGGCGGAATATTGTGTTGGTACTGAGTGACGATCACCGGTATGATTTCATGGGTTTTATGGATGAAGCGCCGAAGTTTCTAGAAACGCCGAATATGGACCGGATGGCGCGGGAGGGCGCTCATCTCGCGAATGCATTTGTTTGTACATCACTTTGTTCTCCAAGCCGTGCGTCGATTTTGACGGGGCGGTATATGCATCATCACGGCATCGTGGATAATCAGCGTCCGGCGCCGGAGGGAACGGTGTTCTTTCCTCAATATCTTCAGAGTGCCGGATACCGCACTGCTTTTATTGGCAAATGGCATATGGGGCATGAACATGATGAGCCGCGGCCCGGATTCGATCATTGGGTAAGTTTCAAAGGGCAGGGAACCTACTTCGATCCCACTCTCAACATCAACGGGGAACATCAACATTTCAAAGGATATACAACCGATGTACTTACGGAACGGGCGCTTGACTGGCTGAACGATACACAGGAAGCAGAACAGCCGTTTTTCATGTATTTGTCGTACAAGGCGGTACATTACCCCTTCCAACCTGCTCCACGTCACAAAGAGCGTTATGAAAAGGCGGAAATCGAACGTCCCGAAACAATGGCGAATACCGAGCGCAACTATCGGACGCAGCCGCATTGGGTGCGGGAACGGCGTTACAGTATTCACGGGATCGACCACATGGAGACGGGACCGTATGACAATGATCCGGTTCCCTCCTTTGATGATCTTTATCATAACTATTGCGAAACCGTTCACGGATTGGATGAGAATCTTGGCCGGGTTTTGCAATTTTTAGACGACACCTGTCTCAGTGAATCGACGCTGGTAATTTACTTGGGTGATAACGGTTTTGCATTGGGGGAACATGGATTTTATGACAAACGGGATGCTTTTGAAGAGTCCATTCGAATCCCCATGCTTGCTTATGCTCCCGGTATGATCAAACCGAATTCGATCATTCCGCAGATGGTGCAGAACATTGATCTTGCTCCGACTTTACTCGAAGCCGCCGGTCTGGCAATTCCGCCGGAAGCCGAAATTGACGGACGGTCGTTTCTTCCTTTTCTACAAGGCAAGTCGATTCCGTGGCGGGATCATATCCTGTATGAGTATTATTGGGAATGGAATTTCCCCGCGACGCCGACAGTATTTGCCATTCGGGATGAACGGTATAAGTATATCTATTATCATGGCGTGTGGGATGACGACGGATTTTATGATTTGCAGACCGATCCGCTTGAACGGCACAACCTGATTAACGTGCCGGTTTATCGCGAGCAAATCGAAGCGATGAAGAATCAACTTTTCGAAGAATTGGAGGCTAGTGGCGGATTGACGATTCCTGTTCGTCCCCCAAAGGGGGAACGGCTCGATCAGCGCAAGAATAGGTGATGATCAGATACAAATCATTGTTTTTTATTTTCCAAAGAACTTTGATGGATAATAGGAGTTCTCTCCCAAGGGGTATACTTCGATCGTGTCGATAAAGACTTCACTGCTCGTTATTTTGCCTGCCACTTGAACGAACGGTTTGACAAAACCGGATTGGGATTCATGTAAGACGGTGATCATGTTCCACGTATTCGTCAGAGTTTGCGTTGTGAGCAGTTGCTCCATGCCGAGAGTCGAACCGGTTAGGTTGCCCTCGGCATCCGTATCGATGAGACCGGCGAATACTTGTGCGGAGGGACTGCTTGTCCATACGGCGAGCCGTAAGAGTGTCTTCCCTGTTACTTCAATCGGCGTCTCCTGACTGAAGAGAATCAGAGAGCCTTGATCGGGGAGTATTTTCTATTCTAAATTCTCACTCACTCTCGGAGCGAAAATTTTTGCGAGCATATCCGGTTTTTCTTTATCCCGCACGAAATCCAAATATTTCGGCCCATCATCATATTTCATGACAATGGTTTCAAGTAAATCTCCTTTGAAAATAAGAAAAATGATTTCCCGCTTTGCCACACTTTCGGCAATCGCGTCTTTCAACCGATTTTCATTGAATTTCCTGCCGTTGATTCCGACAATTTCACAGTCTTCAAACAGACCCGCTTTATCAGCGGGGCTTCCTGGTATGATTGTCGTGATTTTTCCTCCGGAAGACACTTCTATCCCGAGTGAAGTGAGTGAAGGATCGTCGTCGAATTTTGTGGGGGTACTGGAATAATGCAATTGGTATCCCAGCCGTTCCAATACGGTGAGCGGTAAATTATCATGCAATCCGCGCACCCGGTCATCGATCAAAGCCTTCCAATTATACGCATGTACTGAATTCAGAAATTCAAGAACAGTCTCCTCATTGAATTCCATCATCATTTTTTCTTTGTCATAACGTCCAAGAAATTCCTTTATAAAATCGTCAAGACAGACTTTTCCGAAAGATTCATGACGCAGGATGGCGTCGATTTCATACCAGAGCAACGCTCCTTCGAAGTAATAATCCTGGCTACGGTTCAAGGCTGACCAGTATTTGCTTCTTTGCCTTCGTAAATAGGAAGAGGCGGCGGTGTCTTCCAGATCGATTGAACGACGCCCCTTTTGTCTCATGAGTTTGGTGATGGTATAACCGACTCCTATCCAATCATCCCACAACGCGCCTTCAAACGAGGTTCGTTCTTCCGTCGCGAGCAATCCCGACCTGGCTGCCAGCACTACACCGAGGTATTGATCGAGACCTTCATACACCCACAACAGGCGGGTATCTTTCGGCGTATTGTAGTCGGGAACAAGCATCCCTTCCGGCCGATGATACTTTCCGCACCACCGATGCCCGTATTCGTGTGCCAACAGATGCCCCGTTCGCACAAATTGTTTATCTTCTTCCAGTCCGTTTTCTCCTACAACATTTAAACTGGATCGGTGATGTTCCAATCCCAGGAATGGAATGGAATCGGAGAGAACAAGCAATAGGTGGTACGGATAATCATGTTGAGTCCCGAACAGTTTCATCGCTTCCGCGGTCAAATTTTGGAACTTTTGTATTCGTTCATCCTTGGGTCGCAGTTGTCGTTCCGATTCGGAAATTAGGTGCAGAAAATGAGGTGTTCCCTTTTCCGGTGTAATATCGAAGCGGCGGTAATATTGTCCACAGATCAAAGGAGAATCGATCAATTCCCTTAGAGAAAGTGGTTCAAACTCAGTTACATTGTCTTTTTCATGGCGTGCACTGAGTGACGATCCCCATTTCCAGTCTTGCGGTAATTCTAAAGAAAGGTCAACTTCGATATCACTTACATTATGTCCAGCCGGATAGAGTAAGCAGGTGTTCCAACAAATTACACCGGCGAATGGATTCCCATACGAATCCACCCCCTTCGAGTTGACCGACGGCTGATTGCATATATAGGTCAATTGAACATGAATTTGATCGATCCCCTTTGGCACGTCAACCAAGAAATGAAATACATTCAGTGGATCACGCCGCCATGAAATTTTTTCACCTGTCGTATTCAACACTTCGATTTCCGCTAGATTCTGAATTGGACTTCGGGGACCGTGGATACCGGGAACCCAGCGCGGGTAATAGAGTTCAAACACGCCCGGCGATACAGCATAATGGATTTCCGTTTTCAATAGACCACGGGGGAGACCGGTTGCGTCGGTTTTTACACTCATTGTTGTTGCGGCTTGAATTGGAAATGGAGAAAGTGCCGAAGCGAAAGAGAGTAGGCATACAATGGGGAAGAATCTTAGATTGACTTTCATGGAACACCTCTTGGAACGATATGCCATTTAAAAAGGGTACTCTTACTATCCGTTCAACAGGAATAAAAAATAGGGCAGGTAGAATCATGAACACCTGCCCCATATTTTTGTCTGTATTGATGACTAGCAGTTATAGATCTTCATATCATCTTTATCCCAGCACAACCGCCGGCCTTCCTTATAAGCCTGCACGGCCATGGCGGAAAGTGCGGAACCGTAGAAACCGGTTTCGACATCACAATTCGGTTTTTCCCGGGATTTCATACAGTCAATCCAATTTTCAAAGTGATCTTTCACGGACGCGAAATGAGCCGTCATCAAATTCCCGCTGGTGTTGTCTTCTGGGTAATAAATGGTTGTCTTTTCCAATTTCGGATTGCCATACGGTTCCGGTTCGGGGAAAATATTCATCAAAGAGGACATAAGTATTTCGATCGTTCCTTCCGATCCCATGATCCGGATTCCGAATTCCTGATGCTTATTGCTGAACTGGCTGCGATAATTGGCTTGGAAACCCTCGGAATATTCAAAAATGCTGCTCCAGGTGTCGCACGACGTCCGACCATCATCCCATCGGTAAATATCACCGGAGGATACAACACTTCTTGGCATTTTCACTCCCATGACCAAATGGATTACATCCATCTGATGAACCATCAAGTCGCTGCCGATTCCATTCGAGTAATCCCAGTAGCAGCGCCATTGGAAGTACCGATTGGCATCAAACGGGACATAAGGAGCGGGACCGATAAAGTCTTTCCAAATGATGGTATCTTCATCGGCGTCGGGTGGAATATCATAACGCCAAGCAGCATTGGCTTCGTCTTCTTTGAAATTACGATGCCACCAGCCTTCGGTATAATGTACGTCTCCGATCAAACCTTCTTTGATCATTTTTTGCGCTTGGTAGTAAAGCGGCACGCTGCGGCGCATGGTTCCACATTGAATGATGCAATTACTCTTTTTCGCCGCATCCAGAACTTTTAATCCTTCTTCCACCGTATGAACCATCGGTTTTTCAATGTACAAATCTTTCTCGGCGGCAATCACATCCAACATATGCTGCGCATGGAGGTGCTCAGGTGTGGCGACGATCACGCCGTCTACATCTTTGTTTTCCAGAAGTTTTTTATGATCTTCATAGGTTTCGATATCTTTGGTTTCTTCGAGTTCATAGCGCATATTGTTCTTCTGGATTTCCATGACCGCTTTTTCACGCCAGCCTTCGAATATATCGGCAACAGCGATGAATTCGATGTTCTTTTTCCGCTCACCGGCCATTTCTTGACACAACCACGTGATCGCGCGGCCGCGGCGCCCAGGGCCGATGATACCAAGATAAATCTTGTCGTTGGCGCCAAGCACGTTGATCGCCGGACCGGCCAAGGCAGCGGCGCCTACACCGGCCGCAACTTTCCCTGAACGAGATATGAATTCTCTGCGATTGACATCTTTTTTGTCGGACATATTTTTTCTCCCAAAAGTGATTTATTTTGGATAAACGGCACTCGTTTATTGAACGCCCCCATAACTGAATGGGTATTATAACCCGTTTCCCTCTTTTCCATAAAGGTGATAGGCACCACCTCCTTCCGGAAAATCCGAAACGAACGTGAACCTTTTCTATCCGCAATCCGATAAACGGCACAGAATTCCATCTTTTACAACAACCGCCATGAAGGCATTCTTCCTCAATTCATACTATCGAAGGATTATAATGAATAACTAAGCGTTGAAGATGATAACGGATGCCAAGGGCAATGCGCAGTCTGCCCTTGACCTTAAGCGGGTACCAAGGGCAATGCGTCAGTCTGCCCTTGATGATAAAGTCCCATTCAGCAAGGGTAGACTTCGCTTACCCTTGTTACCCCATAGGATCACCAAAGGGTGCCAAGGGCAATACGCAGTTTGCCCTTGCTCTTTGTTTATCTACAGTACCAATAATAAAGGAGAATAAATCTCATGACAGATCGACGCCACTTCCTCAAATCACTCTCTGCCCTTACCGCCGGAATCATGATGCCATACACCCTCGAAGCCGGCGAAAAGAACATGAAATGCGACCGCTTGGGAGAACTTCTGCCCCAACGGAAATTGGGGAAAACGAATGAATCTGTCACTATGCTCGGTGTTGGTGGGTACCATTTCGGTACCGGTAGCGAGAAACAAGCCCAAGCGCTTTTGGAAGCGGCCCTTGAAGGTGGCATTCGCTTCTTCGATTGCGCTGTCCAATATCAAAACGGCGGTAGCGAAGAACGGATGGGCAAAATCCTGACACCCAAATACCGCGATGTCATCTTCTTGATGACAAAAACCGAAGCCAGTACCGCGAAAAGAGCGCAACAAGAACTCGACGATTCACTTCGACGTTTGAATACGGATTATCTTGACCTTTGGCAAGTGCACGCTATCAATAGTCCTGGTGATGTGGATAGCCGAATTGAAAATGGAGTGCTTGAAGTGTTTTCAAAAGCCAAAGAATCCGGTAAAGTACGCCACATCGGTTTTACCGGCCATCGAACCCCCGACGCACATCTGCACATGCTGGATAAAACCAAAAACAACGAGATCTTTGAAACCTGCCAAATGCCGATCAATCTCGTCGATCCCCATTACAACAGTTTCATCGAGCAGGTTTTACCAAAACTGGTTGAACGGGACATCGGTGTTCTTGCCATGAAAACTCTCTCATTCGGCAATTTCTTCAAAAATTCGATTATCCCGGATCGCGTTTCTCTTGCAGATGCTCTCCACTTCGTCTGGTCACTACCAGTCAGCGTATTGATCACCGGAGCGGAAAACGACTCGAAAATCAAGGAAAAAATCGCGTTGGCCAACGAATTTCAGCAATTCGATGAAGAAAAACGCACCGCATTGATCGCGAAAGTCGCGGATTTCGCTGGGAAAGAAGTGGAGTGGTATCAAACTTAAGCAAGAATCATTTCAGGGCTATCGATTGCATTGGATTCGGAGTACGCAAAAAGCGGAACAGGATCTCGAGACCCGGCTACGGTGCCTTGAACAAGCGTTGGAAGAACTGCGAGCGCTTCCACTGAAACTCAATCGGTATAAGCTCAAACGACGGAAGCAAATCCAGCAGCACATTCAAGAAATCCTGAAGAATAAACAATGCCAAATTCTCATTGCCTATGAAATTCACACCACGCGGGAATACCGCCATAACCCGCAGGGGATGCCAATGGATCAGTTATTTAGATCAAAAAAGACAGGAGGGAGTGCCTATTACGTTATTGTTACGGTTGTCTGTTACATAATTGTAACTATAATAAGTTCAAAACTGCCGGGATAGCTCAGATTGGTTAGAGCGCCTGACTGTGGATCAGGAGGTCCCGCGTTCAAGTCGCGGTCCCGGTATGTTTAACCTTATAATTTAATTACACTTACGATAATTCTTATTCTCTCCACTTGCCTCTTTCCATAGAATTTCCATATAATATGAAATGGAGAGAGCAATCATGATTAAAGTCCATATCCGAAAAAAACGCAAGCAAGATCGCGCCTATTGGTGTTACTACTCCATTCAGGGCAAACAGTTCCATAAGAATCTTGATACTCCCATTAAATCGAAGGCCATGGAGCGGGCTAAAGAGATTGAAAGGCAGTTGGCCATCTCTACGGAGGGCCACGAATCAAGAGGAAATGCCCAAATCGGTGATTTTCTGAACCGCTATTGGGACTATGCCAAAAGTCACAAAAGACCGGCGACGCTTGAAATTGAAAAAAGCGCGGTTAGACATCTTCTTCATGTTCTGGGGAACAAAAAGAACCTTCGGGATATAACTCCTACTATCGTCGAAAAAATGAAAAGTGAAAGGTTGAGGGCAGGTGATTCTCCTTCCTCAGTTAATATCTATTTAAGGCACGTTAGTGCGATATTGGGCCGCGCGGTCAAATGGGGGGGAACTGGATCAGAATCCTTGCTCCAAAGTCGAGAAATTGAAAGTGGAGAAGAAGATTCCGCGTTTTCTTTCGAATGAGGAGATTGAAAAAGTATTGGCAGTTGCAAAAGCGCTTAAAAAGGAGTGGTATTGGGTTTTTCTGTTGGGTATTTATGCCGGCCTGAGAAAACGGGAAATTTCTTATATTCGATGGGATTGGTTTGACTTCGAAAGAGGGACCATAACCGTTCAAAATGGTGAAGACTTCAAACCCAAAAGCGGGCGCCTCCGAACAATACCCATGCATTCAAAAATAAAGGAAGAGTTGATCCCTCACCGGAATGAAATCGGATATTTATTTTCGGAAGAAGATGAAGAAAGAAAACAAGACCGGTATCGGTATGATTTCCGGAAAGGTTTTACAAAAGTTTGTACTGCAGCCGGTTTAAACGATGTAACACCTCATGTGCTTCGCCATACCTTTGCGTCTCAGCTCGCAATTGCCGGTGTGAGCTTGTATAAAGTCCAGAAATGGCTTGGGCACAAAGATGCAGCGACGACACAAATTTATGCGCATCTGCAAGCAACGGACAGTGACATCGAGAAAATCGATTAAGCATACCGTTTACTCTTTTCGATGAATTCGTCCAAATCCGCCTTATCAACGAAAACCCTTCCACCAGGGCGGTATTGTACTTTTTGAATTTCCCCTTCCGCGAGTAATTTGTCCAGATAAATAGATGCGCATAAGTCTTTCGACATAACGTTCAGCAAAAAGGGCGAAGCAACCCTTCGATTGATTTCGGATCATCTTGCATATGTTTGAATGTAGCAAATAATTCCTCGCATAATAGTTCCTTAGTTTCAAAATACCGATTGTGAGTGGCGCACATTCGGGTATGATGCCAGAGTCTTTCTTCTGCATTAAACTCAGGCGAGTAAGGAGGAAGGTTAAACACTTCAACATATTTACGATTCGTTTTGAACCATTCGTAAGTTTCCGGTTTTTTGTGGTAAGAAGCGTTATCTTGAATCAGGTAAACGCGATGTGACTTTCGATAGAAGCCAGGAAGGAGATGATCTTCCAGAAATTCAATATAGGTTTCATAGTTGAATGATTGATGAGTCTGTTGGTAAATGAATTTCGCAGTCTGGGGAGCCACAGCACCGAAAATCTTCTGCGTATTCCGCACTCCCTTAGTCGGGATTTTCGGCTGCGAATTTTTTCGCGCCCAAGTTTGATGAAGTGTTGGTGTTTGCCGAAATGAGGCTTCATCTTGATGAACGATGATCGCCCCTTCTATTTGGGCGTTTTTTTTAGATGGGGGTAGGTATAGCGGATCCATTTGTTTTGTTGTTTCGGATCGGCATTCACCAATTTGAGTGTCGGGCGTTGCACGGAAAATCCCAACCGTTTCAATAATTTTCTCACATGGCCGGGATGATACCGGATTTCAAATTCATCTTCGATGACCGTGGCAATGATTATGGATGTCCAAACACCTGTACTCAAACCATAAGCCACCGGACCGCTTTCAAGGATGTCGGCTAATTTCTCCAGGTCCTCCTTCTCCAACTTACTTTTTCGGCCGCTGCGATAGCCGTCCAGCAAACCTGTCAAACCATATTGATTCCATTTGTTGATCCACAGTGGAACTGTTGTACGATCCACTTTCAGTAAATTGGCAATCTGACCCGTGGTATGACCTTCTATACTTAGAATGATCGATTCGATTCTTAGCACCACGCGTGAAGCACCATCCTTTTCTGCATCTTTCCGCAGACGAACTAACTTTTTGACTGTGTTATGATTACCTTTGGCAAAAATCGGTTTCATGAGTATCCCTCAACATATGTCGAATTAATTATACGCATTTGATTACCCGATTTTAGGCTTTTTTTCGAGGAAATCAATAGAAACTGTGACCTTTTTTGAAAATTTGTGATAGATGGGGTATGAGATTACATGCTTAAATAATGGACGATATCATTTCTGTGTCGAAACTTCAATGCGCAGGTATCTATTTCCTTTTTTAGAAGAGAAACTCGGTCCATTAACGGAGAAGCAGAAACAATTCGTAAGCATTTTGGAAGTGATACAGATAGAAAAGTATGTGAAATTACCAAGCAAAGGAGTCGGGCGAAATCGAAAAGTACGTTCTGCTATAGCGAGAACCTTCGTGGGGAAAGCCGTGTATAATCTCCCCACAACGCGGGCATTGATCGACCACTTAAAAAGTTGTCCGAGTTTGCGTCGGATTTGTGGATTTGAAACGGTCTCGATGATCCCGCATGAGTCCACATTCTCCCGTGCGTTTGATGAATTTACGCGGAGCGATTTACCGCAGCAAGTTCATGAAGCTCTCATCGAGACGCATCAAAAAGATCAATTGAAAGGGCACATTTCGCGGGATAGTACAGCCATAGAGGGAAATGAAAAGCCCATTTCGAAACCGAAAGAGGAGCGTCCCTCGCAAGCGAAACGGTCACGAGGCCGTCCCAAAAAGGGAGAGATTGTTCCTCCCAAGGAACCGACACGGTTAGAACGCCAACAGAGCATGACACTGGAAGAGATGCTAGAGGATTTGCCGAAAGAGTGTGACCGAGGGACCAAGAAAAATAGCCAAGGTTACAAAGAAAGTTGGAATGGATATAAACTGCATTTGGATTGTGTCGATGGACAAATTCCGATCAGTTGCTTTGTGACCTCGGCATCGGTTCATGATAGTCAGGCGGCCATTCCGCTTTCGGAGATGAGTGCTCAGAAAGTGACTGGTTTATACGAGTTGATGGATGCCGCCTATGATGCGGAGCCGGTGAAGGATCATATTCGATCTTTGGGTCATGTGCCGATTATCGATTCCAATCCCCGCCGTGGGGAAAAAATCGAAATGGATCCGGCAACCCAAGAACGGTGTAAGGAACGAACATCCGTCGAACGTGTTTTTGGACAGCTGAAAGAAGAATTTGGGGTATCTCATGTGAAAGTGAGAGGGCATGCAAAGGTGACCACTCACCTCATGTTTGGCATTTTGGCCTTGACGGCCGACCAACTTTTACGATTGGTTGCGTAAAATTCGTAAAGATGCTTCTTTTTTCAAGATGAAAAGGAGAGGTCTGTCTGCAAATTTGTAAAAAAGAGTTCAATTGAGCAATTCATACAGTCGAGAGGCTGTATTTGCTGGAAAAATTATATTTTAAAGATTTGGATTGCATTTCCGGGCAATTTTGCATGAGGCTCAATTGTTTCAATTTTGAATGAGGGTTTTGAAGCGCGTCGTATAACTCCAAACGGAGTAATCGGCACAAAGGTGCAATTAGTTCGGCTAATTCCTTTGCCCGTTTAGGGACAATTGGAGACCATGAAAAAAAACTTGTAATTAGCGATTTAATGTGATTGGAATTCTGGATCGTAATTGCTTTTTCACCGTCAGTGGTAATATCACCATCCAGTTTTACGAGATTTCCTTCCCGTTCACCACTTCGATAAAGGCTCCATTCATTTCCATCACAATACAACACATTGGGTAATGAACGAAATCGTTGCCACTGCTCTTTATCATGCCCTTTGTAGCGATTTGGATTGGAGCCTTTCCCCGGCTCCTTCAATTCCACATATCCACAAAGTATATTATTGATACTAACAGCATAATCCGGTTTCCCTAAGCGATCCGGTAATTGACTTTCGCCTTTCAACACGATTTTCAAAGAAAGGAGATGTCCAATATTCGTAAATAATGTTTCGAATGGGGAACGAATTTGTTCTTCGGGTTCTCCTTTTGCCAAATCCATATATTTTTCACGAATTTTTTTCGCAAATTGTTTCAGCAATTGATGGAATTTCTCTTCAAGCTTCATCTTGCCTATCCCTTATCCCCTTCAACTATCCCTGAAAGTTTTGGCTAATTTATCATTCGATGATTTCTGGATCAATTCATCCTGTTCTGACCTGAATATCCGGATTCGATTCTTCCAATTTACAATTTTTTCTTCCTGAGACAAATTTTAATTTGTTCGTAAACGTGCTCAGATCCCCCTCTTTTCATCTCAACTCAATCAAAGGTTTTCTTTTTCATAATTCAGTTTTTTCTACGAATCACTTTCCCCGAACCTCACCGCATACGTATCCCGCTCATTCCCTGTCTTTACAGTAAGCGGTCCATAAAGTTCCGGTTTTCGCGCGCGTATCCACCGGCGTCCGGTGCATTGATCTAACAACGAAGCATCCAGATCGGCGATAACCATATCGTCGCCCGCTTTCCAGGTTTCGGCGAGAATTCGACCGTACGGATCGAGGATTATCGCGTTGCCGGTGCGGATTTCGTCATCGTCTACACCGACCCCATTACTGAAAATGAGGAACATCCCATTATCGTGCGCGCGGGAGGGCAGCCAGCGCATCAGCCAGCCGCGTCCTTTTGGACCTAGAAACTCTGCTTCGATGGCATCGGGATCGTTATTGCGGTTCTCCCATAGTGCCCGATCTACTAAACCCATTGCATGAGGGCTTTTCGAAGCACAGCCGCCGGTTTGATGAGGGGAAAGAAGAATTTCCGCTCCCTGCAATGCGGTAAGGCGAGCGTTTTCAATTAGGTTGTTGTCATAACAAATTAGAATGCCGGTCCGGCAGTCATGTGGGGTATCGAAAACGGTGATATCGGAACCGCTGGCGATATTGATATTGATGAAGGCATGCATTTTTCGATGATGGCGCAGCGTTCCGTCCGGCATGGCAACGATATAGGTATTGTAGAGTGTGCCTTCCGTCGTGATTTCCAGAAGACCGGCCCCGATGGTCATTCCACTTTCCTGCGACCATTCAATGAGACGTTTGGACGAGGGTCCGATAAATACCGGTTCGGCGAGTTCAGCCAATTCTTCCTTGGACAATTTCCGCAGAAACCAATATCCCGTGATGCAGCATTCCGGAAAGACGATCATCTGCACATCCTGCTGCTGGGCTTCTTCCGTAAAGGAACGGATTTTCTCCATATTGGCTTTCTTGTCTCCGGGTTGATGCTCGAATTGTACGGAGGCGACGCGGATATCCTTCATAAATGACTCTCCAGATGATACTTTATTTTCAATCTTTTTTCCCATGGGTATTGACTCATTCAATCCACAATCATTTCATTATTGTAAAGACTTTCAACTCACTTCCGTAGAGTGAATGGAGTTCTATAATAAAGAGAGGGTATATTTTTGTATATGTAGGTGTGGTATACTCCCATGAAACATGAAATCAATCTAAAGAATTTTTCTGGAAATCTTCCGCTTTTTCCGTTGCCCCACGTAGTTCTCTTTCCCAATACAATGCTTCCCCTTCACATCTTCGAAAAACGATACCGTAAACTTTTGAAGGCTTCCCTGAAAGGGGAAAAAATGATTGGGATGGCAATCCTGAAACCGGGATGGGAAGAGATTTATGAGGGGAATCCGGAAATCTACCCGGCGGCGTGTATGGGGACGATCATCAAACATGAACATTTGCAGGACGGACGCAGTAACGTGCTCCTGCTGGGGTTGAAACGGGTCAAAATCAAAACCATTGTCAGCCCTCATCCCTACCGGACCGCCAGTGTCGATATCATCGAAGACGAATTCGACGGAATGTCGAGCACCGAACAAAAATCCCTCCGAAAAAAGATTCTTAAAATGTATGGTGACTATGTCATCGAATTTGCAGCGACGGGCAAAAAATTCCCTACACTATCCAATGGGAAAATCGATTTGAGTTATCTGGTTGATGCCGTTGCCTCATCGATTTGTTTACCCATCGAAGAATTGGTTTATTTGCTGCAAGAGAATCATATCGGAGAACGAGCGGAATTCGTTTTGAAGCGGCTGGAAGATCAATTGAAAAAAGGCGGTCCGAAGGTAATTATGCCCGACAAACCTTCGGATTTCTTGAAAATCAATTTCAATTGATGGCGGAATTGATTTCTTTTCCTTGAAAGAAACCCTACGAGGGGCACGGGAAGCCGTGCCTTTTTTTGTCCCGCCGCCTCCGTGGGGTATGGTGAAAAATGCCGGCAGGATGCCGGCAATACATTTGTAACGCCGCCGTCCCTGCGGCATTTTGGAAAAGCCGGCAAGATGCCGGCGATACGTTGTTATGACAAACATCATTGAAACAAGCAATCTCGGAAAATGCTATAGAATCTACGATCACCCCATCCATCGCGTGCGGGAAGCGTTGGGAATAGGAAATCGTTTGCATCATCAATTTTGGGCATTGAAGAGTATCTATATGAATATCCCCCGGGGTGCTTCCTATGGCATCATCGGCCCCAACGGTGCGGGGAAATCGACTTTGCTGAAGCTGTTGTCCGGAATTACTCGTCCGACAGAAGGTTCGCTTACAGTGGAAGGAACGGTCGCTTCGATCCTCGAGTTGGGAGCAGGCTTTCATCCGGATTTCACCGGCCGCAGTAATATTTATTTGAATTGTGCATTGCAGGGCTATACTCGGGAAGAAACCTCGGCGTTGATTCCGGAGATTCTCGAATTTGCCGAATTGGAAGATTTTATCGACCGCCCGGTACGTACTTACTCAACTGGGATGTATCTACGCTTGGCTTTTTCTGTTGCGACGGCTGTCAATCCGGATGTACTGATCGTCGATGAAGCGTTGGCAGTGGGGGACGAATATTTTCGCAACAAATGCCTCGACCGGATGAATGAATTCAAGGCGAAAGGGAAAACGATCTTGATCGTTTCCCATGATTTAGCTACTATCCGCCATTTTTGTTCGCATGTCACTTTGATTGATCAAGGGAAAATTCTCGCGTCCGGCTCGCCAGAAGAAATCCTCGACCACTACCTGGAAATGGCCCACAAAAATCGCATCCTGAAAAGCAATACCCGCTCAGGAACGAGTACCTCTCCCCGTTGGGGGACGGGAGAAATTCTAATAGACGATGTGCGCATGACCGATCATGAGGGGCAACCTTCCGATATTTCCGATACCAACGCATCGGTTACGTTGACTGCCTCATTCAAAGTGTATAAACCGGTCAAAGGTGTTGTTTTTGGTTTTTTGATTTTCCGCACGGATGGGACTTATGTGAACGGTTCCAATCATTATTGGCGGGACGACCCGCAAATCTTTGACTTTGAATTAGAAGGGGAAAAAGGATCGATCATCTGTGAAATCCCGAATTTGCCCCTGCTCCCCGGTCATTATTATGTTACCTCTTGTTGCTATAACAGTTTGGAAGGCTTTCCCCAAGCGGTCGATCATTGGGAACGAGCGTATTCGTTCACGATCAGCGAACGAACAACGGGTCAACATGGTGTTATTGCGATGGACACAATCTGGCGGCTGGCACGGGATTCATAATGCTTGCGAAATGCACTTCTTTCAAGTAATGTACACTTCCATTTTTTATACACTCTTTAGAGGGAATCGAAATGAAAACACACTGGATTATCGGGATAGCAATATTGACAGTGACTTTTTTTGGATTGAACGGTAGCGCGCTTGCTGCTGAAACCGTTTCACATGAAAAATCTACGAATATCTTAAAACTCTGGCCTAAAGGAGCACCGTTGGCAAAAGGGGATCGGGATACTGATCAACCTTCGTTGACGGTGTATACTCCTTCGAAAGACATTGCCAATGGAGCCGCGATTGTAATTTGCCCTGGTGGAGGCTATCGAAAACTGGCGATGGATCACGAAGGCCATCAAGTCGCGCAATGGCTGAACTCGATCGGTATCGCCGCATTCATTCTACAATACCGCCATGCACCGGATTACCAACATCCCGCACCATTAATGGATGCCCAACGCGCCATCCGGACTGTTCGCTCGCGCGCATCTGAATGGGCTATTGATCCTCAACGTATCGGTATTCTCGGCTTTTCCGCAGGAGGACATTTGACATCAAGCGCAGGAACACACTTCGATTCCGGTAATCCGGAAGCAACCGATCCAATCGAGCAAGTCAGTTCTCGCCCCGATTTCATGGTTCTGATCTATCCGGTCATTTCTTTTACCACGGAATACACCCATAAAGGATCGCGTAGAAATCTTTTGGGGGATAATCCTGAAGAAGAACTGATAAAACTGTTTTCGAATGAATTGCAAGTTACTCGAGAGACACCTCCTGCCTTCCTGGTGCATACCTCCGGAGACACCGGTGTTCCAGCAGAAAACAGTGTGCTTTTCTATCTCGCTATGCGCAAAGCCGGAATCCCGGGAGAACTGCACGTTTTTGAACTCGGACCGCACGGCTTCGGTCTATATCCCAAACCCCCGATCAAATTCGATTGGCCGTCTTTATGCGAAGAATGGATGAAAAATCGGGGATTGCTCGAAACAAAGTGAAATTATACTGTTCCTCTTCAATGACTTCACGCTTATAATACTGAAAATAACTCTTGATTGTCCGTAAACGATTCTCGGATTTCCAATGGAGAAAAATTGTTTTCTTTCGGGAAATCCTACTCACCGTGTCTTATCTTCAATAATCCGTTCAATCAAAGCATTTATAAAAGTATAACAAAAATGTATGCGTTGAAAGATGCGGGCAAGGATGCCCGCGCTCCGACAACTGATGTGGGCAGGGATGTCCGCACTCCGACAATGAAAAGGAGATATGATGAGAAAATTCAACTTATTGGTGTTCACACTTTTCGTTTCTTCCGTGTATAGCGCGGATCAATCGTATGACGTCGTTGTTTATGGCGGTACTTCCGCAGGAGTCATCGCCGCCGTACAAACCGCCGCGATGGATCACACCGTCATCCTCGTTTCACCGGACAAGCATCTGGGAGGATTGACTTCCGGCGGATTGGGCTGGACGGATACCGGCGACCAATCGGCGATCGGCGGTTTGAGCCGGGAGTTTTACCAGCGTATCCACGAATATTACGAGGATCCTTCCGCCTGGAAATACGAGAAACCGCACGAATTGAATCGGAAGCGCGGGCGGGGAACCTTCGAGCCGGATGCGGATGCCCTGTGGGTCTTCGAACCGCATGTGGCCGAGAAGATTTATGACGATATGCTCGCCGAATGGAAGATTCCCGTCGTCCGCGAAGCTCGATTGGACCGTCAAAACGGCGCCAGGAAAGAAGACGGCAGGATTGTCTCCATTACAACCTTGGATGGCAAGACCTATAAAGGCGGCATGTTCATCGACGCTACCTACGAAGGGGATCTGATGGCCGCCGCGGGAGTTTCTTATGCAGTGGGCCGCGAATCGAACGAGGAATACCGGGAACAGAATAACGGCGTGCAGAAGGAAGCCCGCCACCACGGCCATTACTTCATGAAAGATGTCGATCCGTTTGTAGAACCGGGGAATCCCTTGAGCGGTGTCTTACCCCGTGTTCATGCGGGCGATCCCGGAGATGACGGCGACGGCGACGAGCGGGTACAGGCCTATTGTTTCCGCATGTGCATGACCAAAGTACCCGAAAACCGTGTCCCCTGGCCGAAACCGGAAGGCTACGATCCGCTGCAATATGAAATTCTGTTGCGAAATTTCGAAGCGGGTGACCATCGGCTTCCGTTGAAAATCGACATGATGCCCAACAAAAAGACAGACACCAACAATCACGGTGCCTTCTCAACCGACAACATCGGCATGAATTACGACTATCCCGAAGCCGATTACGACCGGCGGGAAGAAATCATTGCCGAACATGAAAACTATCAAAAAGGCCTCATGTGGACTATGGCGAACAGCCCCCGCGTTCCTGATAAAATTCGCAATGAAGTCAGCGAATGGGGGCTCGCGAAAGACGAATTTACGGATAACGGCAATTGGCCGTATCAGCTCTACATCCGCGAAGCCCGCCGTATGATCGGCAAGTATGTCATGACCGAGCACGACTGCTTGCGCACGGTGGACACCCCCAAACCCGTCGGCCTTGGCTCGTATACGATGGACTCCCACAACGTTCAACGCTATATCACGGAAGAAGGAACCGTCCAAAACGAAGGCGACATGGGTGTCGGAACCGGCGGGCCGTATGAAATTTCCTACGACTCGCTCGTGCCGCACAAGCAGGAATGTGAAAACCTGCTGATTCCGGTCTGCCTCAGCAGTTCCCATATCGCCTACGGCTCGATCCGCATGGAACCGGTCTTCATGATCCTCGGCCAATCCGCCGCTACGGGAGCGGTACTCTCCCTGCAGGAAAACATCGCCGTCCAGGATTTAAGTTACGAGAAATTAAAGAAACACCTCCTCGACGACGGCCAATTCCTGGAAACCGACGCTCCGCCCAAAACGCCCCCGCTGCGCATCTCCGACTTGGAAGGGATAGTCATCGACGATGAAGACGCCCAATTCACCGGCGAGTGGGGCACGAGCCGCAGCACATCCCCCTTCATCAACAACGGATACCGCACCGCCCGCGACCGCTCCGGCCAACCGCCCCGCGCCACCTTTGAAGCCCGTCTCAAAAGCGGAGTCTACGAGGTCCGCCTAGCCTACCCCGCCCATGGCAACCGCGCGACCAACGTCCCGGTTACGATTGAACATGCGCTGGGAACGAAAAAGGTGACTGTGAATCAACGGAACGAGCCGGAGATCGAGAAAGTGTTTACGTCGCTGGGGACGTTTACATTTTCGTTGGAGAAGCCGGCGAGGGTGACGGTGCATACTCGGGGGACGGATGGGTATGTTGTGGTGGATGCAGTGCAGTGGGTGCGGCAGGATAGGACTGAACAATAAGATCAAGGAGAAAAAGATGAGCATGTAATACTATTTATTTTCTTCAATCTTTCTATTTTCTTTTTAGCAAATTGCAATATGAAGCGGTATTGAATCAAACATGCCTTCAATATCAAGAGTGAACATTACAAGTAGTAATATCTGACAATAGACATCGAGACTCACCGTACTGATCAAATCATATTTTTTGCTGAAGCTTTGTATATCAAAGTTTTCATCCTGCGTCTACCTGATATACTCTTCATTATTCAAGATGGTTATTATTTGTCTAAGGTTCTAAAATATAGTACAATATATTACCATCTTGTTCAGATTCTAACTGGATGTCTTGTATCGCATATGACTATTGCTGTAAAATCACTGTTTTCCCAGAGGCGCTCAAATCGATCAAGTGCTATTTTTGTCTCACCATCCTCCGGATCTAACATATAAACGAAATTTCTACTTATTCGATATACACATACAGAATGTAAGTAAAAATCATGATCCACTACTTTTAGAATATTGACAATAACCGGAATATCTTGATCGACATATTTGCGAAGAGTTTCAACATTCAGAGAGTCTATAAATCCCTTTAAGCCGTATGAGTTTGCACATTCAATAACATTAAAAGGGTGTGTACCGCATAACTTCGTTTTTGATTTGATTCGTAATGTTTTTTCATCTACTTGAATGCCATACTGTTCAAGTACCATTCTTAAACAAGCAATCGTGCAGGAATAAGGCATCTCCTGCTTAAATAACTTTGGTTTCTTCATTGAGAAGAACCTCGGCTTTTTGGAAAATCTCCGATTTGGTTGTCGTTCCTAAAATAGTATGTGTTTTTTCCTCGATGACCAAAGCTCCGACTTCACCATACACACCGAGTTTTTTGGCTAATTTGATTGGAACTACCCAAATGTTTCTTTTATCCAGGGCAGTTCGTTGTGGTACTCCCGCAACCATTCCATCCGTCAATTCTCGCGAAATATAACCATTGGCTACAGAAAAAACTTCAAGAACTTCTTCACCGAAGAGTTTTTCAAAATTTTGCAAAGCATTTTCAGCGGCTTGAAACTTGTCGATGGTCATATTCGGAACACTCCATTCTGTGTATAATGAATGATTTCAGTGATTTCAAATTCATTGAGCCCGTATTGTTGAACAAGTCGAAGTAATTATGGCTTTTCTCAAAACCCAAACAAGGGAAACAATATATTATATCAATAATTGGATCGAACAATATGCTCAAGAAACGTATACTTTTGACAATTCAACATCGCCTGTAGTATAATGATAGAGAAACACGACACCCCAAATGGAGAAAATTTCAAAATGAAAACCGCCGAAGAAATCATTTTGGAGATTCAAGAATTGCCTGTAGAGGAAAGGCAAAAGGTGGCTGATTTTTTACACGCAGAGGATGAAGAATTCTTGGAGGAAAATTATTCACCCGAAGATACAGCGAAAATTCTCCAAGCCGGTGAAGAAGCGGAGAGAGGAATGAACATAGAAGAGTTCTCCTCTATGAGAGAAGCACGAAAATCATTGGGATTGACGTAAGGGTGCTTAGTGAAAATCGTATTTCATAGAGATTTTAAAAAAGGTATTGAAAAACTTTCTTTGAAACAAAAGAGAAAAGTCGGTAAGGTATTGGAGTTATTTGAAATCAATCCTTACGATCCACAGCTTAAAAATCATGCGCTGAAAGGTGAACTGAAGGAATACAACGCTATCTCTGCAGGACATAATTTACGCTTGATTTTCAAAGTACAAGGAAATTACGAAAAAGTTATTTTTACTCAGATGGGAACACACAATCAAGTATATTAAAGACCGCTCAACGAACATATCCTCTTCAAGTAAGTAAACGTAAAAATCCAGTTGTTACTTTTTTTAAAACCATCCCCGCCTGAATCCGTTTAATCAGGCAAGATGCAAACGGTATTGATGGAACATCCAAGCGAAACGAATGATACCCTCTCGTCCGTAAGCGACGAGGAACTCATGGTGCGATACGCCGATGGGGATACGGATGCGTTTGAATTGTTGTTCCATCGGCACAAACAATCCGTCTATGCATTCATTCGTCAATACAACATCTATACGGATATGACGGACGATCTTTTTCAAGAGGTGTTTTTGCGGATCATTCGTAATCGGGAACGGTACTCTCCGAAAGCGAAATTTTCGACGTGGCTGTTTACCATCACCCGTTCCGTCTGCATCGACGCGATTCGAAAGGGGAGCCAGGCCAAAGTGATTTCACTCTTTCCCGAACGGCACAACAAAGACGAAACACCGATTCTGCAGATTCTTTCCGGTACGGAACCATCCCCAAGGGAAACGATGTTCCAGACGGAAACGCAGAGTTTAATACAGGAAATTATTCAATCCCTTCCGGAAAAACAGCGGGAAATACTGTTGCTTCGGGAAAAAACAGACTTGACCTTCGAAGAGATCGGGAAAGTGTTGGGCTGTTCCTCCAACACCGCCAAAAGCCGGATGCATTACGCCTTGTTGGCGCTGCGTAAACAATTGATCGAAAGAGGATTCTTCTTGAAAGAAGAAACAGTTTAATGAATAAAGGTAGAATATGATGCGATGTGAACGTGCAAGACGGTACATGATGGAGCATTTGTATGGTGAGATTACTTCCACTGACCTCACCCGGCTTTTGAAACATCTTCAACACTGTGTGGATTGCGCAGTGGAGTGGGAAGAAGTGCAATACAGCCATAAAGTGATGACCTCACTTTCCGACGAACCGCTGCCCGCTCATTTAGAACATGCTGTACTGGAAGCTTCGAAGACCACCGATACGGTTCCGATTCACAATTCCAGTAGACTGTTGCGTAGGTGGATAGCTGTCGCAGCGGTTTTTCTTATCTTGATTCTTTCGGCGGGTTCCACTTTTTATGTATTGAATCAACCGACTCAATCCAATGAACAACTTGCATTTGATTCTCAACCTGATGTTGAAAAAATTATGCTTCCCTCAGAACCATTATCTCGCATGCCCCGTGGGGAAGAGAACGAAGCCGGAACCGTTATCAGCCAATTGCCGAAAAGTGATAGGGGATTAGCGCCAACCAACGGGGGGCACAAAGCTTACACCACTTCCAATGAATCCGAAAACAACAACCCGGAAAAAATGTTTGCGGGTGTCAATTCTTACGGCATGAAAAAGAATGGCACTAAAGAGCGATTGGGGATCGAAACAAAGGCGAAATCGGTTTCAATGCTGCTGGATACCAAAGCAGTCAACGCAGAACAGGCGGAAGAATTGTTTCGCATTGGGCTGAATCTTTACAACAAAGCGTTCACGAAAATCGGTTCCGAACGGGAGGTGATTTTAAACAGCGCAATCATCTATTTTCGGGATTTCGAAAAACAGCATCCGGATTTCCGCAAATGGATTGCACTTGGTAAATTTCTGTCCGCCGATTCATGCCGGGAATTGGGAAATATTGACATGGCAGTCGGTATATATCGCCAAGTGATCGAAGAGTATACCGATATGGATGCCTGTGTAAAAAACGCCCGCTTGTCAATTATCAAATTACTGTTGGACGAGAACAAGCAATTACAGCAAGTCGAATCGGAATTAGAGCAGTTTGAGAAGCAGTATCCTTTATCACCGGAATTTGCCCGCTTTGCCTTGGAATATGCGGATAAGGTGCACAAGAAAAGCCCGGAAAAAGCGGCTGTCTGGTGCCGGAATGTCATGAACCATTGGCCGGAATATCATCCCACTTGGCTGAAGGCACAGGAACTGTCCGACAAGATGCAAGATTTTCTCCTTGAAAAAGAGACGATCAAAGATTGGTGGATCACCGGCCCGGTTGACCGCGATATGATTACGCAGGAAATTTTTATCAAAGATTTTCAAAGTTTGACTCCTCACTATTTTGAAAAGAAAAGAACATTTATGGGAGTCGATATTTCTTGGAAACGACCGTTTCCCGGTGAAAGCGGAGAAGTCGATTTAGGGAAATGTTTTCAACAATATTTTCCCACGGCTTGCGCTTATGCTGTAACGTTTGTTCATTCCGCGAGAAACCAAGTGGTTCTTCTTTCTTATGCCGGGACCGATGGCATGCGCATTTGGATTGACAATAATCCAGTCGTAGGATCGATCTGGAAAGACCAATACCAGCAAAACATGATTGAAATTTCACTCAAAGAAGGATGGAATACACTAACTATCAAATCCTATCACGTATCGGAAAAGAAGGATTGGCGATTCTCGATTCGTTTTCTGGACCGCAACGGTTATATCATACCGGATATCCATGCCGATCCGGAAAAACAATTGCATATTCATTCTGGAGTAGAAACGAAATAAAGAAGTTCTGAACGAGGTGTCATCATGTATTCAAGAAAAATTATCCTGTTGAATTTTGTGCTGCTTATCACCGCCGGATTCTTTCTGGCTCAGAGCGATGTGCTTGCGCAACGAAATTCCGAAAGCCTTTCGATCCCCAACGTTGTTGTCGAACGGGAAGGCATCGAAATGGTTCGAAATGAAAATACACTCACTGTTTCTATTCCGTTACGCAATCTTGAAGAGAAACAAATTATCGGAGACCTGATTGTATCGCTGCTGGACGAGAAATACCGTTCACTTGCAAAAGCGGAAAAGAAAGTGATTCTTTTGAATGGGGAACAGAAAGAGACAATCGCGTTGCCGATCTCTTCCCGTACTCCTGATTTGAAAGAGTGTATTTTGCGCATTGATTTCATGGATCACACTTGGCTGAAACGATCGACGGAAGCAAAGAACGATCAAGAATTACACGTCATCGGGCAAACGAATTGGGTAAGCGGCAGCCAGGCTGCCTTGCGCATAGTCGTGACCGAAAGCATCGGCGGAAAGCCGATTCAAGATGCGAAAATCCGTATTACCGCCGTCTCACAAACTGCCGCAGAGCCTGAATTGCTTGCAGAAGCGGAATCGGATGAAAACGGTACAGCCGACTTGAGTTTCAAGGTTCCTGAAGTCCTTTCCGGACAATGTTCGATCCAAATTTATGTGGATTCGGAACTGGGATCGGATACGCTGGAGTCTCAGATCAATATCATTCCAGCCTCCAAAATTCTGTTGACGACCGACAAGCCGGTATATCAACCCGGCCAGTTGATTCGCATTCGGGCACTTGCCGCGCACAAAGCGACCGGTGTGCCGATTGGGAATGAGCAAATAACCCTTGAAGCCTATGACGGCAAAGGGAACAAAGTTTTCAAAAAAATCGAAACGACTTCGGAATTCGGGATCGCTTCCGCCGACTTTCAACTCGCGGATGAAGTGAATCAAGGCGATTACAAAATCAAAGCGATCCTGGAGGAAGACACGAGCGAGAAGACAGTGCAAGTCTTCGAGTATGTATTGCCGAAGTTCAAGGTGACTGTGGAGAACGAGAAGAAATTCTACGCCCCCGGCGATGAGGTGAAAGGAAGCGTCGAGGCCCGCTATTTCTTCGGCAAACCGGTGGATAACGCCAAAGTGACAATTATTGCCAATTGTTTCGATGTGGGATTCAACGAGTTTGCCAAAGTCGAACAAAAGACGGATGATGATGGCAAATGTGAGTATACCTTTACCATTCCCGATCATCTGGTTGGCCAACCGCTGTTCAAAGGCAATACGATTGTGCAAATGGACGTGAGAGTGTTGGACACTGCCGACCATGAAGAACAGAAATTCCATACCTTCCATGTGGCAACCGACCCGATTCAAGTCGAAGTGGTTCCTGAAAGCGGTAAACTGATCGACGGAGTGGAGAATGAAGTGTATCTCATCGCGTCCCGCCCGGACGGCAGTGTGGCCAAACCCAAACTGACGGTGAGTTCGAAGTATCTTGAAAAGGATGCCGATTTGACTTGCGACGAAAACGGGATCGCTGTCATGACGCTGAAACCGGATACTGATTCACCGGTGAATCCCAATTTGCCGGTCATTCGCGTACAAGCGGAGGATGAAGGTAAAACGATCACCATCGACAAAGATATCCCCCAGAGCGGGAATCTCGAACGCATTCTTCTACGGCCGGATAAAGGTGTTTACACCGTCGGCCAGAATATGCAGCTGACCGTATTTTCACCATTGGAGAAAGAAACTGTTTTTCTGGATGTCATAAAAAACAACCAAACCGTATTGACGAAAACGATTCGCTTAGAGGAAGGAAAAGCGTCACTCTCTTTGCCAATGGATAACCTATTGGCGGGTACCTTGGCATTAAACGCATACATTATCCGTTCCGACGGCAATATGATCCGCGACACACGGCAAGTGATCGTCACCCGCAGCGACGACCTGCAAATCGAAATTACTCCCGATCAAGTGGAATACGAGCCGGGTGAAGCGGCAACCTTGAAAATCGCGGTTCGAAACCAGGAGGGTGAACCGGTGCGCGCTGCGCTGGGAATGCACATCGTCGATGAAAGCGTCTATGCCTTGTTGGAAAAAGAACCCGGTCTGGCAAAAGTGTTCTTTGCCATCGAGCGCGAATTGCTGGAACCGAAAGTCGAAATTCACGGCTATCAGCTTGATCAGGTCGTCCGGCTTTCTGCGAAAAAATTCGAAAAAGATCCCAAACTTTCGAAAGCGCTGCTTTCCAAATTGGATACCCGCTCGGAATTCTCGCTCAATTTGGATACGGTAACAGAAAAAAGAAATCGAGTGATGCAGGATTTACAGCAACTGCAAAGCGTGCTTGGCAATCAGGCTTTGACTGTCAGCCCGGCGATCCCCCGCAGTGTGGAAGAAGTCCTGCTTTCCATCGATGCTGATCCGGCATCATTTCCAATAAGCGATCCCTGGGGGAATCCGTATGAAATCACCATGGCCGAAAACAATGTCATGCTTGCCAGTCTCGGCAGAGATGGAAAATTGAATACAGCCGATGATATAAAAATCCCGAATTACACTTTCGGTTTCCGATTCAAAGATATGGATGGGGATATTGTACGTTTTAAATCGTCTACAAAACGTGGGGCAACGATCATTGCTGGAAATTTTGTGGAAAGTGCAAATAAAAGTGGATTGGTTTACGACGGGAGGGAAATTGCAAATTGGTACTTTGCCGAACCGAATCAACCTCCTATGCGGTTTGGAAGACAGGCTGGGCGCGAACTTAGGCGCTTTGAAGGGTTGCGTCAGCGAGGCCGTGCTCCACGGTTGTTGTTGGAAAAAGGTGTAGCTGCATGGAATAAAAAAGCCGAACTCAAAGCCGCAAGACCGGCTGAACGGCCGCCTGCACCTGATATGGATGCTGCCGGAGCCATGAGGTTCAATGAAGCCGCTGGACAACCTGCCGCCGGCGGCATGGGAGGCATGGGCATGATGGGCGGCATGGGCGGTAAGATGGAAGGCGACATGGGTATGGGCATGGGAGGGGGAGGTTATGGCATGATGGGTGGTGCGCCTCCTGCCAATCAACCGCAAATGCAAGTCCAATCCGCACCGGCTCCAATGGATCAGAGGCACAATCTTTATTTTAGCAATTCTGATAGTGCCAAACGAGTTGATGGAGAAGATAGGCGAACAGTGGCCGCTGATTTTAGTGATTATGTTGAATCACAAGAAAGAGAATTGGATTGGGACGAGTATGCAAAACCTGAATTGCAAGAGCCGCTCGCCATCAACGGAGTCGTCGATAAGGAACAAGTTAGACGGCTAGCAGAAGAGGAATTGAAGGATATCGAACTTCAATTGGAACAAGTGACTGACAAACCGCTTCTTCCTCCTTTAAAGCCCGATGCCGATCAAACTTTCCCCGCTCAAAAGGAAAATGAACGTGCTGTTCGTGTAAGACGGTTTTTCCCGGAAACACTCTTCTATACACCGGAACTCATTACCGACAACAACGGGATGATCGCATTGAATCTGCCGGGAGCGGATTCGATCACAACGTGGCGCATGTCCGCTATGGCCAACACGAAAACCGGCGCGGTCGGTGATACTACCGCCGCGATGAAAGTATTCAAACCCTTCTTCATCGATTTGGATTTGCCGATTGCGCTTACTCAGAATGACGAAGTGACAATCCCTGTTGCTGTCTATAATTACTTGGCCGTGCCGCAAGATGTGGAAGTCCAACTCGAACAATCCCCTTGGTTTGAATTGCTCGAAGGCGAATTCAGCCGTAAAGTGCACATCGCCGCGAATGAAGTGACTTCGGTTTCCTATCGTATCCGTGCGAAAACACTCGGCAAACAGCCGATCACCGTCTACGGCTGGGGATCGGAAGACAACGACGCCATCGGCCGCGAGATCGACGTGCGCCCCAACGGCGATGCAAAATTTGTCAATCACAACGGACGGCTCGAAGGAATGGTCTCCGAAACGTTGACGTTCCCTCAAGAGCGAATCGCGGGTGCGGATAAACTATTCGTCAAGATTTATCCCGGCGTCTTCAGCCAGGTAGTCGAAGGACTCGACGCAATATTGAAGATGCCATACGGCTGCTTTGAACAGACCAGTTCAACGACCTATCCCAACATCCTCGTGCTCAACTATATGCAGGAAACCGATCGTGTCACACCTGCCATCGAGATGAAAGCGCGGGAATATATCAATCTTGGCTATCAGCGCCTCTTGACCTTCGAGATCGACGGCGGCGGATTTCAAGTCTTCGGCAATCCACCCGCAACCCGGATTCTATCTGCCTACGGTCTCATGGAATTTATGGATATGAACGAGGTCTATCCCATCGACGAAAAACTGATCGAACGCACAAAAAATTGGCTACTCGGACAGATGAATCCGGACGGCAGCTGGGATCCCGATCAGAACTACGCCCATGCGGAAATGTGGCGCTCGATCCAAGACAACAAGGTTCTATCCACCGCTTATATCGCCCTCGCGTTGGCGAAAACCGGTTTGAAGAGTGAACTGCTAAAAACGGAAGAATACCTCCGTGGCCATGTCGGGGAAGCGAAGGATGCCTATACATTGGCGATTCTTTGCAACGCTTTCCTGGCACTCGCTCCTGAACATCCTACGACCAAACGCTGTGTGGGCAAACTCGTGGACATGGGTATTCTCGAAGGCAAGAATTTATACTGGAAATCCGAAGCCAGCATGAGCTTCGCCCGCGGGAATCACGCATGGGTGGAAACTACCGCTTGGGCTGCCCTTGCCTTGATCGAAGACGGCCGGTACAGCGCCGAACTCGGCAAAGCGATCAACTGGTTGATCGAACAGAAAGATCCGAACGGCACCTGGGGCACTACTCACGGTACTGTCTTAGCGCTCAAAGTCATGGTCGAATCCATCGGCAAACGCACCGACAAAGTCGATGCCGTCGTGACCGTCAAAGTGAATGGAGAAGAAGCCGAACAAATCAAGATCACACCCGAATATTCCGACATTTTTCGCCAGATCGATACGACGAATTTCTTACAACAGGGAGATAATCGTGTCGTGATCGAACTGAACGGAGAAGGCAGCCTGCTTTATCAAGTCGTGGGCAAATACTTCGTTCCATGGAAGGAAAGAAAACGAGCCGATGTGCCGGAGGGCTTTGATATTTCCGTCGAATACGATCGTTCCGAACTGCGCCGCAATGATACTGTGACCTGCCAGGTCAAAGCGAAGAATGTTCGCCGCCAGCGCGTCGAGATGGTCATGATCGACCTGGGAATTCCTCCCGGATTCCGTGTCGAACGCCCGGCTCTCGACGATTACGTCGACAAAGGTGTCATTGCCAAATACACCATTATGAGCCGCCAGTTGTTGATCTATATCGAATCGATGGACGGCGGGCAGGAACTGGAACTGAATATCCCCATGAAAGCGACATTACCGATGGTTGCCAAAGCACCGGAATCGAAGATTTATGAATACTACAATCCGGAAATCCAAGAGATTTCCGAACCACAGGAATTGCAGGTGAATTAAATCAGAAATTTTTCTTATAGTGGACACAAAATGGGGTAGACACAAAGATCTACCCCTACATTTGTAGGGGCAATCCTATGTCATTAAGTTAGGGCAGGTTATCATATTAAAACCCCAAAGGTTAAAACCCCAAAGGTTAAAACCCCAAAGGTTAAAACCCCAAAGGTTAAAACCCC
>CAYPPG010000011.1:89221-138964 GCA_964412555.1 uncultured bacterium
TTAAAACCCCAAAGGTTAAAACCCCAAAGGTTAAAACCCCAAAGGTTAAAACCCCAAAGGGGTACAAGAAGAAAGCCAGCGGGCAACGCCCCTGGAAATGTGTTTACGAAAAGTACCAGCCCTGAAAGGGCGAAAGAAACTTGATTGAATGATAGGAGGGGCAATCCTATGTGATTGCCCTTGTTTGAGGAGCGCGGACATCCTTGTCCGCATTTTCAACGCGCAAGATTACCGACTCGCACCCCATGCAGGCAAGATGCCTGCGCTCCGGCCGAATCCAGCATTTTTAAGGATATCGGTAAAATACTCTGAATTAAAATACCCTTCCTGTTCGTATATTATTTTGCATGTATATTCCTATGTTGAGGTGCCATCATGCATAAACCATGTCCTCATTGCCGAGGAATGATTCCTGAAGAAGCCGCATATTGCCTACACTGCAATCGTATCGTTCAAAATTATCGATTTTGTACGGAATGCAGAGAACCAATTTCATTGGAAGCGGTCCGGTGCCCCTATTGCACGCAAAAAGTCCCTACTGATTTGGATATTCGAGTCAAAAATATTCAAATGACGATTATTGCCGATCGCGTCGGCGCTTTTCTGTTGGGACGATTGGATATAACCGCTTTGTTTCATCCACCTCGATTGGAAATCGAAAGCGGCCGCATTCGGATGACGCGATGGGGATTGTTAGGATTACGGACGTATCAACAGGAAATCCGCATCGACCGTGTCGCATCCGTCAAATACACGGAAGGGATCATCTGGGGTGGAATCATGATCGAAACATTCGGCGGCGCCACGGAAGATATCAGCCAGAACGGCTTCGAGCAGGATGAAGCGAAAGAGGTGGCGGATAAACTCAAAGAAATCATTTCCAATTAATGATGATCGAGCCAATTCGGTCAATCACACAGGATTGCCTCTACAAATGTAGGGGTAGACCTTTGTGTCTACCCCCATATAACCCCAATTCTTGAATTAAAGCACAATCTCTTCCGTCTGCGGATTGAACCTCGCGACCTTCCCATTGCGGAAACCGAGCATTCCCATATGCAGAGTCGTTTGGACATGATACGCTAAATCCACTGGGCTGTAGGTGTTTTTATCCCGCTTCCGGCAGCATTCTAAAAAGCGCATCCAAAAGCGATGAAAATCCTCACTCTGATCAATTGGAAAACTTTTCGCTTCTTTTTCCTCTCGATCGGAGCCACGATCAGGAGGTGTCGGAATATAGACCACTTCATTGTCTCTGACAGTCAATGTTCCGTCCCAGCCGCGAACGACAGGTATTCGGCTGCCCGCTCCTCTTCCACCTGTCGCGGGATAATCATTCCCTTGTGTGCCAAGGACAGCCACTGTGATATCTTCAGGAAAATCGATCATCATATTGAATGTATCCGGAATCTCCCGGACGTCGTAACGGAATTTTCCGCCAGTCGCGACCACTTCCCGTGGGAATTTCACTCCCAGGATGCTTAGAACCGGCGTAAGTGAATGTGGATATAGATCGGTTACCGGTCCGCCCGCGTAATCTTCATACATGCGCCAACGGAAATAACGGCTGACGTCGAAAGGATGAGGAGGCGAATCGCCGAGAAACGCATCCCAGTCCAATTTCGGCCCCGGCTCGGCGTTCGGATCATCGATCCGCATCCCTCGTTCTCCCCAATCGCCGACTCGGAAATAGCCGCATTCGGCATGAATGGGTTGGCCGATCATTCCGTCTTGAACCAATTTTTTCATGATATGCCATGCCTCGTCGGACATTCCCTGGGTACCGAGTTGAAAAACTTGATCGGATTGCTCCACCACTTTGGCGAGTCTTTTGGTCAAATCGAATTGCCGCCAGTGAGTGATCGGTTTTTCACAATAGACATCTTTTCCCGCTTCAACCGCATCGATAACCTGATAGCCGTGAATGTGATCAGGAGTGGCGATAGAAACGACGTCGATGTCAGAATTGGAAAGTAATTCTTTATGATCCATATAGGCTTGCTGAGCGGAATATTTTTCCTTGGCTTCCTGTAGACGTGGTTTATAGGTGTCGCAAACCGCCAGGAGTTCAAGATTAGCATCCTTTTTCAACGCTGTGATGGCACGCAAATGAGAGTTCCCACGTCCGCCTGTACCGATAACACCGATTCCCAACCGGTCGTTCGCTCCCCTAACTCGACTTGCAGAAAGAGCGGTGAAGGTTCCCGCGGCTCCCAGTGCCGTTGTTCGATGCAAAAAGGTTCTTCGAGATACTGCATGTTCAGTCGAATGATCGTTGGACATAACCCTTGCCTCCATTTTTTATTTTGGAATAACAAACCAAGACGTTTGATTCACATTTCTGTTGTAAGCGGAAATACGCCTTGAAAGAGTTGTTCTCCGTTTCTATTCAGTTTAATATGATTCCAATACCAGAAATCGGTACAAAGATCAATCCATACGGATGCATAGACCATAAACTGTTTATCATGCAGGTTGATATATTTATAAAAATAAAAGGGAGAACCTATCATGACTCACCATTCGATCTCACGCCGTAATTTTGTAAAAAATGTCAGTATCGTATCCGGGGCGATTCTCACTGGTGCATCTATGTCGGGAGCATCCGAAAGAAGTGAGAATGAATCTCTTCATGTAGCATCGAATCAGTATTCGTGGGTAGTATTTTATAATCGCGAAAATCAAAATTTTAACGAGTCGCTCGAAGAAGGATTTGCAGATGTGAAAAAGAGCGGACTCAATGGCTTCGAACCCAGCATCACGTCACCGGAACAGATCGGACGATATGCAGGACTGTTAAAAAAACACGGACTCGAAATGCGGTCGATCTATGTGAACAGCACCCTTCACGAAGAGGAAGAAGCCAGAAAGAGCATCGAGAATATCGTGAACATTGGTGAGCAAGCGGCAAAGGCGGGTGTCAAAATCATCGTCACCAATCCGAATCCGATCCGTTGGGGTAGCCAGGAAAGCAAATCCGATGAGCAATTGATAATCCAAGCAAGAGCGTTGAACGATTTAGGCAAGAAATTGTCGGATCAGAATCTGGTCTTGGCCTATCACAATCACGACGCCGAACTACGGAACGCTGCTCGTGAATTCCATCATATGATGGTTGGCACCAATCCCGATTATGTCACGTTATGCCTCGATTCGCACTGGATTTATCGCGGTTCAGGGGATTCGTCTGTTGCCTTGTTCGATATCGTAAAATTATACGGCCCGCGTGTCAGTGAATTACACCTACGCCAATCCCACGACGGGGTGTGGTCGGAAGCGTTTGAACCCGGCGACATCGATTATGAAAGACTTGCGCAGTATCTATTGGAAATCGTTAACAACCCGCATCTCGTCATGGAACAGGCAGTCGAAAAAGGAACTTCCCACACCATCGGCCCTGTTGAAGCGCACAAACAAAGTGTCAAATATGCCCGGAAAATATTCGCAGGTTTCGCGAATTGAATGAAATTACTCTTACTCTGTAGGGATAGACCTGTGTGTCCATCCCATTATGAGAGACGTCCTTCATGCCCCTACAACCGTATCTTCATTGAAACAGGACAATGATCGGATCCCATCACTTCCGGCGATATCGCCGCATCGAGTAGTTGGGGACGCAGGGCAGGGGAAATACAGAAATAATCGATTCTCCAGCCGACATTCTTCTCTCTCGCTTTCCCGAAATAACTCCACCACGTATAGTGACCGCTTTCTTTCGTAAATTCTCGAAATGTATCGATGAATCCGCTCTCTATGATCCGGTCGAAACTCTCGCGTTCTTCGATGGTAAATCCGGCGTTACGTTCGTTGGCTTTCGGATTGGCTAGATCGATTTCTTTATGCGCGACATTAAGGTCGCCGCAGAATATCACCGGTTTTTTCTTTTCCAATTTTTTGAGATGCTTTAAAAAAGCGGTATCCCATTCTTTCGTCCGATAATCCAGCCGCTCTAAACCGCGTTGCGAATTCGGAGTATAGACATTGACAAGGTAATGTTCATCGAATTCCAATGTGATCAGACGTCCCTCGGTGTCATGTTCCCGGATTCCCAATCCGTATGTAACCTTCTTTGGTTTGATTTTGGTGAAAACCGCCGTTCCGGAATACCCCTTTTTTTCCGCCGGATACCAGTACCGATGATAATCACCGATAGAAAAATCAACCTGCTCCGGTAAGGCCCGCATCTCCTGCAAACAAAGAATATCCGGCTTCGCACCGGCTACATAGTCTAGGAATCCTTTCTTTAAAACCGCCCGGATTCCGTTTACGTTCCATGAAATCAACTGTAAAGTCATCTTTTCAATCCATCTGAATAATATAGAGTAAAATACCAACCATTCTTGAAGATGAAAATTGTCTGGTATAATTTTGTCAAGATATTGAAGGATATTTCAGAACCAAGATTTTTATGTATACAAAAGTATTGAAACCTGACGATCAATTACTGGCAGAATGCGACGTGGACATGTTCCGGTCCAGCGGTCCCGGCGGTCAGAATGTCAACCGGCGGGAAACCGCTATTCGTTTGCATCACCGCCCAACCGGTATTGTCGTGACTTGCCAAAATGAACGCAGCCAGTTCCGCAATAAGCAGCTGGCGTTGGAGCAGTTGCGTTCCAATCTGGCGAAAATGTATCGCAAACGGAAGAAACGCCTACCGACCTCCATGCCGAAAGCGGTGAAAGAAAAGATCTTAAAACAAAAGCGGGAAAAATCTCAGAAAAAAGCGTTGCGTTCAAAACCCGGTATAAAGGATGAATAGGACCGTAATGGAGGCATATTATGAACTCACATTATGAATTGGAAGCGATTATGGACGAGGATGGATCGTTATATATTCAAAATCTTCCATTTAGAAAAGGAGATAAAGTTTCTGTTCGTATTTTTCTGCTCTCAGGGAAAAGTGAAGATAAAAAATATCCTTTACGTGGAAAACCAATCCGCTATCCTAAACCATTTGAACCCGTCGCTGAAAATGATTGGGATGTATTAACATGAGCAAAAAAAACACTGAAATCACCCGCCGTAATTTCGTCTCCACTACTTCCACCGTCGGCGCTGGAGCCATCACATTCGGTGTCCATTGTATCCCCCAATCGTCCTTCGGCGCAAATGACCGGCTGCAACTCGGTATCGTAGGAGCCGGCTCACGAGGGAAAGCCTTAATGGCCTGGGCGCATAAACTGGAGACATCCCATAACGTTCAATTCACCGCTGTTTGTGATATCTGGAATCAACGCCGCAACGCAGCCGCTAAAAAAGTATCCCGATGGAACGGGAAATCTGTAGCAACCTATCGAACGTTGGACGATCTCTGCTCAAAAAAAGATACCGATGTTCTCTTGATCGCCACCGCCGATTTTCAACATTGTTATCATGCCGCCAAAGCCGTGCAGGCAGGGAAAGATGTCTATGTGGAAAAACCGTTTGGCTGCGATTTCGAACAGATCAAAAAAGCCTATCTCGCAATCCGAGCCACTGACCGTATCGTACAAATGGGAACACAAAGCCGTGGGAATGGAAAATATTACCACGCGAAAGAATCTATTCAAAAAGGGCTGTTAGGCAAAATCACATACGGTGAAATCCATGAATGTATTTCCAACCGGCAATGGCGCATCAAGGGAGCGGAAAATTCGATCCGGCAGGAAGATACCGACTGGCGTGAATTTCTAGCTTATCTCGATCCGGAACGTTATCCATGGAATCCCCGCCACTATCGCGAATTTCGTCTTTTTTGGCCTTTTTCCAGCGGCTGTTTTTGCCAACGGTTGAGTCATCGAATCGATCTGGTGAACTTGGTTTTGGATTCTGTTCCTCAATATGCCGTTGCTCTGGGAGGAGTCTATTTATGGAACGACGGACGCACCAATCCGGATACCGTTCAATGTTTATTGGAATATCCCGGCAAGACTTTGATTACTTATCATCTGCGGATGGGAAACGCTCCTGACAAGCGAGGAATAAATCTTTTCGGTACAAATGGTATGTTAGATTTGGATCGAGGAATCATAAAAGTCAATGATAAAAGAGAAGAGATTGATCAGGAAATCTCTCTTCAATCCGTTCCGTCTATTGATCATATGGGGCACTTTTTCGAATGTGTACGCACTCGTGAGCAGCCCCGTGCCAATGTCGAAGCCGGATTTGCCCACACCGCCGCTACGGCGATGGTTAACATGGCCTATCGCACCGGATGCCGCATGGAATACGATCCGGATTTACTTGAAATACGCCCTTCTCTCAAAGGCTGATCAATACCTCACCCAATCCTTCACCCTAACTTCCGGAGTAAAATGAAGAAGAACACCGTCCGGATAAGGATTTTTTTCCGGATCGGGATCGTTGGATGAAATCATCAATCGAGTCGAAGTGGTACCCTCCGGCAATTTGCTGTAATCGACCGTTACACTGACTTTCCGATACGAAGCCGGTGCGACATTGAAAGAGGTTCGGGGAGTAAATGAAATCGCATCGGTGACTTCATTCTCGAAGGTGATCGAATCGACAGTCAGCGTTTCTTTTCCGTCGTTATAAATCCAAAACGCGTCCGTGGATTTTGTGTCGCTCAATAATTCGGAAACCAACGCGTATCGTCCTTCATGTTCCGCAATCGTGGTACCGCTTATTTCAATCGTCCATTCCCCCGATTCAGGATTTTCAATCAAAACCTGTTCGACATTATCGATCGTATTGATTCCCTTCGTGGCGTTTGCCGAAGGATTCTCCGGATCGAGTACCCATGGGTAATATACTGTACCTGAGGGAGATCGAAGAATAAGATCGAGATCGTTGACGAGAGATTTCGCCGCTGCCGGTGAACTGGCAGCGTCCGTCCAAACCAACGTCGCTTTGATTGAATGTTCTCCATTTGGAACATGGACTGTGTACGTTATCGTTTCACCTTGATTGACTGTCCCTGCATTCCACATGTGACCGAGGATTAAATCCGCGCTCTCCCGCGTGTCGATGAGTCCCCATCCGAAGGCATAATCGGGACCGGGATTGCCGAGATCCTTTGCACCGTGAATCATGAAAGCTTTCATCGTTTCGACATTGGGTTCTTCAACGGTCACAATTTGATACAGTTGATAAAGCAAAGCGGCTGCACCGGCGGCAGCCGGGGAAGCCATCGAAGTTCCGGAAAAACTGTCATCATACTCATCATCGAGTACGGTCGAGGTCAAATTGGTTCCGTTCATGCACAAATCGGGTTTGATCCGGCCATCGTCTGTCGGTCCCCAGCTACTGAAAGTAGACATCCGGTCATCGTCCGTTGTCGCCCCTACTGAAATCCCATTCTTGCTACTGCTCGATAAAAGCGTGTGATACGGGCCGTCCATTCGGGGACCATAAGGCCAGTCCGGCCCATGATCACGATCGTTGCTTGCCGATCGAAACGTCAGGATTCCCGTATCCCACACCATTTGGTCCCAGGCATAAGAATATGTATTGTATACACCAAATAGAAAATCACCCCTATTGCGCCATTTATCCCCCTCTTTTTCCCATCCGGCAGTGTAGCCATAGGAATGGTTGGAAATCCGTAAGCCAAAATCAGCAGCGTCTCTCATTTCGTTGATGTCTTCTTCCCAATCATAGGTATAGAGTTCCACTTCCGGAGCCATTCCCTTTGCAGACAGATTCCCTCGGCCCGATCCTCCGATTGTCCCGGCGACGTGAGTTCCGTGATCACTGGCATCTCCTCCGCTGTTCATAATGTGCAGACGGCTTCCGAAATCCTGATGGTTGAAGACCACTCCGTCATCCCACACGCCCACTAATACCCCCGCGCCGCTCAATGCATAAGGAGGATTATAAGTTTCGGAGGTATGACTCCGTAATGCAGCAGTTGCGTTTGTCGGTTTGAACGGGGGCGGTCCCGCTTCTACCCACTCCACAATGTCGAGAGAACTCAGCTTTCGCAACAACAACGGATTGACAGCCAAACGATAAACCGTTTCTGAAATCCTACCGAGGACCTTTGCACCAACGGTGTAAAATGCTGTTCGTGCTGTTTTCGGGCCGATGTCCTCGAAGACCACGGCTCGCACTTCGACGTTCCCGTTTTCCAATCGTGTATTCGATGGGAAATTGCCGGATGCGGCATCAGGGCAAAGTTTATCGATTTCTTCTGAAAGAAGCATTTTCTGAATGCCGCCTCCTTCGGATACAGCCGAAAGGGAAGGGGATTTTGGTTGGATGGAAGCCCAATAGGCATTGTCGGGGATGTAGCGCAGCAATTGAATCCCCTGTGCTGCCAAACGTCTTTTTTCGCTCTGGGTCGGAATTCGATCAAACTGAATCAAAACATGGCGGGGGATCGAAGAATCTTTTACCTTTGCGGATACCTTCGATACCACCGAATTCGTTTGATTGTCTGAAATAGTTCCGGTTTTGAAGTAGATCGAAGGTTCTTTCGGATTTGTTTTTCCTGAATTTGCCTTCGCGGCAATTTGTGTTTTCTTTGTTGTTGTAAAAGCATTGGAAGAGGAAGAAGACTCAGATAGTAGGAAAGTCAATTCCAGAGGCTCCACCCGGATTTCCGGCGTCATAATCGACCAATTCAAGGTGATGGTACCGGTATCACCATTATATCCATCCACGGCTAAGGAGTACGTAATTCCTTCTTGGGCTTGAAATGTGACGGCGCTGGTGTAGCCCCCGAATGCGTCATCGTCATCATTCTCTTCAATCAATGTCAATCCATTTATCGTACTGCCTTGATAGACGGCCAGAGCGGTGTCATATGAACTGCCATGCGTGTCGAACGTCATTTTTGCATTACTTGGAGCTGACCAACTCCACCACACCGAATGCTCTCCATCGGTGTCGGCATGGTCAGGTTCCCTTGCTTCGCGTGTTGCTCCAATACTGCTGCCCGTTGTTTGACCGGAAAGACCTTCAAGAGAAATTCGATCGGCAAAGTAATCGTTACTCGGAGCACCGCTATTCCACTGTAATAGAATGTTGCCGGCTTCGCCTTCCTTGCCGCCAACCAAAATGGAATAGCTTCGCCCTGCAGTAGCATTGAAACTTACCCGCTTATTATCGCCTTGGACGTTTGAAGCAAGAATATTCAACGATTGGATTACATCTCCGCTAAAAATTGCTAATAGGGTATTGAAATCACTGCCTATCGTTTCGAAGACGACAAGACCGCTTTCTGTCGCCGTCCAACTCCACCACACAGAATGATCATGTGAATCGGAAATCAGAGCCTCGGCGTTTTCAACTCCGGCATTGATGTTTGTTCCGGTTGTCTCTCCTGAAGAACCGCTGAGGCTGATCCGGTTAGCAAAATCGTCGTTGACGGGAATTTCATTCGACCAATTGAGTGTCACATTGCCGAAATCGCCGTCGTATCCATCCACTGCGATGTGGTAGACAGTTCCGGCAGTTGCACGAAAGGAAACCCGGCTTGCAACCAGTGCACCGATGTCATCATTGCTTACGATTTCAGTTAAACTACTAATTGAGGATCCTGTGTATACAGCCATGATGGTATCGAATCCGCTCTCCGCCGTATCAAAGGTTACCATGCCGCTGGAAGGAGCCATCCAACTCCACCATAGGGATCGTCCCCCGGTATTCTCAGCATGAAAGGATTCACCGATTTGCCTGGTCGCAAAGATATTGCTTCCTGTAGTTTGTCCGGAGGCTTCGTTCAATATGATTCGATTTTCAAAGTGATCGTTCGCTGGCGCGCCGGCAGGAGGATCTTCAATGAACCAGTTCAATGTGAGAGTTCCCAAACTATCCCCAATGCCGTCCACTCCGATTTGATACTCCTGTCCTTTCTCGGCATAAAAGTTGACCGTGCTGGTCAAGTCTTCATTCATGAAAGCAGGATTTTCCGGAATATATTTGGATGTTCTACCGGATTTCTTTTTGCTGAAAAACGTAAGAAGCGGATCGAAGTTGTCGTTGGCTGTCACTATTTCCAAGGATGTGAATGAATTCCCGATAAAAACGCCAAGAAGCGTATTAAATGTGCTATGGTAGGTGCTGAACGTAACATATCCTGATCGGGGGGCTGTCCAACTCCACCATAAGGAATGACCGCCGGCAATTCCGAAAAAGTCCGGTTCACTAAATTCGCGGCTAGCATTGGCATTGCTGGTCGTAATTTTTCCCGATTCTCCGATAAGAGATATACGGTTGGCAAAGTCATCGTTCTCCGGAACTGTATTGCTCCATGTCAATACGATGTTACCGCTATCCCCATCATAGCCGTCGACGACGATATGATAGGTGACCCCTTCAAAAGCATCGAAAGAAACGGTGCTTGTCAACGAAGCATCGCTCTCGTCGTCATTGGAGGCGATTTCCGCTAAAGAAGAGACAGAATTGCCTCGATATACGGCCAAAATCGTGTCGAAATTGCTTCCCGTCGTAAAAAATGAAACTTGTCCTTTATTCGGAGATGTCCAGGACCACCAGACGGAACTCCCTCCTGTGGAACCCGCGTGATCTTTCTCACCGATTTCCCGTGACGCATCGATATTGGTAGCGGTTACTTGACCGGTAGAACCACTAATAGGAACGGCATCGCGGAACAGATCATTTACAGGTGCAGCGATTGCTGAGGTTACGATGAAAAGGAGGGAACAAACGAAAAAAGGAAAACAATGTCTCATACTTGTTGTAGCGAAAATCATTCAAACATCCTTTCTATCCTGAGCGCGGGCATCCTGCCCGCATTATTTTTGAGTATCTCCAAAAAATCGGTATCTGTCGGAGCGCGGGCATCCTGCCCGCATCATTTTTGAGTACATCCAAAAAATCGGTATCTGTCGGAGCGCGGGCATCTTGCCCGCATCATTTTTGAGTATCTCCAAAAAATCGGTATCTGTCGGAGCGCGGGCATCCTGCCCGCATCATTTTTGAGTATCTCCAAAAAATCGGTTTCTTTTATTGTATCTAAACAAAAGAAAAAGCCTAACTCGTAACAGAAAAAAAACTTCAATGAGAGCGAATATTTCTTATGCATTTTAGATTAGGAAGAATTCAATTTGAAAATCATTGAAAATGGCGAGCAATCTGTTCCGCATAATCGGCAAGTGTGTCATCCCGGGCGCCGGCAACGACAACAACGTCATCCCTTTGCATTTGTTTTCGTAATATGGCAAGGACACCATCCCGATTCTTACCAGCCATGATACCAGGATGTTCAACCTTGGCTGCCAGATCGTTTGAAGCGATAGAGCGGTCTGTCGTTCCACCCGCATCATAAACCGGCAAAAGTATGACTCGATCCTGTTCCCGCAGTGTCGAGGTGAAAACGTTCGCGTATCCCTCCAGATGAAAGCGTAAAGGCCCGTATCCATGCGGCTGAAAAACGAGAAACACGCGGGGATAATGTTGTTGAAGAGTCTGTAAAAGCGCCTCGAGTTTTTCGGGATTGTGCGCATAATCGTCATAAACCGTAATCTCGCCACTGCCATAACGATGTAACCGTCTCCGCACACCGGGAAAGGAACGAACCGCCTCGAGAATCAATGACTTGGAAGCATTAGGCACGGCTGAATGTACAGCGGAAAGAGCGGCCGTTGCATTCTCTGCATTGTGCCGTCCTAATAAGGGCAGCTCCACTGCCAAATCTTCATAATCGAATTGAATTCCGTTTTTTTTCAGAGACACATTTTCCGGTGGAGTAAACCATGCGATTCGAGAATCTTCTCCAAGTGTATCCGCCAACTGCAAGCATCCCGGATTGCATCGGTTCAAGAAAAGAAGCCGGCCTACTTTGCCGCAAAACCGTTCGAATATTTCAAGATTTTCCTCATACGAGTAATGGTCGCGGGATATGTTCAAGATGACGGCAATCTCAGGAGCAAAGCGTAAAAGCGATTGATCGCTTTCATCCAACTCGGCGCACGACCAGGCGCCATCTCCGACACACACAGCCGACCAGCCGATCCCTTCTTCTGATGTGTCTAAAATCTCGGCTCCCCCAACGAAACATTTTAGTTCCCCCAGTTTCAACAAAATCCATGCACAAAGCGCGGCGGTCGTCGTTTTGCCGCTTGTACCGGTGATGGCAATAAGCCCTTGATTTCCGATCTGTACCTGCAATTCTTCCGCTCGGTGACGGATCGGGATATTCCACGGTTTTGCTTTCTTTAAATCCGGATTGGTATCCTCGATGGCAGTGGAGATCACGATTCGATCCGTGTATTGCGTCACCCCGCTTCCGTCTTGTGCAAATAAGGTTGCACCCAAAGACGTCAAACGACGCAACCTTTTTTGAATAGGGGGAGGGAGGTGGTCCAGTTCATTCGGGGTATGCAGCAACCGATCCGAACCTGTGACAGTATAGCCTTTCCGCAGCAACAATTCTGCCAAGGGAAGCATTCCACTTCCACCGATTCCGATAAGATGAACGGTTTCCATTTATGCCATCCACCCTCTTTCAATTTCTTCCAGCGTTTTCTCTTTCGTTTCCGGAACAATCATCCATACAAAGAGAAACGTAATAACGCACATCGAGGCATACAACCAAAACGTAAAAGCATCGCTGATATAATCGACAAGGATCGGAAAAGTCCACGAGACAACGAAACAGGAAATCCACAAAAACACCGTTGCAATCGACATCGCCCGCCCGCGAATGCGAGTGGGAAAGATTTCCGACATGACCACCCATACAACCGGCCCAAGGCTCATTGCAAATGAACCGACATACAGCAAAATAAAGATTAATATCCAAGGCCCTTCATAAAATTGAAAGTGAAACGTACATCCGGACAAGAAAAAGAAAATGCCCATCCCCGCTGACCCGATCAGCAAGAGAATTTTACGGCCGACTTTGTCAATGAGCCACAGCGCCACAATGGTAAACAGAAGATTCACGATCCCGACAATGACCGCCATCAACAACGAATCCATCTGCCCATAACCGGCACTCGCGAAAATTCTCGGCGCATAGTACAAAACCGTATTGATCCCGGTAATCTGCTGTAATATGGCTAGGACAATTCCAATCGTCAATGCAATACGCAAACCAGGTTGAAATAATTGAGTAATCGAACCGGTTTCGAGTGAAATGGTTTCTTTGATCTCTTTCATTTCCTGTTCCGCATGTTGCCGCCCGCCGATACGGCTCAGCGTAGACAGCGCATCCGATTCCATTCCCTGTTTCGTCAACCACCGCGGGCTTTCCGGTACGAAAACGAGAAAAACCATGAAAAAGAGTGCCGGCAAGGTTTCCGAAGCGAACATCCAGCGCCAATTTGTCGGTCCGATACCCACTAGCAGCCAATCGGCAATGTAAGCAAGCAAGATACCGGAAATGATGGCGAATTGATTGAGGGACACCAATCTCCCTCGTATTCGGGCAGGAGAGATTTCCGCAATGTAAAGCGGAGACAGCATCGAAGCGGCTCCCACCCCCAGTCCACCGACGAATCTCGCAATGACGAATTCAATCAACGTTCTTGGTAGCGCAGAACCGATAGCCGATACGATAAAGAGAAAAGCGGAAAGAAGAAGCACTTTCTTACGGCCGAACCGGTCGCTCAACATGCCCGCAAAACTCGCTCCGAAAACACATCCCACCAGCACCGAGCTGACGGCAAATCCTTCCCGCACCGCATCGAGTTCAAAGTGTTCCTTCACAAATCCAATCGCCCCCGCAATGACAGCCGTATCGAATCCGAACAAAATCCCCCCGATGGCTGCAACGAGTGAAATCAGATAAACATATCCGACATTCCCTTGCTCATGTTGGTTCAACGCATTTTCTGTCGTGTGCATAGCTGTTCCTTCGCGAAATCAAATAGATGATCGAACTGACAATCAATACTGGATAATAAAGTACACGATTTTGGGTGGGAATCCAATTGGCAGAAACAATAGGTGGTTTCTAAGGACTTTTAATAATGGCGAGTATCCCAATTTATTTATAGAACGTCCATGCCTCTGCCTTTGAGGATGTTGTATCTGAGAACGGAAGGATTACTCCGCCTTCACGATAGACGGCTAATCCAGCGTCGACGGTGCAAATCCAAAGGTTACCATACGAATCATTGAGAAGATTGAAAACCATGTTGCTTGGGAGAGGGGAATTATCTACAGTATAGAATGTCCATACTTCTCCATCATATTTCGCCAAGCCACTGGCTACGGGAGGGGAGTCACTGACAAGGCCGGCCCAAACATGATCTTGGGCATCGACTAGGAGAGTCCATACTCCATTGTTTGGCAAACCAGCAGTATCTTTGTCAAAGACGGTCCAATTCTGTCCATCGAACTTTACTATACCTCCATCGTTGCCAAAGACGCCATCGAATGTGCCAATCCAAACATGGCCCCGTGAATCAATGTCTACGGGAACAAGCCTGAGGCGAGGCAATGCAGAGTTTCGATGAGTATATGTTGTCCAGTCACCTTCGTGATCGAGTCTTGCCAGCCCCCTGCCCCATGTAGCGATCCACAGATCTCCCTTCTTGTCAAATTCGAAGGAACCCAATACATTGGTCTGAAGTCCAGAGTTCCCTTGGTGATATGTAGTCCAGCTCTGGCCATCAAACTGAGAAAGCCCTCCTTGAGATGAAATCCATAGATTTCCACTGCGGTCAAATTTAAGATATGTAACATTATTGTCTGGCAGACCGGAATTTGACTTTGTGTATGTGGTCCAATTGGTGCCATCGAATTTTACCAGTCCACCTCCTGTGCTATGAGTCGCTCCTGTTCCAATCCACACATCTCCATTATCGTCAAATGCGAATGCCATAACATTATTGTGAGGCAATCCGGAGTTCTCAGTATTCCATATAGTCCATTTTTCGCCATCAAACATCGAAAGGCCGTTTCCAGGACCGATTCCAGCGCTATGTCCGACCCATACGGGAGGACTATGACCAAGCCACAATTTCCCTGACGGATCGATTCCGATACTGGCTATTCGGTTATCCGCCAGTCCGGAGTTTTCTGTGTTGAATATCATCCACTCCGGATTTTGCGAAAAGGCGCTTCGCGGAAAAAAGACAGGTGTTGCTATCGATACAATGGCTAGAATCAAGGCTACAAAACATGCAATATTGTAACGAATCATGAGATTCTCCCCGAATTCAATAAAAAATAGAGTGAACAAAAGTCTATTCCTGTTCAGTATACTAAATTCATCCAGAGATTTCTAGATAACGTAGGGAGATTCGTAATTCTTAACTTTTTAGAGAGCGGAAGACAGGATGAATCAGCTCCCCTCTGCTGTACCTATCCAGTATCGGCTTAATACCCCGCTTCCTTATCCACCACATTCAACAACGGCTCCCCGTTGGCGAATCGCCGCACATTTTCACGAAACAGATACCACACTCGGACATCTTTCTCCACCGTCCGTCCGGACATGTGCGGTGTAATAATGACATTGTCCATTTTCCACATCGGATGATCGGAAGGCAGCGGTTCGGGATCGGTGACGTCCAAACCCGCCCCTGCGATTTTCCCGGTTTTCAACGCCTCGATCATGGCATCCTGATCGACGGTTTGCCCTCTTCCGATATTGATAAAAATCGCGGTGGGCTTCATCAACTCGAAACGTTTTTTGTCGATGTATTTATTCGTATGTTCAGTCAATGGAACGGTGGATACGACATAATCCGCTTCAGGCAGCAGTGCATCCAGTTCGTCCGGTTTGCCGATATGTCTAACATAGCGTGGTTTTTCCATGTCTTTCGGATCGATAGCAAAAATACGCATATCGAAACCGGCCGCCCGCTGCGCGACTTGGCTGCCGATTCCCCCCAATCCCAAGATCAGCATCGTTTTATCTTTCAGTTCCGTCAGCCTGTGCCCGGGGACTTGCCGGAATTTCGGATCGAGGATTTGCTGCTTATATTGAGCGGCCAGTCCTTTGGAAAACATCAACGCCATCCCGATTACATGATCTGCGATGGGAGAACCATGCATCCCGCGCGCATTGGTTAGAATGACGTCGCTCTCCACAAATTCTGGGAATAAATAGTAATTCACACCGGCCGTTCGCGAATGAACCCATCGTAATTTCTCGGCCGCTTCGAATTGTTCTTTGTTGATCGGACCCATCATACCGTCGACATCTTCGATTTTACCGTTGATATCCCGCCTCGAATCGGCTTCGATAAATTCCAAGTTCGGCGCGACTAGTTTTAACTGTTGGATTTCACTTCGATCCAATCCCCGTACCAACACTTTCTTCGGGGGTGTCCATCCGGGAGAGTCTTTTGTCGGTGACGGTCCCACTTGTAAATCCAATTCCACCAGTTCCAGCGGCGTGATTTGGCCGGTGATTTCTTTATACACATGCTCGATGTTGGCTGTACGCGGATCCACTCCCGTCCATTCCTTGTACATCGGAATGTCGATGGCTTCCTTTGTTTGTTCGAGAGATTTTCCCGCATCCACACATTTCTGAACTTGCTTGCGCAGCTCTATGAAATATTGTTTTTGTGTTTCTAAAAGATCTTTGCCGGTCAATTTTCCATGACCTGGCGCAACAGTTTCGATGTCAATTTCCTGCACTTCGGACAGGATCGCGATCCAGCTTTCCGAGATCGATTCACCCATATAATTGAATGCGCCATTGACACATAGATCGCCGCTGAAAAGGATTTTCTCCTTCGGCAAATAGGCTACTGCATCACCTTTTGTATGCGCATGACCGAAATGCAATAACTCAACGCGATGCTCACCGTCATCAAATACCATGGAATCGTCGAATAAAAGAGTGGCCGGCTCAAAATCTAGTTTTTGGTAGTCAGGTTTGTTTTTCACATAATTGTCATAGGATTTTTGATAGACCGGTTCAAGGAGTTTTTCCGCACAATTCCGCTGTGCGATGATCGTCGCACCGGCGTCGACAAATACATTGTTTCCCAGCGCATGGTCCCCATGATGATGCGTGTCGAAAACAAACCGAATGGGTTTATCTGTTGTTCCACGGATATCCTCGATGACCTGTTCGGCGTGATCCGGAAAATTCGCGTCAATCACCAGTACGTACTCGTTGAAAACAATCCACCCGTTATTGCAGCTGCGGTCATTGTATCGAAAAAAGACATCCGGGGCAATTTCCTGTGCATCAGCAAAGCCATACAATGGCATAAGCGATAATGTGAATACCAAAGTCACCAATACTTGTTTCCAAAACCTGTTCATAATCATCTCCTGAATTGTAAAAAAAGGTAAACGAATTATACATCGTTTTTCAAATCTTGCCCGTTCCATACATTCTTTTTCCAGGGACGTTGTCCACCGATTTTCTTCTTTCACTTTATTGGCTGCGTATGCATTGATTTTTTTTACTTTGGTTCGATGGGCTGCTTCGCTTGCTTTTGGCACCGCTTGCAAGCGCTTTACAGAAAAGCAATCCGGTTCATAATTGAGTGATTGTTCAATTGCGAACAAATGTTCATATATGAGTCGAACCATGCCGATTTCAAGTAAAGATCATCGTTTTCTGTATAAAATAGCCAAAGCCTATTATGCGGAAGGATTGACACAACAAGCCATTTCCAAACGTTTTCGCATTTCTCGTCCCAAGGTCTCACGATTGCTCCAACAAGCCAAAGAGGAACGAATCGTCACGATTACCTTATTCCCTCCTTCCGGTGATCACTCCGATCTCGAAAACAAATTGGAACAGCAATACGGCTTAGTTGAAGCCATTGTTGTGAGTGTCAGCGATGCGAAAAATCCTCATATCATCACGCGCGAATTAGGCCCTGCTGCGGCAGAGGTTCTGCTGCGGTCGATCAAAGGAAGCGAGACGATCGCCTTAGCGTGGGGACGCTCCATCTTGGGAATGGTGGAAGCGATTCCGATGCAATCCATGCAGGATTTGACCATTGTTCAGATGATCGGAGGACTCGGTTCGGAAAGTTCCGATGAACATTCGACAGAATTGGTGCGACGCGCCGCCCAAAAGCTCAATGCCGATTTTCGCCTCTTGTCTGCCCCAGGAATTATTTCCAATCACTCCGCTTTAAAAGCCTTGCAAACCGATTCGCATATTTCAGAAACTCTTACAATGGCTGCACAAGCGGAAATCGCCGTAGTTGGCTTAGGTGTTCTGAGTCCCGATTCCGTGTTGTTGAAAGGTGGAGAAATTCTAAGTAAAAGTGACGTTAAAACATTGATGAACGCAGGCGCAGTGGGAGATATCATTTTGCGTTTTATGGACGATCAGGGGAAACCACTGGATCTTGATGTGAATCACAGAATCTTGGGATTATCTTTATCCCAACTCAAAAGAATCCCCCGTGTAATCGCCGTCGCCGGAGGAGAAACCAAATTCGAAATCATATTGGCAGCCCTGCGATCCAAAATTCTCAATGTTTTAGTGACAGATGCCGGCACTGCGAAACGGCTGGTAAAAAGCAATATTTAAATTATCCAAAAGGGGTTAAAGAAGATAGCCGGCGGGCAACGCCCCTGGAAAGAAAAGTTTTCAAGAAATACGCCCTGAAAGGGCAAAAGAAATCATCATTACCAGCCCTGAAAGGGCAAAAGAAGATAGCCAGCGGGCATCGCCCCTGGAAAAGAAAAAAGAAAAGTTTCAATAAATAACACGCCCTGAAAGGGCAAAAGAAATTGCCATTCAACAAACGCAGAGGTTATCAATGCTTTATAAATACATCAAACAAGCCAACAAAATTCTCCAAAAAGAAACCCAAGCGATCCTCTCGATCACTGAACAACTCGACAATTCGCTCGATCAAGCCATCGATCTGTTTTGTAACTGCCAGGGACACGTGATGATAACCGGTACAGGCACTTCACGCTTTGTCGCCGAACGAATCGCCCACTTATTCAACTGCTGCGGCACCCCGGCAATGTTCATCAACGCCGCCGACAGTTTACACGGCGGAGCGGGAGCGGTGACTGACAAAGAAGTTCTTTTCTGCATCTCCAAAGGCGGAAAAAGCGCAGAAATCAACGACTTCGCCAAAATCGCCAAATCACGCGGCGCAAAGCTGGTCGCATTGACCGAAAACCGTGAATCCCCTCTAGCAGAAATGAGCGATCTGATTCTGTGCATCCAAACACCTGAAGATGTTGATCCCTACGGCATGATCGCAACCGGAAGTTCACTCGTCAACAGCGCTGTCGGAGACATTTTGTGTGTTCTATTGTTGGAAGCCCGTGGGTACACGAAAGAAAAATTCGGAGAGACTCACCCGGGTGGAGCGGTTGGAAAAAAATTGGAAGAGGAGAAATAGTTTTTAAGGAGAAACAATTGAAATCAGCATTTTTAATAGCACCCGAAAAAATCGAACTACGCGAAGTGCCAAAGCCAACTGTGCCGGAAGACGGTCTCTTGATGCAAGTGAAAAACTGCGGCATCTGCGGTTCCGATCTCCGCCGTTGGAAAGAAGGCCCTCCGCCGGACATTGACGGCATTGTTCCCGGTCATGAAGCTTCCGGAATTGTCGTCGAAGCAGGAAAGAAAGTCCATCGATTTCAAGAAGGAGATTCCATCTCGATTGCCCCGGATATCCACTGCGGCCTCTGTTACTACTGCCGCCGTGGCATGTTCAATCTATGCGATGATTTACGCTTGATCGGCATCACCCCCGGATACCCCGGTGCTTTTTCCGAGTATATTCTACTCACAGGTGAAATCCTGCAAAACGGAATTGTCCACCGCATGCCCGACGGAATGGATTATCCCAGCGCCGCCTTTGCAGAACCCTGCTGTTCGGTACTGGCCACACACCAAAAATTAGGTGACAGTTTGGATCAGGTCATTGTCGTCATCGGAGCCGGCCCCATCGGCTGCTTACTGGTTCACCTCGCCAAAAAACGCGGTGCACGTGTCATTGTTTCCCAACGAAGCATCAGCCGGAAAAAAATGGTGGAATCATTTGATCCGGATTTGGTTGTCACCCCCTTAGAAACGGATGTCGTACAAGCGGTTCGCGATTTCACTGGCGGGATCGGCGCGGATGTTGTCATCTGCGCCAACCCGGTTGCGGAAACACAAACACAGGCGGTGGAAATGACTCGTAAGGGCGGTCAGATTCATCTCTTCGGCGGATTGCCAAAAGCCAATCCCATGACCACCTTGGATTCCAACAAAATCCATTATGGCGAAATGACGATTGTCGGAGATTTTTCCTATCACCCCAGCATTCACGAACTGGCTTTGAATGTATTGCACGAAGGCGTCATTCCCGCCGAACGGTTTATCACCAAAATGTTCCCCCTGGACGGCATTCAAGAAGCGTTCGAAACCGCCGCTGCAGGAACAGAAATCAAAGTCATGATCGAAATGGAAAAGGATTAAAGATATGATCGGAATGCACCTGGAATTGCTTGAAAGAGAACAACAAAACCAGCCCGTAAAAATAGGCCTGATCGGTGCCGGTCAGATGGGCACCGACGTCATAGCGCAAGTCACCAAGATGAAAGGCATCGAAGTCGTTGCCGCCGCCGATATCGATATCGGCCGTGCAATCAATGCGTATAAAATCGGACAGGCGGAAGGAGAAACCGTCGTCGTAGAAACTCCCCAAGAAGCGGATGCGGCGGTTCATGCTGGCAAATACGCCATAGCCAAAGAGTACAGGATCATCACCGCCATGAAGAGCATCGATGTCATGCTGGAATCGACCGGCATCCCCGAAATCGGCGCGATTGCCGCTCTGCAATCAACACGCAACGGCCAACAACTGGCTATGATGAATGTCGAAACCGACATCACGGTAGGCCCGATTCTCAACTGGTACGCCAAACAAAATGGTGTGCTGTATGCCCTGGCAGCCGGTGATGAACCCGCCGCCTGCAAAGAACTTTTTGATTTCGCCGAGTCGCTTGGCTTTACCATCGTGGCCGCCGGCAAAGGGAAAAACAATCCCCTCGACCGCTACGCCCGCCCGGACGACCCCGCCTGGGCCAACGAAGCGGCACGCCGTGGATTGACCCCCACCATGCTGATCGAATTCGTCGACGGCAGCAAAACCATGATCGAAATGGCCGCCGTCTCCAACGCCACCGGCCTCATCCCGGATATCCGCGGTATGCACGGCCCGAACACCAACCGCGATGAATTGAACAAAGCCTTCGCGCTCCAAAATGACGGTGGGTGCTTGAGCCGTCCCGGATGCGTCGACTACGGAGTCGGCCATGTCGCTCCCGGTGTGTTCCTCATCGTCACCACGGATCACCCCCGCCTGCGCGAAGCCCTTGTCCTCCGCGATATGGGCCATGGCCCCTATTACACCCTCTTTCGCCCGTTCCATCTCTGCAGCATCGAAGTCCCTCTCACCTGCGCCATGCTGGCCATCCGAAAAAAATCGAATATGGAACCCCTGAACCGCTTGGTTTCCGAGGTCTTCGCAGTCGCCAAACGGGATTTACAACCAGGAGACAGCCTGGAGATGATCGGCGGCTCCGCATTCTACAGTTTGATCGATACATACGAGATCGCCAAACAGGAAAATCTACTCCCGATTGGCTTAGCCAAAGGAGCCATCGTGAAAAATACAATCCCCAAAGATCAACCCATCACCTATAAGGACGTCGAACTGCAAGAATCATCCACACTCATTCAACTCCGCCGCCTCCAAGACCAATGGATGGACAAATCAATCACCGAAAACGATTTACAGCAAAAAATCAACGTACTCGCTAACCCTGAAGAGCGCGGAAGATAACAACCCACTAGCCCTGTAGGCGTGGAAGATGAATGCTCTTTAGCCCTGAAGGGGCGTAAGAGGATAGCCCAAGGGCAACGCCCTGGTGTACTTTAGCCCTGAAGGGGCATAAGAGGAAAGCCCAAGGGCAACGCCCTGGTGTACTTTAGCCCTGAAGGGGCATAAGAGGAAAGCCCAAGGGCAACGCCCTGGGATACGATATATATAAAGGAAGAAGCCCTGTAAGGGCGAAAGAAATATTCCATGGGAGAAAACACCATGTCACTCATCGGCTTCGACATCGGAACCACCGGCTGCAAAGCCATCGCCTTTCAAACGGACGGAACTATCCTCGCACACGCCCACCGCGAATATACCATCCAAACTCCCCACCCAACCTGGGCCGAACAAGACGCCGAAAACGTATTCCAATTGGCATGGCAATGCTTACAAGAGCTCGTTCCCAAAATCGCTCATTCCAATCCCCCAACCGCCATTGCCCTCTCCTGCCAAGGCGAGGCGATCATTCCCGTCGATGATAAAGGAAACCCCCTTCGTCCAGCGATCTTAGGCATGGATACCCGCACCGGTGAAGAAAACCGCTGGCTAACGGAAACCTTCGGCGCAGACACTCTCTTCCAACAAACCGGCATGCCCGTACACACTATCAACACCCTGCCAAAATTACTCTGGCTAAAAAAACATGAACCGGAGGTATTTAATAACGCTCATCAATTCCTGCTCTATGAAGACTTTTTTCTCCGCCGTCTCACCGGAAACGCCATAATCGGCCATTGCTTAGCCTCACGTACTCAAATGTACGACCTGGCAAACCAAAATTGGGCCTATGATATTCTGGAAAAGTGTGGAATCGAACCTACCCGCTTGGCGCGTCTTGCACCGATGGATATTGCTCCCGTTGGAATCTTACTGCCGGAATGGAAACAAAAACTGGGCTTATCAAACGACGTCCATTTTGTCAGTGGCGGCCACGATCAAGCCTGCGCTGCATTAGGAAGCGGCGTGATTGAATCCGGCAAAGCCATGGTCTCCACCGGCACGGCAGAGGTCGTCGAAGTCGCCATGGATTCCCCCACACTGAGTGATGCTTTGCAAAAAGGCAATATATCCATCTACCGCCATGTTGTCCCCAATCTCTATCTGACCATGACGCTCAATCACAGCGGTGGTTTGCTTCTTCGATGGTTCCGGGATGAATTTTGCGAAAACCATATCGAGGAAGCAAAAGCAAAAAACATCGACACCTACGACCTGATCTTGAAGGACGCCCCCCAAGAACCCACATCCCTTTTCGTCCTCCCCCACTTCGCCGGCAGCGGAACTCCCTGGCTGGATACCGAATCCAAAGGAGCCATCTTAGGACTGACTTTTACCGATAATCGCGCGACCCTCGCCAAAGCGATCTTGGAAGGTCTCACCTTCGAACTGCGAATCAACCTGGATTTAATACGCCAATCCGGCATCAAAATAAAAGAACTTCACGCCGTCGGCGGCGGAGCCAAAAGCGCATTATGGCTCCAACTCAAAGCCGATATTTGCCAAATATCGCTACGGGTCCCTCAAGTAACCGAAGCCGCCTGCTTGGGAGCAGCACTGTTGGCCGGAACCGGAACCGGCATCTATCCCAACTTACAAACAGCGGTTACTCAAACCGACAAAATGAAAAAAGAGGTTGAACCAAATCCGTCACAAATGAATGCGTACCAAAAACGCTACGAAACCTACAGTAATATCTATCCCAAGATAAAAGAACTCTATTGAAACTCACACCGTCTCTACACGAATCTTCTTCCGTTTCAACGATTTCAAGTACCGATTCCGTTGGCTGTCGAGCAATACAGCAAGAAAAATGATCATACTGGTGACCAACGGATACACATAAGGATTCGCCTGCAAAATCACCAAACCGTTATCAACGGTTTTGATCAATATAGCCCCCATGACCGTTCCCGGAAACACATTCCCTCGTCCGCCAAATAACGATGTCCCTCCCAGTACAGCAGCAGAAATCGCATCGAATTCCCGATTTTTCCCAAATTGCGGATTCACCGCCCCGGATTGCGCCAGAAGAATGAATCCGCCTACCGTTGCGCAAATCCCGCAAATGGTATAGACATAAAAAAGAATCCTTTCAGCGGGGATCCCCGCTTTCTTTGCCGCTTCCATATCATTTCCCACTGCATACACCTGCCGTCCGAAAGGCGTTCGTGTCAACACGAGATGAGCGGACAGCGTGATGAGCAGAAAAATCCAAACCGGCAACGGAATCATCGCAAAGGGAATGTTGGCAAACGTCAGCTTGTCCTGAATATTCATCGCTCGCGTCTGCGATACCCAAAGAGCTGTCCCCCGCCACAAAAAGAGCGCTGCCAACGTGACAATAAACGGCATCATCTTCAGCCGTGTGACAAAGAACCCATTCAGAAACCCACACACCAATCCAACCAAGATCGCCGCAACAATCGCTGCCGCCAATGGATACCCCGAATAAATTAATTTCCCGGAAATCGCTGCGCATAGAAACATCACCGAGCCGACAGACAAATCGATCCCAGCAGTCAACAAAACGAACGTCATCCCAATCGCTACGATTCCGATAGCGGATGTTTGTATGACGATATTCAACATATTGTCAATTTGGAAAAACCGCTCGGACATCATACTGAAAAAAAGCAGCACCAGCACAAACAACCAAATCGACGCGTGTTCCAAAATAAACAATATCGCAGCCCGTTGATTGAACCTCACGATTGATCTTCTCCTAAAGCCGACCGCAGAATCATTTCTTGATTGAATTCACTTCGATCATACACCCGCCGCATTTCCCCCTTGCGCATCACCAGAATCCGGTCGCACATCCCGATCAGTTCTTCGATTTCCGAAGAAATAAACAAAATCCCCCCTCCCTGTGCGGTAATCTCATTCATGGTTTTGTAAATTTCATATTTAGCCCCCACATCGATCCCGCGCGTCGGCTCATCCAAGATTAAAACAACCGGTTTCCGCAAAAGCCACTTTGCCAGCACCGCTTTCTGCTGGTTCCCCCCGCTTAAAGTTTTCGCGGCTTGTGTTTGGATATCCCTGCTCTGCAATCGAACCGTCTCGGCAATCGATTCAACATTTTCGTTCACGATTTGCGGAGAGAGAATCCCCAATCGGGCCGATGCCATTTCGGGTAACGAAGCCAAAGCGACATTATCCCCGATCGACGCATTCATGAGCAAACCTTCCTCCCGCCGGTCTTCTGTCAGAAACGATAAACCGTTCTTGATTCGGTTGCGTACGGATTGCGATGTAATTCCCGATTCGGATAAAACGATTCGGCCTTCCTGATAAGGATCCAATCCAAATAGTATCCGCGCCAGTTCCGTTCGCCCCGATCCCATCAACCCGGCGATCCCCAAAATTTCCCCCTGCCGCAAGTGAAACCGGATATCGTGCACGATTTCCGGATACGACAACGAATCCACTTCGAGCAACACTTCCTCTCCGATGTGCGCTTCCCATTCCGGAAACATTTGGCTCAGTTCCCGTCCAACCATCGCTGAAATGATACTCTGTGCTGTAAAAGTGGTTTTCGCCCCCTGCTTCACTAATTCACCATCTCTCAGCACGACAATCTCATCACACAGGTGCATCACATCATCCAAAGCATGAGAGATATAAATCATCGCAATCCCTTGCGCTCGCAATTGATCGATCAAATCGAATAATTTATCTTTCTCTTGCGAACTGAGCGATGTCGTTGGTTCATCGAAAATAATGATTTTCGCTTCGATGCTCAATGCCTTGGCAATTTCAACCAATTGACGTTCCCCCGCCGATAAATCCTCGATCAGCGCATTCGGAAAAACCGAGAGATTCACGGCTTCCAGAAGCGCTTTTGTATCGGATTGCATCTTCTTGCCGTTGATCCACGGAATCCCCAGCCATTTCCGCTTGGGAAAATCATGAATAAAAATATTCTCGGCGATGCTAAGATTGGAAAACAAATTGAGTTCCTGATGGATAAACGCAATCCCGTTGGAATACGCATCGGAAGGAGTCGCAGGTGTATACGGCTCTCCATAAAGCGTCATCAGTCCTTCATCGGCAGCGATGACGCCCCCCAAAATGTTCATCAACGTCGATTTCCCCGCGCCATTTTCACCGACGACACCGGTAATGTGCCCAGGACGCAAGGAAAAACTAATGTCCTTCAAAACGGGGACATTGAAGAATTTCTTTCCAATATGATCGAATGAAAGAATCGCTTCGCTCATGGTTTTCTTAATTCGACGCGATCAGACGGTTGCGCACTGCATCCAAAAACGCAGCCGCAAGGATAATCGCACCTTTGATGATCATAATAACGTAAAAAGATAAATTATTCATCGTCAATGTGTTCTCGATCAAAGTGATAAACAAAACTCCGTAAATCGTCCACGGAATTTTCCCTTTTCCTCCGAATAAACTGGTCCCCCCGATAACCGCCGCCCCGATGACATTCAGCAGTTTGTCCCCGATATCCGTATTGCTGGAACCGAGACGGGATGTATAAATGATCGACGCTAATGCCGCACAAAAACCGCAAAACATATAGGTAAAAAGAATCGTCCGTTTGAGTGGCACACCGGATATATGAGCAGCCTTCGGATTATGACCGATGGCGTAAATCCAACGCCCCATGACGGTCCGGTTCAACACAAAAATGGCAATGACAACGACCACGACTGCAATGAAAAAAGGGTAGGGAACTCCATAAAACGATCCCCAATCGATCTCATCAAACAGCACCGGAAAATTCGAGATGTTATTAGATAAAATGTTATGCGCTTTCGTGAACCAGTTCGAATACCAAACCGCCAATCCTTCGAAAAAAATCATGGTGGTGAGAGTCACGATAAACGCCGGCATCTCCAAAAACGCAATCGCCGCCCCGTTCAGGAAGCCAATGAACACTCCAATCGCCAACATCACCACGATGGCCGCCGGAACCGCAAGTGAAGAACCGGCCAAAAAGCCCTGATCAAGCGTCATGATCGACGCCCCGGTCACGCTGGTAATCGCGATGATCGACATCACCGACAAATCGATCCCCGCCGTAATCAGCACATACGTCTGCCCGACCGCTACGATCAACAATGGCAGCATATTCGAAAAGATATTCTGCAAATTACGGGAGGAAGCTAATTGAGATTCAAAAGGAACCAGGAGCAAAAAGTAAAAAATGCTGACATAGAGGATAAAATATTCCGAAAGAAAGATTTTTTTTATCAATCGAACAACCTCTTACGGCATAACGCGGATAAAGCGGCATGATATCACGCCTGCGGTTTGAACTGCGCACCCCACATGCGGGACGCTTTTTCTTCCAGATTTTCTTGATGAATGACAAAACCCGGATCTTTGATAATCGGCGCAACCTCTTTCCCCGCCCGAAGATCAACAATTGCCTGGACCGCTTGTTCACTTTCGAAAAACATATCCTGCACCCCATCCGCGTCCAGATAGCCGTCTACCATCATTTGATACGCCGTGTTATCCCCATCGAATCCCGCCAGCATCACATGGCCTTCTTCTCCGATCTTGTGATATTTCCCGGCCGTTTTCAGAACCTGAACAATAGCCGGAAGATGCAGATCGGATGAGGTAAATATAAAATCGATCTCCGGATGTGCCTGCATCGCGTTCGTCATCCGCGCCAGCGCCTTTTCGTTATCCCACTCGGTCGGAACCTGGGCGGTATCTTCTATGACATCGGGATTTGCCCGGATCACATCGAAATATCCGTCCCGCCGTTTGATGGAATTGTCATCCCCCAAATCGCCAATGAGAATCATTCCCTTATACTTCTTCCCCCTCTCCTTTGCCTTCTCGACCATATACTGAATAGTGTCCTTGGTGATTTGATAATTGTCGGCAACTACGGTGACCGACTCAGTATCACTCTTGGCCGGAGGCCGGTTATACAGCACCACTGGAATATCGGCGCGGTTGCAGCTGCGAATCATATTCAACACGCTCTGCCCGTCTTTCGGAGCGATAATGATTCCATCCACCCCCTGCGCAATAAAATTGTTGACCTGCTCCAATTGCCGGTTGGCATCGTTATCGGCAACCGCCTGCAGCATTTCATAGCCTCTCTTCTTCAATTCCGCTTCCATCGTCTTGATGCTGGCCACCCAATACTCGGTCTGCAGCGTATCGAACGCCACCCCAATGGTCAACGGCCTCTCCCCCGAATCCCCACAAGACTGAAACAAAGCAGTTCCAGCCGCCAACGACAATCCCGAAGCCGAAATCTGCCGAAGAAATCTTCGGCGATGAATAACTCGATTAGTATGTTGAATCCGTTTCACTTTTCCTCTCCCCCATCGATCAAACGGTACGCCGGCATCCTGCCGGCTTTTCTTGCACAAATCACGTATCGCCGGCATCCTGCCGGCTTTTCCAAAAATCATGCCGCCGAGACGGCGGCGTTACAAACATGAAAAGGACCTCGATATCGAACATTTGTTCGATAGTGAACAATGATTCAAGATAAAGAAAAAACGATTTCCCGTCAAGCCATAACAGTCACCCTCTTTGAAACTACTATGCCCAGCGGTCCGGGCTGAACTCATGAATATGTTTCGAAGAGTTTGATGAAGTCAGAAGGCCATGAATCGGCTATCAAAGTGAAGCATACGGCAAAATTTAGAGATCAGCGAGGTCGATACAAAATTCTCTCAATTCCTCTTGTTAAGGGGGGATTCGACTTCACAGTGAATCGTTTCTCTGATCGGATGGGCAACGCGTTGCTTTAAGCCTGTCCTACAACATTCTCTTGCTATTTCCCTTTAAACCAAGGGCAAAAATGAAACACAAAACGCTCCACTGTACTCCATGGCGGCACACGAACCCCGAATCGCTCCCGGGTCAATTTTTGGACAATGGCATATTCGTTGAAACGAAAACAGATATCCCCCAAGCGGAACACTTCCCATTCTTTTTTATGCTTGGAATTCGGAGAGAGTATCGAAATTTTCTTACCGGAATGAAACAGTTGAAAGCCGTGAAACTCTCCTTCCTGTCCATTCTTTTCTCTTTTGCGCACGGTCCAATTTTGAGTTAAGCGAAAATATTCTTCATTCATCTCCGGATCGTGCCATGACGGAAATTCAAAAAGCAAATAATGAATCGGGACGGGCGCGGTAAAATCGACTTTCCCCTGCTCGGTAAAAAATTGTAATGGATTATCAGGTAAAGACATTCGTGATTCCTATTCAAAACGCTTTTTAGTTTTTCTTGAAAAAATTGTGATGCTGACATCCTGTCTGCACAACTCACATATGCGTGACATCCTGTCTGCACATTTCACATATGCGTGTTATTGTGGTGCAGACATCCTGTCTGCACATCTCATATATTCATATCGTACCGGTAGGGGCGGTTCGCGAACCGCCCCTACACCCGCACATCTCATATATTCGTGTCGCTGTCCATAGACATTGTGATAACATTTCATTTATTCTATCACAAAGCGAGAAATTACGGGATAGGGATTCCTGGAAGTCTTCCATCTCGAGTAAATCTGCGTACATGAAAAGGAGAATAACCATGTGTTTTACGAATTTGCTCATCACGGCTTTTCTATTGATCGGGAGCGTATCTGCATCGGAACTGGATGTATTATCGGAGAAAGTAGAAGGATTCGTCCCGAATCAAATGATGACCGATTACTTGACTCATTTGCGCGAAGAAGCCTTCGACCGGCGCGAAGAATATTATGAAAGTTTGAAAACGGATGAACAATTGCGCAATCATCAAGAAAAAATGCGCGATTTTTTCATCGAACAGCTGGGCGGTTTTCCCGAACGGACACCGCTCAATGCGAAAGTTGTGGCTCGGGAAGAGCGTGACGGGTATCGCATCGAAAAAGTCATTTACGAAAGCCAACCGGATCATTTCGTTACCGCCGTTCTTTATTTGCCGCTTTCTGAACCACCTTATCCCGGTGTGTTGTTTCCCTGTGGCCACAGTTCCAACGGCAAGGCCAGCGAAGCGTATCAACGCGGTTGCATCCTGTTAGCGAAAAACGGTCTTGCGGCATTCTGCTATGATCCCATCGATCAAGGTGAACGTTATCAACTGCTGGATGAGAATGATAAACCAATTATTGGTGGAACCATCGGTCACACAATGACCGGTGTCGGCAGTATCCTTCTAGGGCGTAACACCGCCCGTTTTCGCATTTGGGACGGAATGCGCGGAATCGATTATCTCGTCAGCCGTGAGGATATCGATTCTGAAAAAATCGGCTGCACAGGAAATTCCGGCGGCGGCACGTTGACCAGTTATCTCATGGCGCTGGATGAGCGCATCGTCTGCGCTGCTCCCAGTTGCTATATCACCACGCTGCGCAATCAAGCGCCACAGGACGCCGAACAGGATATCCATGCACAAATCGCCCTCGGCATGGATCACGCGGACTACATCATGATGCGCGCTCCGAAGCCGACGTTGTTGTGCACCGCAACCCGCGATTTCTTCGATATCCATGGCGCATGGTACGCTTTTCGGCAAGCGAAGCGTTTTTACACCCGCATGGATCATGCGGAACGAATCAATTTAGTCGAGACGGATGCAACCCACGGATTTTCAACTCAACTGCGTGTCGCTATGGTTCGATGGATGCGCCGCTGGCTGCTCGGAATCGACGACGCCATCACCGAACCCGATTTCCCGATTATGACCGATGAAGATATGCAGGTAACTGAGAGCGGCCAAGTCATGCTTATGGAAGGCGCTCGGAATGTCTATGATTTGAATCTGGATTATGAGAAGGAACTTACGAAAAAGCGTAAAGAGTATTGGCAAAATACGAACGAGCAGAAAGCACTCGAAAAAGTCGGAGAAATAGCCGGCATTCGAAAACTGGAAGACCTCCCGATGCCCCAGCTCGTCAAAACGGGAACGATAGATCGCGACGAGTATCAAATCGAGAAAATCGTTCTGAAACCGGAACCGCGTGTTTTTCTACCCGCCCTGGTTTTTGTACCGAATGAAACAAACGGGGAAGCGTGCCTCTATCTGCATGGCGACGGAAAAGACACCGATGCCCAACCCGGCGGTCCTATCGAAAAACGAGTAAAGCAGGGACAAATCGTACTCGCCGTTGATTTGCGCGGCATCGGAGAGACAAGAAATTCGAGCCGAGGCGGAAGTTGGCAAACCTATTTCAGCGGCAACTGGCAGGATTATTTCCTGGCGTACATGCTCGATAAAACATACGTCGGCATGCGTGCGGAAGACGCGCTCATTTGTGCCCGATTCTTGAAAACATACAAAAGCGGCGCTTCTTTGAATCGCGTGCATATGGTGGCTATCGGAGAAGCAGGCCCGTCCGCCCTGCACGCCGCGGCCTTGGAATCGATCTTGTTCGAATCGGTCGAATTGCGCCATTCGCTTGTCTCCTGGTCAAACGTGATCCATACACCGATTTCCAAGAACCAATTGATCAATGCTGTGCACGGTGCTCTTGAAACCTACGACTTACCGGATTTGGTGAATACGATTCCGGAAGGTAAAATAAAAGTAAAGGATTCCGTTAATGCGAAAAATGAACAAATTGATTAGAACAACATGATAAGTCCACTTCGGGTTTATATTGATACTTCAGTTTTTGGCGGGTATTTCGATAAAGAATTCGAGACTTCTTCTCAATGTTTATTTCGGTTTGTCCAAAATGGCAAAATCATTCCTTTAATATCGGACACTGTCATGGAAGAGATCATTGATGCTCCTCAACGTGTAAAAGATTTAGTATCTGATACAATTGTAATAGGAGCTGAAAGGTTGGATATTACAGATGAAGCGATTCAGCTTCAAGAAAAATATCTACAAGCTGCCATTGTAACTGATAAATATGCAGATGATGCGCTTCATGTTGCACAAGCGACGTTAGCTCATGCAGATGTGATTGCAACATGGAATTTCAAACATCTTGTCAATCCAATTCGCATTAGATTGTTCAACCATGTTAATATAAAATCAGGATATGATACTATAGTCATAATGACACCGAATGAAATCAATCCAATACTGGAGAAAAACCATGGATAAGAAAATTGAAAAGACGTTTGATTGTATCGAAATGAAAAGGAAAAGTCAAGAACGTATTTATAATGAAACAAAAGGCATGACACCTGAAGAACGCTTAGACTATTTCAAGCAGAGGGTGGAAAATGGGCCTTTTGCGAAATTATTCAAACGAGAATCGGTTTCGAAAGAACAATGATGTTCTTTCGATCGGGCAATTTGATGGCAGATAGGGAATCAACCATCCAAAATGAGGGATAAGAAATCATGACTTTGCTTCAGAAAATCGAAGAAGAAGCCCGGCAACTTAGCCGGGATGAAAAAGAATCTCTTGTGTACACTCTTCTGCTCGATATCGAACAATCCAAAGCGGACGAGGAAAAAGAGATTGAAGCGGCGTGGATACAAGAAGCTGAAAAGAGACTGGAAGATTATAAAGCAGGGAAAACGAGTGGTATTCCCGCAGAAACTGTTCTCAAGGAAATAAAAGATAAATTACTGTGAAACGTATCATCATTGAATTCCTTGCATATGAAGAACTGATAGAAATTGTAAATTATTATCAGTCTCAAAAATCCGGACTGGGTCATGAATTTATTCATGAGATTGAAAATGCGTTCTTGCTTATTACACAATTTCCCAAAAGTGGAAGTCAAGTCAATCAGGTAAGAAAAATACGCGTCCAACGTTTTCCCTTTAATATCATCTACTCAGAATTGCCTGATCATATTGTTGTCTTAGCGATTGCTCATATGAGCAGGCATCCGGATTATTGGAAAGATCGACTCGATTGATAATCTAATGAAAATCCTTCCATGTTGCCATTCCTGCCTCCTCTTGCCGTTGAATCAATCTTCCCATAATCCGCCGGTCAAACGGATCGCGGTTGGTTCCGGCTTCTTCCCAGAGAACGAGGAAATCGCCGGTTTGGGTGTTGACTTCGACTGCCGGGAGTTTCGATTCATCGAAATACTGTTCACTGTTTCCTTCATCCGTTTCGTCGTCGCCGTCATCATGGATCAGGAATGTATTGCTGAAGAAAGTTCCATCACGGCGGATGAATCGCCCATAGATATCCGCAAAAGCAAAATCGCCGCTGAGATCACCTTTCCAAACTACAAAATAAAGTTGGGAAACAGGATTGTATACGGCATCCTGCCGCAACGTGTAAGCCGTTCCCGCCTCGATTGGCAGCGGATCACCGACTAGGTCACCACCGGCAGTGAGAATCTGGCCGAAAAGGTCAGTCAATGTTTTCGGATCGCGGTCATCGGCAAATCCGATGCGCTCATCCCACACTACGAGAAAATGATCGTCGTCAGAATTATACACAACACGGGGGGATTCTTCCGCGAAGTCCTGATCGCGCAGGCGGATCGTGTCACCGATCAAATCGCCGTTATTCGATATCAACTGTGCGGATAGATTTTCCGAACCGGTGCTGCGGGCTTCGCGGTCTTCCCATGCCATGAGATACACATTGCTTTCACTCGACCAGGCAACCGATGGATTGGTTCCGGTCCCGAATTGCAAAACCGGAATATCGAGCGACAAATCCGGGAAGAGAATTTGTGCGGACGGCGGGCCGGCTAATCCGATCATATAACGGTTGTCAATGCTATTATGAACGACGGAAACCACTCGCGCACGGGCGGCCGGATCGAAAAACGACGGTCCACGGCTCCAGTCGATTTCGACGACATCTCCGATTGGCTGTCCTTGTGCGGAAACCCGCCGGGCAACGGACATTTCCGTGCGCTGACGGGCCACGACCAGGAATTCATTGTCGTTGGGATTGTAGGTCACTTCCGGCGCTTCGACGCTTTCGGCTAGGCCAATCAACAACTGCTCTTCTCCGATTGGTACTCCATTCTCGCCGTCGAGAAGTGTGCCGCGAATCTCGAAAAAGTTTTCATCGAGCACATTTTCCCAAACCGCGAGAAATGTGTTGTCTTCCGAATTGTACGCGACATCGGGGAATTGTTGATATTCAGTAGAAGTTTCATCTGAAATCAGAACCGGATCGCTTATCATGTGATTATAAGTAGAGATGTCTTCAGAATTTGCAGCGAAGCACTCGTTCCCGATAAGGGGTATAAACCATTCACTCACGATCAAACAGATACCAATACAGTACATACGCCTATCACTCATGATATACCTCCCGATACAATCAGAAATTTTTAAAGGGCCGGCGTGGCTCGGCCTCATTCATTTTTTGTTTCCAGTTGTCAAACCGTTCTTTGACCATGCGTAAAATATCCGGCTTTTTCTCGGATAAATCAACCTGTTCTTCTATATCGTTAGAAAGATCGAACAGTCCACCCCCTCGGGAAGAATCCACCCATTTCCAGTTGCCGACGCGGGCGGCGCGGTCCCCTCGGCGTTCCCAGAACATTTCTTGGCGTGGTGATTTCATCTCGCCGGTGAGAACCGGTTTCATGTCGAAACCATCGAGAATGACATCCTTTGGAGGCTGTACACCGGTTGCGTGGCACAACATAGGCAAGATTTCCATCGAGGTTAAGAATTCTTTGGAGACACTGTTTGGTTCAATGACACCCGGCCAGCGGATGGTGCAGGGAACTCGGATTCCACCTTCAAACATTTGCGCTTTTCCACCCCGCAACGGATGATTGTCGGCTCCGCCTCCGCCGCCGTTGTCGGAGAAGAAAATGACGATGGTGTTGTCGGCGAGTCCTTCCTGGTCGAGGAAATCGAGCATTTCCCCGATCGCTTCATCCATATAAGTTACGGCAGCCATAAAGCGTTTGCGTTTCGCTTCGCGCGTATTGCTCTTTTCAGGATCGTATTCGCCATAGTGTTTTCGGATGTATTCCAGCGGAGCCTGCACGCCGGGCCGAGGGCGTTCCAAATTGGAAGCGCCATGCGGAGCGTTGAAGGGAACATAGCAGAAAAACGGCCGGTCTTTGTTTTTCTTCAGAAACTGCATGGCTTCGCGCCGGAATAGGTCGGTGCAGTAGGTGCCTTTGTCTTCTTCGGTCGGTTCGTTGTTGCGGTACATCGAGGGGATGCCGTAGCGTTCATGGGTACAATAGTCGATGCCGGTATTGACGAATCCGTAAAACTCGTCGAATCCGCGCTGCAAGGGAAGAAAACGGTGCAGCTGCCCCAAATCCCATTTGCCGAAAATACCGCTGACATAGCCGGCTTCTTTCAGCATGCGGGGAAGCAGGACTTCGCGGGTATCCATCCCCAGAATTCGCTCGGGAGATACTTCATATTCTTCCGGTGTATATAAATAATCGTAATCCACGCGATTGTTGCGATACATATCGTACGTCCCGTTGCGTTGCGGGAAACGGCCGGTGAGCAGACTGCCGCGCGAGGGCGTGCAGGCGGGCCAGGTGACGTAGAAATCGGTCAGCCGGACACCGCTGCGGGCGATGCGATCTAAATTCGGCGTCTTGATTTCCTCTCCACCGTAGCAGCCGAGATCGTTGTAGCCTTGATCGTCGGAGACGATCAACAGAATGTTGGGGGGACGCTTTTGCGCCGCCGATGCATGATTCGCCAAGAGAGCGGAAGCGGTACTACAAGCGAATGTTTTCAAGAATTGCCGGCGTGTCGAGTCGAATATACTCATCCTTTTCCTCCTTTTTTCGCATTTATTGTGGTGCGGACCTCTGGTCTGCGCATAATCTATGCAGACCCGAGGTCTGCATCACAATATTATCTTCCGTTTTTCATGATTCCATTGATGCACGTTTTCGAAAGAAATTGTAGGTCACCCAATCCCATAACAAGATCAAAAAGAAAAGGCCGAATTCAACCGGCTTCACCCAAGCCGGAAAAGTTTTATTGTAGTAATATGTGTAGGAAAGGAAAACGAGTCCTGTAAAAAAAATCCAAGCGCGATTCGGAAACAATACCAACAGGGGAACAATCCACAACAAGTACCACGGATCGATGACGGGAGAGCATAACAATACGGTCGCGATGAGGATAAAGAAAGCATGGAACAAATCCGTTTTACTTTCTCGCCAATTGACGACAATCACCTGCCCCATCGTCACAGTGAGTACGATGGTGGCTAGAATCAGCCGAGTCAATAGACCGGCCTGCTCATAGTCCAAATCCAGTTGGCGGACAAGATGATCGGCTATTGTAAATATGCCTGCATTGAACTGCCATTCTTGCGAGTACGTCCAAAATCCTTTCAACACGTTCACATTGAAATCAAAAAACGGTACATAGAGAAGAAGCAAAATAAAAAGAAATAGTAAAAAATGAATCCATTTCCAAATGCGATGAAACAGCGGAACCAACAAAATACTGAAAAATTTGGTCAATGTGAGAAGCGCCATACCCACACTGCTCCATCCCATTCGTTCTTGCGCAATCAGCCATAGGCATCCCACCAATAAAAAGGCGCTGACGGAATCCGCATGACCGGAATTCGCGATTTCCTTGATCACGAGCGGCGACCAGGCATAAATCAAAACCCATTCCCGCGGTTTCTTTAAAGAGTCCAATAGGGAAAGCAGGAGAAAAATCGTTCCAATGTCGAAGATCAACAGAATGAATTTCATCCCGAACACACTGCCGGGATACAGCAATTCGGAAACCAGGAAAACATATTGAAGAGTCGGGGGATAAATCGTGGGAATATACGCATAGTTGATTTGATCCCGATAGTCCGTGCTGTACCGGTCCAAGGCGGGATCGGCGGGGGCGAACCGGTAGGGATTCACGCCGTTCGCGTTCATATGGCCGTCCCACATATAACGATAGATATCGTTTTCGAGGATGAGATCGGAGGGGAGCATGATCGCCCGAAACAAAAGAGAAAAGGCAATGGCGAACCAGAGGTGTCGGGGATTCATGCTCTTGCCGCGAATCAAGGGAGAAATCAATACCCAATAGCAAAGAAATAGAAAACCAATCGTGCACAAAAAACGGGTTAGGTATTCCGGGTTGGTCTGTCCCGGTTTCAACCCCTCGCCGGAGAGGAGAAAGAGGTAGATATATCCGAGGCAGCTGGCGATTCCAAGGATGAACAGTTTGGAAGAGCCTTTGAACGGTGTGGTTTTGTCCAAATCTGTAGGAGTAGTTTCTTCTCCTGTATTTTTAATAGAATTGATATTCTCGTTCTCCATAAAATATTAATCATCTCCTGCTTGCGATGAATTCTCCAGTTTTCGCAACGCTTGGAAAACAGTGCAATTCATACCGGGTATCTCGCAGGTCGCACATAAATCGGCCAACGGTTTCAACACAAACCAGCGCTCGGTCATGCGGGGATGCGGAATTTTCAAACAAGCCTCATCGAGAATCCATTCTCCATATAGAAGGATATCCAAATCAATCACTCGCGATTCATATTGTTTCTTCTGCGGCCGCGTTCTACCGATTTCACGTTCAATGCAAAGCAAGACTTCCAAAAGCGCACGCGGTTGAAGGGATGTATCGATCTCGATAACGCCGTTCAGGAAATCCGGAGAACCTTCGGGAAGACCGACAGGTTCTGTTTCATAGAGCGGAGAACAGCGCAGGACTTGGACATCCTTTCGTTCGGGAAGGTGTCGCAGGACAGTTTCAATCGCCGCCTGCCGGTCGCCCAAATTCGATCCGACACCGAGGTAAGCAATCATAAGAAAACCATCAAGAGATAGAATGCGGAATAGGAGGATTTCCTCCGGGAACAAAATAGAGGCACAGGATTGCGGTTCCAAGGCCAAGGCAGATTACCATACAGAGCATCGATATCCCGTGCCACATGCCGAAGGTTTTCCGCAACGGATCTTCTTTGGGGAGATCATCAAAGGAAGGAATTTGATCACGAATAGCATGAATTTTCGGAGTCACAACCGTCATGGAAAAAATCTGCACTGCAACCAAAAGGACGATCAAAATTGTAACCACGATTTCTTTCGTTGAAACAGCCGCAGAAGGAAATTTCACGTATTTGATGGCTTCTGACAATATCAATAATACTATCCCCACAAGTAGAAGACGATCCAGTTTTTGAAGAATCAATCCGACGATTCTTCCACTTTCGGTTCGGGAAGAAAGATTGGCAAAGATCGTCGGAGCAACCCAAAAAGCGATCACCGATCCGCCTCCCACCCATAGAACGAGGGGAGCAAGCATGAGTAAATTACGTAAAAAATGCCACATAAATCACCTATTTTTGTTTGGCTGGTTACTGGCTTAGATATAGTACATCAACGCTTCACGTGCTTCATCGAGGTCTTTCACTTCCGCCAATTCAGCGAGAGTAATGGAGTCCAAGCGCTGTCGGGCAAAGATGCGGATATCCTTGACAATATTACGCAAACGACAAATCGGATCTTTCAGGTGCTGGGGAACATTGTCCGGATCGAGTCGTTCATCCGGCAGCAAAGGACCTTGAATCGCTTGAAGCACTTGGCCAACCGTAATCATCGAAGACGATTGCGTTAATTTATATCCACCTCGAGGGCCGGGAGTACTTTGCACAAGATTCGCTTCCTTTAAACTTCGGATAACATGCTCAAGGAATTTTCGGGGAATGCGTTCGCGCCGAGATAATGTTTGTAAACTCAATCTTTCATCACTGGAGGACGCGAGTGCCATCATGACGCGTAAAGCATAGTCGGTAGTCTTCGAGAAGCGCATTCGTTTTTTTTCCTTCCGCCGTCAACGGATTCCCTTGCCGGTATTACCAAATTTTCGGATCGCCATATTGGTCCATCCGTTTTCATTCTCGGGTGGTGGGGGGATTGTTTTTCTGCTTGCCTTCCGGATCAATCCCCATAACCATATACCCAAGATCAATAATATCAATAGGCTGCTGATACCCAATCCAACACTCATCATACCCAATTGTCACTCCACCAATATCTTGGCATTCGAATTGTCTATATCGATTATAGCCATTATTTTACTTGGTGCCAGATAGGAGGCTAAATGAAAATAGAAGTTAAACAATCAATAATGATTTCACTTTCGACAAGAACAGATAGTTTTTTTGCGGTTATAATAGTATAAAGGAGAAAATGTAAAATTACTGATTTTCTCTCAATTCATCACGAGCGAAAGTTTTGATCTCCTGAAGAACGACTGATTCATCTTCAAATGAGTAAAAGATACCCACATCTTCTTTCATTCCGACTTCCTTGCTATCAAAGCAAGACTCCTTCCGTTCCCCCCCCCCTTGTTAATGATAAAAACTATCAAAAAATCCTCGATTTCCTATCTCAAAGGAAAATAATGAAGATTTCTCTTTCATTCGAGCTAATTTTTGGTGTATATTATGCAGATATTCTGTTGTGGATAAAATGGAAAGAATTTCTGACCATCTTATTCAAATGCGGGTAGCCAAAAAAAGGATTGCTCACTATGCTTGCCGACAACTATTAACTGTTTGAATAGCATCGACTTTCGCTGGAACGGAATGAACCATGTTACATTGTTGCAATAAAATTCAATCGGTACTTATCCTGTTGATGGTTTGTACATTCATGATTCCTAAAGGGACATATTGCCGGAATCCACAGGGAGACAATTCAATGTGGTTACGAGCTAAAAACCACGAGCAGACTTTTCGTTTTTCCACTTTATTTACGGCACAAGATGTTCGGAAATATTTCAGCCAAGATGAATCAATCCGCACTGCCATCGAGTGGTGCCAAGAGCATGGAATCACCCGCATCTTTATCGAAACATTTCGAGACGGATATACGGCGGAAAAAGATACACTCGTCCGGGCGCGCGACTTGTTTCATCAAGGAGGAATCAAAGTTTCCGGCTGTGTGACACCGACAGGCATGGGAGTCGCTTCGACGGGTTGGAAAGTCGTCTCCAATTATGAAGCCAAAGAAACATTGGAAGAGTGTAAACGCATTTTTGAATATACGGCTTCCTTGTTTGATGAAATCATGATCGATGATTTTCTTTTCACGGATGACACAAGCCCCCTTTCGCAAAAAGCGAAAGGAGATCGATCATGGTCCGAATACCGGAGCGATTTGATGCTGGGAGTCAGCCGGGAATACATCCTGGGGCCTGTTAGAAACGCGAATCCCCGCGCGGAAGTGATTATCAAATACCCCCAATGGTATGATCTCTTCCATGAACGCGGATATAACGTCGAAACCCAAACCGATATCTTTGACCGCATCTGGGTTGGAACGGAAACCCGTGACCCGGACAATGAACGATGGGGACGAAAAGCACAATATGAAGCCTACTATATCATGCGATGGCTTTCCGATATCGGTGGAGAAAAAACCGGGGGCGGATGGTTTGATATTTACGGAACCAGTCCGGAAACGTACGTCGAACAGGCTCGCCAAACCATCCTCGGCGGGGCAAAAGAAGCGATGCTGTTTCATTTTGGCGCCCTGCAAAGAGAGGAGGGCGCCAAAAATATTGAACGTCTTGCAGAAGAAATGCCCACTCTCTTTCTCTTGGCCGAAGCAGTAGCCGAAGCGAAAGTGTGCGGTATTCTGGCTCCTAAAATCCCGAATAGTGATCCGGGACAAGAACCGTATATCTATGATTTTTTGGGCATGCTCGGTTTCCCACTGGTGCCCTCGAGCCGAATCGACACCAATCATATGGCCGCACTTTTCGCATCCCAAAGCTATCAACACGACATATTCCCCGTTCATTTCGAAGAGTTCCTGGATGAACATAAACCGGTCGTTCTTACCGATAACTTAGCCTCTATTCTTCGTTCAAGACGCATCAAAATCCCCGAATCGGTGCAAATCATGCCCATTCCCGAAGACCCCCGTGAATTGTATCAAATGGAGTTATCAAAGCTACAACCCCTACGTGATTTATTACTGAAACCATTGGGAATCCAAATCAGCGGCCCCTCAAAAGTCGCCTTATATCTCTTTGACAACGGAATACTCGTCGTTGAAAACTTTCGGGATGAAAATGCGGATTTTTCTGTCCATTTTCAATCTCCCTTCGATGAATCCGAACAAATTCATGCCCGCAACACCTTTTTTGTATTGCCCAATGAAAAAAATGCCAAGATCACGCTTAAAAACAATCAGTTGAATTTTCATTTATTCCCCCGTTCGGCTGCAATCGTCAAATTATCTGAATCCCGTTTCAGTAGTCCGTGAATTCGGCTCTCCTTCCCATACAGCGCTATTCAGCGAAACGCAAATCCATGATTTAATGAATCATATCCCAATGGAGGTTTCCTGATCATGCGTTCTATACTTCGACTTCTTATCCTGTTTATGGTTTCACAATACACGATTGGCGCGGAATTGATCAACGGTGGATTTGAAAAGGTAATCACGAAAGATTCACTGCAATATCCATCCGGTTGGTCGATTTCGCAAAATGATGGGCAACTCCATTCCCCCGGTTACGAGTCCGAATATTGTCTCACCGTAAAGGGGAACGGTGAAAACGATGCGGCTTGGCTCTCCGATGCCCTTTCCGTCGAGCCGGGACAATACTATGAATTCGCCTTCTGGGGAAAAGCGGAAACGGGAACAAGCGGAGGATCGGCCGTAAGCGGGCCGACCTTTTGTAACCGAGATTATCGTCTGACTGATTCGTGGGAGCAGTATTCATATGTCTTCCGTGTTCCCGACGATGAAAAAGAAGCGCGATTCCGCTTAGGACAATGGCATGTGGATGGGGAACTATACTTCGACGAAGCTGCCCTTCTCCCGATTCAGCCTATTCATAACACCCGGTATAACATCTCACTCGGTGCAGGGGAACGCACAGACGGAAATTCTTATACAGCCAAGCATGTTTTTTCCGGAGAAGGTTCGAATTTCTGCCGTTTCTTGAAATCCACGACTGCCGGATTCAACTCAAACCGTTGGGTATTCGGCCCATCCTCGACGGTCATCTATCGCCACGAATTGCCTGGCAATCGATTCACCAAAGCATCCCTATCCCTCAGCGTGAACTATTATCAAGCCGGAATCTGTAAGATTTATGCCCGGCAGGATCAAAAAGAATGGAAAACGGTCGCCTCGATTGACGGTCTTTCCACAGAATCGATCGATCTGCCCATCCCGAAAGAAGGAGCGGATTCCATCGAAGTCAAATTGGAAGGAATCAATAACGAGAATGGACAATGCTCCTTCCAAATCAATCAATATGAGTTTGAAGCCGAATTACAAAAACCAGTGCCGACGATTCAAGGTGACACCCAATATCTTCGGATTGTAGAAACCGATCCGCGTTTTACCATCGAGGTTTTGGATTTCGGCAATCCAAAACCTGGAATGGAAACGAATGCCCTTCTTTCTGTGGAAAACCGCACTGATCGGGAACGCCGCTTGACTTTTTATGTAGAAATCGATGGAGTCTACACTCGAGTGCCCCAAAAAGTGGAATACCGTATCCCAGCGGAAGAAACAGTGACGGTGAGAATTCCTTATATGGTTTCAGAAACAGGCCAAAAACTGTTTCGAATTCGGGCGATGACGCATAGCGGGATTTTCCTCTATGAAGCCCATGTTTCCCACACGATTCCATTCTTGTATTCCAATGATTACGGAGAAATCGTCGAGTCGAATGCTGAGGCGGATTTCTGGTGGTGTCCCGCCATGTATAAAATTTCACAAAGCCGTCCGGCTCCGGATGGACAAAAAGGAGACGTAAAAATATCCGCCGCACGGGGCGAATTTGAGCCTGTGCAAGTTATCATTCGCCCCCGGCAGCCGCTCGCAAATGTCGTGGTTCAAGTAGAAGATTTGCGTGGACTTTCGAATTCTCGTATTGACGAATCCAACATTTCAATCAAACAAGTCGAGTATGTCGAAGTGATGAGCCCTTCTGACAGCATCGGATGCGTCGGTTTTTGGCCGGATCCGCTGCCCCCGGTAAAATCCGCAATGGATTTAGAAGCCGGCCGGAATTATCCATTCTGGATCACGGTATATATCCCGCGGGATGCGAACGCAGGTGAGTACGATGGCAATGTGACATTCAAAACAAACAATTGGCAAGTGAAAGTCCCGATTCAATTGACGGTCTTTGATTTCGAAATACCGGAACATCCTTCCTTACGCTCCGCATTCGGTTTTAGTTCCGGAAATGTTCGTCGTTATCATGGATTGGAGGATTCGGAACAATTCAACCACGTTGTCGATCTTTACCTGAAAAATTTCCGTGACCATCGCATTTCTCCATACAATCCAACCATGCTTCATCCCATCGAAAGCGATCTGGAAAAAGGAGAAGATGGAAAACTCCATTTCACCTTCGAATTTGAGGATTTCGATCGCGCGGGAGAACGGTATTTCGATGAATTCGGATTCACCAGCCTGCGCTTGCCATTGGCCGGAATGGGCGGTGGAACATTTCACAGCCGCCGAAAAGGGAAAATCGGAGACCACGAGCAAGGCACACCGGAACATGAACGGCTTTTTCATGAATATGCTTCCACCATCGAAGACCATTTGAAACAAAAAGGCTGGTTGGAAAAAGCCTTCGTCTATTGGTTCGATGAACCGACTCCGAAAGATTACGAATTCGTGCGCGAGGGGATGGACATGATCCACCGCCACGCCCCGGAACTGACGCGGTTTCTCACAGAGCAGCCGGAAGAAGAACTTTTCGGATATGTAGATACGTGGTGTCCGGTGCTGCATCATGCCGATCCGGAAATATGCCGGCCGCGAATCGAAAAAGGGGAAAAAATCTGGTCATATGTTTGCACCGGCCCCAAAGAACCGTATCCCGGACTGTTCATCGATCATCACGCGGTGGAACTACGAACATGGATTTGGATGACGCACAAATATGGCTATCATGGCTGCCTCGTTTGGCAAAGCAATTATTGGACAAGCCGATTGGCGTATCCATCCCCGGCATTGCAAGATCCCTGGAAAGATCCGATGAGCTATGTAACCGGCTATGGGCGTCCGGTCGGTTTCAAAGGCCATTGGGGCAACGGTGACGGCCGCTTCATATATCCTCCCCAAAATTGGAATGAAGAAGAGGAACTGATTGCAGGTCCGGTCGATTCATTCCGCTGGGAAATGCTGCGCGAAGGAATGGAGGATTACGAATATTTTACTTTGATCAAACAACGATTGAACGAAGGCGACCTCAGCAGTGCCCAACGCCGGAAGGCAAAGGAACTATTGGAGATCCCCGAAGAAATCATTCGAACACGAACCGAATACAGCAAAGACCCAAAATTGTATTACGACTATCGCGAGCGAGTAGGACGATTTCTTGAGAAGATTCGTCTGAATTAAGAGTGACAAGGATGAAAGGATTTTCAGCATTCATAACAGGATTTTTTTTCCAACGCGATTCTAGAAAACAGTCATTGGTGATTAAATACTTATCGAATTTCATATGCTATCAAAAGAGATATCCTGTTCATCCTTGAATCCTGAAAATCCGGATTCTGACATTTTTTAGGAGTGGGTAAGCAAGGAATAATGAAAAAAATGGAAAAAAGTATCCAAGGGAGTTGTATCATGAACGATCATACTCGCATCAACCGCCGCCAAATGCTCCACTATTCTGCCGGAACGATTGCATTCGCGGCTGCAAATCCGGCGGTCACATTGAGTAAAGCATCGAACGAACGTCCGAATATCCTGTTTATGATGGCGGATCAATTTCGCGGCGACTGCCTCGCGGCGGATGGCAATCCCGTGATTCAAACTCCGAATCTGGATCGAATCGGAACCGAAGGAGTTCGGTTTCGTTCCGCCTATTCCTGCACTCCTACGTGTACACCGGCTCGGTCGGCTTTATTGACCGGACTCGGTCCATGGCGGAACGGAATGCTCGGTTATGGGCGGGTGGCGAAACAATATCCGATCGAAACTCCGCGCGCATTGCGCAATGCCGGATACTATACGTTTGGAATCGGAAAGATGCATTGGCATCCGCAACGCAACGCCCATGGTTTCCATCAGGTTTTACTCGATGAATCCGGCCGCGTTCAATCTCCCGATTACCGCAGCGATTACCGGTCATGGTTCTGGTCGAAAGCCCCTCATCTCGATCCCGACGCCACCGGAATCGGTTGGAACGACTATCGATCGAAAACATATGTCCTACCGGAAAACTTGCATCCAACGTATTGGACGGGGGAAACGGCAGTCCGTTTTCTCGAGAATTACAATCGGGAAGAACCTTTTTTTCTTAAGGTTTCGTTCGCCCGTCCCCATAGCCCCTATGATCCACCCGAACGGTTTATGAATATGTACAAAGATACCGAAATGCCCAAAGCGGTGGTCGGCAAATGGGCGGACCGTTACGCCGAACGCAGCGGTAAGGGGTACACCATATGGCACGGCGATCTCGGTGAGGAGCAGGTGCAAAAATCCCGGCAAGGTTATTACGGTTCCATTTCCTTCATTGACGAGCAAATCGGACGCATCTTGGACACGTTGGAAAAACGGGGAATGCTCGACAATACATTGATCATCTTCACCGCCGATCACGGCGACATGACCGGCGATCATCATATGTGGCGCAAATCCTATGCGTACGAAGCCTCCGCACGGATTCCAATGGTCATGCGCTGGCCGAAAGGACATGCAACTATCCAGCGCGGTCAAGTTCTTGCCCAAACGGTCGAATTACGGGATATTCTTCCGACGTTCCTCGATGTGGCGGAAGCACCGGGAGCGGAAGGAATGGATGGCCGAAGCCTATTATCGCTGGTTCAAGGAACAAATCCATCATGGCGGGAATATATCGACCTCGAACACGATGTTTGCTACAGTCCATCCAATCATTGGAACGCCTTAACCGACGGTCGTTTTAAATATATATTTCATGCAAGAGACGGAGAGGAACAATTATTCGATTTGGAAAACGATCCCGGCGAATTGCACGACTTGGCCTCCGAACCGGATCACCAATCGGAACTGAGAAAATGGCGGGAACGGTTGGTGGAACATCTGGCGGAACGGGGTGAAAAATGGGTGAAGAATGGTCGGTTGGCTCTCCGGCCCGAACGGCAGTTGTATTCGCCGAACTATCCTGATTTAGACCAATAGTCATGAGAAATTACGACGTCATCTTATTTGATCTGGACGGTACTTTGATCGATTCGCGTAACGGGATTCTCAAATCCGCCCAATTCGCCTTATCCCAATTCGACATCTATGAGGAGAATCTGGATCAATTAGCGCACTTTCTCGGTCCGCCTCTTCATCTCACCTTTCAGAGATATTTCCCAGCCGAAGAAAAGAAAGTTCTCCAAGCCGCAGAATTATATCGGGAATATTACTCAAAATATGCAATGTCCAGCAATGTGGTGTTCCCGGGGATTCCTGAATTGGTAAAGGAACTCAAACAACGCAAGAAAAAATTGATCGTCGCTACGATTAAATTGAAAGCCGTGGCGGTACAGTCCTTGATGCATGTCAACCTTCATCAACACTTTGACATGGTCATCGGCAGCAATCCGGATGGTTCCTTGACATCCAAAACGGAAATCGTACAACGAATCTACGGCTGCCTTCCCAAATACAAAACCTGGCGCGCTGTTATGGTGGGCGATTGCACCTCCGATATATTCGCCGCGCATGAAAATACAATCGATTCAGTGGCTGTCACTTACGGATCCGATTCGGCGGAAGAATTACAGAAAAGCAACCCAACCTATCTTGTGCACAGCGTGAATGAGTTGGCGCCTATTCTTCTTTATTCTTAGCATCGCTGCATTTGATCGGGGGATTCTTTATAATGTAGTTGAGCGCATAACGTCGCATATCGTCGATTCAATACAAAAGATTCCCCCGCTCTTCCAAAGAGAAGAAACGGGGGAATCCAATTTTCTTGCATCTTGCTTCAGCAAAAAGTCAAAAATTGTGGTGCGGACATCCTGTCTGCACAACATCAGTGGGTAAAAAAGAATCTATCACCACAAACTATGCTTGTTTGATGTGGTAAACAAGAGAATCCCTTCCCTTATTCCGGACCGTAAATAGTTTCCAGTTTATTGATCACCTGTTTGGCGCCACCTTCATACGCATTTTCGACGGCTTTTGTCCGTTCCGTCCAGGTATCCACCGTTCCGGTGAGGGTGGCGATGTTGTTTTCCACTTCGACTTTCACTTGTTCACTGTCTACATAGGGACTCCACCATAATTCACTTTTGATGTCTTGTTCAATTTCCCAGTCGCTGGTGCCGACCCATTCGGAACCGACAATAATGTTATTTTTGATGTAAATGACACCGTCGATCCCCCATGCGATTTGTTCCGCATGTTGTTTTTCGAAGTGAGAATCCACCTTGCCGCTCAAATAGGCGGTATTGTCATGGACGACGACACGCACTTTGCGATTTTCCAAATAAGGATCTTCCCGAATCGCCTGCCGTAAATTTTCTGCGATTTCATTGACCGTCAGTTCTTCTTTAGGGCGAACTTTGATCAAGTCGACCACTCTCCATACACCGACGGTATTTTTTGCGTCTTCAATCGCCGCTTTTTTGGCTCGCAGATTATCGACCACATTACCCAACGTGACGACTCCTTCTTCGACCGTGATGGTAATGTTATCATCCTCTACACGCGGATCGTATGACAATGCGTCTCGTACCGCTTCTTTGATGAGGCGGTCCGGCCTGTCCACATGTTCTTCACCCAATCGTTTTTGCCGGAGCAATTGATTGTATTTGCCACAATCCACATTCACCAAATCGGTTTTGACATTCCGCACGCCGTGAATCCATGCCAATTCTTCGGCTCTCCGTTTTTCCCCGGCGCTGCAAATTGTTCCGGAAAGAGTGACTACTCCATCCTTCACCGCGACGTCGATAAATTCACCGCGTACAAGGACGTCATTTTTCAATCGTTTTGAAACATCGTTTTGAATCTCTTGATCAGTGCGCTTCGCCTGAAAACGAACCGTGAGTTGGTTGTCGACCTCTTTTACTCCTTTGACTTTTTTGGCGGCGTCTTCGCACAATTGGAGTTCCGCTCTGGACTGAACCATGCCGACTAACACAACTTTGCCGTCGATCACACGAACCTGAACCACTTCCTCCAAATCAAGCGCCGGATCTCTCTGAATGGATTTCTTGACACTTTCCTTGATTTCTTCATCCGGCCGTTCAATCGGTTTCACTTCCGTTTGATCGATGACCGCTTCCACACCTTCGATATTTTGGGCAATTTCATCGGCTTTCTCTTTCGTCAGAAGATGAGGGACTGTGCCGGACAATGTGACGATACGATCGTCGGTTTCGACATCGATATAATTCGCGTCAACCGCTGGACTATTCTTCAATTGAAATTCTACCGCGTTCGTTAATTCTTTGTCCGTGGGATTCTTCACTTCCGCAAAAGCAGGATTCGCGATTCCTATCGTAAATAGGAATAATGACAATGGAACCAGCATTCCCACACAGGAAGCATATCCTTTGATCATTGCTCCGTACCGTCGATAAATATTCATGATTACCTCCATATAAATTTTATAATTCAGACAAAACGCAAGTTGCATACCAACGCTTCCAAGAAGACCCAAAAGCAGACTGCGCAGTCTTCCTCCCTCAGGTTCATTTACATGCAGAGACGCTTCCTCGATTCTGGAAAGTAAAATTTTCGCCGCAATCATCCACCTACAATCACATACACAATCAGAAAACGACCCGGATAAGATTTGAACAAAAGTGTATACAAATTACACATATCCCCCCCCTCTCCAAAAAACCCACCCGCCTTCACCCATCCCATATCCCAATCTAAAATCACCAAAGACCTCATACAATCATTGGTGGGAGCATGCAATGGAGGATACCCCGAAAAAAGTGTTTATCTCCTACGCCCGGGAGGATATGGAACAAGCCCTTATCATACTTTTTACTACCGCGATATAGATGCCTTCCTTGTCCGTAAACGTACCCCATCGTACCAAAGACAAACAAAAATCGAAAACCCAACCCCAACGGGGTGCAAGAAGATAGCCAGCGGGCAACGCCCCTGGAAAAGCATTCCCCAAAAAAACCGCCCTGAAAGGGCAAAAGACAAAAAACCAACCACCTTCATCCATCCCCTATGCCAATCTACAATTGCAGGACACTTATGGAACTCAACAATACATTCGATTGGTGGGAGCATGTAATGGAGGCGAAGCCGAAAATATTCATTTCCTATGCGCGAAAAGATTGGCCGCAGGCGTTGGAAATATATGAATTTTTATTGGAAAACAATTGTGAACCGTGGATAGATAAGAAAAAATTGTTACCGGGTCAGAATTGGAGAAAGGAAATTTCCAAAGCAATTCGCGATGCGGATTTTTTCGTGGCCTGCCTTTCCCCGCATTCCATCGATCGAACAGGATATGTTCAAAAAGAATTGAAAGAGGGCATGGAAATGTATGATCTGGTTCCGGAAGGGAAGATAACTCTCTTACCGATCCGGTTGCAGGAGTGTGAGGTACCGGAACGATTTGAAGACATTCAGTGGATTGATTGGTATGTGGAGGAGGATAAGGAGAGGTTACTCGAAGCCATTCGAGTCACATTGGAATCGAAAGCCACCATTATTCCCGACGCGATAGAAACAAAAATCGAGGAAACACGAAATAACATAATTATTCCGATTTCGAATCTTCCGCAAAACGCAAAACCACTGGAATTAATCCTCATCCCCGCAGGGACGTTTATGATGGGAAGCCCGGATAATGAGAAAGACCGAGATGATGGTGAAGGTCCCCAGCATAAAGTCACAATCAGCAACGATTTTTACTTGGGGAAATATCCAGTCACACAAGCACAATGGGAAGCGGTGATGGGTAATAATCCTTCCCATTTTAAGGGAAATCCGAATCATCCGGTGAAATGCATATCATGGCATTATTGCCAAAAATTCATCGATCGGCTGAATGGGATGGGAATCGGGAAATTCCGGTTGCCTACTGAAGCGGAATGGGAATATGCTTGCCGAGGTGGAACAACAACTCGTTTTTATTGGGGGGATGATTTGGATTATAAGGATATTGAAAAATATGCTTGGTTTTCAAAGAACTCTGGTGGAACAACTCATGAAGTTGGTTTGAAAGAATCCAATGCTTTTGGTTTGTATGACATGAGTGGGAATGTTTTCGAGTGATGTGT
>CAYPPG010000012.1:0-131038 GCA_964412555.1 uncultured bacterium
TTTGGGTGTTCGCTGCGGGAAAGGCCAGGGCAGACTTCGCTTGCCCTTGGTACCCGTGGCGAACGGTGTAGTCGTGGGTGTTATTTTCCGCCAAGCCGCAAAGATGCAGGCAAGATGCCTGCGCTCCCAGCCACCCTGGTTTGGCGGTGTTTTGACAAAGCGCTTTGTTGCCCGAAAGTTAATAAAGCAAGTTATATGCCAATTTTGAAGCATTGCTATAATGTGTTGATATTATGAGAGTTATCTGTAAAGGTGTAACATTTCGGTGTTGGGTTATTTTTTTAACTATAAAAGGATGAATCGGTGAGTAGTGGTTTTAGAAGTGGAATATTTTTGCATGAATATTGTGACAGGTGTTTTAGGTATATATTTATTGTATATTTTCTTTTGGTAATGATTTATTTTGCAACATCGATTTATTTTAAATAAAATGTACGTTTTTCTTGTTGTTCCATTGACGTGTGGTTCGATATTATTTTATACTGAGGCTACGTTTTGAATCTTCTGCTTTTTTTGGGGAAGGACTTTTTGTAGAGGATTTGGTTTCCTGCCTCTGACTTTCCTCATCGTGTTTTGACAGTGAATTTTGAGCAGACACGGGGGACTGTTTGCTCCTAAACATTCATTCTATAAAAAAAGGAGATTAAACCATGCCAAGAAACAATCAGTTTAATGTAATACTTTCATTTGTATTATTTTATACATTGTGTTGTAATACCTATGGTGTTGAACAACTAAAAAAAGAAAAAATATGGGGAAACGATACGGCTGCCAATGATTATTTGGGAATCTCTGTCGATATCGATGAGAATACAATCGTTGCCGGCGCCCAAGGAGATGATAATTCAACAGGCGCGGCTTATGTTTTTGTTAAAAACGGAGGGCAATGGATTCAACAAGCCAAGCTCCAGGCCAACGATGCAGCGGAAAATGAATTGTTTGGCCGAAAAGTAGCGATTTCCGGGGATACCATCATTGTTGGTACAAGAGGAGATCAATCGGGTTATGGAGCCGCTTATATTTTTGTCCGAAACGGAGAAACATGGACACAACAGGCAAAACTCAGTGACGGTGTTTTGAACAGCCACTATGGTGTTTCGGTAGCCGTTGACGGGGATACGGCGGTCGTAGGGGCAGCCAATGTTGGCGGTTCGGTTTATGTTTATACTCGTTCCGGCACGACATGGACTCTGCAACAAAATTTTTCGGCTGGAGATACCGCCTCAAACGATTATTTTGGGGGAGCGGTAGCCATCGAAGGTGATACTCTCTTTATTGGAAATCGATATGGAGATGCATTAAATTATGATACCGGTGAATTTTATATTTTTACCCGAAATGGTGGAGTTTGGAGCCAATCGCAAAAATTCTATCCGAGTCAACCCAAGGTGAGTTCCTTTATGGGAACAAATCTCGATCTTGAGGGCGATTGGGCCATTGTTGGTGCCGAATGTTCTTCCGGATACTATAATTACCCTGGTTATGCATACATTTACAAGAAAAACAGTGGATCTTGGAGCGAGCATCAAATCATTACAGCAAGCGATTCCGCTGTTTCGGATCTTTTTGGACGTGATGTTGCAATCAGTGATGAGAAAATTCTCGTCGGCGCTTCCTATACAGTAAATTATTGTTCTTCCTATTTGTTTAAATTTAACATGACTTCCTGGAGCGAAGATCAAAAAATATACGAGACTACATATAATGATAAATATGGTTATTCGGTCGCGATTGACAAGAATACAGCTGTGGTGGGTGCATATTGGGATAGTGAAATGGCAAGCCGCACCGGAGCTGTGTATGTTTATGAGCAGATTATTCAGCTGGATACGCCTAACGGAGGGGAAACGTGGCAAGCCGGGACGGTTCATGACATTGTCTACTCGGTAACCGAAACGATACCCGCAGTCGATCTTCATTTCAGTTCAGATAATGGTACAAGTTGGGAGCCGATCAATCTAAATGTTCCGAATACCGGAGCGTATGCTTGGTTGGTACCGGATGTGTCTTCGAGTGAGTGCTTGGTGAAGGTGTCGGATGCTTCGGATGGGGAACTGTTTGATGTGAGTGATGACACTTTCAGTATTGTTTCCCAAGATCAAAACCTCTTAAAAGGAGATTGGATATTAGCATCCACTTCCGGGCCACCGGCGATGGATAGTCCGGCGTTGGAATATTATCAACAAAATTATGTGAAATATTTCCCGGCTCCGGTCGAGGACGATCCGATTTTCACGCCGGCGGGGGATGTGAATTGGGATCAGACGATTGCGACGGTGGATGCGTCGCTGATTTTGCAGCAGTATGCCTTGTTGATTGATTATTTCCCGGCGGATACGAATGAGGATGATTGGGGGCCGGATTATGTGCCGGGGGGGAAATTGGCGCGGCGTGAACGTTCGGGGTATGTCGTGGATCGGGAACTTTCCGCTTCGGTGATTGCGGGGCCGGATGGGAAAAGTTGGGTTGTGCGGTTTGCGGTGGATGATGCGAGCGGTCTTTGTGGGGTGAAGTTGGGGGTGTGGTGTTGTGTTTTTCTCACCGATGGTTTACTTCGTGGTGAAAATCTGCTAAAACAGAGTTGTTTTAATTGGCAATCAATTCTTGTTTTGATATGCAAATTTGTTAAAAAAAGATGAAACGCTGAATATATTGGTAAAGGAATCCATCATGTTGAAAAAACGGATTTGGGATGTTTGTTGTGCACTATTCTATCGGACAGTTTGTTGTGGATTTATAGTATGCGTTCTTGGATTGGATGTTCACGCCCAGGAACGAGTGCTCTCGCTTCCCGATTTGACCGCAGAGCCAGGTGATGAAATCCAGGTACCCATTACAATCGATGACGCGGAAGGTCTCATCGGTTTTCGGGTTGTTTTGGACATCCCGAATCAAACGGAGATTTATCCGCTCGAATACGTTCCCGGCAGTTCGTCCGTCAATGGAACGATAGCCAGGGGATGGAGGACGATGGAGAATGACGCCTCGCAAAGCGATGATCCGAACAACGAATTTGCCGGCTCGATTCTCATTAACGGCTCGGGCATTCAGCCGCTTTCCGGTTCGGGAACGTTGCTTCGTTTTCGGCTGCGAGTGAAAGAAAATATTCCGAATCAGCTTGTGCCTTTGAATTTTAAACTGACAGGGCGCAAAATATCGCGGTTGAACGACGGAGCGGTTCCGGTGCGTGTCGAGCATGGTTCCGTGTTGATCACCGGTTCCAGTGTCCCGACTTATACACCCAGCCCGACTGGGACCATATTTCCGGATACGCCGACACAGACTCCATCTTCTACCCCAAGTTTGACTCCGTCCAATACTCCGACTTTTACCCCGACCATTACGCCGACCATTACGCCGACACCGACTTCTTCCGGGCAAGAGGAAATCATAATCGTCACCGATGATCTCACGACGACAGAAGATTTGAGCGGGGGAACCGATTACGATGCACCGGGTGATCGTGCGTTAGTCATACGCGCGGATTGGACCTTGGCGGGGATCGATGTGGAGAATATCCGCGACATGCATGTGTATGTGAAGGTGGATGGAACTCTTCCGTGGCTTTATCTGGGCCGCACAGCAAGCGGTGATGATTCGATTCTGGAATGGCGGGACAACAACCCGCATATATTTGCGTTATTTAGAGATGGTCCGCAGTTCGGGAAGACCTATCAATTCAGAGTGTATGCAATCAAAAAACATGGATTTCCGATTTTCTACGGTCCATATGAAAATGCCGCGCCGGTAAGTTATGAACTTGATGAAAGCCAGACGACACCGACTCCGACACCCGGAGCAGCGACTGTCATCGTCACCGATACGGAGGCGTCGACGATCGACATCAGTAATGGGCAGGATCATGATCCGCCGAGTGAGCGAAAACTCGTCATTCGTTGGGACCTGACGCAGCTTGGAATCGATGAAAGTGAATTGCATGATATTCACGTGTATGTACGGACCGATCAGAGCGGGGATTATCAATATTTAGGACGAACCTCGAATGCGAATTTCGAACAATTGGTATGGGAAACACGGGGTGCGCATATCGTCGGACAGTTCCGGGCGGGACCGGACTTTGGCCATTCGTATGAGTTCAAGGTCTTTATGATTCGAAAGCAGGGGAATCCGAGAGTCTATGGACCGTATGAAAATGCCGGTCCGGTGGAATATCTACCGATGATCACGGTCACCGATACGGTCGATACGGTAGAGGATCTAAGCAACGGCTTTGACATCGATCCTATCACCGATCGTGATTTAGTCATTCGATGGACATTCGATCCGTATGATCTCGATGTGAACAATATACAAGATTTCCATGTCTATGTGCGGGTAAATCAGCAAATGCCCTATCGGTATCTTGGACATACAGGAGACGGAACGGCCGAGTATTTGGAATGGACGGCGAATTCATCGTTAATCAGCGGCGCGTTCCGAGCCGGGCCTCTATTTGGAAACCGGTATGAATTCAAAGTATTCCCGATCAAGATCAGTGGACGTCCGCGAGTGTACGGACCGTATGACAATATCGGGCCGGTACTCTTCATGCCGGTGGTTACGGTTACCGATGATGTCGAATCGACAGAGGATTTGAGTAATGGTGAGGATCGGGATTCTCCGGATGATGTCGAATTGGTGATTCGTTGGAACATGGACTCGGCAGGTATCGATGTAGCGGATGTCAATCAATATCATATCTATATGTACGTCAACGATGCGAAACAGCCGGTATTCCTTGGCCGTGTGCAGAGCGCCAATCTACATTATATGGTGTGGAACGAAGGATCGCAGAATGTTGTGCCGACTTACAGAGACGGCCCGCAAATTGGTAATTCTTATCAGTTCCGTATATATATTCTCACCAAGAGTGGAAGGCCGAGATTCGTGTATCATGAAAATGCGGGGCCGGTTGAGGTTCTGGCGGAGTAGGTTAGATAGACACGCTATTTGGGGTAGACACATAGGTCTACCCCTACATTTTGTTGATTTGTTAATTTGTAGGGGCAATCCTGTGTGATTGCTTTTTTTTAATGGAGGGCGGTTCCCAAACCGCCCGTACATTATTGTGTGATTGCCTTAATTTGTGTGATTGCTCCTTTTAATATACGGGTACCACTTGTGTGATATATACGGGTACCACGGGCAAGACGTCAGGTCTGCCCGTGCTTTGGAGCGCCAATCGGCAAGGGCAGACTTCGCTTGCCCTTGGTACCCGTAGCGAACGGTGTAGTCGTGGGTGTTTTTTTCCGTCAAGCCGCAAAGATGCAGGCAAGATGCCTGCGCTCCCAGCCACCCTGGTTTGGCGGTGTTTTGACAAAGCGCTTTGTTGCCCGGAAGTTAAATGAACAAGTTGTGTGCCAGTTTTGGGATATTGCTGTAATGTGTTGATATTATGAGAGTTACCTGTAAAGGTGTGACCTTTCTGCGTTGGGTTATTTTTCTAACATCAAAAGAAAAAATCGGTGAGTAGGGGGTTTAGCAGTGGAATATTTTTGCATGAATATTGTGACAGGTGTTTTGGGATTATATTTTTTGTATTTTTTCTATTGGCAGTGATTGATTTTGCAGCATCGATTTATTTTGGATAAAATGTACGTTTTTCTCTTTATTCAATTGACAGGTGGTTCGCATTTATTTTATACTGGTTTTCACTTGTCGGATTGACTGCTCTTTTTGGGGAATGGCTTTTTGTAGAGGATTTGATTTCCTGCCTCTGACTTTTCCTGATGTTGTTGGATATTGGATCGAGAGCAAACATGGGGGACTGTTTGCTCTTGATTTTGCATTCTATACAAAGGAGAAAAATAATGGTATGCCGAAATGCGTGTTGGGTACTGGTGTGGTTTTTTGTGTTCGGATGTGTGGGGAACGGATATGCGGAAGTCAGCCAAGTGCCGCAGGATTTGGGGGCGGCGATTCGGGCAGCGGTCGATGAAACGTCGTATGAGGCGGTTTGGCAGACGAATGACGGGTCTCCTACATTGGCGGGATATCCAGGGGCGTTTATGGCTCCGAATCGGGAGCAAAATTACCGGACGTTCTTTACGCCGGAAGGGATTACTATTGTGCCTCGTGTTACCGGTATAAAGGAATGGAATCTCGGAATTCATTTTTCCAGATTTGGCTATGAGGGAGATATTAAATCGGTTAAGGCGGTTGAACCTTCCATCGATGGAGACCGGATTGAATATCAGCGAAGTGACAATTTGGTGGAGTGGTATGTGAACCGGCCGGAGGGGTTGGAGCAGGGGTTTACGGTTTTATATTCTCCCAAAAAACATCATTCCGATTCAATGTTGGAATTTGAGATGGACGTTATCGGTGATTTGAGGGCGGAAATGGATGGGGGAAGGATTTTGTTTTGTGATGATGATGGAGTTGTTTTGAATTATGGGAAGTTGGTGGTTACGGATGCAACGGGGGAACGGCTGATGGCTTCGATGGGGGTGCGGGATGGGGGGATATTGATTCGGGTGGATGATGCTTCTGCTGTTTATCCGATAGTGGTGGATCCAGTGATTGAGTCGGAAGTGAAGTTGGTGCATTTGATTGTATAAGTCATGATTATTTTGGTTATTCAGTCGATATTTATGAAAATACAGCTGTTGTTGGTGCCTATCAAGATAATGACTTTGGATCGGCTTATATTTATGAGCGTAATAATGGAAACTGGATTTTTAAAGCTAAGTTAACAGCTTCTGATGCGCAACCTCGTTCATATTTCGGATATTCTGTTTCTATTCATCAAGATACTGTTGTTATAGGGGCTATTGGGCATGATGATGGACAACATGGAGGTGTCTATGTTTTTGTAAAACCAGAAAACGGTTGGACAAGCATGACACAAACAGAAAAATTAAATGCATCAGATGCTGAACCTGATGATCAATTTGGTAATTCTTTATCAATCCATAATGATACAATCGTTGTAGGCTCTTACAAAGATGATATTTTAGATTTTGATGAAGGATCAGCGTATGTTTTTGTCAGACCTGTAAACGGATGGACAGATATGTTTCAAACAGCAAAATTAGTTGCATTAAATGTGATATCAGGAAACCAGTTTGGCTATTCTGTGTCGATTTATAATAACACGATTATTATTGGTTGTATCAATGACAATCAAGTAGCTGGCGATTCAGGTTCTGGATATATCTTTTCTAAACCAACAGAAGGATGGAACAATGCAACTCAGGATGCAATATTAACTGCTTCGGATGGGGTCCTAATGATCGTTTCGGTGCTGCTGTAGCAATACACAACGATGTCATTGTTGTCGGAGCTACATTTCATGATGCTGGAGCAGTATATCTGTTTAAAAAACCACCTGAAGGTTGGATCAGTATGAGTGAAACAGAAAAACACTATGCTTCCGATATCATGAACAATGATAGATTCGCTTCTTCTGTATCATTTTATGAACATGAAATGATAATAGGAGCTTACTTTGCTGATGCACCATATACTAATTGTGGAGCTGCATACGTTTACGAATTATTTTTCAATCCTGAATTATCCCACCAACCCACCAACCCCACCGTCTATCGCGGCCAGGAAATCGAGGTTACCGCGGAGATTTCCGAAGCCACCAACGTCATCGGTTACCGCATCGGTGTGAATTACAATCCCGCAGTCATCAAATACGTCTCCGGCTCCGCTACAATCGCTGGCACTTCCTGTGCCTTGTGGTATGGTCCGTTTGTCAATGACGCGTCGGCAACAGGGCAGTTGATTTGCACTGCGGCGAGTGAAGGGGATCCGCTGGGGGCAGGGCCAGGATCGTTGTTGAAATTCCGGATGCTGGTCGATGATGACAGCAGTTTGGCGGATGGGACAATCATCGATGTGACGTTTTCCGTTGAGACGAATAATCCCGCCCTGTTCGCCGCCGGTCCGGCCATCAATCCTACGGGGACGTTGTCTTTCACGACAGCGCTCAATGCGAATGGTGTTACCGAAGCGACGGTCGTGATGTTTGACAGTGGGGGCACCGAAAACGGGGGAATCCATGATTCTGCACCTTATAATTTTATTATTTCGGTGACGGCGGTGAATGATGCGCCTTCGTTTATTCCCGGCGCGACTCCGACCGTGCTGGAAGATGCCGGTCCGCAAACATTGGTCGCTTGGGCAACCGGGATCATTGCCGGTCAGACAGACGAGAACTGGCAGGAGTTGACATTTGATGTCCAGACGACCAATCCGTCGCTCTTTTCCGCGACACCGGCCATCGATGCAACCGGCACGTTGACCTTTACTTCCGCGCCCGATGCGTTCGGCATCGCAGATGTTTCCGCCACCTTGCGCGACAATGGTGGAACCTTGAATGGCGGGATCAATAAATCCTTCCTCCACAATTTCATTATTTCCGTTACACCGGTTAACGACGTCCCATGGTTCATCAAAGGCGCGACCATTGCGATCGTGAACGACCCGGTTGCGCCACGGGAATATATCGAGTGGGCGACGGAAGAATTTAAGATCATCTCCTTCGCGAAATATCTATGGGGCGATATGAATGACAACAGCACCGTTGGATCGGTGGACGCGTCGCTTGTTCTTCAATACGACGTGGGAACGATTTCTTATTTCCCTGCTTTTCCGCCGAGTGAGTATCCGGAGTACTATCAACAAAATTATGTGGAATATTTCCCTGCGCCGGTCGAGGATGATCCGATCTTTACGCCGGCGGGGGATGTGAATTGGGATCAGACGATTGCGACGGTGGATGCGTCGCTGATTTTGCAGCAGTATGCCTTGTTGATTGATTATTTCCCGGCGGATACGAATGAGGATGATTGGGGGCCGGATTATGTGCCGGGGGGGAAATTGGCGCGGCGTGAACGTACGGGGTATGTCGTGGATCGGGAACTTTCCGCATCGGTGATTGCGGGGCCGGATGGGAAGAGTTGGGTTGTGCGGTTTGCGGTGGATGATGCGAGCGGTTTATGCGGGGTGAAGGTGGGGGTGCGGTTTGATGCTTCGCAGGTTGCGGTTGTTGAGGAGGATGCTTGTTTGTTGGTCAATGATAGGATGAGTTTGGTGGCAACGAATGCTTCCCAGGAAGGATTGTTTGTTTTGGCGGGGGCTTTGGGGGTGCCGATTGGTGGGTCGCTGACCCACCCTACAGAGTTACTTTCTCTTCGTTTTAAATGGATAGGTAATTATGAGCCTTCGGGGAGTGTTTTGATTGAGGTCGATGAAGGGTTGACGCGGTTGAATGATGGGGGGGCGCCGTTGTCTGCGGATAGTGTGAAGGTTTTGGATTTATTGAGTGGGACGGCGGTTTCGGGTTGGATGGTGTATTAAGATCGTAGGGGCGATTCGGGAATCGCCCGTGCGGATTCGTGCACCAAAGCAAGGGCAGACTTCGCTTGCCCTTGGTACCCAGTGTTGGGGGCGATTCATCGCCCGTACGACAGTTGTTTGCCCTTGCTATTCGCTTTAACAGTTCTTTATGGGGATTCGTTATCTTAAAAACATGACGTAGACGAACATGGCGGGGCCGATCCAGAGCATGGCGTCGATGATGTCGAGGAAGCCGCCGTGACCGGTGAGGTCGGAACCGGAATCTTTGATGCCCGCGTCGCGTTTCATGGCGGATTCGCAGAGGTCTCCGATTTGTCCGACAGCAGATAGGATTATCGTGACAACGAGGAGTTCGGAATATTGATGGGGGGAAGGGAGCCAGAGGGAGGCTTCTTCGAAGAAATTTTGAATCCATACCGTTATGGCAATGATCAAAGCGGATAGCAGAGAACCGCATATCGCGCCTTCCCATGTTTTTTTGGGGCTGATCTGGGGCGCTAATTTGTGCTTTCCAAATTGTTTTCCGCCATAATAGGCGCCGATATCCGTGAAGCAGGAAACCGTGAGCATGAAATAGAGATACCAAGGCCCCTGTTCGATGCTGCGCAGATACACGAAACATCCGAGTGGGAAGAGGATATACATGAGCAGCATGCCGTGAGTGGAAATTTCATAGCGGCTGCCGTCGACGATTCGGCGAATGGTGATCAGACAACTCCCCCAATAAAACAGAAATGCAATGGTCACGACGACTTTGAATGAATGCGAAACCGTGAAAAAAAAGAAAAGAAGAGCTAAGGTATTTTGCCACCATAAATGGGTGCACCGTTGCTTGACGTTCATGAGGCTGTACATTTCCGCGCGGGCAAAAAAGAAAATCACCGTGGCAAAAAGAGCGGAAAACCAATCTCCGTGAGACCAGAGAATGCAGATCAAAAAAAGAGGAATGCTTAGAAAACCCGTGATCAGCCGACGTGAGTGCATTCAAATCCATCCATCGAAGAAATCTTCTCTTCGGAATCTTTCGGATGCTCCCTTAACATGCCGCCGGGACGGCGGGGATACGTAACGCCGGCAACTTGCCGGCATTTTTACCCGTATTCATTCCATGAAGCATAACAAGATATTCCGAATTGAATGCAGATAAAGGTACCTTACTTAGATCGCTCCGTCAATATCCACTCGTCCGAAGCGGCGGTGCCGGTTTTGGTAATCTTTGAGCGCTTCGAACAGTTGTTCGCGGCGAAAATCCGGCCAGAGAGTGGGAGTAATCCAGATTTCTGCGTATGCGATCTGCCACAGCAGGAAATTGGAGATACGCATTTCTCCGCTGGTGCGAACCAAAAGATCGGGATCGGGAATTTCGGAGGTGTCGAGATATTGGGAGAACAAATCCGGGGTGATTTCATTGGCGGAGATCACATGATCATGAACGTCTTGTACCATTCGTTTCACCGCATCGACGATTTCAATTCTTCCGCCATAGGAAAGTGCTAGAGAGAGAAGCATTTTCGAGCCGGTTTTGGTTTCGTTCCGGGCATAATCGAGGGCGCGTTGGACGGCGAAAGGAAGCTCATAGGTTCGGCCGATGGTGCCTAAGCGGATATCATTGTCTTTCATTTCGCGGATTTCACGGCGGAGGAAATTGCAGAGGAGGATCATTAGTGCGTTGATTTCGCTGCTGGGGCGCTTCCAGTTTTCGGCGGAGAAGGCGTAAAGGGTTAGAAAGGGGATTTCCAGGCGGCGACAGGTTCGGACGATTTCCCGGACAGATTTGATGCCGGCGCGGTGGCCTTCGATTCGGGGCTTGTTCGCAGATTGCGCCCAACGGCCGTTGCCGTCCATAATGATGGCGACATGGCGCGGGAGGCGGGATAAATCGACGCCGGCTATTTCCGCCGCTTGCATGGTTTCCCGTTGATGATCGGGAATCGCTTCCATTTCCAGGACACTGGTCACACGCAATCACTCCTCTTGTTTACTTCTTACAATATTGTAGTTGCAAATTTTTGGATCACTAAGCATTGCCTATCGGTGATGTATAATTGTCGGAGCGCGGGCATCCTGCCCGCATGGTGATACGAGAAAGTTTTCTTTCTCGGTATAAATGCGGCCAGGGATGGCCGCGCTCCCAGTACTGGTTGGAGCGCGGGCATCTTGCCCGCATCTTTGAACGAGTGCAATTTCAAAATTTGATATGCCCAATCGTTTTTGATCGCTAAAATATGATATATTCGTATCACCAGTACTTTGCCGGCTGTTTGCAAAGCCGCCGGGACGGCGGCGATACATTGATTCGGTCATGGGTGTTACAATGAGCAGAATACCAGCACTCGAATCGTAGATCAACTTGTAATGATGAATGAGCGTTTGTTTTATGCGATAGTTGGCCCGACTGCTTGCGGCAAGACGGAATTATCTCTTCTGTTGGCGGAACGGATGGGTTGTGATATTCTCTGTGTCGATGCTATGCAGGTGTATCGCGGTTTGGATGTAGGAACTGCGAAACCGACCAGGGAGGAACGGACGCGGGTTACGCATTACGGATTGGATTTGGCCTCGCCGTTGGAGAATTTCAGCGCATCGCGTTTTGAACAATATGCCGAACCAATTTTGGAATCTTGCCGACTAAAGAGAAAGCCGTTGATTTTGTGCGGTGGGACCGGATTGTATTATCGGGCGCTACTTGAAGGTTTTTTCTCTGTTCCCGATCCGGATCCTGAATTGCGGGCGGAATTGATGGAAAGAGTTCAAGCGGAAGGATCTGAAAAAGTTTATGATGAATTGAATCAGGTTGATCCTTCTACGGCGAGCGGGGTTCATCCGAATGACGGGAAACGGATTGTCCGTGCGTTGGAAATTATCCGCCAGACCGGTAAAACTGTGACGGCATTGCGCGAATCCCAGCAAAAAAAAGAGTGGATCGATATGACTTGCTTCATCGGTTTGCGGCGCGAAAGGGAAGAATTGTTACAGCGCATCGAAAAACGGACGGAATGGATGTACAATAACGGTCTTGTGGAAGAAACGCGTCAATTGATCGAACTGGGATGTACGGAAGAAAATACGGCGCTGCAAGCGATCGGATATAAGGAGTGTTATGCATCCCTAAAAGGTGTGATAAGCCTTGAAGATGCATTTAAACAGACTATATTGACTACAAGGCAATACGCGAAACGGCAAATGACTTGGTTTCGCCGGCAATTTCCGACACAATGGATCTGCCTTACGGCGCAAGACAATTTCAGCGAAACGGTGGAAGAATCCTTGCGTATTTTGCAAAATAGTGGTATGAATAAGGTTTTATAATACATAATTTAATGTTTTTATGTGATCTGTCCCAATAGAAGGGGGTTTCCCTCATGGTTGTTAAGAGTGTAATGAATATTCAGGATAGTTTTTTGAATCAGGCCCGTCGAGAGCGTTTATCTCTCGATATTCATCTGATCGATGGAACGGACCTGCATGGAAAAATATCCGCCTTCGATAATTTTACGATCATTCTCATGAATGATGAGCGAGAAGAGCAATATTTGATTTACAAACATGCTGTAGCCACGATTATGCCCGGGGCGAAGACGCGTGTGCGTTGGAATCAGATGGGTGACACTCCACCCCCTAAAGAACGCTCGGACCGGCCGCCTCGCGATCGGCGTGAATAATGTGTGAGGCGTCTTCCTTTTCCTATCCGGCGTGAAATTTTTTGCTCGTGAGACCGATATTCTATGGTATAATAGAAGTAAATGATTTCTGAAGAGAAAAAGGAGAATATACCAATCGGTTTCAAGCAAACATCAAACTCTAAAAAAGAAAGAGCGCTTCTTGTCGCTGCCTATACGGGGGATACCAATTCTCTATTTGCCGGCCAACAAGTTCATGAACTGAAATCGCTTGCGCAAACAGCAGGAGCGAAGGTGGTTCGTGTTTGTGAGCAAAACTTGAAAAGTATCAATCCGTCGACGTTTATCGGCCGCGGCAAAGTGGATGAATTGAAAGAGATTCTTTCATCCGGTCAGTATGATCTTATTTTGTTCAATAAAGACTTGACACCGGTGCAACAGCGGAACCTCGAGTCCGCTTTCAAGCGTCGGATTGTGGACCGGACGGAATTGATTCTCGATATCTTTGCGCAACACGCGCAGAGCAAAGATGGGAAAATTCAAGTTGAATTGGCCCAGCTGCGGTATTTGCGCCCACGGCTCACAGGACGAGGGATTGATTTATCCCGGCTTGGGGGTGGCATCGGGACGAGAGGACCGGGGGAAACGCAGTTGGAAATCGACCGCCGACGAATCGATCATCGAATTTCCCGCTTGCGCAAAGAGTGGGAAAAGATTCGCGATTCGCGCCGATTGCAGCGGAAATCCCGGCAGCGATACGATGTCTCGACGGCGGTTCTTGTCGGATATACGAACGCTGGTAAATCCACTCTTTTGAACCGTTTAACCTCTGCCTCGGTGGCGGCGCAGAATCAATTGTTTTCCACTGTGGATACAACGACCCGGCGATTGTTTCTTCCTAATAATCAACGACTGTTGTTATCCGATACAGTAGGATTTATTACAGACTTGCCTGAGCCTTTGTTGGCGGCATTTCGTGCGACATTGGAAGTTGTGGATGAAGCGGATTTACTGATCCATGTCGTGGATGCAAGTTATCCCTTTTTGGAGGAGCAGTTTCACGCCGTTCATGAAGTGCTTCACACTCTTGAAAGTGAACACAAGCCGGTATTGACCGTGTTCAACAAAATCGATCAAATTACAGATGATCTCGCGGTCCGGCAGGTGGAACGAACCGCGACTCCCAGCATTCGTTGTTCCGCTTTGAATGATCCCGACTTGAATAACTTGCGGGATATTCTCGCCGAGATGGTGGATCGGGTGCGCAGTGAGCCGCAAACGCCCTCAGAGATCGATTCGGATTGGGATCAGGTACCGGCCGTTGTATGACTGCTTATTCCTGCCATGTTTTCGCAATCCGAAAACCCGTGACGGCGTGAAAGACCATTCCTGTTTCCGGTGGTGCTCCCATGCGAAAATTCGTTTGGAAAAAGCGGGGATATGCCATCCAATAATGACCTCCGCGTAATACGTGGAATGGAGTGTTTTCGAAGCGGCTGTTGCACCACTCGTGAATGTTGCCGGCCATGTCGTAACAACCGTACGGGCTGATTCCTTCGGGGTATTGTCTTTTTCCTGCCGTAAAAATATATCCGTCGAGTTTGCCATCCGGTTTCAAGTCGCCATCCGTGTCGTCATTCCAATTGCAGGCTTTTGGATTCCATTGGTTTCCCCATGGAAAAATTCGCCTGTCGGTTCCTCTAGCCGCTTTTTCCCACTCGATTTCGGTGGGCAGGCGGAACGGCTCGCCGGTTTTTGCCGCGAGCCAGCGGCAGTAGGCTTCCGCTTCATAGAAACTGATACCGGCGCAGGGATCGGTTCCTTCCGGATACCGGTCATAGAGTTTGCCCCGGTATTTCTCTCGAAACCGATTTCCTTCCGATGACCAATAATCCGCGTTAGTATATCCTCCGTCCAGAATGAACCGCTTGTATTCAGCCGTGCTGGTTTCGTCGATTGCGATGAAAAAGGTTGAGCAATTGACGATTTGAGCAGGAATATCCCAGCGGCGTAGTTCGGATTCACTGCTCACACCGAAGATAAAATCCCCAGCTGGAATGATTACCATGTCGGGCAGAATCGGTTCAATGGCTGATGGGTGATGGGATTGAAGAATACAACAAAGAAACAGAATAACTTGAAACAAGCGAAGAAAATGGATTTTCGAAAACAAATTCATCAATTGGCATCCCATAGGAATATCTTTTTTTGGGGAATCATCCTTTGTGTTGCTGTGATACGTATTGTATTCTGCTTTTCCGTTCCATTGTATACCACCGATGTGTTGCGCAACTTGGGATACGGTCATGAATTTCAGTTTTACGGGTTTCAGGTATATGAAAAGATCCCGTATGATTTTTCTCCCCAATTATACCAGTTTTTCTGGCCGAACCGGCAGTATTCGTATCCGGCGGTCACGCTTTTCTTCTTTGCCGGACTTGCAAAAGTATGGGCATCCATTGTTTTTGCGAAATTGATCTTGACTCTGCTCGATTGCCTTAACAGTTGGTTGATTTACAAAATCACAGCGGATCGTTGGTGTTCACTGTTATATTTTTTGCATCCGATTGGTTTATGGTTTGTTTCACACGAGGGGCAATTCGAATCGATGGTGAATTTCTTTTCATTATTGGCGATTTGGTTCTTGCAGAAAAAACGAGCCAGTTCGTTTTTCTTTATATCCGTAGCGATCCAAACGAAATTGTTCCCTGTTTTTTTCGCCCCATATTTTCTGTATCGCGCATTCAAGATTTCCAAGCGTTTTTTGATTCTTTCCATATGCTGGGGACTCTTGGGATTTCTGCCGAGTTGCGTTGCGGTACTGAATTGTAATTATCTTACCTATTTGTTTTTCCCGGGCTTTGTGCCGAAGAACAATCCGATCACATGGGCATTGTTCCAGCCCGGTTTGCATGCTTTTACACCGTTTTGGTTGGTTCTTAGCCATTGGGTTGCCGGAATTGTGTTTTTAGGAGCAATTTTATATTTTGTACGCTCCGAACAACGTTTTCTTCCCTATTTCGCCCCTTTTATTTTTGTAGTGTTTGTCAAAGCGAATCCGATCGGGCAGTTCTGGTATATGCTGATCGCACCGGTGCTCTGTTTGACGGTCGAAAATCCAGTACAACGTAGAATTCTTATGGGATTGACGCTGCTTTTTGGTGTGCGGTCGGTCTATTCAATGCTCGTAGGGCCGGTGGGGTATGTGAATCTGGAGGAAATTCGGTATGTGTTGGAGTTGGGCATGTATGGTTTTTAAGTAAATATCACCAGATGACTTCGACATCATATTTCGAAATCTGCGAGTCTTTTGTGAGAATCGGTATTTTTTCCATTTGGCTTTGTGCGATCAATATTCGGTCGAATGGATCGCGGTGAAGGAGTGTGAAGGGTGATCCACAGGAGTATCTTCGAATTCAGGATTCAAACAAATTTAAAATCTCATCGGGAAACGGGTTATCAAAATCGGGGGAAATTTCAATCATTCCTTTCGCACTTCCAGGTTCCCGTTGTGTCTGATTTCTTTGGAAAGGGACCAAACGAGCCACAGGTGTGCCAGTTTTAGCAATAATGATTTCTTCTCCACTCATTACACGGTTGATTAACTTTGAAAAATGGATTTTTGCTTCGTGAAGATTGACAATGAAAGGCATGACTGATTATCCATATCCTTTTTTTGCGAACATTATTGGCCAGAGTCTTGACTTAGTCAATTGTACAGACCAAGCTTTTCTTGGTTGATAATTATTCAATAAAGATCAGGTCATAGGTTTCATATATTTTTAGTAACAATAGAAGATTTATGAGGTATAAGACTCTTTGAATCTCAATTCATATTGGTTCAATTGAAATTAAACCAATCATAAAAATGTAGGAACAGATCAGTATAGGCGTAGCCGGGAGTAAATGAACATGGCTAAGATCGAAGGATTTAAAATCAGGAATTTCAGAGTGTTGAGAGACATTACTCTCGGGAAATTATGGAATATGCAAAAAGCAGATCCCTTGACACCGATGACCTGCGTTATTGGAAAAAATGGAGTTGGTAAAAGCACGTTATTTGACGCTTTTGGTTTTTTAGCCGATTGTTTGAAATACGGGGTAGAAGAAGCATGTGACGCCAGTGGAAGAGGCGGGTTTGAAAGAATTCGAACTCAAGGTGAAGACGGACCGATTGAATTTGTCATTTATTATAAGGAGGAAGGGAATACACGACCTATCACTTATGAACTATCTATTGATTTAGATCACTCCAATCGCCCGTTTGTAAAAAGTGAGCGCCTACGACAAAGAAGAAAAGGACAAAAACATGGATGGCCGTTTTCATTCTTGATTTTGAATGACGGAAAAGGAGTCGCATGGAAGGGTGAGGTAGAGGGTGAGCAGATTCAAGAAGATCGGGAATCTTTTGATTTATTTGGATTGATTGATCGACTGAAATCAGCAGACCATACAGAAGAAAGTGCCCAAACTGAAGTAGTGGAACTTGAAGAAACTCGAAAATTAGGTATTGCTACTCTTGGTTCTTTAAAACAACATCCACGAATTTCCACTTTTCGGCAATTTATAGAAGGTTGGTACCTCAGCTATTTTACACCGGATGCAGCTCGCAGTTTACCGCTTGCCGGTCCACAAAAACACCTCAATATCCATGGCGATAATCTTGGAAATGTCGTTCAGTTTATGGAGCGAGAACATCGAAGTCGATTTAATAGTATCCTTTCACGAATAGCCAACAAAATTCCCGGAATCCAAAAAATCGAAACAGACAAAACAGCCGATGGCCGTTTGTTACTTCGTTTTAACGACAAAGGATTTCAAAATCCTTTCTACGCTCAACAAATGTCCGATGGGACACTAAAAATATTCGCTTATCTTTTATTGTTAGAAGATCCAAGTCCTCCCCCTTTCATTTGTATCGAGGAACCGGAAAATGGTTTGTATCATAAATTACTTGAAACGTTAGCCAAGGAATTTCGAGAACATGCAACAGGAAAAAAAGGAGGCTCTCAAGTATTTATTACAACCCATCAGCCGTATTTCGTTGACGCTCTTGAGCCAGCAGAAGTGTGGGTGTTGGAAAAGAAGGATGATGGATTTTCAACAATTCGAAGGGCGAGTGATGACAATATCGTAAAAAACTTGGTCGCCGAAGGGCTTCCACTTGGTGGTCTTTGGTATAGCGATTATTTAGATGCGAGGCAGGATAATGCATTTTGAAATACTGGCCGAAGATTTATCCGGTAAAAAAGCACTCGACATTATAGTACCCAAAATTATTGGAGATAATCATACTTTTCGAGTTATATCTTACAAAGGAATAGGACATATTCCCAAAGATTTGAAATCAACATCCCACCCGAACAAACGAATTCTTCTTGATCAATTACCTCGTTTGTTGAGAGGGTATGGGAAAACATATGAGAATATAGATCAATCGGTTGTTGTTATTATTGTCTGTGATTTGGATGATCAATGCTTAAAGTTTTTTAGAAATGAATTACTCAAGGTACTGTCGAAGTGCAATCCAAAACCTGATGCGCGTTTTTGCGTTGCCATTGAAGAAGGGGAAGCCTGGTTTTTAGGTGATATTCCTGCCATTCAAACAGGATTTCCATCCTGTAAAATCGATGTGCTCCGGACATATGTGAATGATAGTATTTGTGGAACATGGGAAAAACTGGCAGAGGCAGTCTATCCTGGTGGTGAAAACGCGCTTCGCCAAAAGGGATACCGTGCTATAGGAGAAGAAAAATCAAAATGGGCAGATAGAATTGCCAAGCATATGAATGTAGACAATAATTTATCCCCAAGTTTTCGCTATTTCCGCGAAACACTGCGATCTTTTTTGCAAACATAATAGGCTGCGAAACCATTCTCCAACAATCTAACGGTTTTAATTTTGCCCTTCATTTTTATAGAATTCATAAAAAAAACGAAAGAAACGTAACTTATTTCTTTCCTGGTTGGCGAGAACATCATTCACCTTTTGTGGAAGTGATTTGTTGGTATTGTAATAAGTTGAGTTAAACACCAACATATTATTTTCTGAAATAGGAAATCGGGGTGGTAATGAATAAAACCCATACCATAGAATCAATCACGCTCCATCTCTCCGAACCGGATCATACTGAAACGGAGTGGGTTGGACAGCGTGAGACATTAGAGCAAGTGCTGGCCTGTTGGATGGTGGTGGACAAGAAGGATTTGCCGCTGTCGCCGAAACTGGTGGGGCCGCCGGGTGTGGGGAAAACTTCCCTGGGGATGGCGGCGTCCAAGATTCGGGAACAGGCTCTTTATATCTATCAATGCACGAGCGATACACGCCCGGAGGATTTGCTGATTACGCCTGTTTTGGCGGAATCCGGACGGATTTCCTACCACGCTTCACCATTGGTCACGGCTATGATCACAGGCAGTGTCTGCCTTCTCGACGAAGGCAACCGGATGAATGAGAAGAGCTGGGCGTCCATTGCTCCTCTGCTCGATCATCGAAGGTATATTGAATCGATCATTGCCGGGATCACGATCCCAGCGCATCCGGATTTTCGCGCTTGTGTCACGATGAACGAAGACGAATCGACATATGAGGTGCCCGATTACATTCAATCCCGCTTGCAGCCTACCATTCAGGTGCCCTTTCCCTCCCGGCACGACGAATTGGATATTCTCCGGTATCATTTGCCCTTTGCAGAAGAAGAATTGCTGACAATGACGGTGAACTTTCTGCAGCAGGCGCATGATTTGAACTTGGATTTTTCCACCCGCGACGGGATTCACATTGTGCGTTATGCATTGAAGCGAATGCGGCAGGATGTTGCTCATCCCTTGTCGCGTGATCGAGCATGGTATGAAGCGCTGGTTTCCGTATTGGGCGAAGAGGCGTTGGACTTGGAACGCTTATCCGAACGGCGGCGCCGTGCGTCAGGCGAGCAGTATCCGCCGATGGGACTGGAAGATTTCTTTTTTACCGATGAGGATCCTTTGCGGCCTGATGACGATGATGATGAACCATGAATGACACGATCAGTGAGATATTTCGATTGAACGAAAAGATCACTCTCCTGCCCGTTCTACACGGGAGTGGTGATTTCGCGCTGGAGGTGCGGCGGATTTTTTTCCAAAAACGGTGGGATTGTTTGGCAGTACCGCTGCCGGCTTCTTTCCGGACGGATGTCTTGCAGGGGGTGTTGGAACTTCCACTGATTAGTGTAGTTGCCGCGGAAGAGCCGGGGGAGGATTCCTCTTTTAATTATGTGCCTATCGATCCTTGCCAGCCGGTCATCATGGCGCTTCGGGTGGCGCTGCAGGAATACATTCCTATTGAGTTTATCGATCGTGAAACGCAAATTTTTGAGCCGGATGCCTTTATTTCTCCCGATCCATATTCATTGAAAACCGTTTCGTTGGAAAAATTCTGTACGGCCATTCTCCCGACTATTCCACTTCCTCTACCCGGCAGTCAGCAGGACGCTCGTATTCTGACCATGGCGGAGGAATTGCGGAAGCTGTCCTCTCAATATGAGAGTATTTTATGTTTATGTTCTTTGTCTCATTGGCCTTGGTTGCGCCAGGCGTTTCGGAATAAGGATCCCTCTCCGCCGATCGAGTCTTTTTATGCGCCGATGTACTCCTCACCGGTGCGGGAATTATCCCTGGCTTTCGTATTGGGGGAATTGCCTTATATCACGTATTTGTATGAACGGGCACGGCGGGAATTGTTGCCGGATGAAAATTTGGCTATCGATGGAATCAAGGAACTTGTCATCGAAGCACGGGAAGAATGGCTGCGTAAGCATGAACCGTTGCACAATTGGGTAACGCCACAGCGGCTGCAGGTTCTGCTGCAATATGTACGTAATTTGACATTGCTCGAATCAAGACTCACGCCGGATTTGTACACATTGGCTGTGGCGGCCAAGCAGGTATGCGGCGATACCTATGCCGTTTCGTTGGTCGAAACAGCGAAACAATACCCCTATCAGCATATCGCGGACCAGCAAGGCGCCGCTTTCGGGGTCGGGAAAGTGTCATTTCCCGATGGCGATATCGGAATGGCCAAGAACCGGCTGGAGGGAATTCCGGTCACATGGCGCAGTCTGCCCTTGAGGCGGGTTCCGGAAAAAGAGAAGCAGCAGAAATGGTTGCAGCGCTGGAATCCATTTGGGATTTGTTCCTGGCCGCCGGAAGACCGGAGGATCGAGAGTTTCAACACACATGTACGCGAAGTTTCACAAGCATTGATCGGTGCGGGACTCGCACGCAGCGAGAAATTCACCTCATCGTTGAAAGATGGGCTGGACATTCGCGAGACAATCCGTAATTGGTACACTGGCGATTTGTATGTCAAGGAAATTCCGCCCTCGCGCGGTACAATCGAGATGGTGGTGTTTCTCTTCGATTATCCTGCCGATCCGGAAAAATACAGTTTCTGCACGACGTGGTATGCCGAGCATGAGGAGGAATCCACGCTCAGTTTCTATGCCACACCCATTGGAGAGAAATTCGTTGGTCCCGGAATCGCCCAATGCCTTTACGGAGGCTGCTCGTTTCTCTATCCACCCCGATTCATTCCCGACATCTGGCAGGAATCCCATTTTCTGCAATATCGTACTCTTGAAGAACGTTTGCTAGCCGGAGCCTTTTTCCACTCCGAACATAAAAATGTTGCCGTTGTCAGTCCTAAACCGCCGGCTGCGGCTTGGAAACTTCTGGCGCGGCGGTACAAGAAAAAGATCGTGCATATTCCGTTGTCAAGATTTTCACAGCAACTTGTGGATCGGTTGAGGGTGTTTCACGTTTTGAATGGGAAGCAGGTTCGGAGCTTTGCGGGGCGGTTTATACGAGAGATGTAAAGGCTTTAAAGAGTAAATTACCAACCTGGGGAGCAAGCATAGATTTGAATCAAGAGTAAAATCCACCTTTTGATCCTACGTTTCATGTGGCTTTGTAGAGCGCGAAAGTCCATTCCGGTAATGCCGCATTACGCGTGAGTTGGGAAAATAAGGATTTGTGGCCTAGTTTCGTGATCGCCAATCTTGACCAAAATGGGAATGTCGGTGATCGTTTTTTCGATGCGGATGCTGTCCGAATGGCTGTAGCAGGTCCGGCAGGGCGAATCATCCTGAAATTGATGGATGTGGATGGATTTGGAACCGGTGATCTAGCGGATGTAAATACATCCGGTGGAGACGATTATGAAATTTATGAGTTTCCCTATTTATCCAGCGCGCTCTCTTCTCCGATCGATTTGAATGCCATATCGGAAATCATGCTTCTCGTGGATGCGGGCAACGCGGGAACGAGCGGCACGATTTATATTGATTCCATTGAATTGATCCGTTATGCCGGCGATAACGATGAAGTCGTAGCGGTCATCGATAATTTTGATAATGATTCTTCGTTGGAGGATGATCCTGACGCCCCGGATTCCATTCCCTCGGGCGCTTCTCTTATCCCGTCGGGACCTTTTATCACTTCGGTGGTGGATGATCCTGCGGGTGGGGCCAATTCTGTTTTGCAAGTGGATTACAATACCAGTCCTTGGAACGTTTTATGGGTAGATCAACTGGACATTACTGACTGGAGCGAAGCGTCAGGCATTTCCATCGATATTTATGGAACGGCGGGAGGCATTCTTCTTAAATTAAAAGATGCGACGGGCATAGAGGAAGAACCGACGGGTGGTTTTATCCGGCATGATTGGGATACATGGGATACATTCACCTGGACTTTCGATCAAATTTCTAGTGTTGATTTATCAAATATGGGGAAATTGATCGTCTTTGTGGAAGGTCCCTCAGGTGGTGAAGGTACGGTCTATTTTGATAATCTCACGTTAAATGGGCCGATTACATCCATTGACGATTGGTCCATTTATTGAAGTTGGAATATTCGATTCCTTCAAGCTCAATATACCATGTACTAATGCTTTCCTTGGCACTCTGTTTCTGGGGTGGTGGCGACTATACTATTGGTTTTCAACATTCTACAGGAATGAGGCAAGGGAATTGCTTCGTTCAGTATTTTTCAAAGATGAGTATAATATATAGTTCGAACTGTCCGAATTGATTGTTTTCGAAAGTTAGGAGGCTCTGCCAGTGCATTTTACAATCGATGGGCGAAATGTAGAAATAACGGATGCGATTCAGGATTATGTTGAAAAACGCTTGATGAAATTGAAAAAGTACTTTCCTCGAGCCGTTGATGTTCATGTGGTTTTGTTCACTCAAAAATTCAATCAAGGAGTCGAGGTGACCATCAATGCAAGTGGACTCGCAATTCATGGAGAAGAAATCTCGGAAGATTTATATGCCTCTATTGACAAAGTGGTCGACAAGTTGGGAGTTCAACTGCGCAAACATAAAGAAAAACTGAAAGAACATCATAAAAAAGAGCCTCGCCCGGATAAAGATTTGAATTTAAATGTTTCTATTTACGAGCCGGAAATGGTGGAGGAACCAAATCCGGTTCCGAAAGTTCTCCATACGCAGCGATTTGCCCTCAAGCCGATGTCGGTGGATGAGGCTGCAATGCAAATGGACTTGATCAATCAGGAATTTCTTGTTTTTCGGAATTCGCAATCGAACACAGTCAATGTACTTTACCGCCGCAAAGATGGGAATTATGGACTCATTGAACCGGAATTTTAATCCAAAAGTATTGCCTGAGCGTGTGCATCCCGGTTTGCGATTTGATTTCCTTGAAAATCCAAAAAAGGGAGCCGAAATTCCTTGAATCAAAAAGTCTTTACACCATAGAGGAGCAAAGACAGAACAAATTCCGGAATTAATGGAAAAGCAGAAAGCAAGCAAATGAATTTATTAGACGTGATTTCTCCCCGATGTATCAAAGTTCCGCTGGAAAGTAAGACCAAAAAAGAGGTTATTGCGGAATTGGTGGATTTGATGGTTTCTATGAAAAAACTCCCCCATCGGGATGCCATTTTCGAAGCCCTTATTGAGAGAGAGGAAGTTGGGAGCACAGGCATTGGGCATGGAGTCGCTTTACCGCACGCCAAATGTGCTGAAGTGAAAGAAATTTGTGTCGCCTGTGGGATTTCTTCGGAGGGGATCGATTTCGATGCATTGGATCGGGAACCGGTACACATTTTCTTTATGATCCTCGCACCTCGAACGGCCCCAGGACAACATTTGAAAGTCATGTCGATTTTGACTCGCTTTTTGAGCCGTGCAGCGGCACGGGAAGAAATTATCAATGCAGAAAATGCCGATGATGTCTATTCGGTTCTGTGTGAATTGAGCAAAAATCAAACAACTTCTTCAAAACCATCATGAAAGACGAAAAAGTACTCATGCCGGAGCCGCTGTCGGTACGGCGGCTGCTTGAATTTCAAGACCTTTATTTAGAGGTTATTGCAGGCGAGAAAGGTCTTCTGCGAAAGATCGACCGTTCTGAATTGAATCGTCCTGCATTGGAATTGGCGGGCTTTTTCAGCAAATGGAAGCCGGAGCGAGTTCAAATTCTGGGAACCGGAGAGATTGCTTATTTGGAGAACCGATTTACGGATACTTCCGTACGGGATAATCTCGCAAGGATATTTTCTCATCATCCGCCCTGTGTGGTGATTACGAATGATCTACCGGTTTTTGATGAAATAAAAGAATTGGCGAATCAACATGAAGTGGCTTTGCTTCGTTCTCCCCATCACTCCACTCGTTTCATAAAACGTTTGTGGGATCATTTGGAACTGGAATTAAGCCCCTATGTGGTAAGGCGGGGAGTGTTGATGGATATTTTCAATTTGGGAGTGCTTATTACCGGCCCCAGCTCCATTGGGAAAAGTGAATGCGCTCTCGATTTGTTGGCCAAGGGGCATACGTTCGTAGCCGATGATCTGATTCTGATACGGGGCGGTCAACTTTCGAAGCTTATAGGAGCCGGTCATTCTCCGGTTCCCCATCATATGGAAATACGCGGGATTGGAATTATCGATGTGTATCGGATGTATGGTCCGAGATGCAGCCGCATTTCCAAACAAGTGGATTTAGTCATTCAACTGGAAGATTGGGATACGGCGAAAGAGTATGAACGATTGGGAATCGAAGAGAAAAGTACGGAAATCCTGGGAATCAAAATCCCGATCTATACGGTTCCGGTCAAACCGGGAAGAAACATTGGAACGATTGTGGAAGTGGCCGTTTTGGATTGCAAAATGAAGAGAAGTGGAATTCACATGGCGCAGGAATTTGATGAGAAATTGATTCAGGCCATGCGAAAACGTGAAGGACGTTGAGGTCGATGTCGGAAAAACCGGAATTCTGTGAAGCTACATTTACAATTCTCAACGAGTTGGGATTGCACGCTCGGCCGGCAATGCTTCTCGTCCAGTCGATTTCCCGCTTGCAATGTGAGGTGATGATCGAAAAAGACGAAGTGGAAGCCGACGCCAAAAGCATCATGGGTGTTTTGACGTTAGCGGCTGAACAGGGTAGTACGATAAAAGTTGTTGCAGAAGGTCCTGATGCGGAACAAGCGGTTCAAGTAATAGGGAAGTTGATCGATGACAAATTCGGAGAGGATTAAATTAAAAGGGATCGGAATCTCCTCCGGCGTGGCTATCGGTCACGTTCGTTTGTTCCATGTTTCGACTTTGAATGTTGGCGAATCTGTCCTAATTGAAAAAAATATCGAACCCGAAGTCGAGCGATTTATCGAAGCCGTACAAAATACACGCCGGCAAATTGAAGAATTAGGCAAGCGAGTTGGCCAACGGGGGGAAGATGAAGCGTTAACGGAAGTCTTGACGATGCATCTTCTGCTGCTCGAAGACAAGATGATTTATGACCGGACCATCAATTTGATTCGGAACGAACGGTATGGAGCGGAATATGCGCTTTCCTGTGTTGTCAAGGAAGTGGAAGAACGATATTCTGCTTTGCCGGATTTGTTTCGGGAGCGGTTTAAAGATGTAGAAGACATTTGCCGGCGGATTATGGATAATCTCAGGGGGATCCATACACAATCCCTCGAACATTTGGAGGAAGAAGCCATAATCGTGACGAAGGATTTGGCGCCGTCCGATACGGCTTCTATGAACAGAGAAAAGGTATTGGGGTTTGTTACAGAGGTGGGTGGGAAAACCTCTCATACAGCCATTCTGGCTCGTGCCTTGGAAATTCCCGCCATTGTCGGTGTCCGTGGCATCACGAACGGGATCGTCGAGGATGATCTGGCGATTCTTGACAGCGACGACGGTGTGATCATTATCCGACCGAGCGAGGAGGATTTAACTGCTTATCGAAAGAAGCAGGATCTGTATCACGTACGGCAATCCCGTCTTTTTGAGCAAAGCCAACTGACGCCTGTCACCCTCGATGGTCATGTCATCGAGCTTCTGGCCAATATCGAATTCGCTTCGGAAGTGGATACAATTACGAAATACGGAGCGGGGGGAGTCGGGTTGTACCGAACCGAATATTTATTTTTGAATCGACGCGGTGTTCCGTCGGAAGAAGAACAATATCAGGATTATCTGAAGGTTGCGGAAAAATTGGCTCCGGATCCGGTAACAATTCGAACGTTCGATTTGGGGGGAGATAAATTCGTGCATCCATTGGAAGCCTCGATGGAGCTGAATCCTTTTTTGGGATGCCGGGCGATCCGGTTTTGTCTTGAAAACCAACCGATTTTTCGTACGCAATTGCGGGCCATTCTCCGCGCCGGGAAAAGCAAAAATATACAAATCTTATACCCTTTGATTTCCGGATATTCTGAATTGAAAGCGGCCAATGAGTTACTCGCTTCCCTCAAAGAGGAACTCCGGCAAGATGGTGTGGAATTCAATGAAAATATTGCTGTTGGCGCGATGATCGAAGTTCCTTCCGCTGTAATTCAAGCTCGCGACTTGGCTCAAGATTTGGATTTTTTTAGTATTGGTACGAATGATTTGATCCAATATACCCTTGCGGTGGATCGAGGGAATGAAAAAATTGCTCATTTGTATCAACCGCTTCATCCAGCCGTCCTTCGGATGATCTCGACGATCGTCGAAGTGGGAAGGGAATTCGGCATACCGGTTGATGTGTGTGGCGAGATGGCCGGTGATCCGATATCCGCAATTGTATTGTTGAGTTTGGGGATTGAAAGACTTTCGATGGCGCCTCACGTCATACCGACTATTCGAAATATGGTTCGTTCCGTGCCATTGGATCAATTGCATCGCCTCGGTTCTCAACTGCTGGAAATGTCTACTGTGGAGGACGCCAAACGTTTGGTGGCCGAACAATTGCCGAATTTGATACCGGAGCAAGAAGAAATTATCGGAACGTTGGAAGGATTTCTTGCCCCTCCCGAATAAGAAAAGATTGTAATAGGCACTGTTTGCTACTTTATGTTGTGCAGACAGGATGTCCGCACCACAATTTTAGATTTTTGCAGTAACATCTTTAGTGGTTCTTTCCTTACTGTATATCCCTGTCATTTGTATTTTTCTCTAACAAACCACGTGTATTGAAATTATTTTCTGGTTCAAGTAAACAAATTCCATTTCCTTAACGGTTACCGGATTGAAAAGCGATAGAATATCGAACGAAATCATATATAACAAAGCAGGGGATAAGAGTTTGAACCGTTCACTTCATGGTTATGAGCGATATATCCGGCCTCTTGAGGATCAGATGATCCGTTCCATCTGGCGGATCGTTCGAGATCCTGAAGAGGCTCAAGATACTCTTCAGGAAGCGCTCGTTACCATTTGGAATCGTTTTGAACGGATTATCCGGCATCCCAATCCTCGCGCATTGATCTTGAAAATCTGTATTGACAAAGCTTATGACATGATCCGAAAAAAAAGCAGAATTCCTACCGTCAGTAATCAAGAATCTGCTCTTACGAATGTCACTGATTCGAACCTTTCCGCATCCGAAATGATGTTCGAGAAAGAGGAAGAAAATGAAATCATGGACGCTATCAGCCAACTCCCACAAAATCAGGCGGTGGCTGTTTTGATGCGAATCGTACAGGATTGTTCCTATGCAGAAATTGCGCAAGTCTTGAATTGTGAAGAATCGACGGTGCGAATTCATGTTTCGCGCGGACGCGCGCAACTCGGGAAAACGCTTTCTCATCTTGTTTCCCGATTTGGAAGTGAGGTGTCTCAATGACCCAATGGAAAGATAAGGATCATAGAGTTGATGAAATGGTTCGCCGTGCGTTGAAAGATGATATTTCTCCGGAACTGGATCAACGCATGAAACAGCAAATGGCCGCTTTCAGCAAACGGTTTATGGCGTTGGAAGAAGCAACAGGGTATACATTTTTGCCGTGGTTTCGGATTGATTGGCACAATTCGATTCTCGGGAAACTGGCATTTTGTTTCGCGGCATTTGCACTCCTTTTCTTATCCGCTTTCCTCCAAATGAGCGGGCCGAAAAGTTCATTTGCCACGGTGATTGGCGCGATCCGCAGTGCTGCAATCACGATCAATGCCATTGAGGATACGGTTTCCATGATTTGCAGCATTCAAGTCCGGGAGGACAACGAGAAAGGTGTTACTCATACGATTTACCGAACTTCACCGGACGTGGCGCGAATCGACTTCGGAAATGCAGAAGAATCCATTCATGAAACCTGGTGGATGCGGAATGGACAAACAACTATTTTGAATCACAAAACACCTTATACAACAATCACGAGTTTCCATCGGTTGGTCTCTTCTCTTGCAACGGTAGACGATTTGACCAGTCATCTGGAAGAACCCTGGCAGGAACTCGAACAAGAAAAAATGCTAGGTGAGAATCTTTCTTCGTATTGTATACAAAATCACCATGAGCGATCACGGTTGGAAATCGTGATCGACGATCAATCTCATCTTCCCAGAGAAATGGTATATACCGTTCAAAAAGAAAAAAAATTTGAGAGTCCAATCACTCTCGAATTGCATTTTCAATGGAACACTCCAATCGATTCGGCTTTCATGGATCCACCACATGCTGGCAAAGAAGAGCGGGATTGATTGAAAAATATAAGAAGAGAGGAGTTTTTACCATGAATATCTTTTTCGTCATTGGAGAAGTGTTGTTTATCGGATTCATTCTTCTCGCAATTGTCCTTGGAGGAAACCTTACACATTTCATTGACATTCCAAGTGTACTTATCGTTGCCGGTGGCTGTTTTTCCATGGCCCTTATGTCGTTTACGATTTCAGAAATTGCCTCCGCTTTCCTGCATGCATTTGGTGTTCCAGGGAATAAAGAAGAATTGGAATTATCGTCTTATTTTTGGGAATGCATGATTCGCAATTTGCTTCTTGTAGGAGTTTTGGGTACTGCGATCGGTTTAGTTCAGATGTTGGCATACTTGTCGGATCCGAATGCTATCGGTCCGTCTGTCGCGGTAGCTATTTTGACGACGTTGTACGGGATTATTGTCGCTGCAATTTTCCCTTTGCCCGCCTACATCATGATTAAAAAACGAATCGCCATTGAATTCGAATAAAGAAAGGAAAATGCTCATGAATCCAGAAAAACTAATCGGTTATATTCTTTTTCTCCTTCTGTTCGGTTCGGCGATTGGAATCAATGCAATTGTTCTCCCTGATGTGAAATTGTGGTATTGTTTTCGCATCTTTATTGATTTTCCGTCGATTCTTCTCGTAATGGGTGGAACCTTCGCAATAACCATCATGTCAGGTGGAATCTTCAAAATGGAAACCAATCAAATTGCGAAGCAATATCAATGGCAAGTGATAACGTTGGGTTTAGTCGTGACGAGTTTGATCGGAATGATGATTGGATTGATCCGTGTCTTGACGAATATCGATGATCCCGGATCCATTGGTCCAGGAACTGCAACGAGCATTTTAAGTTTTGTTGTCGCAGGAATCATTCTCGCTTTGATCGCATTTCCGATGGAGGACAGATACTACAAGATGAACAAGAATTATCGTGAAATGTCACTCAGCCGGATCGCATGGTACGGATATCCGCTTGTCGTTGTTCTCTTTTGTGCACTGTCGCTTGTGATTTTGTATTTTTCAATTCAATTCGCGGAACTTACTTAATCAGTAAACATAGGATCGAGAATTTGCTATGTTATTCATGCCTTAATGCTACGATCGGATCGAGATTCGAGGCTCGGATCGCCGGATAAATCCCGAAAACAATGCCTACCGCCATACTAATACCCAGTGAAAGCGCCAAGCTGAATGCACTCACGACTGTCGGCATGCCGGCAAAGAGGGTTATGAGAAAGGGGATCAATAATCCCAGCCCCATTCCGATCAAGCCGCCGGTTGTGGAAAGAACGACGGTTTCGATCAGGAATTGAGTGATAATCTGTTTTTTCTTGGCGCCGATTGCCCGGCGAATTCCGATTTCTCTGGTTCGCTCCGTTACCGAGGCCAGCATAATGTTCATAATTCCAATCCCGCCGACCAGCAAGCTGATCCCGGCAATCGAGCCAAGCACGATGTTGAATGTTCGTTTGGTGGCTTCCGCCTGACGCAGCAAGGCCAACGGGACACTGATTTTATAATCTGTCTTTTTGTGGAATTTTTTCAACATCGCTTCAATCCCGGCCGCTGTGGATTCCACATTCTGGATGGAATCGACTTGGACGATAATCTGATGCAATTCCACTTTTTCCCGGGTAAAAGAGCCGGCTACACTTTTGGAAAAAATATCGCCAAATCGTTCTTTGGCAACATTGATAGGAATATAGGCATCGATTTCCTGATCCGGCGTTTGAATATCGCCGCCCACAGTACCTGCGTTTTTCACGATCCCTACCACTTCAAAATATTCTTTGCCCAATCGCACCGTTTGTCCGATCGTGTTTTTCGTTGCCAGTAATCTACGTGATCCGTGTTCTGTTAGGACGACGACATTCGCGAGAGTATCAAAATCCATCTGAGTCAATTCACGGCCGGCGATAAGAGGGCGTTCTACCAGTTGAAACCATTCCGGCGTTGTCCCGACCACTCGCAACTCCAACGATCTTTGTCCTAACCGACCTTCTTTTCGCACTTCTTTTACAGGGACTGTTTTCTCTACGGTCGGGAAACTTTCTCGGATGCGTTTTTCATCTTCGTATAGAAGACCGTATATACTCATAAAAATGCGCACATTGGTGGTCGATTCTTCTTCGATTGATTTTTCCGAAGAAATAATAATATTTTGACTTCCCAACTTGCGGATACGGTCGAGTGCCTCTTTGCTGGCGCCTTCTCCCACGGCGAGCATGGCGATTACACTGCCGACTCCAAAGACAACGCCCAACATGGTGAGAAAAGACCGTAATTTGTGAAGTAAGAGGTTGTTGATTCCTAATTTAATTTCTCGTAGATGCTTTGAAAATTGCATTATTCATATCCCTCGATCCGCTCGATGAAGCCGTCTTTCATAAAGAGACGATGTTTTGCGTATTTTGCAATATCCCGTTCGTGTGTAACCATGATGATAGTTTTTCCCTGCTCATTGAGTTGACTCAATAGTTTCATGATCTCGATACCCGTTCGGGAATCGAGATTCCCTGTCGGTTCATCGGCGAGTAAAATTGCCGGATCGTTGGCTAAGGATCTTGCGATAGCAACCCTTTGCTGCTGCCCGCCGGATAATTCCATCGGGCGGTGATTCAACCGTTCTTCAAGACCGACTTGGCGTGCGAGTTCGCGTGCTCGTTCGGCGCTCTCTTCCGGATCCCAGCCTTGATAGTAAAGCGGTAATTGAATGTTTTCCTCCACAGTGGACTGGGGAATCAAATTGAAACTTTGAAAGATAAATCCTAAATGCATCAAACGCATGTCGCTCAATTGATCATCATCCAATGTGCTGACATCATGACCATTGAGGATATATTTTCCATGCGTTGGGCGGTCGAGACAGCCGAGTAAGTTCAGCAAGGTGCTCTTACCGGAACCACTTGCACCGAGAATCGCCCAAAAACTGCCGACTTCGAAAGCGACACTCACGCCGGACAAGGCTTTCACTTCCTGGGTGCCCATATGATAATATTTGTGCACATTTTCCAGCTGTGCCGCAACACCATTTGTATAGTTGGATAATTCATTCATGCTTATTCCGGATTACCACCCCTCTGCCGGTTTTGTTGAAATCGTTGCCGCATGGCTTCGCGCTCTTCCGGTGACATATTTTGGAAATCAGGCCGTCCGCCTTCTCCTCGTGGTCCGCGTTGGCCTCCTTGTCCGCCGCGAGAACCTCTCATCCCCGGACCTCTCTGTCCTTCTCCACGTTGTGCGGAGGGATTCATAGCCCCGGGTACACTCTGCGGGGAATTTGCTTGATTCGCTGTTTCCGTTTCTTCCGTTTTTTCCGGAATGTCATAGTCCTCGTATTCTTTTTCGGCGACAGATGCGGCGGCGAGTGGAGGATTCAATAAGACTTTTTCGCCTTCCTCCAAACCGCTTTCGATTTGTGCAAGACTATTGTTGTCCGGTCCCAGTTCGACTTGCCGTTGTTCTATTTCATTGCCTTTCGCAACATACACAGTCGGCTTTCCATTCACTCTCAGAACGGCGGTCACGGGAATATATGTCGTCTCTTTAAATTGATCGATGATGATTTCCGCTTGACAGCTCATGCCACTGCGAAGATCATTTCCATTCCCTTCGACATTGATCAATGTTTTGTAGACCTTCAAATCCGGATTCATGAACATGCTTTGTGCGTCAGGCAAAGGAGCAATCGAGGAGACCCGGCCATTAAATACTTTCCCAGGGACAGCGTCGATCGTTATTCGAACCGGCAAACCAAGGCGGATTTTCTCCAAACTCGATTCATGCACTCGGGCATCGACCATATAGGCGGAAGTCGTGGGAAGATGAATCAAATCTTCCCGTTCCCGTACGGTTTGTCCTTCTTCCAATGGTTCTTGGTTTCCACGAAAACTTTGGCGGACACTCGATGCATAGACGACAACTCCGTCCATAGGAGCCTTGATGACGGCTTTTGATATTTGGTCTTTTATCTTGTTCAGTTTGCTGACTTGTTGATCCCATTCTGCCTTTCGAGATTCCAATTCAGCTGAGGCAGAGACGATATTTGCATTCGCTTTCCGTTTGGTGCGTTCCAGTTCCATTTCCGCCTGGGTGACATCGCTGGTCAATTGGGCGATTTGCCGATGGAAGGTGAAATCATTGAGAAGATCCAAATCCGCCTCAGCCGTATCCAGATTCAGTTTGGAACGTTGTTCGGCAATTTGCGCTTTTTGCAATTCGGATTGAGAAAGGTATTTTTCTTCAAACAGAATTTGCGACCATTTCAGGTCGTTCTGTTTTTGGTTCAAATCCTCCTCATTTAAAGCGATTTGTGACTGGTATTCTTTCTCCATTTTGGGGAATTCCCCTTCTACATATTGGCGGAGATCCTGCTTGGCGAACATGTATTTCAATTCAGCCGCATCGATGTCACTTTGTGCTTGATTTTCCACAATCGCTAGATTTTCGCGGGCATTGATATAGGAGGCTTCTGCATTCAGGACTTTGATTTGTTGTTCGACAAGTTGGTCCTGTAGAGTACTGGCATCCAATTCCACAAGAACTTCACCTTGTTTGACCTGAGTGCCTTCCGGGACAATGTAAAGAATGGCATTCGAGCCTTCCAATTCACTTTTAATAATTTCTTTTTCTTGCGCTTGAATGGTTCCCGAGACGATGACACTGACCGTCAAAGGCCCTTTCTTCACTTCATAGGTCGGCTGATCCGTGGATGTTTCTCCTACACGGCCGTTGATTGTGGCATAACTGAAGCCGACAATTACTATGATTGATATAATAGCGATCCAAAAAACACCGCGAACAAAAATATTTTTTGACTGCTTATTCTGATGGGTCATCATTTTTATACTCCTTTGGAGAGAATTCTTTCCACATTCCTTTTTCGTTGACTTGCAAGACTCCGAGATCACTTTGCAATTGCAATTCAGCGATCCGATAATTCACCATCGATCGGGTAAGTGCGTTTTGACTTCGGAGTAACGCCTGCTGGGCTTCGAGCAAATCTCGAATTTGACGTTGGCCCCATTGTAAGTAAAGGTTCATGCTTTTGACTCGGCGGTCGGCCAATTCAACCGATTGGGCGTTGATTTTTAAATTTTCTCGCGATTCCAGCATATCTCGTAATTGAGATCGTATATCAAATTTTATTCCATCTTCCAAGTCCTGCAAATCTCGAACGGCACGCTCTAAATTGATTAGGCTTTCTCGATAGGCAACGATCTCGGAGGTGCGCTCAAGAGGAAGATCGAGATTGAGAAGAGCGTTGTAATTGGCTTTGTGGAGGTTCAAATCATCATTATTGGTTACAGTGCCTAACAAAGTCAATTCCGGTCTCAGGGCATCCGCAGCGATGACGACATCGCGTTGCGCGTCATATACATTGCCTTGGGCAGTCCGCAAATCGAGACGATTTTCAAAAGCCAATTGGATCGCATGCTCTTCTTCCAATTCCATAGGGCCACGATCTTTTTGTGTGGGTTCTTCCAGCACGACCGGGGCATCCGCCGGAGGAACTTCTTCCTGGCTTTCCATTTCCAAATTCAAATTGATGGTTTGTTTAACCGATTCGGCCAGGTTTTCCAGTTCGCCTTCTTTTAATTCGATTTTAGCATCGGGTGGCAATCCCAGCAAAATCTTAAAATTGTCCAGCGATTGTTCATAGGAGAATTTGGCGCCGATCCAAGAATTCCGGTAATCATATTCCTGCTGGATTGCCTGGTCCACTTCAACAGGAGATTTCAAGCCGGCGTCTCCCTGCCTTTGGGCTTGTCTCGATGTCAAAACCGATTGCCGGTAACTTTGTTCTGCATTACGAATTTGATCGATTTGTTGAAGAACATTTAAATAGTTCCGAGCGACATTCACGGCAAAGGTGCGTTTGTACCGCTCGAAATCATAAATGGCATAGACGGCGTTGCGTTCCGCTTGGGTCAGCGGTTCGGCGACAATGTGCCTTCCGGCGCCCCGCAGCAACGGAATCGAAATCGATGCATCTCCGAAGAATCCTTTTGTGGTTGAAGAGTTCGGAGTCAGTAATTTAATGATGTCAAAGCCGATCCGGGTCGTAAGAGTGATTCCATTCAAGAACCTTTTGGATAAATTACCGACAGCGGAACCGGAAATATCACTGACGGTTTCCTCTCTTCCTAGATCGGTGCCAATGGCACTGTCCACGCTTCCCGTGAAAGTATTCCGAAACCGGTCCCGTGCCAATTCGAGACTCAGAGCGGAACGAAAAACATTTTCCTTCATGCTTTGATACTGCCGGCTATTTTGGGCGGCGATTTGAAGAGCATCGAGCAGCGTCAACCGTAACGTTTCATCGCTATAGGCCGCGGTACTCAAAGACACGGTTCCTGCTTTGACGGTATCCTTGGACTTTAGATAATCGTCATTTGGCCAATGATCGATAGGCTTCAACTCGTTTGATCCCATCGATGCCGGTGAGCTATATTGCAGGTTATGCCCGATCATGAGTTTCTTCCGCAACGTTTCTTCCGGCGTTTCAATCGTAAACGGTTCGATTCGTCCTAACGCCTCCAGCTGCTTTTGCTCGATGATTCTCGCTGCTGTTCGGTCAATCCCCTCCCGGTATTTTTTGGCGGATTGACACCCAAATAAAATCATGGACACGGTTAATAAAGTGAAAAATTTTGACAACGTTTGTAACACCAATTCCTCTCTCCTCATGATGTATCATGCAAAACCGATTAATACAATCGGTGATTTTCGCCATTTTTTGATTAGTCTTGCCTTAGCTGAAAAAAGTTCTTCGAAAACAACACTACTCATGAACGATGCCCGATTTATTGTTTCGAGCAAAACGTATACCAAGTTCTTTTCTCCCATAATATGAGATATTTATGCTTCATTTGAGCATATTTTTCTCACATGGTTCAGGAGCGGTGAGTAATTTTTGCGCAAGGTGAATTTTGTACTGAAATATCATCTATGCATTTATAAAAAGAACGTGGGCTTCCAAGAAATGTTTCCAAAATTTGTTTTTCTAAAACTGTTGGAGCGTGGGCATCTCTGCCCGCATCATTTTGCAAACGAGACGCTTGCTTTACACTGATTGTGGGTAAAGCCGGCGTCCCTGCCTGCATCAATGAGCAAGTTGAAATGCTTAAGGTATAGTGCTACCGATTTTGAAACTGTCGCATCCGTTCCATCATTTCTTCATTTTCATTATCCTTTTTCCTTTCCAAAACAAGAATCGAATATGTGATGTAATTGCGGATATATGTCTACTTTGGAAAGAGAAAAGTTCCTTAAGAGGGAGAAATTGTTGGTAATTCTTGAAGAGGGATTCGGAAGTGTGGGAATTTTATTGGGTAGCCAGGGCAAGATGTCAGGTCTGCCCTGACAGTAGAGCGTTATCCGGCAAGGGTAGACTTTGCTTACCCTTGGTACCCGTTATGGAGTAAGAGGTCAATGTACCACATGAAGGGTGTTCGAGCCGCTGTATGTACTTACTTCCGGGTAGTACATGCACCACGCATGGGTGGGATTTGCTAGAAAAGAGCCTCCCAGTTCGGTTCGAACGAGATATTCGATCCGGGTTTCTCCTTTGGACACATTTTCTAAGAAAAAGACCATTTTCTGATCCCGGCGTTCGTAATTTGTGTACGGATTCCAACCACGTAGGCTTTGATTCAAGAATGATTCGATGACTTCACAACCACTAGGAAGAGGGTCTTCCACGATCATGTAGGGTAAATCCTGTTTGGCTTCGAGAATCAAAGTAACGAGCAATTCCTGCCCGATATCGAGCTGCTCGTTCGGCAAAAATCCTTCCGTCAAAATTTTCGGACGTCCCTGATAATCTTTTGTGTGAATGGCGCGCTCATAAATTCGAGTAAGTGAAATGTGTTCGTGTTCAATAGTTTTCATGGTGTGGCCTGGATGGAACAGTGTTGCATCGATGGAAACGAAGCCGCGAGGATCATTTGTCCGGACTATGAATTCATTCTCGCCTTTTTCCAACAAAGAAGGTTCAATGGAAATCGATAGCGGATCAGTCAATTCTTCCGGTTTTATTTGTCCTTCTTTTATCAAATCTTTGTTAACAAAGATTTGATATTCATTGGATGAGGTATCGCCGGATTCCATTTCTATCACTTTGCTGAGCGCTTGGACGACAGCGGCTGTTTCCCGAGTGGACCGCCAATGGTTGCCACGCCGATTGTGCACCAGCCAATTCACGATTTTATCGATCACCGGCTTGGTTTCTTCTTGGTTTGTCAAGGCAATCAAGCCCCAGGCGGTCGTTTCGACTGCGGTACCGTTCCACTCCCAAAAGCGCCTGGGAGACACTTCCCAAGCAGCCTCTGCTTCCGATATATTGACGAGGCGTGACAAGAGAATTGTTCTCAATTCAGCCGCTTGCTCGGATTTCCCTAAATTTTCGAGAGCCAAACTACCGGTTGCCAAACCGAATTCGTACAGTTCGTTGCGGTTGGCATACAGTTCCTCGTCGAAATCGACATCCTTTGTCGATTCACTGATTACAAAGAGGGCATAGGCGAAAGTATCCCAATCCCGTGTTTCGCGAATGTGTTCCATAAGATATTGGATTCCGCGGCCCATTCGATCTTTGTCCACTGTATATCCCAATCGGCGAGTCCATTCGAGACCTTGCACGACGAGCGCTGTTAAATGGAGTTGACTGTTATCATTGCTGTACCAGCCCCATCCGCCATCCCAATTTTGGAACGAATACAAACGAGAGAGTCTTTTTTGCAAGTCTTTTTCCTGCTGACGTTTTTCTTTTTCCGTTTGTTTTTGAATTCCGAGCTTTTGCAGCGCGTCGAGCAGAATGATGGAAGGCAAGAAGCCGTTCAATGTTTGTTCCGTACAACCATAGGGGTAGTTCTTGAGATAGGGGATGGCATCCAACGCGACTGCCGCCATGGATGGAGTGAAAGTGAATGTGAAGGAGGATCGGTCGAGTGAGACATTCCCGGGAATCTCGAAATCCAGTGTTTCTTCCTGATTGGCGATCCGTTTCGTGGCCGCTTTTTCGCGATAGATTCCAGCGGGAAGAACTGGCGCTTGGAGTTGCAGTGCATCGGAATCCTCCTTGCCATACGCTTCAAATGTGAAAGTGGCCTCCGGTGATGCCGCTGTAACCGTTAACGGCCACAAATCCCGAGCCGTTGCGCCCGCCGCCGCTTGGGTTGTCTTTTCATGATCGCCGGTCAAGTCAATCCCGCCTTGAATATTCATCCGAATTCGAATATCCGGAAGGTTTTCCTCTGTGAGATTGTGTACGATCGTGGGAAGTTGGAGTTCATCTCCTTCCGTAAAAAATCGCGGGATCGACATGCGGGCAACAAGTTCTTTCGTGACTTTTGTGGTCGATTTTGTCCAGCCGACCTCGGTATTTTTTGTATGAGCGCGGGACGTCAGGCGCCATGTTGTCAAATTATCCGGAAATTTAACTTGCACGGTTGCTTCGCCATTTTCATCGGTATGGATATCGGCGATCCATTTTGCCGTGTCCCGGAAATCTTTTCGGATTTCCGCTTGGACACCTTTGTCGGCTCCCCCGTAGTATTGCAGTGGGAAGGAATAACTTGTTGTCACCCAGTTGTCTTTCTCGCTGTAAAAAATACGATGAATATTCGGTGTGTGATCCTCACGGATGGCGAAGATCGCCTCGTCCACCACCGCCAAACTAAAATCCGCCGCCACCGGTTTGCCATCCGGGAGTGTTGTCTTGACGGAAATCGTGCCGGTTTCCTGCGGTTTGTATTTCTCTTGATCCGCTTGTACTGCGATGTTCAATTCCCCTTTGTCTTCGGGAACGGATAATTTGTAGACACGGTTGGAAAGATACTTTCCGCGTGGCATGAATAATCCGATGAATACATTTGGGCTGTATGAATCGAGGATCGGAATTTTGATCCGAGTGGTTTTTCCCGACGGCCAGATGACGCGATGGGTGTAAATATCTCTTCCTTCGATAGTGAGAATAATTGGATTTTCAGGATATTCCGTATTGATCAACAGAACCGCCTCTTCGCCCGGTTGATAACTGCTCTTGTCCAAAATTCCTTCTAACGTCGAATAGCGATAATTGAAGGAACCGGAGGAAGAGGACATTCGCCAAAAATTTGTGGAGGCGGTAATCCGGTTTTCCAATTTATCCTCCGCCCTCACAATCGCTTCAATTCTCCCGCTATAATCCGAATCCGGCAGCCATTCCACCTTTGCCTCGCCGTTTTCATCCGTTGTCACGGTCAAACTCGCCAGTGGACGGGAGGGGCGGACATATCGCCGGCGAACGGGACTCCACACTTCTTGTGTGAATTCCACCTGACATTCGACGGAGACAGGTTTATCGTTGTGATCGCGGGTTTCGACACGCAATGCCACCGGTGATTGTGCATCGAAAACGTGCTGTGCAGGCCGAGCCAAAATATAGAAGCGGCCGACTCCCATTGGCACGGATTCACGCGCACTGACGCTGCGCCCCGATGCTTCTATGACATCCGCTTCCAGTGTGATTTTTCGGTCGGAGGAGCTCCGGCGAGGGATGAATTCAATTTGCGCATTTCCTTCCACATCGGTTACTGTTTCACCGCCGAAGAGATAACTGGAATAGGAGGACGGGAAACGGTGATAGGAACTGCCTGTCACGACGGATTCGTAGAAACGATACCGGATTTTGGCGTTGACGACCGGCGCGCCGAAGTAATATTCGGCCCGCACCGAAAACCGGATGGTATCCCCGTTGACATAAAACGGTTCCTGAGGTTGTAAGGTGACCTTGAATTCCGGTTTTCGATATTCTTCCAAATAAAATGCAATCGAGCCGGTTACGGAACCTTTTGAGACTTCGATGCGGTAATGGCCTAACGGAGAATTCGACGGTAATGGAAACGATCCCTGAATCGATCCCCATTCACTTGTGGTATGCTCGTTGGTCATCAACGTGTCTCCACTAGGATTACGAACTTTGACATGCACCGTTGAATTGGGAGGAATCTCGTAGCCTTCCGGAATGTTTTCGCGAAGAATCGCTTTATAAAAAACCGTATGATTGGGACGATAAACCGGCCGGTCTGTGTATACATAGATCATGGCTTCCTGCGATTCGATCAAGGAACTGCGGTAGCTGGATGAAACCGCAAAATGACCGTCCGGCGAGAGGGCGATGATGTCCACATCCGACGAATCAACCGGTGAGTCTATAATGAAAAATCCTTCCTCATTCGTTGTTCCTGTCCATTGAATCGGCTGCTCTTCAGCTTGTTTGAGTGATTGAGTCCAATATGGATCATGCCGAGGACCTCGCCGGCCGCGTCCTCTTTGACTGCGGCGATTCCGATTGTCTCTGTCGGGATCCCGTTCTTGGATATAAATATTCGTTTCCGGAACCGGCATGCTGGTCCGGAGATGGGTCGCATACACAAATGTTTTGTTTTCTCCCCGCTTGGTGACGATCCCCAGTTCCGTAACGAAAAACAGGAGGCGATCGTCGACACCATCTTTCGGACTTGCAATTTGAAGAATATACGCTCCCGGTTCCAGCCGATCCGGCGCTTTCAATTCCTTGTCGAACCAAACATATGGATTCTGAAATTCGACATCGACGGTCCATTCCAGTGCGGTTCGGAAAGGGGTCAGATCGGCATCATCGGTCAAGGATTCAATATTGACCGTATCGTTCGTGAAGACATGGATTGGGATACTATAAATTTTGCTCTCATATTGTCCGATACGAAAAGTACGGGCTTGAAAGACCAAGTCTTCATCGGGTAGAAACACTTCCTGCCGTACATGGACGGAGAGTGAGGGGGCCAGCGGTTTCATCGAAAAGCGAATATTGTCCAAATCCCATCCTTCTTCCAAGTGGATGACTTGTGTCGATTCGTAGGGATGGAAACCGGAGGGGTGACTCTGTAATTTATAGTTTCCAGGTCGAAGATCGTGGATGGTGAAAAATCCGTTCTCATCTGTTGTCCCCACCTGCTGTGAAGCGCCGCGGGCAGCCACTTCGATGTCTTGCAAGGGGCTGCCGTCCTCCTCCAAGGTGACATATCCGCTGATGCTGGCCGGACGGTATAATTTGATCTGATAGGTTTTTTCTTCGCCGGGTTGTGGCCGGATACCGACATATCGCTCTTCCAAATATCCCCCGAGTGAAATCGTCATCGTATAGACATTGGGAGGCAGTTGCGCGAACGAAAAAGTGCCCTTTGAATCGGTGAACAAGGATTCCGTATAGCGCGAATGAGCGAAATCGCCGCTTTCATAACGCAGTTCTACTTTCGCATTCGGCAACGGCGTGGAACCGTCGCTTCTTGTGACTGTCCCTCGAACGATGGCTCCTTGTACCAACGGTAATTTTAGTTCAATCGAAGTTTGGTTTTCCGGAACGCGCCACCGTCGCATTTCGTAGGGGCAGTACCCGTCCGCCAATACAACCACATCATAGGGTAAATTGGTCCGGACATCGGAAAAGGAAAATTTCCCTTCTGCATTCGTGTAACCGACAAAAAAGCCGGTACCGGCATTGGCGTTGGACATTTCCACTTTCGCTCCGGCTATCGGTTTTTCACTCTTTTCGTCAAGGACGATACCCGACACATTGACCATTGCCGATAAGGCTGGCTGGGAAGAACCGATCAACAACGAGGAGACGAGAACGAAAAAAATGGGAGAAAGCCAATTCCTGAAAATGTTTTGTTTCATGGGAAGAACCTCCATCACTTACTCTCTGATGAAATTTGTTTTTTTAGAATCGATTGTTCATGCTCTTTTACGATAACTACGGGAATCCGCGCATAGCGCGGTTCCATCCCTGCAGGTACAGATAGTTGATTTCTTACATAAGACAATCCCCACTCCAATGTTTTCGCTTCGCCGGGAAGCAATACCGCTTCTCGGCCGTTCCATGCTGCGAAAAGGCCTTCGCTGAAAATGTCGACCCGCTCCGGATCGGCAACGGTTCGTGGGGGGGTAGTGAATGTGACTACGAAAGTCAGCTGGTCTATTTCGGTGTGATCGAGGGGCGGATGTCTTGGATCCTTGGTCACCAACCGTTTGCACTGATAGAGAAGTTCTTTGGACAGCGTATCGGCCTTCGGGATAAATGTTCCCACGCATGCCCGCACTTTCCTTCCTTTCATTGCCGTCAAAAACAATCCGACGCGGTGAGCAGGCCACGATATGTCCGGAATCTGTTTTTCGCTTGTTTTATGCAAAAGAAGGTTTTCGACGACGGAACGAACAATTCGGGGGATTTCTCTTCCCTCCGGGGTTTTGATCCATTGCTGATAGAATTCAAGCCCTCCATCCGAGTGATTGTCTGTGAAAGCGAATTGCGAATCAACAAGGCTAAGGATGATCCAAAAAGCAGTTATGAATGTCAATCGGGATAAATGAATCATCGTTTGTGAACCCATCGGGCGGGATAGAAATCATTGTGCATGTATTCACGCTCGATGATTCTTCCTTCTCGTGACCGAACACGATACAAAACGATTTCGACGGCAGGTTGGGATTCTTGCTCCGGATGAGGACTGGGGGCTTCCGTAATCTCCGTTTCCAATGTCAGTTCATCCCGTAAGGGAACGTCCCCATAAATTTCGAAGGTCACGGCAAACTCAGATACCGATCCGATAATCTCGATTCGACCTTTGGACGAATTGAGAAAACGAAAATCTTTTGATCCCCAACTCACGGTGGCGTCCAATCCTATGGGTAGATAATTGACCGGCGTGTGATGGCGGTGACGTTCCTTAATGGTTAGGTCAGAGAGTAGCACGGCATTATAGAGAGTGGAGGAAACCTGGCAGATACCCCCTCCGATGACAGGCTTCAAATTTTCGTGAATGATTGCCGGCGCAGGCAAAAAACCGGTGGAATATTCCCGTTTGCCGACAGTCTTGTTATACGAAAATGGTTCCCCCGGCCGTATAATCGTACCGGATATTTTCTTCACGGCGGTGCGTACATTTTGAATGCGTTCTACGCTGCTCCCCGCTAGCGGTGTGCTGCAACTTCCCAATAAATAGGGTAAACGGCTTTCGTTACTGGGAGCGCGGCCATCATTGGCCGCACTTGCCACGCAACTCTCTAATAAAAAAGAGACACGGCTTCCCTCTCCATACACAGGATAAAATGATCCAGCGGTGACAAATAAGAAAAACAACAAGACACAAAACAGTATCTGTTTATCGAAGTGATTCTTTGGTTTCATCGGTTTGTTCCTCTGTTTCTTCGCGTTCCGAAGATGGAATATCCAACTTGACCAAGTAGCGAAATTCCATTTCACCCATCAGTTGCTTCAGCGTTTCACTTTCCTGTGACCATGACGGTTCACCTCTTTTCTGGCGATGGCTGCCGGAAACATGCTGCCGGAGATAACGTTCGAAGAGAGTATCTGCGATATGGTATTTGGAAAATGCTTCACTTTTCTGTGCCACTTCCATACTTTGATCGATCTCCAAGGAATAGGCGGAGCGTAAGACGGCTTCTCGATAGGTTTTGGACGATTCCGCATCGGACATATTCAATAAATCATCGGAAAGCCCCAACAAGGCATATTGTTTGTTCATGCGTTTTTTTTCCAGCAAGATTTCTTTGAGTTGGGGGATACATTTCTCGAAGGGGATCAATCCTTCCGGTTCTTTATCCATCAGCTGAATGAAATGGTAGGTATTATTGACTTGGATAGGCCCTGTAATTTCTCGCACGTCGAGGGACCATAATGCACGATCGAATGGTTCCGCCAACGCTCCTTTCGTCAGCCACCCCAATTCTCCTACATTTGAAATACTGTCTGGAGTCGTTTCAAAAATCAAGTCGCGAAAATCTTCTCCCATTTGCAAGCGTTCCCAGACGCTTTCAACCGTCAATCCAAAAGGATCGTCTTCTTCCCCCAGTTCTTCTTCATAAAACATGATATGACGCGCATATCTTTTTCCTTCTCGATAAAACTCTTCCCGATGCTTAAGATAATAGGCAAGCATTTCTTTTCGCGTGACTTCCGGTTTAATTTTCGCCAATTCTTGTTCCACGACATGGATCAGCAATTCTTCTTTGTATTCCTTGATTTCTTGTTGGACCGATTCAACGTCTGTGGCTTCCGGTAGTTCGTTGAGATATTCCACGAGCGCAATATGTTTGATGACACGGTTGAGAAGAATCTGAAATTGCCGTGAGTCTAGCCATTCCGGATCTTCCTGCTCCAACCCGTTGACGTCTTCCGGATTCAATTCCAATGCCCGTAAAATAGGGCCTTGAGTGACCGGTGGATATGCGAAATAGGATTGAATATCTTCCCGGCTCACAGTCCCCCCTTCATAGATCGCAACCACACCGGAGCGTACGAGCCGATCCATCATTCGTTTCCAACTTTCCTGGTAATACAGAACGAATAACAGCCCCAAAAAAACGGGGACTAAAAAAATCAATATAGTGAATCGATTGTAGTGTTTCATGATTTTCCAAAAACGTCTCGCATCTCTATACAGTGATTGTAATGCGATTCGCACAACAAGGACACATCCGATACAAAGTGATTGCTAGAATATCACATCCAAGGAGTATCGTCCTCGGAGTGGCGTGATCCGAAAAGCACCGCTCTTTCAACTTTGACTTCTGGATTTTCATTATAGACTATTTTAACGATAAAAATATTCAACGAATACAGGAATTACAGCTGACTCATTTGTTCCGTTTATGATGAAGAGAATGTTATGAAAAAAAGTGTGTTTGTTATCGGATTTCTATTGCATGTCTGCGTTTTGTTTGTTTATGCTCAATCTCCGGTCCAGTTTACCATTGCCCGCTTGCACTATGCCGGCGGTGGAGATTGGTACAGCAATCCGACTTCTTTGCCGAATTTGCTGCGGGAACTCGGCTCGCGGATTCATCTCGAAACCGCCCGGGAAGAATCGACGGTCAAACCGAGTGATCCGAATATTTTTTCCTATCCGTTGCTTTATATGAACGGCCATGGCACCGTGCGGTTTTCCGATACCGATGTTGCGAATCTGCGGGAATTTTTCCGCCGCGGTGGTGTCCTCTGGGCGGATGACAATTATGGGATGGATGAGTCATTTCGCCGGGAAATCACCAAAGTTTTTCCCGATCGTTCTCTTGTGAAATTGCCCTTCGATCATCCTATTTATTCGATCTATTACACATTTGAACAAGGAATACCTAAAATACACGAACATGACGGAGGCCCTCCCCATTTGTATGGAATATATGCCAATGGACGTGTCGCCGTACTCTATTCCTTCAATACCGACATCGGGGACGGGCTTGAAAGCGAAGGGGTTCATCCGAAAGACACCCCCCAAATCCGCGAACAGGCCATGCGTATGGCGATCAATATTGTTCTCTATGTTTTGTCCAGTTGATGAAAGGGAATACTTTTAGATACTATTCGTTGTATCGCCACCGTCACGGCGGCCTAAATAGTTGTTAGTAGGATGGCGGTATCTGAGGGGAATGGCTTTTATCCTTGCCTTGCTTGAATTCAAAGGATACTATCGAGTAACGTATTGTTCGACAAGAACATTTCTTTGCATCCCATACCCGGCTTGGTGAGACGAAGAAGCGATGACGATGCGAATCGAAAACAAATTGCGGGATGATCGAGAGAAACTGACCTTTCGGCTTCTTCTTCTCAATAAATGGTTCCTGATTCCGTCGGCAGTTCTCTACGAATGGTTTTTAACCATTTCACCCTTTCGCGGAGATGTCGATGAATTTGTTCAACCTACGATTCTCTACACCGGCGCTTCCCTGATCATCATCGTTCTCCTTTGGACGACTTATCATCGCTATGCGGAACGGGAAACGGATTGGTTTTATTACAGACGGACGATACTCCTCAGTATTCTTTCCTATTTGTGCGATGTTGCATTTGTCTTTTTCCTTATTTTCGTCCCCGCGGAAGCAGGAAACATTCTGTGGATTTTATTTCTTCCTCCTCTTTTTCTGATTTTACTCGTTCCCCGGTTGAAGCGATTTCCTCAACTGATCATCGATTTCACGGCAACATTGGTCGTCTTGATTACTATTCTGGGACATTTGCGTTTTCTGGATCAATCCCAAACGATCGAATCCTGGATCAGCGCTCCCCATTTTGTGCTTTGCGATATTCTTCTCTGTATCTTCGGGTTGTTGTTTACCTTTATGTCCCTTCGGTGTGTTCGGAATTGGATCGATACCGTGAATTCAGATACTGAAACGATCAGCGGCGGATACAAACTGTGGACTGAAATATTGCTGCAATTTCCAGCCGATTTTTTTCTGGTAAACGACCAGGGGGAACTGATCGTCGCTTCCAATGGCGCACGGAAATTGCTATCCCTACCCCAACCGGAACAGCGCGAATGGCCGGAGGAAACCCAGCCGATTCGCAACTCGATCCTGCTGCGTTTTCATTCGGAAAAAGATATGGATCAAGCGATCACGGTTCCGGATGATACGTTGAAGACACCACTCAAGATTTATCTTTCTTTTTTCGGTTTTCAACAAGAGCGCTACTGTATCGCTATCGTCCAGGAAGATCATCCGGAAAGTAAGACACCGGTTAGCATTCTCCGTTCGGATCGATTGACAATCGCCGGCCAAATCGCAGCCGGGCTGGCGCATGAATTGGGCAATCCACTGGGGGTGATTCAATCCTGCGCATCGTATCTTCATCACAAAAGTACGCAGGATGATCCCAATCATGAAGAGTACGAACTGATTGAGAAAGAATCCCGCCGCTGCCATAATCTCATCGAGCGTCTGCTTTCGTTGGCGTCGCCGAAGCGGGATACTCCGGCGTTGCATGATTTGCGGGAAATCCTCGATCATTCGATCTCGCTGGTCCGGTATCAAGCGGGAGAACGACAGATCGATGTGGATACTCCTACGCAGCCGGTTCCCGTCCATGTCAATGAAGGCCAACTATCGGCCGTGTTTATCAACTTATTTTTGAATGCCCTGCAAAGCATGGATCAGGCGACATCCGATGCCAAATTGCGCGTTCACATGCGGACCCGCGGGAACGAGGCAATTGTGGATGTAACAGACGAAGGCGTCGGCATCTCGGCGGAAGAATTGGAACAAATTTTCGATCCGTTTTTTACCAAACGGGCTGAGGGAACCGGACTGGGTCTTTCCATCGTCCATCAGGTTGTCAATACGATCGGTGGAAGGATCGATGTAGCCAGCATCCCCGGTTCCGGTACGACATTCACCGTGTATTTATCCTTGCACCAGGAGGCGGAAAAAGAATAAATGGCGAAGCGATATACTCCACCACCATCCCCGATTGTTTCCTATTTGGATTTATTGCTGCAATTGACACTGCTCTTCCAGATTTTATCGACGGCGTTATATTTCAACGGCTATTTCACCAATCCGCTGGTGAATAAATTCTTGCTCGGAGAAGTCTTAGCGCTGACGGCGTGGTTGTTTTTCCTTGCAAAAGCAGTGTTTGAAAAACGGTTTTTACTGGTCTGGAGTCCCTATTATATTCCTGCTCTTATGTTGCTTGTTTGGTCGGGGATTCGGTCGGTTACCGCCCCGACTCCCGCCGCCAATATGAATTTTTACGTTTTTGCTTGTATTCTCACCGCATTTCCGATTTGGGTAACTCAATTCCGTTTGACTCGGTTTCGCCGCCTCTATGTCTGGGCGCTTTTGTTTGCCGGTGTGTGTTTTATCATTGGCGGTCTGCGCCAACTGATTATGGAAAATCCGTCTTTCTCTTGGTCTTGGTTTCCCGCTGTCACCCTATCCAGCGGTCAATATGAACGGCAGCGGTTGGGAGCTTTTCTCGGTCATAACAATGCCGCTTCGGCCTATATCTGGATCACGACGATCTACGCCGGTTATTTATGGTATGCACTCCGACGATACTTCATGTCAGCCCTTTTGGGTGTGTATATCCTGTTTGCTCTGTTGATTATCTTTTATGGGGGCAGCCGCGGAGTCGCTTTGATGATTCCTCCGTCTCTCCTGGTTATCGGTATCGGATTGTATTTCACGCTTTTTTCACACCGGAAGGAGATAGAAGTAAATAAGGAAGAAACTTCCAAAACACTAAAACCGATTTACAAGCGCAAACCGGTTATTATCGTAGCTATTTTAGGTGTGGCATTGATTATTTTGGGGATCATCGTGTTTCGCGCCCCACTGGATCAGAAACAAATCGAAGGCGTATTCAGCCGCTTTCAAACCTCGACGGAAACCTTGATTTCAGGCACCTATCCTCGCGTATGGGGGATGTCTCTCGTGATGGTTCATGAAGATCCACTCCTTGGTGTCGGTTTTTCCGCATGGCCTTATCAGTATCCCTATACCCAGGAAAAATGGTATACGGCTCATCCGCAAACCCAGATCGGTTTGCCTCCGTTGAATAAACATACTCTTCGTGCCCACAACGACTATTTGCAGGCTTGGGCAGAATTAGGTTTTATTGGATTGCTTTGCGTTGTGTGGCTCCTTTTTATTCATGCACGGAATCTCTATCAAATCATAAAGAAGCGGCCGATTCCGGCTTTAGCGATTTTCGCGGGAGCGGCAACTATTGCTACTCTTGTCCGTGCAATAGTCGCATTCCCGTTTCATGAAGCGGCTGCAAGTTGTCTCTTTATATCAAATCTAGCACTTTTTTCTTGGTATACCTGCAATAAGGAATTTATATGGGAACCACAATGGCTGACTCAAAAACAGAACAATATTCGTCATCTTGTTCTCGTAATCATTGCAGGTGCTTATCTTGGCCTTATGTATCCGATTAATGCCTATATAGTTGGTGATTTCGGTGCACGGCTTTATACGCGATGGGTGGATGAAGCGAAACGACAAAGTGATCCAGCGATTATTGCCCAGTATCATGAAAATGGCTTGGAGTATCTGAAGGAATCTCTGAAATATTATCCGCACAATGGCGAAGCCTGGTTTACTCTCGGTGGAGAAACGTATGGTCGGGCGAAAAATGCTGGAGACGAGCAGATGTTCCTGCAAGCGATCGAATATATGAATCGTTCGCTCGAAACGTATTCCTATTATGACACCTATGGGCATTTGGGGCGCGCCTATCGATTGGTATGGGAACAGACCGGGAAGCCGGAGTATTTGGAACAAGCAATCGCGAATTTCGAAAAAGCCGTCTCGATCATGCCGACTTTCGAAGAGGGATGGGCACAGATTGGCTTGCTTTTAGCCAAGAGTGGGAAAGTCGAAGATGCATTGCATGTGTTTGCAGAGACAGAAATGCGTTTTTCCGGTTTTATCAATCGCACGATCTTTCAAGGGGCGCGGGACATGGAAGCGAACGGCGATCTCGAAACAGCCGCCACGCTCTACAATATCGCTTCAACCATACAGAATGCTTCGATCGAAGAACATTTTCAAGAAACCGTTTCGTTTTATCTACGGCATGAACGGCCGGAAATGGCGGTCAATTTTATCGCCGGTGGCACGCAAAACCAACCGCCGGAATCACTGACGAAAGCGATTACGGCATCCCTGCTTCATTATCTCGACCGGAATGAATTCGACAGTGCTTTAGAGGTGGCGCGGGAATTGTATCGGCAAGAGGCGCTGCAACCGCTGAAAGAAATGTGGTACTACGCAGGAATTGTCGCGTGGATTGCAGGGAATCCGGTTGAATCGGTTTATTGTTGGGAACACGCCATCGGCGCAGGCATGCCACCGGAGCAATTATCAGAACCACTCCGCACCGCAGTTTCCCTCGTCACCCCACCGCTCTATTTCCCGTAACAATCTGGTCGGAGCGCGGCCATCCTGGCCGCATCTTTCAGCGTATAGATTCACTTCATCGCTATCAAGAATGGAGTAGCACAAGCATCCCCACCTGCCTCAAATTGCAAGCGAGAACGCTTGCTGGGGGCCAATGGGAAGGCGTCAGCCAGCCCTTGATACCCACAGTAACGCCGCCGTCTCGGCGGTACGTAAAAAAGCGGACAGGGATGTCCGCGCTCCCAGTGCTCTTGGAATCCCGCCGATATGTCACTAGGACACCCCATGCAACTTCCTACCCACCGGACCATCAAATCGATTCGTCGTCTTAAACGGCTCGAATTTTCCATCCGCAGCCACTTTGTTTGTTTTTGACAAAATGGCTGCCCGTTTTTCGTCCGATAGTGGTTTAAAATTTCGGGCGAGTTCGATATTTTTTCGAAGAATTTCCAAGGAATTCATCCCGGAAATGACCGTCGCGACCGGAAGATTCATTGCATACGATATAGCTTCTTCCGCCGACACCGTGTTTGTGCGCAGGACGTTTCCCGAAGCCAGGGACTTCATTCCCAGAACGGCGATATTGCGTTCTTGGCAGATAGGAAGAATGTTTTTTTCGAAGCTGCGGAAATGAGCGTCGAGGACATTCAACGGCATCTGGACCGAATCCCAGTCGTAATCGTGGCTGAGCATTTCCAGAAAATGTTTCGGATTTTTATGTCCGGTAAAGCCGATGTAACGAACCTTCCCGGCTTTCTTCGCTTGGGCCGCCGCTTCGATTCCACCACCGTCGGAAAAAATCATCTCGGGATCGTCGTCATATACGATTTCATGAAACTGCCACAAGTCGATCACATCCGTTTTCAGCCGGCGCAGGCTGTCTTCGAGATGCTCCATGGCGGTTTTCTTGTCACGCCCATGGTGCTTGGTCATGAGAAAGACTTTGTCACGCCGTCCGCCTTCCAACGCCTTCCCCATGATTTCTTCCGACCGACCGCCGAGATACTCCCATGCATTGTCCATGAAAGTCACACCGGAATCGACGGCTTCCTGAACCAAGCGAATCGCTTCCTTATCATCACGCACCGCCCCGACATGAAAGCCGCCCAGCCCGAGGAGTGATACCTTTTCGCCTGTATCCCCGAATGGACGTAATGGAATGTCTCCCGTAGAAGAAGGCCAACAGAGCGGAGCGATTGTTGTGGCTAAAACACCGGTTGCGGACTGTTTCAGAAAAGATCGCCGTGTAGAATGAGATTGGAATTTCATCGGTTGATTTCCTTTCTCTTTATAAGTTTTCTTGTGCTGAGAATGTTTTTGCTGCGTTTCCTGTGAACATTTTACAATGAATGCTAGGATGAAGATAGTTTGTTTTTGGGAAGGTGAGCAGATAATGAAAGAAAAAAGAGAACCCAAATTATTCGATATCATCGCGTTATTGAAACCAGTGGAAGAAGAAGCATTAAAGGCCGGAGATGTGGGAACCGTCGTGGAGATACTGCCCCCGGATGCAGTGGAAGTAGAATTTCTGCATCGCGACGGCCGAACCCGTTGCTTAGCGACAGTACCGGTTTCAGATTTGCTAGTGTTAAATCGGGAACGGATGGCAGTTTGATCGAATCTATCTGCGTGAAAAATCACCATTGGACGCGGATCACTCGTCAATTATTCGCAGATCCATCAATAGACATATCCTCTCCATCCTTGAATCCTGGACATCCTGATTCGGACAATTTCTGGAAGTCAAGATTAAAACTCAATAATTTTAGAGAGAGGTATATCGACTTCAGGAATAGTATTTAAAGAGAAAGTCTCCTCCGCCTCGAAGACTTCGGCATGACCATATTCCCCGCTTTCCCCCAAAACATACCGTTCCACATACTGCTCATTCGGATCGATGAGACTGTATTCTTTCACCCCATATTTTTCATAAAGGCGCTTTTTCTCCCGCCGGTCTTTTCGTGCAGTAGAGGAACTCAAAATTTCAAAAACCACATCCGGCGCACCAATGATTTTTTGTTCTGTGATGATATCCCTATTACAAATAATGAATACATCCGGCTGCACGATGTCCGTTTCGGATAAATACACATCCGTCGGAGCGATCCCTGCAATAAAGGGTTTGTTTTCCAGAGCATTGTTGAGTAGAGTGATGAGTTTGCTGATGATCGTTTGATGCATGAATGTCGGTGAAGGTGTCATGTCATAGGGCTTCCCGTCGATGATTTCCCAGCGTTCTTCATCCGGCCATGTGAGATAGTCTTGGTAGGTATAATTCTTTTCTTCTTTTACTGAGGACATGATGCTTCACTCAAGAGTATTTATGTATCATATTCATACAACATTGTACTGCATTATCCGAGTATTTTCATGATGAAATGCATGATTTTCTTTCGGAACGGCGTCAATCGCTTTCGGTTGAATTGATCGCCGATTTTCCGAATCGCTTCCGCTTTGGTGGGGTAGGGATGGATAACATTCGATAGAGAACCGAGACTGATTTGGTTGAGCATCGCCATCGTGATTTCGTTGATCATTTCACCTGCATGGCGGGTGACGATGGTTGCTCCAAGAATTTTCCCAGTATCCTTTTGGGTGATAATTTTGACAAATCCTTCCGTTTCTCCATCCGTTTTGGCGCGGTCGATATCTTGCAACGATTGTGTATAAACATCGATTTCGAGACCGGCATTTCGGGCTTCGGCTTCAGTTATTCCGACATGGGCAACTTCGGGATCGGTATAGGTGCACCAAGGAATTGTCAAACTGCCGGCTTTTTTGCGTAAACCGAATAATGCGTTTTGGATTGCAAGGCGGGCAGCGGCGTCGGCGGCATGGGTGAATTTATGCGTCATACAAACATCGCCAATGGCAAAAATAGAAGAATTACTCGTGCGAAAAGAGTCATTGATTTGAATACCTGATTTAGTGTTGTAAGTGACATTTGCCGCTTCAAGATTTAAATCCTCAACATTCGGGGCACGGCCGGCGGCGACGAGAATTTCATCGACCATCACCGTCTTGTTTTGATTTCCGTTTTGAAAGTGAATTTCTTTTCCGGATTCCGAGTGAGTTACGCGCTGGACTTTCGAGCCAAGGTGAAGTTGCACTCCCTCTTTCCTCATTGTTTCGGCGATGACTTGAGCGGCTTCACAATCGTCACGTGGTAGAAGGCGGGGCAAAATGTCGAAAAGGTGGACTTCTACACCTAAGCGTGCGAATGTCTGTGCAAGTTCACAACCAATGGGACCACCTCCGAGAACGGCCAGCCGGTTGGGACGATCTGTCAAAGAAAAAACCGTTTCATTGGTAAGGAAACCGGATTCGCTGAGTCCATCGATCGGTGGCACAGCGGCTCTCGCACCGGTTGCAATGATTGCCTTCTTGAATCGCAGTGTTTTCCCATTGATCTCAAAAGTATTCGTACCGGAAAACTGTCCAGAACCAAAAAACACGTCGATCCCCATTTCCGTGAATCGTTTCGCTGAATCATGTTCTGCAATATGGCTGCGGATTTGGCGCATTCGTTCCATCACTGCATGAAAATCGACTTGGACATCGCTTGAAACCGAAATGCCGAATTGAGATGCCTCTCGGATACTAGCTACTGCGCGGGAAGATCGAATAAGGGTTTTTGACGGAACGCAGCCAACGTTGAGACAATCTCCACCCAGGAGATGTTTTTCGACAAGAGTGATTTTCGCTCCTAAAGCCGCACCAATGGAAGCGGCCACTAAACCGGCCGGACCACCGCCGACTACGAGAACAGTATAGCGAGGAGCGGGTTCCGGATTGTTCCAATCCGGTGGGTGGGTATGAGCCACCAAGGATTGGTTGTATTCGTCGTTTGGATGTAGTTCAATTTGCTTCATGTTACTCCTTACAACCGTAGGGGCGATTCGCGAATCGCCCCTACGGCCCGCTGTTATTCTCGACGTCATTGATGTTAGGTACTGCGCTTTGAGCGCGAAGACGTTGACGTGCATTGCGAATCAGTAAAACAAGTATCGTAGCCGCAATGGCGACGGCGAAAATCAGCGCCCATGGCATACGTTTTTCTGTAAGGGCTGTCGTTATGGCGTCGATACTGACGACATAAACGATCGTGGCGGGTAACATACAGAGCCACGACCAAAAGACATAGGTGCGGAATGGGACCTTCGTCAAACCGAAGCCGTAATTAAGAAGATTGTAAGGAAAAATGGGAACCAATCGTGTTAGCGCTACGATAATAGCGCCTTGACTTTCGGTCAATTCATCCAGTTTTTGAAAAGAAGGTTTGGAGGCCAATCGATTGGCAGCCGCATCACGGGCGGCATATCGAGCGATAAGGAAGCAGACTGCCGCTCCCAAAGTGGAAGAGATACTGACCAGTATGACACCGAAAAAAGAGCCGAAAAGAGCACCTGCAGCCAGAGTGAGTACTGTCCCCGGTATCGCAAGTATCGTCGCACCTACATAAACAATGAGATAGGCAATTGGTGCAAGCGGTCCCAGGGTGTCAATCCATTTATGCAAATCCGAAAGGCGGCTGCCGAGTTCGAAATATCGGCTCAGTAAGAATGCCAGTAGAATCAGCACAATGAATGCTGTCAGTTTTATGATGTTTTTATAGCTTTTTTTCATATTGACAAGAAAGGCAACAGTCTGGTTTGGATCACGTTTCAGTTGAGGCAAGTGCGCCACCACAGGAGGAACCGCATCCTGCAGTACAACCAAAACAGTGATTTCCGGTGACGATTCGGCGATGGGCAAGAAGTGTAGGATCGAAGTCTTGAATATGATTCGGCGCCCCGTGATTGACCGACCATTTCAAGGCCAAATTAAAGTCACAGTCGAACAATGTGCCATCCCAATTGACACTGAGTTGATGCCGGCACATGAGATTCTCTACCGTTTCGGGATTGAATTGATCCCGCAGCAGATTCATGTAGTCTTCGGCTTTCCTTTGTTTCCGCAAATCGGCAAGAAATCGTCCGATCGGCATGTTCGTGATTGTATGAAGATGTGTAAATGTGATTCCATATCGCTCACCCAATTCACGTTTGTAATCGGCTTCCAAAGAGACTTGATTGGGTGGAAGATTGGGGCCAATGGGATTATAAACGAGATTTAATGGTAAATCGGGATCGATGCCATACCCTAAATCGTTGAGAATCTTGATTGCTTTGATGCTTTTTTCGTACACACCTACTCCGCGTTGCTTGGCGACGTTTTCTTCAAGATAACAAGGAAGAGAGGCGACGAGATGGATTTTATGATCTCGGTAAAATGCGGGGAACGATTCCATATCCGGTTCGAGTAAAACGGTTAAATTCGTGCGAACCTGCACGGTGCGTCCCACTTCTCGTAAAGTAATTACAAAACGTGTAAAATTGGGATTGAGTTCCGGTGCACCGCCTGTGATATCGACAAATTCGCAATTCACTTTTTGGGCAGCATCGATGATTTGTTCCATGATCGGCCAAGGCATGATTTCCTTGCGGCGTGGAGAAGACGCCACATGGCAATGAACGCATTCCTGGTTGCAAACAAGTCCGACATTGACTTGAATCGTATTGATACCGTGACTATACAATCCTTCCGTTGAACCGTTGGATATTTTTTGATCGAATTCGTTAGCCCATGTAACCATGTTATTGACTCCAAAAGAAAAATATATAACATTGATCATTTATTGATATCGATTTTCTGTTATTCGTTCACTGAAATAGAGATTGATTTTTGCGGATTCAAGTTGGCTAGTTCGATCAACATTCTACCCTTTGATGGGAGGAATGGCAAATAATTTATAAAGTGTTTAGTTTATTTTGTAATCTCCAAATCTCGTGTATCCTGTACAGTATATATTTACCCTTTTTTTTGTTTTAATGAAGAATCATGAATCTGAGGAGTAATGGAGGAAACAATGATCAAACGGCGTGACTTTCTATGGGCTGGCTCGAGTGTTGTCGCTTCAGCAATATTTCCTGTGATTCTGAAAGGAAAGGAGAAAAAACGTCCGAATGTGCTTTTTCTTTTCTCTGATCAGGAACGTGAGGATGTCCCCAGAGAACTGTTGCACCTTCCTCAACGGGAACGGCTGGAGCAAAACGGGATTCGTTTCACAAATACGTTCTGTACGACTCCTCAATGTTCCGCTTCTCGGGCGACGTTGATGACGGGATTGTATCCGCATGAAGCGGGAGTAGTGACAAATGTGGATGGGAGTTCGCTGGGGCGGCCTTTGTCGCCGGATGTTCCGTGTTTAGGGAACGTGTTTCGCGAAAACGGGTATGAAACCGGATATCTCGGGAAATGGCATTTGGGGAACGATCAGAACGGATTGGAGAAGTTTGGTTTTTTCGGATACCGTCGTTTGCGAGGAGAAAAATTAGGCAATGCGGCGGCGGAATGGATACGCGCTCAATCCGAAAAACCGTGGTTTTTGACCGTTTCGTTTATCAATCCTCATGATGTGTATGATATCAAAACAGCGATGAAACACCCAATCCGTGATGGAGTGGATATACCCGCGAATTTTGCGGATGATTTGTCTGACAAACCTTGGCCACAGCGAGATTTTCTTGTAAACGATCAAGGAAAAGTCACTTTGGATTGGGGAAAAAAGGAGTGGCTGCATTATCGCAGTCATTATCTTGATTTGATCGAGATGGTGGACAGTCATCTCGAACCAATCCTTGACGCGCTGGAACAAAAAGGAGAAATGGAGAATACAATCGTCCTCTACACATCCGATCATGGAGATATGGGCGGAGCGCACCGATTGCCTTTCAAAGGACCGTTTATGTATGATGAACTGCTCAATATACCTCTTGTTATCTCCTGCCCAGCACGTTTTTCACAATCCTTAATCTGTGATGCACTCGTGAGTTTGGTAGATTTTGTGCCCACTTTATGCCGCATGACCGATGTATTGTGGCCGAAGAAACTTTCCGGAGTGGATCTGAGTTCCTTGTTCGAGAATCCCACACAAACTGTTCGCGAAGAGATTTATTCCGAATATTTCAGCAAACAGCATTGGATCAATCCCATTCGGACAATACGGTCAAAGCGTTGGAAATATAATCAGTACACCGGTGGGGGTGAGGAATTGTACGATTTGCGTCATGATCCACGTGAGATGAGAAATTTGGCGATGAATCCCTTTTATGGAGATATTGGAATCCGGATGAGAGAGAAATTGAGGGATTGGCGCGAGAATACGAATGATCCATTGCTATAAGCAACTTCCCGATCTCCATCCTTGTTACACAGGTCTCGCGGTACACAGGTTTTCCTTTATCCGCCAGGGTAGCAAGGGTAAGCGAAGTCTACCCTTGCCGTATATCGCACAACAGCAAGGGCAGACCTACCGTCTTGCCCTTGTTACCCCATCACCTAACACCCAACACCCAACACCCAGCACCCAACACGGGAAGCCCTGACATCTTACCATTAGTATCCAGTTCTGTGTGTCGTGTTCCGCTTGAACATTCGAGCAGTTCTTTTTAGGAATTGAGTTATTATGATTTGCAGCTACCATATGTCTACAAAAACGAACACATTGCACGAATGGAGGGGGAGTGTCATGATATTCGGAAGCGGAAAACAATTGTATAAAGGATCGTTATCACTATGGGTTTGTTTCAATTGCTGAATTCGTTGATCCACCTCTATCAAATTGCCATTATAGTCGCCGTGATCATGTCGTGGATTCAGGCGAATCCATACAATCCAATCGTTCGCTTCTTTTACCGGATTACGGAACCTTTGTTGGATGCCGTTCGTCAGGCATTTCCATTTTTGATGGTTGGGGGATTGGATTTAAGTCCGCTTGTCGTGTTGTTATTGTTGCAGTTTACACGAAATGTTCTATACAGATTATTAGTGGGTGGGATTACAATTTTTTGAATTTTTTCAATTGAAACAGTAATTAAGGATACCTTGCCGGCTCACCGGCGGTTTTATGATCGAAGATAAAAATGGAGGTTTGGAAAAATGCGAATCGTTGCGTTAGTAAGCGCTAGTCTGTGTATGATGCTATCTTTTGGCACAGTCGAAACAGTAGGGGATGAAGACTCATCTATAAGGGTCATGTCCTACAATATCCGTTACAATAATCCGGGAGATGGGATCAATGCCTGGCCGCATCGGAAAGATCATGTGGCTGAAATGATTGGCGATAAATACAAGGCTGATTTTGCCGGCCTGCAAGAAGCCCGAAAAGAACAAATTGATGATTTGGTTGAAAGACTTCCCGATTATGATTGGTTCGGAGTGGGACGGGATGACGGTTGGCAGGGGGGTGAATTCACCCCAATTTTTTATCGTAAAGATTGCTTTCAGTTGCTGCAAACCGATACATTCTGGCTTTCCGAAACTCCCCGCATTCCCGGTAGTAAATCGTGGGATGCCGCGATTACGCGAATTGTGACATGGGGGAAATTCAAAGATTTGAAAACCGACCAAATTTTCTATCATTTCAATACTCACTTCGATCATCGTGGCCGAAAAGCGAGAGAAGAGAGTGCGGAACTGTTATGGCGAAAAGTGAAAGAAATTGCCGGTGATGCCCCTTCGTTTATAACCGGAGATTTCAATGTGCGGGAAACTTCGAAAACATATTTGATTTTGACTGGTGCTGAGTCGGAATCGGATTTGATCGATGCGCGTTATGTGTCGATGAACGCTCATCGTGGCCCGACATCTTCAAGCTCAGGAAGGAATGGATGGACCGAATTGGGTCCTTCGGAAAGCCGGATTGATTATATTTTTATGCGGGAAGGTGTGCAGGTTTTGAACCATTCTATTTTAGATGACCAATATGATGGCCGATATCCTTCCGATCATTTGCCGGTATTGGCTGAGATTGAAATCAAGCAGTAAGTTTATTTTTCTGATTTGGAGGAAGGCCGGTCACGAACGTATTCTTTTCGAAAGTCTTGTGCGACTTCTTCTGTTTCGCCGAAGGTTGAGAATTCGGAGAGGGTAATGACTTCCGGTTGAGTTTGTAAAGAGCCGATGAATTTGCCCCCTTTACGAATATCGAGTTGCTTGCGGGCGGTCATTTCCACATTGGCATTTCCTTCGATGATTACGTTAAATGAATCGATCTTTCCTTCGACTTTCCCTTTTTCTTGAATTTGCAATGTATGCGAGGTCAATTCTCCTTTGAAAAAACCGGAGATTTCGATCCCCTGGCGGATATTGAACTGACCTTCCATATAGACATCCGCTCCAACTGTGGACCGAATAATGGAAGCCTCGCTTTCCTCTTGTTCATCCTGAATGATTTCAAGATCGTCTTCAGTAAAAGAAAAATCACCCATCATATCGCTCGACTTTCAATAAGGATATGGACATTATAATGGCTATAAGCGTAATCGCCAAAGGTAACTGATTATTATTCCTATACAAAGGAATCGTTGTCAAGATCTTGAATCGGTCCGATTGTACAATGATTATAACCTTGTAACGAAAAGTGATCCATTCGATATTATTGATCTTTTGACAAAATGAGACTGCATGTTTTTGAAAGAACTGCTAGGATACAGAAAAAAATTACGAGTATTTGCCATGAATAGGGATGAACAACTTGCCGGCTCGAAAATTATGATTGTCGATGATGAAGAAGATGTCCATTATTCGTTCCGGCGATTTTTAGCTCCATTGAACTGTTCGATTTTGAACGCCATGTCGGGAGAGGCGGCTTTGGAACAGTTAAAAACTGTTGTTCCCGATTTGATTCTCATGGACATCAAGATGGGTGGTATGGATGGATTGGCAACGCTGGAAGAAATAAGCCAGTTGGATTTACAAGTCCCCGTTATCATTATGACTGCCTATTCCACCACTGCGACGGCAATCGAGGCGACGCGGTTGGGTGCGTTCGATTATATTATCAAACCCTTTGATCCGCCAAAGGTTATGCAAGTCGTTCAACAAGCTCTTTCGATCCGGCGCATGATGCAAAAATCAGTTGTATGGGGGACTGAAAGTGAAAGTCCTGATAATGAAGTATTGATTGGGCAGTCACCGCCGATGCAGGAAGTCTATAAAATGATCGGGCGTGTTGCCGATAGTGATGCCTTGGTTCTGATTACCGGGGAAAGCGGAACAGGAAAAGAATTGGTCGCAAGAGCGATTTATAGCCACAGCCGTCGGAAACAGAATATCTTTTTGCCGGTCAATTGTGCCGCGATTCCCGAGACATTGATCGAAAGTGAACTTTTTGGGCATGAAAAAGGATCGTTTTCCGGCGCATATGAACGCCGAATCGGGAAATTCGAGCAAGCGAGCAAAGGGACGATTTTTTTGGATGAAATCGGGGAATTGAGCCAAGTCACACAAGGAAAACTTTTGCGGGTTTTACAAGACAAAACTTTTCAACGAGTGGGAGGTAAGGAATTTATCCAAACCGATGCGCGTATTATTGCCGCGACGAATCGGGATTTATTTCAGTTGGTTCAAGAGAAAAAGTTCAGAGAAGATTTATTCTATCGATTGAAAGTTGTCACTATCCATCTCCCGTCCTTACGGGAAAGACGTGGAGATATTCCTTTATTGGCTCAATATTTTGCTAAGCGCGAGGGATATGATTCTTTACCCCTTTCAAAGGATGCCGCTGATTTTCTTGTATCTTATGAATGGCCGGGCAATGTTCGGGAATTGGAAAATACGATTCGGCGTGTTCTGCTGATGGCGAGAGGAAATCTGATTACATTGAGTGAGTTGAAACCGGATTTCGCTTCTTCTCCTGAACGCAAGACTGAAGATGAGCCGGAAACGAGTTTTGCGGATGAGGATTTAAATCAGACATTGGAAATTTTGTGGAAACGAATCATGGCTCAGCAGGAAAAGCGCCCTTTGAAGATCTTTCAGTGGATCGAAGTGGAATTGGCCAAAAAAGCCATGGAGGAGACAGATGGAAATCAAGTTCAGGCTGCGAAATTGCTCGGAATTTCGCGTAACACTTTACGACAACGATTAGGGTTTTAAGTAGAAAAGCGAAAAAATATGTATTCTCGAATTGATATCCACACATTGCCTAACGGGGGTAAAATCGCTTATAATATTGTATGGTTTATATTTAGCTGATTATTGTTCTCTTTATGGGAGAGAAATGAGTGCTGAAAAACTGAAAACACACATTGGTATACTGGATGCCGAGGGAAATGGTGGTTCTATCGAAGATCACACCTTGGAATCCCATGTTATTTCTCTTTCCTCTTCCCAAAAAACAAAATCTTCCTCATCGAAAGAAAAGACATCTTCATCCAAACGTTCCAGCGGAAAAACAACTGCAACGATGTCAAAAAAAGAGACAAAAAAGAAATCAACTACTCCAAAATCCGAGCAAAAAGGATCGAATAAGAAAGATAAAAAAAACGCTCAGTTCGTAGGAGAGAATACAAAAACAAAAAAGAAACGTGAAACATCCAATCAGAAAAAGAAAACGGATACATCGATTGTATTTCCAAAAACAACATGGGGGATTGACAGTATTGTGAGTTTCGAGGCCACCGAGAAATTGCCGCCTCCGGAACTTACCAGCATTTCGGGTGGTTTTGTTTTTTACGAAGAGAAAGTGATTTTGGCGAATATTCCCGGTCGTGGGTGGGAGATTATCGGTGGACGGATCGACATTGGAGAATCACCGAATGAAACCTTTCAGCGTGAAGCGAAAAATCAAATCGGGGTGGATTTATCTCATGTGAAGATGATTGGAGTGATGAAGATTGAACATCCGGGGCCGGAGCCCCCCAATTGTCCATATCCTTTTCCGATAGGATATGGTGTTCAATACATTGGGATTGCAGAAGAATTACTTCCTTTTTCCGGAAGTTCCGATTCATTAGGACGTTCTCTCGTTACTCTTGAGGGGTTTTGTGAACATTATTATGACTGGAATGAATATTACGAAGCCGTTTTTCAATATGCGTATAGTGAGTACAAAAAGTTACGGAAAAAACTGAAGATTTGAATAGAGTATAAGGTCTTGTCCAACAGGGGCAAACGAATCCAGTTCTCTAACTTGATTGTGAAAAGGATGTGTTACACTGAAGCTATGTGCATTTCTTTGCAGGTTAAAAAAGTTTACAAAACCTATAGACCGGAGGCAAGATTAGGTTACAATAAAAGTTATACATACTATAATTTGAATCGATATTGATACTCTATAATTGTATTCATAGGCGATAAGCCGATGACGGATATTCTTTCACAAGAAGAAATTGATGCTTTGCTCCGCGGAGGCGCGACAGAAGAAGCTCCTAAAGAAAAGGAGGAAAAACGAGCTCCTCCCCCACAGCAGTCTTCTCCTCAACCCCCTCAACAAGAAATGTCTTCTCCTGCCTTTGGCCAGCAAGGTATTGGACAAAAAACAAAATACAGACGTTCTCCCATCGTCGATGAACAAGTTGAAATACAATCAGCGGTCTTTGATTCTTTCGAGGAAGAACCGCCGGAAATAACCACTGATATGAATGTGGTGCTGGATCTCGATTTAGAGATTCGAGTGGAACTAGGAAAAACCACTAGAACGGTACGCGAAGTGTTGGAATTGGGAGCCGGTTCGGTGATCGAATTAAATCGCTTTAATGGGGAACCTGTGGATTTATTGGTCAATAAAAAGTATTTTGCCAAAGGGGAAATGATTGTTATTACCGGCGAGAATTTTGGCGTGCGCGTGACCGATATCTCTTCCGTCAAGGAAATTATCGAGGCCTTGAAATAGCGGTTCTCCATTCTTACTCCATAAAATCATTCATAAAAAAATGAATAAAAAGAGTGGCAAAGGCATGACGATGGCATGTCTTTGATGCTGAATGCGCTCAGCAGGGGCAGACTTCGCTTGCCCCTGTTACCCGGTGGAATGCGATTTAGTTGGGGCAGACTTCGCTTGCCCCTGTTACCCGGTGGAATGCGATTTAGTTGGGGCAGACTTCGCTTGCCCCTGTTACCCGGTGGAATGCGATTTAGTTGGGGTAGATTTCGCTTGCCCCTGTTACCCGGTGGAATGCGATTCAGTAGGAGGAGACTTTTTTTTTCTTTGCCACTCGCTAGAAATTCTTTTTTTATGAAAGAGAAGTGAAGCGGACTGTTTGTTTTTGAGTGGAAACCTTGATTCCCTTATGCGTCAAACCGACACCGGTAAACAATCCACCTAGCCATTGCAGCGTTTCCACTAATTTAGGAACCCAATCAGGACATGGCTCTCCTGCCCATATGCCGAACAATCGCTCCACAATCAAGGCGGCCAACAACAATGCCGCTCCGATACTTGTTTTTTTGTTGTTCATCCATTTCCAGATTTCTGTCATGAGCTTTTTCCTTTCTGTGTTCAATGTGCTTGGACAGGATGTTCATCTCATAAAGCAACACTGTCCTCTACTATTAGGAAAGAAACCGCAGAAATTTATCATTATTGTGGAGGAGAAAATATTTTTTCGCTTTTTTAAAGGAGTACATGAACAATGTGATTTCTATGAATAAGATTAATACAGATTTTCATTCAGATTGACACGAATATTTATTATGAATAATGTATGAGCTCTATGTGAAACACTTTTGTAAAAAAACAGCTGTGGAAGATTCACACTGAAACGTTCAAACAAGATGAAATTCATCAGCGGCGATATAGGATTTCGATCCATTCATTGTTTCATTCTTCTTTTTGTAATGGTTATTTTGTTGGGGAATCCTTGTGGCTTTGCAGAGAAAGTTAAACGGGAACTGCAAGAAAATACCCCCACTCCAACGGATAGTACTCCCGAAGATACTTCAACGCCTATTCCAATATATTTGAAAACCCCCACACAACAACCATTCGATTCGCCGACTCCATTACCGCCTCCGACGTGGACTTTCACGGTAACGGTAGAAAAAAGCCCGACTCCTTCTTTTACCCCGACACCTCGAGATACCAATACTCCCGTTCCCCCGACGCAAGTTTCAGATCCCCCAAATCCTTCACCTACTTTTACGTTTTCACCCACTTTTACTCCGGAGGAATCCGATCATGCTTCGGATGATAGTGGAGAGATGAAACCGACTTACACTCCCACTCCTTCAGCTCCTCTTGAACCGATGGAGACATATCTGCCTACCTCTACCCCCACAAATTCGCCGTTGGCAACAAATACTCCCACTCATACCTATACTTTTACAGTAACAAAAACCAATACTCCAACGTGGACTCCAACCTCCACATATTCATTTACACCGACAGAAACAAATACTCCTTCCATTACGCCGACGTGGACAATTACTTCAACCAATACTCCAAGGGAGGGGAATCATGCACCCATAATCTCCATTCATCCAGCGGAGGTTGGAATGGTTTTGTGTGGAGAGCGCCGAATCCTATCTCTTGTTATCACAGATCAAGAACATGATCCTGTTACGATTTCTTTGTCAGACAATGCGCCAGCCAAATTGGATCATTACGCGGCATTTGGAGGCATCGTTTTTCAGGATATCGTCTTGGATACGGATCGAGAGACTGATTGCTATTCGTTTTCCATATTTGCTTATGATGGAAGCCATTGCAGCGTTAAAGAAGTTCGATTTATCTTAGTGGAGGCTTATCCGACGGTCACACCAACACCTTCGCAGACACAAACACCCACTCTCACACCGACATGCACTTTCACAGAGACAGCGACTCATACTTTTACACGAACTCCTACGATAACATTTACTTGCACATCGACATGTACGATAACCTTAACTCCTACTTTAATAGTGACTTATACAGTTCCACCCACATTAACCCCTTCACGAACTTTTTCTCCCTCTCCGACTTGTACTTCGACACCCACTATTTCCCCTACTTGCATCTCAACCAAGACACCTTCCTGTACACCCACTCCGAGTTTTACTTTGACACATACGGCGACACATACACCGACTTACACATCCACACCGACGATAACATCTTCCCCAACAAATACGGTTACCTATACTCCTACTTTTACACCCACCCAAACATGTTTACCGTCCTTTACGAGTACCTTGACTCCTTCATTTACTTCGACAAAGACGATGTCTCCAACGAAGACCACTACAGTATCCCCGACTGCTACTTTCACTGAAATACCGACCAGTACTGCGACATTGACGATTCCCCCTTCTTTTACAATTACTTCCGTTCCAACTTTGACGCCGTTTCCCACCTTTACTGTAATGCCTAAAACAAGTGCGCCTATTCTCGACAAAATACCGGATTTGCGGATTGTGTGCAGGCAGCCGGCGGTTGATTTGCTGAAACTCGATGAATACGTTCATGATGGGGATACTCCGAAAAAAGATTTAGTATGGTCAATTCAATCCGAAAAAGACGCCCCAACTGTAGTCGTTGATTGGAAGCGATGTCTCTCGATTTTCGATTCTTCACACGTAGGTGTATATCCGGCGACAGTTTCTGTATCCGACGGTCATGCAACGGCGTCGCAGATTCTACAAATCAAGGTTTCTCATTTTCTCATTTCGCCCTTTTGTTTCGCTTCTCCGATTATCCTTAGCGTATCGGAAATCTATCGGACTCCTTTTTCATTGTATGATGGAATTATTCCTCGTGATTTCCCACGGGCATGTATTCGCTTTGAGTTGAAAAAACCGTTGCCGGCTGGTATTGCGGAAGTGGAGATCTTGGAGGATGGTTCTCTTCAAATCCACGCGGAGGAAAATCCGCCACACAGACCGGTATTATTGCCGGTTTTGGCATACTATCAAACGTACACGCCTACTCCTATACAAAACAATACACCGACGGTACAACCTCCGCAAAAAACAGCGACTCCTTCCTGCACTCCTACTCGAATCCCGGATTTGGTTTTTCAAACAAGCGATGATGTTATCGCATTCATCCAACAGAATGTCGAATCTGTGGGAAAAGGACCGATCGATTTGCAATGTGCGGATTTCAATCATGACGGGTATCCGGATTTCGTTACAGCGAATTACGATAGCGATACAGCCACAATATTGCTGAGCGATGATCAGAGTTATGAGAGGCGGGATGTTTGGAGTGGTGAAGGATGCTGCAATGTTTTCACTCCGGATATCCAAGGAGATGGATGGGATGATTTGGTAACGCTAAGCGCAATTGATTCAACCCTTTCTGTCTATCTCGGCAGTCAAGAATCCCCACTTTTATTATCAGATCAAATGATCCTATTCGAAGGGTATCCCTTTCCTGAAGAGCAATTGAATCGATCCAGAATCCGTTTGTTGGCGGCCGGATGCTTTGGGGAAGCCGGCGAAACAATGTTTTGTATTGGGAATCTGGAATCTTTTGATCTCTATTCGCTCGATGATGATGGAAAAATGATAATTGAGGGCAGGGAATTCATCGATTTCGAACCGATTCAATTGTGGGCAGCCGATTTGAACAAGGATGGAATCGAGGAATTGGTGGTATCGCATGCGAGACCTTCGGGACTGTCCGTTTTTTCATTTCAGTCCGAGACAATGAAATTGATTTTTTATTCCAACCTTGATATCACGTTCCCCGGAAATATCCCCGAGGGATTATTTGTTAAAGATGTCAATGCAGATTCCTATCCGGATGTTGTTGTCTTCTTATCGGATCGGCGGATGCTCATCTTGTTCGGTGGAGAAACATACGACCTCGTGGCGCAACCTGTACCGGATGCGCAAATGGTGATTCATGATTTGACTGTGGGAGATTTCAATCATGATAACATTGATGAAATTCTGTTGGCGGGATTGGATATTCAAAACGCGAAGCCGGTTCTTACGGCGTTCAGCGGGAAACGTCTTGGACAATACACCGATTTGGACCGCGTATACATCGATAGGCCGTATCCTCTCCATCAAATTTTTTCACTATCGACATGCGATCTCAATCGCGATGGCTCACTCGATTTGGCGCTGGCAGACCGGGTAAGTGGTTGTGTTATGGTTTATTTAAACTTGCTTGCTGGGAGGGGAGGTTAAACAAAACTGCTTTTGACGGTAAGCGCAGAGACTTTCGGGTTGGATGATGCCTTGCCAACCACTGCATGCATAAATGCAGAATCGAGACAAACAATGGAACGTTTTTCTTGTCCGTACTTGAAGAGTGAGGCTGAACTTACTGAAGAGAGAGAACAGTATATCACCGAACTACTGGATTATCACGGCTTACGTAGCGAGAAAGTTGGTTGTAGGAGAAATTGAATGGAAGCGAACCTAAAGTTCAGATACGACCGCGAAGCGGACATTCTTTGCATCGACAAGTGCCCTCCCTATTCAGAACAAGATTCGGAGGAACTCGGTGATGAAATCATCGCCCGCCTCAATCCGAAAACCGGTGAAATTGAAAATCTTGAGATTCTTTTCTTCTCAACCCGTCTGCTACGGAAGGATGTGTTTGAACTGCCAATAACTGCAGAAATGAGGATTCCAGTAAGATAAAATATTTATTTCACCGGCTGAACCTCTCCCCAATCAATTTCCCAAACCATCGATGGGATAGGATAACAGTTGACCGTTTCCCCATTGCGGAATTGAGCTCAATTGATTATGGCTCGTCCCAATAGAGCCAATAATGAATGTTATAATTATTTTTCGTGTATATTGTCTCCGGAAATGCTTCCTCATTACCTCCATACCGCCGAATTCTACCACTGAACAAATAAACCGTTTCAGGGAGAATCGGAACGGTTTGTTTGATGTTTGTTCTGTAATGATAACTTCCATACAGAATACCCTTAATGTGTAAAACCGTATCGTGGGTATCATTAATCACGATGGTTTCAGTATCTTTTTGGGGACGAATTTCTTGCCGCTGATCCGATTGAAAAGTATAGTCTAGATTTCCATAAAGTTTATACTTCATACAAAAGGGTTCAGATTCTTTGATCGTTACAATAAAAACATCTGTCGTAGAGTAGTGGAGGAAAAAAAGAATCAACAGGAAACCACTATAAAAAAGCATTGTAAGAACCAAGAAAATTCGCCTTTTCTTCTTCATATAAAAATAGATACAGATCACAAAACAGGACAAGATATAGAAGAACGACAAGATTCCAATTATAGAGTCGGGAACGATCATACCAATTTAACCCCCCATTCACCCCGTACTCTGCATCGCCGCCGCCACCCCCGTCAGGCTCAACAGCATGGCATCTTTCCATTGCTCTTCGTCTTGCACAGCAACATCTTTTTTCGGATCGCATACATCCAACAACGCGACTTGGAGCTTGTTCAACACCGCCACGATGGGATTTCGAAAGTCAATGGTGTGTTTGACGATGGTAAAATGAGTGTGCTCATTCCCTTCACGAATTTTTTGAATCCAATGTTCTGTTTTTATGAACTCCGCTTCGATCATACCGTGCAACCGACCGCGCAATTCCTCGGATTCAACCCGTGAGGCATACCAGGAAGCGGTGGGTAGGTGGGTTCGTAAGAGTTCGATTTTGGCATTATCCAGCACCAGCTGAAACAAGTTCCAGTGTTTATACATCTCTCTCAACATCGGTAGGTTTTCTTCGTTTTCTCCCGCCAGATGTTCCAACGCGCTACCCACTCCATACCATCCGGGCACCAGGTATCGGCTCTGAACCCAGGCGAACACCCATGGAATCGCGCGGAGATCCTCCATCCCCACCATCGATCCTCCTGTCCGGGACACCGGACGCGACGCGATCGGCAGTTGGCTGATATACGAAATGGGGGTGGCATCCACATAGAACGGGAAAAAATCTTCATTCTCATAAATGAGTGAGCGATACGTATCCCTCGAAAAATCCGCCATCGCCTGCATTCTCTCGTTCCATTCATCCCGCACCGGTTTATGATTCTCAACATTCGACGCCAGAAGAACAGCCCCCACGATCTGTTCCAAATGCCGATGCGCGATGGGGGCAAAACTGTAGCGGAACGAGATAATCTCGCCTTGTTCCGTAAACCGGATCTTCCCGTTCAAACTGTGCGGAGGCTGGGTTCGAATCGCCAAGTACGCGCGGCCGCCTCCCCGGCCGACCGTTCCCCCTCGGCCATGAAAGAAGCGTATATCCACGCCGAATTCCTCACCGATTTCAGAGAGCGACTGTTGGGCATTATGCAAAGACCAGTTCGCCGACATATATCCGCCGTCTTTGCTGCTGTCGGAATACCCCAACATGATTTCTTGGAAATTATTTCTCTTCTTTAAATGTACAAAATATAATGGATTCTCAAACAGTTGCCGCATCAATCCTTCACTGCGTTCCAAATCATCGATGGTCTCAAAGAGGGGAACCACATCCAGATCGCTCTCCAACACCTGTTCTCCCCATTCTGTCTTCAACCGCACTAGTCCGGTCTCTTTCGCTAGGACCAGTACCTCCAGCACATCGCTGATCGAGTGCGTCATACTCACGATGTAAGATTGCACCGATTCTTCGGACAAAATATGCTGGCTGTGACGGATGACTTCGAAAACCTGCAGCAAATTCGTTGCCGTTTCCGATCCCTGCCAAAATCGGGGCAATAAAGGCCGGGGATCGTTCAATTCCTGAGTCAGCAACTCGATTTTTTCCTCTTCACTCAGCTCCGAATAGATTTGTTTCGGAGGAAGGCGATGCGCCGCACGGAACATTTCATCCAGAACTTCTTCATGCACCGAACTATGTTGCCGGATATCCAACGCCGCCAAGTGAAAACCGAATGTCTTTACTTGAATAATTAAATCGGCCAGGGATCCTTCATACGCCAGCGAATCCATTCCACTTTCGGCAAAACTGCTTTGAATCAGGATCAGATCCTCCAGCAGTTCCTTCCAATGGGAATACGCGGTAGGTGGGGGCGCATCATACTCGCCCAGGATCTGCAGATTCTGTAAATCTTTCATATGGTACAATGTAGACTTTAGTTTTCGCCGAATATACATCAACTTCAGAGCATACGGCTCATGCTGGAAGCGTTGCAGAATGCGTTGTGGAATTGCTATTCTTTCTTTTTCTGCCTCCAGCGAATCCCGTAACTCCCGGCTGGCGGGAATCAATCTATCACTGTGGGTATATTTTTGGATCAAGCGGTTCACACGATGGATATAAATTTCCAAAATTTTCCTTCTATGAAAAAGCAGAGTCTGCCAGGTCACATCCGGAGTTACTTTGGGATTGCCGTCCCGGTCGCCGCCTACCCAAGACCGGTATTTAAGAAAAATCGGGATGTCGAAGGTGTCTTCCGGATACACCTTTTTCAACGCATACCGAACATCGCGATACAGCCATACCACCAAGTCAAAGATCGTATGCTCGATGAAATACACCGCATTTTGACTTTCATCACGGACGGTGATCTCTGTCCGATTCAATTCTTCCGTCAGCCATAGGGAAGTCAACAATCGCTCCAGGTCTTCTTCCAGGTATTGTTGATAATTGATGGACTTATCGAGTTTCCCGATCGCTTCCGACTGTTTGATCTCAAACAGCATGTGCGCAATGCTTTCCAACTTGTCCAAAACAGCGCGCCGCCGCGCTTCCGTCGGATGAGCTGTCAACGTGGGGCAGATATCGAGCCGGTTCAATAAATCCTGAATCGATTGCGCCGCGACCCCATTCTTTTTCAGCTGCGTAAAGGTATCCAGAATCGATTCTTTCCGTGGATTCTCGCTACTCTGCTGTCGCATCCGATTGACTCGAATGATCTCCTTCTGCTCCGTCAAATTCAACAATTGAAATAAGATGGTATACGCGCGTAAAATCTTTTGCAGCACGATGGGATCCCGGATTTGCGGCATAATTCGAAACAAATCGGTAGGAGCAACATCGTCCTGATTCTCATACAGTTTTCGAGCCAAGTCGACCAATTCCTTCCCGGCAACCCGCTCCAATACATTTCCCAACAACTGGTCCAGTTTTTGTATATCTTCACTATGAGACGGCGCCAACTGATAGTTCTCAGGCGCCAAATCCAAAAAAGCACTCATGATATTCCTCACCTGTCTCAGGGATATTCTTGAGTCTTTATTGTAACAGCAACTCTTTGATTTCGGGTTAGGAGAGAATTGTGTGAACGAATCCTATGGTTGGATGAGATTTTACCGTGACGGATATTCACGAAATCGATTTGCTTACAAAGGCGTTCGAGACAATTCGCTGAAACAAAAGGAATGATTCGAAACCATGGTAAGGAATAATTGAATTTCAAGGAAAACAAGATATTCTATGAATAAGACTTCAGGAAAGGTAAAAACGATGATCCAATCCACTTTGACAGGTAAAGGGCAAACTACGGTTCCTGCTCAAGTGCGCAATGCAATGAATCTAAAACCCAATCAAAAAATCCAATGGGAAATTCAACCGGACGGTACGGCTATTGTACGCCCTCAACCGAGCGCATTGGAACTGTTTGGAAGTTTGAAATCGGAAGTTTCCTTCCCTGGTATTAGCAAAGAAACAGAAGCGGCTCAGCGAGCGATGGCTGAGGAAGCAGCGAATGAAGGATTGGAATTCTAATGGCAGATCAACAATTGCTTGATACCAATGTCCTTATTCGTTTTTTCACCGGAGAGCCACCGGCTCAGGCTCAACAGGCACATTCTTTGATCACAGAAGCAGATTCTGGAAAAATAATATTGGTTATCCTTCCTGTAATCATAGCCGAAACGGTTTTTACGCTACAATCCTTTTACAAGTTGAAACCAAAAGATATTGCTGCACGTATTATGCTTTTTATACAAAGTCAAGGGATTCTAATGAAAGAAAAAAGCCGCATCCTGAATGCGCTTCAACGTTATGGTGATGGAAAAGCCGGTTTCATCGATGCCTACCTCGCTGCGGTTGCCACTGAAGAGGGGCTCCCCATTGCATCATTCGACAGAGATTTTGATAAATTTAAAGACATTTCCCGTATTGAACCGAACACCAGATGAGTGAACGTGAATGGGCATGTTTATTCAGTAGAAAAAAGATATGCGAAATGAACTTCTAGGAGGTGTCGTATGAACGATCCAATCGTAGAAGCAGTCCGTCAAATTCGTGACGAACATGCTCAAAAATTCGGTTATAACCTCACTGCCATTTGCGCTGACATCCGGCAACACCAGGCTTCTTGTGGACATCATGTTGTTCGACTTACACCACGGAAAACGGAAAGCGCTAAGGAAAAAATCTCTATCCAATCTTCATAAAAATCAACGGCTTGTTCAATTCGAGGCGAGATTCCGGGTGGAAGGTAAATTTTATCACCGGTAAAGCCTCTCCCGAATCTCTTGGAAAACCTGTTCCCCATCGATCGCTTGGACTTTCCCTTCCTCATACTCTTTTGGACGTTTTTACGCTTCTTCTGCCCATAGCCGATCGATTTCCGATTGTGTAAAAGGACTAAAGCCCCCTTTGAAGACATAGGCGTCTGAACCAACACGCTGGAAGAAAAGGGGAGATTCGAAAGAATCCGCATCTCGTTGCGCGACAATATCCCGAATCGATTCCCCAAACCGAATCTGTCCATCTTGAGGATCGATCCCCACTGTTTGACCAATCCGACCGGAAAGATCATGGGATCGTTGATATTCATCCCAGATTCGTTTGGCCTTGTCTGTATCCGCTTGGGTCAATTGCTTGCTGTTCATCCTTCGATCCACTTTCTGCAAAAATCACTTGCGTTGTCCCGGAAATTACATGATAATTTCAAATGATCCTTGATGCAATATTTTTCACTGGACAGAAAATCAGTGTTTCAAGATTTCTTCACCGTAAAAAAATATAGGGGGACTTGTATGAATGACCCAATAATCGAAGAAGTCCGTAAAATCCGTGACGAATACGCGAAACGGTTCAACTACGATCTGGACGCGATTTGCAAAGACCTTCAAGAAAAGCAGGAGCGACCGGAGAAGAATGTGGTTTCGTTTCCTTTTTTCATTCCACTACTCTCCCCGCCTTCTACTTTTATTTCTCTGGGGGAGTTGTCTCAATGGGGGTTATTGTAACATTTGGTTGTCCACACCAAATTGTCCATCCTGCAAGTATTATTAGAAGTGAAGCAAAACCACCTCTTGAGCTAAATCCTTGATATTCAAAATAATATTCTCTATTTTCATTAATATTCAAAAAGACAAACAGAAAAGCTATTATAACAATAATAATAGCTGTAATTATCATTGGCCATCTGTTGTATTCATGTTTCAGCAACAAATCAAGTTTTTAATTTCCTTGGTCATTATCATCAAGTGCATTTATTGGAATTTTGAGCGATTCATATCTTTTTATCTTTCTTCGAAATGCACACATTATAATTACCTCCCCAATGAAAATAACTTATATTTGCGGATCAGAGTAAATTTCGTAATATTCAAAATCCTTAATTGTTATATAATCTTCCGGTTTATCCCTGTAATCTCTATAAAACTTCAAAAAACGCTCGGAAAGTAATCTGATATCAAAATTTGAGCATGTGGCATCATACAAAAACTCACCGATAATTCTCCTATCATCGCTTGTAGGATCCCAATTTTCCGAATCTCCTTCAGATACGCAATTTGCTTCATAAAGCCATACATATTTAGGTAAATGAAGACTTGCATATTTTTTCTGCAATGTTTCAGAAAAAGATCTTTTAGATACAGATTTTTTGAAAAAAGCACCTTCAACAAAAAGAGATCTCCAAACAATGAAATTCTTTTTCGGAAAATTTTTCCCATATGGTCTTTCTTCAAAATATTGTATCAAATTTTGTAAAACTCTTGTAGAATTGCATCTTACAATGTCAGGAACTGGAACAAGCACTTGTTTTAGATAATGTGTTAAACCTTCTTTTCCACGCGCTACTGTAACAACCGGCTCTTTGTCTTTTTTGGGATTTTCACATTTCCCCTCAATAAGTTTTATACGATTAAAAGGACCATATGAATCATCATGGGCATAATATATGTTAACAACATCACTCAATACACGATGCGTTGATTGGTGTTTATCAATATCCAATTGAACAATATTACAAGCATTATTAGATGTTTTTACATTTATATTTTGATTTAATCCGTGCCCGACTACTACTACTACATGACCTTCCATAGTTTTTTCATCTTCAAGACATAAGAGTACAGGAATCTCGGATTCAATAAATGAGTAAATTTCATGTTTGATTCGAGAAAAGGCCATATCAGCATTCTCATTATAATATGGCATAAAAGAGAAAGAATTGACTCCTGTTTCTGCCAGAGCATTTTTCATCACTGATTACTTCATTTATTTTATGAGAAGGGATTATTGATAAATTTATTGTAGGATTTACATATACACCATCTATTAATTGCATGATTCTGTTTTTTCAATCGTATCATCCCTTATAACGGGCACCTTTATACCGTTGAGCTACCGTTGCCTGTGAACTCGATAGCATGTCAGAATAACAAATAGTGCTATAGTTGATCTGAGTCAATCTTTTTTTTAATTCTTGAACGGAATCAGGATCATTTGCAATTCTATCAATCTCTTGACTAGCAATTTCCGCACACTCGTTTAACTCACGAAGTAAAGTAGGGTCCATTTGCTTCCCTTTCTTACAAAAAATATGAATTTTATAGCCTTAACCTCTGCATTTTAAGCATATTACGAATATGCTTTTTTAGCATTTTTCTTGGAGTATGTCAAGGGGAAATCTCGTTTTATCACTGATTTTTCAATAAAAAATCAGCTTCAAAACCTATCTTTGGCACAATCAGATACTTTGTTGAATTTCTCATTATTCTCTTTACTTACTTTACCAGATAGATAACAGATTTCAAGTCAAAGACTCATTAATTTTTCTTCAGATTTACGGGAAATGGCTTATTGAATTGGAACACCTAATCGAATTGAGTTGCATCAACGTTTCATATTCTAATGTTAAAACCGGCTTCCTCCAGCACATCATGAAGCGTATTTTGCGTTTCACATCCTTCAAAGAACAATTCCAACGCTTCTTTTACACTTTGTTCCGCCTCTTCGACGGTCTCGCCAAAACTGGATACATTCAGTTCCGGGCATAAAGCGACAACAGCACCATCCTCTTCGAAATATTCGATGGACAATTCAATATTCATGGCGGTCTCCAGGAATAACACTTCGCGTGTATTCATTGTGACTCGAGACGATGAATACAAAAAGTATATCAAGTCTATCCTCTACGCAAAACACCCTGAATCAAGGGCGGACTGATGTCTTGCCCTTGCCACCCGCTACTCCCTATACTTCTCTCTTGTAACCCGTAACCACACATGTTACAATCAATACATGATCATAGGATTCAAACACAAGGGACTTGAACGTTTCTTTACACAAGGTACAAAGACGGGTATTCAGCCAAAACATGCTGATAAACTACGTCTTATTCTGGGACGTCTTTAGGTTTCTACTTGTCCTCAAGATATGAATCTCCCGGGTTTGGATCTTCATGAACTGAAGGGTGATCGCTATAGTGAGTGGGCCGTGAAAGTAAGCGGAAACTGGCGTGTCACTTTTCGTTTCGTAGGCAAAGATGCCGAAGCCGTCGATTACGAAGACTATCACTGAGGTGTACCATGAAAATGCACAATCCTCCTCATCCGGGAGAAATCATAAAAACCCTATGCTTGGAGCCACTAGGCTTATCCGTCACCGAAGCGGCAAAAGCGCTAGGCGTTAGCCGCAAAACACTATCCGGCATTCTCAATGGCCGCAACGGGATAAGCCCGGAAATGGCGATTCGGCTCTCGATCGCATTTGACACCACCCCAGAAAGCTGGCTCAATCAGCAGGTTCAATACGATCTCTGGCAGGCGGAACAGCGCAGAGGTGAATTACAAGTCAAGCGGCTATCCGCTGCTTAGCAACTAGGACAGACTAACCCTTGTTCTTGCTACCCGATACTGGATTCATCTCAGCAACCAGGGTTTCCGGCGCAATATCCTGTTCGTGGGGCCACGTTACTGCGCCAAACAAAATCCCTACTTGCTTGAAATAATGCTCATTGCGTAATTCCCGAAAGACTCCATGGTTCAGATATGGTTTTAAGTCAAAGATTCCTTTGCGGCCATCCTCTATCTCAACATAGATTTTATAGTCATCCAGCGGTCGTACTGTTTTTACGTCCCAATACATACTATCCTCATAATGGCATCTTGATATTACGAAATATTGATTGATAGTCAAGGAAAAACCGAGATAAAAACTTAAGGGTGCGGACAATTTGCCGCACCCTTATAGTGTAATCGTAAACGATAAAGAACCATTTCACTAATCCGCTACCAGCTGCGTCCCCCCTGCTTCGGTGCGGGTTGTCTCATCATAATACAAATACGCCGCGCTCGTTCCGCTGTCGGCTTTGACAGGGAAGCGTGCTTTGACTTGAAAAGTGAATTCGAGCGGGGTGGCGCTTTCGAAGTAATCGACGTAGAAGATAATCTTCCAGCCCGCTTGTTCGATACGCGAGATCGTTTCGATCTCTTTGACTCGTTCCAGCGACTCTTGCACAACAGCGAAGCCAGTGGGGACGGAGACATCGACGATGGCCATCCCGGTCTTTTCCTTTTCACCGAAATAGTGGGTGTACACATTCACATCGACGATATCGTCCACGGCCACATGCTCGGATGAATATTCCACCCGCAGCGTCATTTCCGGACTCTGTGTTTCATCCATTGGAGTTACCGGAACATTGAATGCCTGCAGCACTTGGAACAGCACCGTTCCGGTTCCGCTTTGCCGCAACTCGATTTGTTCGGCGCGGTCGATTTCCAGTGCTTGGAACACGTCGAAGTTCTCGGAATTCACCGTGAAGATATGCACGGTTTCTCCATCGACTAGAACTTCGATCTGCGCATCCAAATCACGGCTTTGATTGATGGCCGCTGATGTCAAAGATTTGAAGGCAAGAACGGTGTCCTGTGTATTGCCGAAGCCGCCGAGATGATTGCGTTGCACCGCCAGCCATTCGATAGCCGGTTGGGCTTCGATCAATTTGCCTGAATTCAGGAGAGCCAAGACGGCATAACCTGTCGTTTCGATGGGGTAGGGTTCCCAATGCAGTCCGTCAGCGTCTGCGATACCAACTTCTATTAGCAGGTTGATCGCCTGTTCCGCGCTAGTGCTTTCTGCCTGCGTAAAGGCATAAGCGATTTGGGCGAGGATGTAGGGATTCATCTCCTCGTTGGTCAAGTTCCGTTCAAGATAGGCTAAAGCCTTATCGATGACAGTTTGATCAGTTTCACCATATTCAAGCAAGGCATTGACGACAAACGCTGTCAGTGCCAGATTGCCGTCCATGCCGCCGATCATCTCGCTATGGACAACAAAACCGACCGGATCCCATGAGCCGTCGTCTTGCTGATGGCCGACAATCCATTCCGCCGCTCGGTCGATTACATCCGCATCGATGGTTCTTATTTCACGCGCATTGCTGAAGGTGGATAGCACGAAGGCCGTGAGCCAGAGGCTGCCGCTGTCGTCCTGTTGGCCGAAAGCGGAAAACGATCCGTCTGTCCGGCGAAACGTCAATTGCCGTTGATAGCCGGTCGTGACGAAATATTCGGCCTTGGCGCGAATTTCCGGCATCAACTGGCCGGTCGCTTTGAGGTAGCGGAGAATCTCGATATCCGGCGCGAGAAACATCATGTTTTGTTCACCACAGCCAAACGGCATTTCCAAAAGTTTTTCCAACCCCGTCATCGATTGTCCCAAGAGACTTGGAGTGATCGCGACACGGTAAAATTCGGAATCGGGTACGATTTCGAATTCCGGTGGGATGATCGTCGGATCGGTGGGGATCGGATCGCGTAGGATCGGCGGTTCCGGCAACGATAAATCGATAGTAACGGAAGTCGCGTCACGCAGAATGCCGTTATGGACAATATTGCGGCGCACACCTTCCGGCTCAACCCGCAATTCCTTCCGGATGGCATCTGCCCGATTGGCCGATTGGGCAATCAAGGAAATAGGGATCATTCCGACTTTGGTCGGTTCAAGCGTAAAAGAAACGCTGGCCAGGCCGTTACCCGGCACAATGATTTCCTGCACAGGATCATCCTGCAAGCCAAGCCCTTCGGCGTCTTCCAACGTGATGCGGATCGTTTGTTCCTGATCCACATAGTTGAAAATTCGTACACTCAGTGGAAAACGGTCTCCACGAATAACCGCATAAGGTAAATCCGGTTCGACAAAGAAATCCTGAAATACACGAAGAGAACCTTCTGCGATTCCCAAACCGCTTTGGGAAGTGGAGAGAGCATGCAGTTTCCAAGTCGTGATACTGTCCGGTGCTGTCAATTCCAATTGAGCATTTCCATTTTCATCAGTCAACAATTCCGGCTGCCAAATCCAAGTTTCGGGGAAGAAGGTGCGCACTCGCTCCGGTTCCTGATATTCTCCCCCTTCTGCTCCCCCGGCTGCATCCTCTAAAACTAATTCCGGTGGGAGAGGAAAGGGAATGGGAAAGTTTCCGCGCATGAATTTCCATGGATCCACAGGTTCCGCTTTCGGAAGCGAGACGGATTTGGAGGTAATCATTTGCAAGTTGCTTTCATCCAAGATATCAGCAGCCCCTTTTTGGCTGAAATCGGGCATAGAATTCGTCGGTCTGAAAATAGGCCCCGGTTCCGGTTGGGGTTCATCACCTTGGTGTACTTCCGCTTTGGGTTCCATAAAGATACGTTCGAGCTCTGCAAATACATTACGCAAGTTCAGGCGGCCCTCGGCCAGCGCAAACACGGATTCATCGACAACCGCCAAACCGATCATCGATTGCTCACCGCTTTGCATGGATAAATTCACCGGATCACCAGGACGGACTTCCTCAGCGCTAAATGAGGTGTTCAAATTGACCGGAGCGACGATTTCTACAGTAAACGGCAATACGTCGACAGAAACTTCATTGTCTTGTTGAATCATGTAGGCAACCACACGCGCTTGCGGACTCATTTCCGGAGTGACTGTAAATTGAATTTGGCGAGTTTCTGTCGCCTGAGAAAAGACCGTCCGGCCATTGGCATACACATCGTAAAAAACAGTGCCGCTGTCAGTGGCAAAGACGTTGAATATGACATCTTCACCAACTTGAAGAATCTCGTCATTTTGTTGACGAAGATGAATGTAATGCGAGCCAGGGGAATAGACAGCGTTTAAGACCAACGTTTCTTCTTCCGTCTTCCCATCCATGGTGGCTCTGGCTACGACCGTCCCCATGGTGGCTCTCTCAGGAACATTGAATTGATACAGCGCCATTCCATTTTCAGTTTGTATGGATTCGGTGTTGCTTCCGAAATCTGTGCCGTCGGTAGCAAAGAAAGTAATCTCGAGTTCCACTGCATGGTTTAGCAATTGCCCGCCCGGCGTTTCGGTAATGATCATGATTTCCTGATTCAAACCGGGTTTAATGACCGGTGATTCAGGGATCAGCTTGACATTCACACCCGCATCGACGATGCGCAGTAGTTGGTCGGTGTTTTCTTCATGGCCGGTGTCATCGGTGACGGTTATTTTCAATTGAAGCGTACCGGCGCCTTCTTCGGCAGGAGTACCTGCGATATACCCGACCGGCGGCAAATCGAATGCATAAATACCGTCTTCAAGACGCGCATCTACGGTAGAATAGGTTTCCCATGTTCCGACATACCGTAAGGCTTCGATATGGACATTGCCTTGAACCGGTTTTCCAAAGAAGAATCGGCTGTCGATGGTTCCTTGTACCCGTTCATCCACAAGGAACCAGTCTTTCGGCATATTGACATTTACTTCGAAGGCTGGAAGAACGTATTTGTCGACCACGATGTCTTTCTCGATTTGTACATCGGTTCCGTATTTGGCCGTAATTTTCCAGGTACCGAAATTCAATTCATTCGCCAGAGGGAGTTCAAAGGAAGCGACTCCATATTCGTTTGTCGTCAGGTTATCGCGATGAATTTTGATACCTTCCGCATCGTTGATGGTCAATTCCACGTCACCGGCTAAGGGAGCAAGCGCATTGTTCAGCAAAACTACGCGGCCCTGGATTTTCTGGGCAGGTTTATAAATCGGTTTGTCCGTTTCGATAAACAAGACACCGCCCTTTTGGATGGCCAACTGCCCTGTCAATATCTCGTTGCCATAGCTTTTGACCGATATTTGATAATTGCCTATATCAAAACCACTGCTGCTTGCAAGGCCGGCGTTCATCATGGAAAACCATTTCGATGGAGTACTTTGCTCACCTTTTGTTATCCCTTTTTCAACAAGATAGGACTGATCGTTGCCGGACAACCAAATTTCATAGGGAAGGGAAACCGGTTTTTTGCTCTTCGAGTCTACTGCAGTCAATGAATAGTCGGATTTGCTGCCCAGATAGAGAGTTTTTGGTAAGAGAAGAGTCGCAGCAACCGAAGAACTCACATCGAATTCAACCGGTTCGGGTAATCCAACAATCGATGTAGAGGATAGAGTTTCCAAGGCTAAATTATAAGCGGCTGTTTCACCGGCATTTTCTCCTCCCCCGTTTTGGACAAAAGCATACAGCGGTTCACCGGACGAATAATAGAGTCCACCGGTAATAAGTTCATACTTTTCAGGTGCTTCCGGCACGTTTGAATTATGGAAAAATACACCGGAACTCCAATCCCCGTTCGTGATCACCATGGCGGACATACCGTCATTACCGGAAATTCGTGAAATGTCTGCTTTTCCGATCAATAAAGAACCGTCTTCGATCGATTCGGGATCGGCGGCATTTACACCGGCATTGGCTGCTTCACCATTTCCGGCGACACTCAAGATAATTCGCTGATGTTCGGCATCCTGGTGAACGGTTCCTTTGTCCAGATTGATATTCGTGATGAGATCATCTGAACTTGTTGAAAATGAACCGTCGGGAGTGGTTGCAATTTGCTGTGCTTCGCCGTCGTTGAGTGGATAAATCGAGAAGTTGTAAATCAATACTGTTGCATTTTCGGTGGCTTCCTCTGAAAGAGCCACTTGCACGGCTCCGACAAATTCACCGGATTGCGCTCGGTATACGGTGTGCAATCTCCGGACTGAATCGAGACTCTCAGGCGCATAATCTTCAAAAAGGGTATATCCCAATTGACCATCCGGTGTTCCATCTACAGAATTCAATGCAGCCACCGCAATTTCCGCATTGCCAGCAAGGATGGTATATTCAAGAGTGACCACAACGGATTCTTGACCGGTTTGAATCGGTTCCTTCGTCATGATCAGAGTTGCATCACCCGGCTGCAATGTGACATTGTACCCCTCACTCGTTGCCGAACCATAGACAAAATTTCCGTTCACTCCCACTGGTAATGTGTAATCAGATACTGGAGTAAGTAGAATGTCTCCGCTACGAAAACTTTCGCTCGTAAATTGAACCGTTTTTAAAGGATTGGCTTGTACGAGCAATGGTATCGAAAGAATTGAATATAATAATATTCCGATGTGAATATACCTAAACATGATTTTCCATTCTCCTTTGTGAAAAGTGAAGTTTTCCGATCTTTCCCTTTTATATATCATATCCGGTCACAAATGTTCCCGTTTTTTTCAAAATAATTTTTAAAATGGTAATGCTTGATTAACTCACTAAACGTAGCGCCGGCATCTTGCCGGCTATTAGAAATGCTGGAGGGTGATTGTGCAAGCGAAGACGCTTGCAAATTCAATCATCGAAGGGAAAAAATGGAACAAGAGCTGAGGAAGAAAGTTGGAGAATGCAGAGATATCCGGTCTCATTCAAATAGCGGCTTATCATGGATACCGGTTACTTTGCCAGGATTTTGATTTCATCCTTGCGGCATTCAACAATCTTGTTTTCCTCAAGGCAGACATGGATCGTATTTTTAATATAATTCATTTCCTCGATTTGCCCCTCACCATGCGGTGTAGAAACGGCGGTTCCGGCCGGAGGAAATTGAGTTCGAGCTTCGACGTAGAGATCGGTCTCGTAAGCCAGGCAACACATGAGACGCCCACAGAGACCGGAAATTTTGGTTGGGTTGAGAGCGAGATTTTGTTCCTTCGCCATTCGGATGGTAATCGGCTCAAATTTTTGTAGGAAACGGGAACAACAAAGTTCCTGCCCACAGATTCCATAACCGCCGATTTTCTTGGAGCGGTCCCGAACACCGATTTGGCGCATTTCAATTCTTGTTTTATAGACAAAAGCCAAGTCTTTCACCAATTCACGAAAATCGATACGGTGTTCTGCGGTGAAATAGAAGCGCATTTTTTTCCCGTCGAATGCACGCTCCACTGTCGCCAGAGCCATCGGCAAATTGTGATGTGCAATGCGTTCAAGACAGACTTGATACCCGTCGCGCTCAATTTCGCGATTTTGACGAATGATTTCGAAATCTTCATCTTCCGCAGCACGAAGAACGAACGTTTCATGTTCGGGAGGGATATCGTCATGCCATTCGTAAGGATCGCTTTTCACTTTCGCGAGTTCCTTGTCGCCTTCATGGTCGACAAGACAACAATCGCCAGGAAACAATACGAGTGGTTCGTCTTCAAAACGACCGACAACCCGCCGGTCTCGGATTTTAATGTCAATAACATTCATTGTTTCTTTTTTATTCAACCTTCATAATTTGATCATAAAAAAACATGAAACGGATAGTGGAAAAATGTAAGAGATGACGATAGCAGACACAGTAGAGCAAATCACCCTTCCACCATCCTCATACAGCAGGATAGTTATAATTGATACTCCCCGGTTTTCATATTTATTGTAACCCATCTTCGAATCATGCACAGGTGATTGCGGATAACAAATGTTGTTTCTTTTTCTCACCTCCGATTTGAGATTTTTTTTCGCCTCTTCTTATTTATGCATTCACTGGAATGTTGACACCCGCTTGCTATAATCTCTACTGTTCAATATTAGTGATAAAACTCCTGATTTCTCTCTTCTGTTTCATTATCGATCGATTCGATCAATCAAAAAGAAATTAAGGGATTTGTCTCTCAGCGGAATAATAATCTTATCAATAGTGAAATTTCGAATGGATTATGGAGCAATTTGAATCGAATCAATTTAAGTTTTCTACTCTGCAATCGGAAAAAAAAGTGTTGAAATATCATATGACCTCTCTCGGTTGCCCTAAGAATTTGGTGGAGAGCGAGGAAATGATGGCACAATTATCCATTTCGGGGATGGTATTGGTGCATGATCCCGAAGAGGCCGATTTGCTTGTTGTCAATACGTGTGGTTTCATTGATTCGGCAAAGGAAGAAACGATCGAAACGATCATGGATCTCATTGAGATTCGCCGGAACAATCCCAACCAGCGGTTGGTAGTCGTGGGGTGTTTGGTTCAACGATACCGCAAAGAAATGGTGGAGGAACTGCCGGAGGTCGACGCTTTTGTCGGAGTGGAAGACAAAGATACATTCTCGGAGGTCGCGTGGGAAGCACTTGGGCGAAAACCGGAGTCGCCGTTGCAATGTTCCTCGTTTACGTATGCTCCCCGTTTGTTGACGACAGCTCCGCATATGGCGTATTTACGCATTTCTGACGGGTGTTTTCATCGCTGTAGTTTCTGTGCGATTCCAGCGATTCGGGGATCTTTACGTTCGCGTCCCATCGAGGAAATCACAGCGGAAGCACAGGCGTTAGCCGCGGGTGGAGTCAAGGAATTGGTGATTGTATCTCAGGATACGACATCCTATGGTTACGATCTCTACGGCCGTTTTGCTTTGACCGATCTTTTGTCGAATTTGGAGAAAATCGAAGGTATCGATTGGATTCGAGTCATGTATATGTATCCGCATTTGGTGGATCGGCGGCTGGCGGCTTTTTTTGCGACAAGTGAAAAACTTGTTTCCTATATCGATTTGCCGATTCAACATGGCGATCCTTATATCTTGAAACGAATGAATCGTGGCTCGAATGATAAACACATCCGTCGCGCAGTGGACATGCTTCGTTCAGCACGCCAGAACATGACGTTTCGCACTACTGTCATTGTTGGTTTCCCGGGAGAAAAGAACCATCATTTCGAAAAACTGTTCGAATTGCTCGAAGAATTGGATTTTGATCGTATCGGTGTTTTCACTTATTCCCGCGAAGACGGCACCGCTGCTGAAAATCTATCGGATCATGTTTCCGATCGCATCAAAGAGAAGCGTTATCAGAAATTGGTGGATTGGACGTCAAGAAAAGCTCATGAAAAAAACCGGCGTTTCGAAGGAGAAATTTTAACCGTACTGGTCGATCGAAAAGATCCTTACCAAGACAATGTCTATTGGGGAAGATATTACGGTCAGGCACCGGAAGTGGACGGGGAAGTCATGATTCGGGGTAGTAAATTGATCGTTGGGCAATTCGCACCGGTTCGAATTACGGAATGTGATGAAGATAATTTGTATGGATACGTGAATGTGGAGATCGCTTCGGCAATAGCATGAGTTATTCCATCCCCCCTGCAACACATTTACCCCCGGCTTATTCGTCAGCGACGTTTTTGCAGAAAGTGACGTATTGGATCTCGACGGTACTGGGAACCGGTCATCTCCCCGCTTCAGGAACCTGGGGCGCATTGGTCGCATGGATATTACATGTCTTTTGTTATCCGGATTTTTTTACATCGGAGAATTGGCTTTGGGCATTGGTCACGGTTATTCTGATCATTCTGATCGGCATCGGTTGTGGTGAATTGACGGAACGAATGACGGGTGTGAAGGACGATTCACGCGTCAATATTGACGAGGTCGCCGGCTATTACGTAACCGTGCTGTTTCTTCCGGCCGGAATTTGGTACACTGCCCCTGCTTTTATTCTCTGTAGGATATTCGATGTGATAAAACCACCCCCTGCGCGCCAATTGCAAAGTGTGCAAGGTGGTTTGGGAATCATGATCGATGATGTTATCGCGAGTATTTACGCCTGCCTGATGATGCATGGATTGATCTATTTCGGTTGGCCTTTCCGAACGATCAGCTAATTACCCAATATTATATTATAGTTGTACCTACAATTTGCCTTACATTGTGGTGCGGACATCCTGTCTGCACAATATGTTATAAGGTGCGGACATCCTGTCTGCACAATTTTTACAAATTCGCAAGGTTTTCGCGAAGTGGTTCGAGCAAGTCGCGGGATACCGGCCGAAAAGGTACAAAAACCCGGAAGGATGCCTTGCCTCCTTTCGCTAATGTTACAGTGAATTGTTGGTACCCCATCGGTTCCGTTTGATTCATATCCTTGTACGGAAATGATATTCGTCTAGCCCATATTTCTTTTTCCCATTGCTCCGCTTCCGATGTCATATACACAATGGATTGATCGCGGATAAATGCCCGGTTTTCAAAAAACAAACTCCAGGAAAAATCCCACGTTTCTGCATAGGGGACGAATTGGGGAGACACCGAGGGCTGATTGTTGAAAACGATACCTTGAAAACTTTCCTTTTTTTTCAATGCATACCTCCACGACGTCCAAACTACGGCTTGGTTTTCTCCATTCGCAGTGTTTTCAACCGTGACAGAAAGAATTCCGATTGGATTTGCTTCCGGCAATTGTGGAGAACTGATGGAGGATACAGAAAACCGGTATGTACACCCATTTTCGCGGGTCACGAATTCGATTTCACCCGCCACAGTATTATGCCAAACCAACGGTATAAGAAATCGGGGAGGGATTCCAAGAGACAAAACAAGTTCTCCCTCAGCGGCGCGAAGAGTAGATTCCGGCGTCAGCACCACTCCATCAGGAATGGTTCGTTCCGGATTTTCAACGGCAGTAAGAAAAGAAGGAACAGTCGGTGCTGACAATGCAACAGCCGGCATTGCCATGATAAAACTCAAGAAGGTAATCCAGTTGCCCTTCATGGATAAAAACCAAAATGCGTTTAGCTTTCTTCTTTCACGACCCACACTTTCACATTCCCGGATATATCGCCGGAAAACCGAACCGGAACCGTATACACCCCGAGAGCGCGAATTGGCTCGTCCAAAATAATCTTTCGCCGGTCGACATCGTATCCTTTTTTGGAGAGCGCTTCTGCGATGTTCTGGCTCGTTACACTTCCAAAGACACGGTCTTCTTCTCCAACTTTCACTGGAATCGAAATGGATACTTCCGATATTTGCTTTGCCAATTCTTGTTCGGTCTTAATCCGACGTTTCCGCTGATCTTCCAACAATTTTTTCTTATGAGCGATTTGAGCGGCATTCCCGCTGGCCGCCGAATAGGCCAAACCTTGAGGGATTAGATAGTTTCTGGCATACCCCCCCTTGACGTTGACTAAGTCGCCTGCTTCCCCTAAATTGGGCATACTTTCACGCAAAATAACGTCCATGATATTGCTCTTTCTCCTTTATATACTCAAACTTCTTCTTTTGATTCCAAAATTTTCCCGACCGCCCCTTTTGAATTAAGGCTATTGTTCCAATTTCCTGTTTTTCTTCTCAGGAGAAATTCACAGGAAAACAAACTAATATTATTTGCCTGATTCGCTTCTTTTGGCAAGGGCGGTAAGAATTGAACAGAATGTTGAAGAAGAATATATTCTCTACAATGGAAAAAAAGAGGGGAAAAATGTTTTTGTCGAGTCTTGTGGTGCGGACCCCTGGTCTGCACTCGCTTGTTCACTTATAGAAAAAGTGAGAGGACAAAATGTTTTTTCGAAAGTACTCGACATGACTTGGAAATAAGAGTACAATGATTATACCTACGGGATGTTGGCGTCCATAGCCCGCCCAAATGACAAACAGAAACCACCACTACGAAACAGGAAATCCGTGTGGAATTTCTGGTAGTCGCATGTTTGAATTGTTCATAGGATTCAAATTCATTACTTGACTTTTTTGAGGAAAAGCCGGAAATATGTGGGATGGTTGTGTTTGTCATGTATACTCAATTAAAAAATATGAGCGTTGATTCGCTCTAGGTAAATAAAGCCCAGAATCCGAGCCGTACAACCTTCAAACTATTCAGGTACGGTTCAGGGGCAAATTTGAGAAGGTTTGATGGATTTAATGGGAATCGGAACAACCGAAATCTTGATTATTCTAGCGGTGACTCTGATCGTTTTCGGACCGCATCGACTGCCGGAAGTGGCAAAATATATCGCAAAAGCCACGAAAATGTTCCGCGAAGCCAGCCGTGAGCTCTCCCGCCAGTTGGAAATGGCCGATTGGGAACTCGAACAACAGGCACGAAAAGAAGCGGCAAAAAAGAAAACGAAACAAAATGAACAAACTGAATCTTCCACCGCTTCTGAAACGTATTCCTATGATGATTCCTATGACGGTTATCCTGAGGGTGAAGAGGAATATACGGATTACGGATACGAAGACAGTTATGGAGAAGATCAGGACTCCAAGGATAGTGTGCGAGAGGAACCGAAAGAAAAACCGGCTGACTTAGTTACTCCCGAAATCAAAGAAGATGACGTGGTGATCGATCCCGCGAAAACGAGCGATGCAGAACGCTATCACCGAGAATTCAACGATTAATTTAATATCAATTCAAAAAAACTATGGCTATGGAAGAGAAAAAACAATCCAATAAAGAACTGCCGTCACCATTCGATGCAGAAGAAGAGGAACTCGGCGCTTCGATGACGTTTCTGGAGCACTTGGTCGAGTTGAGAATGAGGATGATCCGTGTCTTAATAGCATTCGGAACAGCGTTTGTCCTTTGTTTCATGTTTGCTCAGGATTTGACGGCGATTCTGATCGATTGTGTTCCAAAATCTGCAGAAAAAAACACCCTGGAAGAATTTCTTGAAGCCCAAAAGCAACAAACTACCGAATTTCAAACTGTGAAAAGCGCGACGGGTACGGTTAACAGTGCGACAGGTACGGTTAACAGTGCGACAGGTACGGTTTCTACTCCTTCAAGTGCGACGGATACATATTCAACTCCTAAAAATACGACACCAGCACTGACAAAGGAGGAAAGTGCATTATATACCACGATCGATCGAATTGTCGAAGCGAAAATGGGAGCATTCACCAAAGATGGTTCGGCTACGATCATCGCAAAAAATCCCGTTGAGGTTTTGATCACATGGATAAAAGTATCCTTCGTCGCCGGTCTCTTCCTCGCTTTTCCCTTTATTTTTTATCAAGTATGGATGTTTGTCGCTCCTGGTTTGTACAAACGGGAAAAAAGGCTTGTTCTGCCCTTGGTAATCGCCGCTTGGATATGCTTCGTGGCCGGTGGTCTCTTTTGTTACTTTGTCGTCTTTCGCTTTATTTTATCTTTCCTCGCTATGCTTGCTGCAGGAACCGCTGCCAATTTGTGGACAATTAGCGAGTACCTCAACTTCATGTTGCGATTCCTGCTCGCTTTCGCTCTTGTTTTCGAAGAACCGGTCGTGATTTTTCTTTTGGCGAAAATCGGCATGGTTACCAAAGCGGCTTTGTTGAAATTCAGCCCTTATGCTATCGTCTTGATGTTTGTTGTCTCCGCGTTGATCACTCCACCGGACCCTTTCAGTCAGATGATTTGCGCCGGTCCCCTTATCGCTCTTTATTTTGGATCGGTTCTTCTCGTCGGATTTATCGAAAAAAAACAAGCCAATGAAGAAGACGATGCTTCTTTTGCCTAAAGATTTCCCTTTTACTTGCCAAAAATAGATACGGATAGACATGTGGGTAGAACAGATATCCCCGCCTGTATGGATCTGCAAGTGAGGACGCTTGCTAGACCCTCGATTTAAAGGAGTTTATCCGTTGAACGAGGAAATGAACAAGAAAATAAGAGAATTGATCGAAGGCAAAGTGATCTTGGTCACGGGCGGGACCGGGACCATAGGCAGCGAAATTGTCCGGCAGCTCATTCCGTTTCGGCCGAAACTGATCCGGATCTTCAGCCGGGATGAATACAAACAGGCTACATTACGGTATCGCTATCGCAAATATGATTTTATCCGTTATTTGATCGGCGATGTTCGGGACATGGATCGTTTAAGCCGCGCCTTCGAAGGAGTGGAGATCGTCTTCCATGCCGCCGCTTTGAAACGTGTCGAAGCCACTGAATACGATCCCCTCGAGGCCGTCAAAACCAATGTCCTTGGAACCCAAAATATCATTACCGCAACCCTGGAAAATCCCATTACCAATCGCGTCGTTTCTATCAGCACGGATAAAGCCGTCAATGTCACTTCTACAATGGGCGCTACCAAACTTCTTGCAGAACGGCTGGTTACCTGGGCTTCCTTTTACCGCCGTGAACCGCATAAAACCCTCTGTTCTGTGCGATTCGGGAATGTGTTGGATTCCCGGGGTTCGGTTATCCCCCTTTGGCGGCAACAAATTGAAGAAGGGGGGCCAGTAACACTGACTCATCCGGAAATGCGCCGTTTTTTCATGTCCATCCCAAATGCGGTCGAACTCGTTTTGCGGTCTGCTTCCTATGCCAGTGGAGGTGAAGTTTTCCTCTTGAGAATGAACTCTATCTATATTCGGGATATGGCTGAAATCCTCATTGAAGAACTCGCTCCGAAATTCGGTCATAATCCCAAAGACTTGCAACTCAAAATTACCGGAGCCTCTGCCGGTGAAAAACTCGACGAGGATTTGTTGGCTCCCAACGAAATTGAGCGTACTTTCATGATCGATGATGAAATGGCTGTCATCGTTCCATCCCACCGTGTCGATGAATACCAACTTGAACGTCTTGAAAGCTACAATGGTTTTGTAACGAGCTCAAATGCTCTCTCAAAAGATGAATTAAGGAAGTATTTGAAAAAGGAACGGATTATCTGATCCGTTTACAAATTCCGGCGATCAAATATTATTATACCCCTGTTTCAAAAGAACATCACAAACAGAGCGGATCCCAATTTTCCTCTTGCTTCCGATTGGAGGATGGACAATCTCATCCATGAACTCGTACAAAGACGCTATCCACTACCTCTATTCCTTTATCTCCTATGAACGAGATCCGAATTGGAAATATTCCGATAAGACCTTTAATTTGCAGCGCTTTAGAGATTTTCTCGCTACACTCGGCAATCCCCAATATCAATGTAACACCATTCACGTGGCTGGGAGTGATGGCAAGGGGTCCGTTTGCGCGATGATTTCATCGGTTTTACAAACAATGGGATACAAAGTTGGGTTGTATGTCTCTCCTCATCTTGAAAATATACGGGAGCGGATCAGCATCGGTGGGGAATGGATATCCGAACAAGATTTTACTTTCTGGGCGGGTGAATTGCAAAAACTTCGCCCTCCGGAAACGATTGAACCAGCGGGATATGCGACTTTTTTTGAATTGATGACAGCGATGGCGTTTCTTTATTTTGCGCAGAACAAGGTCGATTTTGCGGTGATCGAAACAGGGCTTGGCGGACGTCTTGATGCCACCAACGTTCTGCAACCTCTGATTACGGTTATCACTCATATTTCCATGGAGCATACCGATAAACTCGGTAATACGCTCGAAGCAATCGCTGATGAGAAGTTAGGCATTACAAAAACTGATGTTCCTGCCGTCATTGGACATCAAGATTCTTCCCTTTACCGGCATTTCCGTAAACGATTCAGCTCCCATCAGGCCTCTGTAATCATTGCGGATGAAACCTATCAGATTTCCGATTGGAAACCGGAAAACGGGACTCGTGCTTTGGGAATCTTTTTAGAACGTGGGAAATTTAAAAACAAAAATACTCATTCGGAAATTCGATTGATTCATCTTCCGCTCTTTGGCCATTATCAAATTGAGAATGCCGTTACGGCAATCGCAGCATTGGACATTTTGGCAGATTCCGGGACAATTTCATCGTTTTCAGAAGAGAATTTGGATCGCGGGATGCGAAATTTGGTGTGGCCGGGACGTTTTGAAATCCGTAAAGTTCAATTAGCCGCTATACAAGATACAGAAATCTCCGTTGTCATGGATGTTGCCCATACAGAGAAAGGCGCTTCCTCCTTGCGCCTTTCATTGGATGAAGTATTCCCTCATTTGAAAAGGATATTCATCATGGGTTTTCTAAAGGGAAAAAATATTTCCAGCATGGTAAGCAATCTGGTTCGTCCCCAAGATCAGATTTTCATTACGCAAGCCCCAAGTCCACGGGGGGAATCCATTGAAATGATCCGGCAGACCATTGCGAAAATCCTATCCGTACCTCAGCCTTTAGAAGCAATATCAGATCCTTTGAATGCTTATAAAAAGGCATTGGAAAAAGCGGACGCGAATTCGATTATCGTAATTACAGGTTCATTGTATCTGGTGGGACAAATACGGCGAATGGTTTTTTCTTCTCAAACATGATTCTTCAAGAAAAGACAATGAATTTGCTTCTTTTCGAATTGTACGTTTTTGAAAACCGCGGAGGTTTTTCAATCCATTTATCTTCGCCGAGTTTGAAAAGCCATCCTTTTCCAATCTTCTCTCTTTTTCTTGCTTGCTGCTGTTTCTTCATCTTGAGGCTTTTCTTCTTCTGATGGTTGAGGTTCGTCCGGCTCTGGTTCGGGCGTTTTTTCCCCTTTCATTTCACGAACCTCATCGGTGGCTTTCATCGCGGATTTTCCCATCTCGGAGCTTCCCATTTCCTCTTCCCGCGAAGTAACCATCGCCGACATACCCTTTCGCTCCATTTCGGAAACCATGGAATACCCTTGAAAACCTTTCGGTGGGGTTCCCATCATACTAAATGCCATCTCCCACCGAGCCGCCCGAATCAATTGCGTGCTTTCTCCATCCCGCAGCGCATCTTTTGTTTGATTGAATACTGCTTGCAACCGTTGGCGAAACGCCGGTAGTTCTTTATTGCATCGCTCTTCCAATACTTTTTCAGCGCGTTGCAGTTCCTCCAAGGAATAGCCTAATTGTTCAGCACTGATTTCTCCTTTTTCCAGCATCTCCTCCGTGATTCGAACGCGATCTATCAGCATGAAATTTTGAGAAATCACTCTTGTCAAATTGGGACCCTGTTTGGCAATTTCTTCGAGTAATTTCCGTACATTTCGCTCACACAGTTCAAATTCCCGTTGAAGATAACCGTGGTTTTCTCCAAGACTTTCTTTCAGTTGCTCAAGAAGAATCAAATCATGACATGCTGTCAATAGAAGTCTGCGCATATTGGAAATATGGCTGGAAATCAGCTCGGCGGTTGTCAATTTCCAAACGGGAAGGGGGCCGTCCGTCTGTAATTTTTTGAGAGGAATTTTCATCTCTTTCAGAAATTTGTCCAATCCCTCTTGCGGGAGCCAGTAAGCTCCCATACCAGAAATAATGCAGGTTATATCTTGATCGGGATACGCCTTCCGAACAGATTTTTCCGTCTGAAGCAGTTTATTCTGTATCTCTTTTAGTATTTTGGGTGTAACCTCCCACGGATGTTGGGTTTCTGCAAGATCACCAAAAGAGGATTGGAACATCGCTTCTTTTTCCAGGAGAGCGCCCATTTCATCTGATATAAGTATCGCAGGATTGTTTGGCATAATTTTCTCAATCCAAAGAAGTGGTCGGAACGAAAAGAGTATATTTATTCATGTTCAGGTTGATTATAATGACTTGAATATATTGTTGCATAGACCCAACAAATATTTTTTTTATCGCGTATTAGCAAGAATCATGCTAACAAAACTGGATTATTAAAATTTTCCTAACTTTCTCAATCTATTGTAGTTATAAATGAAGACGTTCATTGGATTCGCCGATTGTTTATTGCATGATTCTTGAAAGAAGACTCATTTTTAAAAATGAGAAACATTTATGCTTGATGACTTCACGTGAAAAGCTGAGATAATAAGTTCTAGGTATCAATGTATCTTATTGTAAACCAAGAGGGAAAATAAGGTAAGGCACTCAAACAATCTTTTTAATGATATGATGATATCAAATCGTAGAAGCTTTCCTTATCACATCAATGGTCATGTTAAAAAAGTAAAAAATCAGCTGGATTGTTCGATTTCTACGAGGCGTTTGCTATAAAGACTTAGAATATCCCGCCGTTTGAGCAATCCTAGAAAATCGTTTGATTCGGCATCCAACACCGGTATTTCATCTGTTACCATTTCGGTGAGTTTTCTCAACACTGCATGAAGGTCTTCATCGGGTGTTGCATACAGATAATCGGGATTGGCAATATCCACTGCGACAATCAAATTTCGCATATGTTCTTCCAATAGCAACGTCCGGATATCCTCGATGGAAAAAACACCGATGATTTTCCCATCTGCGCCGGTGATGGGGAAAACATTTTGGGAAGAATCAAGAATCAAGGGAAGCATTTGACCCAATGTCATATTGTAAGGAATGGTCACGGTGGCATTCAGAATGTTGATTTCCTTGACGTGCAGTCCGGCTAATACATCGGTGCGATACTCTCCGAAATGAGCCGGTGAATCGGATTTCAGGAAAACTTGCTCTTCATAAAGTGTGCATCGATACGTCAACAGATAGGTTAAAGAAGACACCAACATCATAGGAACCAAAAGTTCGTAGGAACCGGACATCTCCATAACCATCAACAAACTGGCAATCGGTGTCTTTGCGATTCCGGAAAAGAATGCGACCATTCCCACCAATGCAAAAGAATGTGGTTCACTGATCCACTCGGGGAAATAATACGAGAATAGATTGCCACAAGCTCCACCCAACATCGCTCCAATGAAAAGAGAAGGACCAAAAACTCCACCGCTTCCCCCCGAAGAGATTGTAAAAGAAGTCGCGAACATCTTGGCAAAAACCAAGGTGATCATCAAGGTAATCCCGAGATTTTCATTCAGCGACTTCTCGATCCATCCATAACCGCCTGAAAGAATTTGGGGAAAAAACAACGCCAGTATTCCTAACATGAATCCCCCGATCATCGGTTTATAATGGGGTTGGATAGGAATTTTCTTGAAGAAATAATCCCGCCCACCGTAAAAAACTTTTACGTACAAAACACCGACAAGTGCGCATATAATTCCCAGAGCCGTATAGGGAATCAAATCCCAGGGAATGAAGACAAAATCAGGAGTATGAAAAACTTGTTTTTGGTGAGTGATGGAAGAAAAAATAGAAAAAGCTACCAAGGAGGAGATAATTGCAGGGATCAAACCCTCTGTTTCCATCTCCTGGTCGCGGTAGAGTACTTCGATCGCGAATAGAGCACCTCCCAATGGAGCGCAAAATATAGCGCCAATACCCCCTGCAGTTCCCGATATCAGAAGCATTCGCCGGGATTTTGCATCCAATTTCAGTAAATTGCCGATCCATGCTCCAAATCCGGCTCCGATTTGTGCAATCGGCCCTTCTCGTCCTGCCGAGCCACCAGATCCTATCGTAATTGCCGAGGCTATAGTTTTGATGATGGGAACTCTGGCACGTATCCGTCCACGCAGACGGTGAAACGCTTTGATATAGGCATCCGTACCATGGCCTTCCGCTTCCGGAGCATAGGTGAAAACAAGTAGTCCACTGAGTAATCCTCCAATCGCCGGCGCCAAGGGTAACAGCCAGTAATATAAGCCTTCTGCGGGTTGCAGGACACTGGCGTGGGGAGATATTGTGACTTGCGTCCACCCCAGTCCTTGAAAGAGAAACAACCGGTAACAGCCATCGACAAGTGAATTGAATAGAATCGCGCCGAGACCGGAAACGATTCCCACGAGACCGCCTAAAAGAATCCACTGCCCTGCCCGCACGGCATGTACAGAAAAAGAAGGATGCAATAGACGGTGAAGTAATGAAGAGGGAGTATCTTTCATGGAATCAATTCATATGAAATCGAATTTGTATTGTTGAAGCGAATTGTGCTTATTACCGAAGCGTCAAAGTGCGACAACAAATGCTAACCGATCGTGGATGAGCTGGAAAATATGTTTGCACAGAATAATAAATGTACAAGTGCAAATGGAATAGTCAATGCGAATGAATAGAAGGGAATTCGCTAGAAACAAGGAAGGAGCCATCCGATCTCTCGCAATGACTCCTTCCTACGTCACTGTTGGCGTTGCCACTAAATTCATAGAACGCCTTTCTTCCCTGCGCGTTGCACTACAGGGATCGCAATAGGTTTTTCATGAGGGCCATGGTCTCACGACCATCGACTCTCTCTCGGGCAATTGTAGTTGCCCTCCCAATCAGGACTATTCGGCACGATTCGAATCGATGAACCTCTTTGTCCTTCACTTATATATTTAATGCAATTCTCACTCGATGTCAACGGGGTTTTTGTAAATTGTTCAAAAATATTGCTAATGAAAATGAGTGGTTGGAACTAATTATTAAAATGGGATGATGAATGGTGTTTTCTCCATTGTTCTTGTTGGATTTTGGTTCTCAATCATGCTATATTTTATGAGAACGAATCGAAGAGAGTCTTCAATTCTTATGCTTAACAATGTTCAATTGAGGAGAAAATCATGAACCAGTTTTTCGGTTGTCGTTATTTCTTACAATGTTTGGGGATTTCAATTGTTGCGCTCGTTTTTCTGCAGTTACCCGGAGCGGAAACGAATCCTACGTATCTCCCCTTTTACATCGGAACGTATACCTATGGAGAAAGCGAAGGCATTTATCTGTACAATCTCGATCCGGCCACCGGTGCGTTGCACTATGTAAACAAAACCGTTGACGTCGCGAATCCTTCTTTTCTCGCCATCGAGCCGGAGGGGCGTTACCTTTATGCGGTCAATGAAATTGGGAAATATCAGGGGGAAGCGGGCGGATCGGTTACGGCATTTCGCATCGATACCAAAACCGGCCGTTTGACTTTCATCAACCGGCAGCCGACTCATGGCGGCGCTCCGTGTTATGTGTCTGTTGACCATACCTGCCATTGGTTGCTTGTATCGAACTATTCGGGAGGGAACATCGCCGTTTTCCCTATTCTGGAAGGCGGTTGGTTGGGAACGGCGTCCGATGTTGTTCAACATGAAGGGAAAAGTGTAAATCGAAAGCGTCAAAGAGAATCCCATCCACATTCTATCCTTTTTGGCCCTGATGAAAATTATATTTTCGTGCCCGACTTGGGGATCGATAAAATAATGGTCTACCAGCTCGACAAAAAAGAAGGAACATTGAAACCGGCTGATGCGATGTTCGCTAAAATGAAACCCGGAGCCGGTCCCCGGCATATGGATTTTCATCCCACGAATCATTTCGCATTTATAATTGAAGAACTCAATTCAACCATCACATCCATGGTCTATGATCCCATCAATGGTTCGTTAAACAAAATCCAAATCATTTCGACTTTACCCGGCGGCTATGAAGGTATAAATCATTGCGCCGACATCCATGTTCATCCATCCGGAAAATTCCTGTATGGCTCCAACCGAGGCCACAACAGTATAGCAATCTTCAGCATTGATGAAAGCACGGGAAAACTCACCCTCATCGGTCATGAATTGACTCAAGGGGAAACTCCCCGGAATTTCGCGATCGATCCGACAGGGCAGTATTTACTGGCAGCCAACCAAGGGACAAACAATATCGTTGTATTTCGCATCGATCCACAAACCGGCAAATTGACACCGACCGGCCACAGCGCTAACGTCCCCACTCCCGTTTGTATCCAATTCATGCCGAGAGAATAATAAACAAACCGCTCCGTATTATGCACAGTCTCTCATTGTCTGAATCGGGATAGCCAGGATTCTAGGATCAACAGGATTTGCTTTATTGAATGCTGTAAGAGTTACGGTACTTCAAAACCCATCGAAGCTCCCCAGATAGAAAACCATTGTTCCCGTGAAATAGAAAAATCGAACGCTTGTGCTGCACTATTAATTCGTTCGATTTTTCCCGTTCCGATTACCGGTAAAAAACCGACCGGGTGCTGTAGGATCCATGCTAAAGCGACTTGATCTATCGGTACTCCGCCATATTCCATCCCGATTGCCTTAAGTGCTTCCCTGACACGAAAGGCTTGATCGGATTGTTCTGTGAATAACCGTCCTCCTGCAAAAGGTGACCATGCCATCGGTTTTATCCGGTATTGTTGGCATAAATCCAATGTGCCGTCCGCCTGAACCTCCATGTTCATGACCGAATATTCAACTTGATTGGTCACAAGTGGAATATCCAAACGAGAAGCCAACAAATTATATTGATGGGGAAGAAAATTGGAGACTCCGAAGTGAAGCACTTTGCCTGTTTCTTTCAACTTCGAAAATACTTTTGCCACTTCATCAGCATTCATCAAAGGATCAGGGCGATGAATAAGCAATAGGTCGATGTAATCTGTTTGTAAATTTTTTAGCGAATTGTCGACGGATTGCAGAATATGAGTTTCACTCGTGTTATAGGATTTGATTCTATGTGCCGGTCGATTGGGAGATGTCAATTTAATTCCGCATTTGGTTACGAGTTCAAACTGATCTCTCGAAACAGAGGCTTCGGTCAATGCCTTTCCAAACAATTCTTCACAGGTATAGCTGCCATAAATATCCGCATGATCAAATGTGGTAATACCGAGTTCCAAACAGACATGGATTAATTCAATCGCTTCTTTTGTGCTTTGATTCCATTCGGACAAACGCCACAATCCATGAACCAAGCGCGAAAATTCCGGTCCTTCTTGAGAAAGTTTGATACGTGGTACTCCCATATAGATCTCCTTTCACGATTCACACGGTTTCATATAGTATTCATTTTGAATAAATTTAAAGTTTTTTGATGATCATCCTTTGATTGATCTCCGGAGACTGAACCTGTTGTGTTTCCCCATCAGGCCATCGAATCGATACTCGTAAAATTTCGCTTTCATCCCCCAAACCGAAATGCAGTGTTGCGCTGCTCTGAGAAAGAAAGCTATCACTGGAATACAATTCTTTCATCTGTTTTCTTGATTTCGTCTCAACAATTGCACGCGCGCCGTATACAGGAGTACCCAGTTTATTTTGAATTTTGATTTGCAGCCAATTTCCAATTTTACTCCGGTTTTCAAGATAAAACGGTTTCCCGTCCAAATTATTGATGAGAATATCCACATCACCGTCCTGATCGAAATCGGAGGCGGCGCTTCCTCTGGATACTCCTTTCACCAAACAACCCGGCCCACTTTCTTGATTTTTTTCAACAAATATCCCTTGTCCTTTGTTCCAATATATCGGATTGATTTTCTCATACCCCAAAAGTGAAGGAATCTCATCCGCTACCGGATAGACATGCCCGGCGGAAAAATGCAAGTCGTTCCACGAATCGTTGTCAAAATCTTCCATCAACAGGCCAAAGCACACGAGTGGCTTGGATCCTTTTTCGACACCGCTGATGAGGGAGGCGTCGAGGAATTGCATCGCTCCCTCGTTTCGGTAAAGAACGTTGTATTCATCCTGATAATTTGCGACGGCGATATCCAAATCCAAGTCACCATCGGCATCGCTGATTGCGAGACCCATTCCGCTTTGCTCCAGCCCGCTCTCGCTTAATCCTGCGCCGGCAAATAGAGATATATCTTCGAAATATCCATTTCCCTTATTCTCATAAAGGATGTTGCAGGACATGTCGTTCGCGACATAAATATCCAAATCACCATCGTTATCCAAATCGGAAAATTTAACTGTAAAAGCGCGACCTGTTTGAAAGGAATTGATCCCCCGTTTTTCCGATTCCTCTCGAAATGTTCCATCTCCTTTGTTGATAAAAAGATGGTCATTGGCAGGCTCGAACATAGCCGGACCGAGAAATGTTTTCTTGCCGTAATATTCCGTCGTGGTTCCCAATCGGTCAGTGATTTCCTTGGAAAAGACAGCATATTGTCCGACATAAAGATCCAAAAAACCATCACCGTTGATATCTGCAAAGGCTGCGCCGGTACTAAATCCGTAGTCTTGCGCTCCCCCCGCATTTGGAATGCTTTCGAAACTCCCATCTCCTCGATTGAGATACAATCGGTTGGGGCCAAAGTTCGTTAGATAGCAATCCAATTTCCCATCACCGTTCACATCCGCAAAATAGGCGCCAAGGCCAAATCCATTATCCCCCAGGCCGCTTTCATCGGTCGCATTTCGAAACGTGCCATCTCGGTTGTTGAGGAACAGTTGGTTTGTCGGCAGAGGTTGTGCTTTTTGATTTTCTAAGAATGAACCGTTGATAAAATAGATATCATCCCAACCGTCTCCATTGATATCGGCAATGGAGACTCCCCCGCCTTTGGCTTCGACAATATAATTCTTTTCGGGTGAACCGTTCACTTGTTGAAAACGAAGACCTTTTTCCTCGGCTTTTTCAACAAAATAGAATTGAGCATCGGCAGAAGAACAAAAAAAGAATAGGACACAAATGAATTCGTGTGCCCACAATTTGTTTTGAATGGCCGTCCGTGGAAGCACGTTGATTTCTTCTCCGCTTATTGATTGTGTTCTTGTTGTTTTAATCGTTGAATGGCTACTGTCAGGTTATTCCGGATTTCCGGATTATCCATTCCCAACTGCATCGCTTTTTGAAAAGCCGCCGCTGCGTCTTTATAATTTTGTTCCATCATCAAACATATACCGAGTGCGTTGAAACAAGAAGCATTTTCCGGTGTGAACTGTATGGCTTTATCCAAAAGGACATGTGCCTGTTTATAATTTTCTTTTTTGATAAAGATCAGGCTCAAAGTCAACATCACTTTTGAATTGTCCGGATCGTATTTCAAACCTTTTTGGAAGCACGTGATCGCGTCATCGATTTGATTTCTTTGAAAATAGAGCTTTCCCAAAGCAATCCATGCCTTTGAATCTTCCGGTGTATGCCGCACGGTACGAAGCAATCCATACAATTTGTTTTGTTCCTGCTTCAAGTTCTGATACCGTTCCATTTCGGCCTTGGCTTCCTCTCGCTTCCCAGTTCGTGCCAGTGCCTGGCCGAGAAACCGATGTGCATCCGGTTCATGCGGATTGAGTTCAATTGCTTGATTCAAGGTCTCGATGGCTTCTTGAAATTGACCTTGTTTCATCAAAACCTGGCCGAGTCCTTCATAGGCTTTCATGGAATCCGATTTGATTTCAATCATTTCTTCAAACAGCGTCTGGGCTTCGTCATGTCGTTGGAGGGAAATCAAGAGATTTGCCAATAGATAGCGCGGGCGGCTGTAATCAGGATTGTGTTGAATCGCCAGGCGATAGTATTTTTTCGCTTGTTCATGATCGTCGTGCATTTCTTGCGCAAAGACACCCAAAAGATTGTAGGCTTGCGCGTAAGTTGGATGTTTTTGCACTAATCGTAAGAGTTCTTGCTCTGCCTTATCGTATTGCTTTAAGGCAATCATTTGTTTTACGAATGCATAGTGTACTTTCGGATCGCTGTCATCGATTTCTAGAGCTTTTTGATACCATTGCAACGCATCATCAAATTGATAGCGGTTTTCGGCAGTGCGCGCCTTGGAGAGACAGTCTTGATACGAATTAGGTGAAGATTCCTTCGAAGAACATGGAGAGGACGAAAAAATCATCCCCATAAAAATCGCTAGATTGAGTAATGTGAAACAAATTCGTTCACTATCCTGCATTCTACGATGATTATCTCTGTTCATGACAACCTCCCCAATGACAATAATTTCCTATAGCGATTAAGAAAATACGACGCGTTATTTCACAAGAACCGGAAATTCCCGGCATTCTCCATGAAGTGTCCAGCGAACCCGATATTCCCCCAGAGTCACATTTTCGCGGTTCCATTTCAGAATGAGTAATCCCACTTGATCCTTTTTGGCTATTTTATCATCCTTTTTCCGAATATCCGCGATTTTTGTTTTGCCTTCCTTGTCAAACAATTCAACTTCAATATGGCCGGAAACGCGCGTTTGAGAGACGATGTAAGTAGTTGTTTCATTATCAATAGTACTTGGGATCACCGCTGCCATCGTAAAATATTTATTGCTGTGAAAGGGACGATGAAATTCGGTTACCGGTAAATCAGGATATTTTCTAATAAAAGATGGTGGAGTATCGATTTTCCGGTGGGCAAGTTCACGTATCGTCGAATCAAAATCCATGAGACCTCTCCATAACGTGCCGGCGAGTTCGGGGAATTCACCGCCGGGCGGTTCCGTAATAGGGATTCTTCCCAATGCCGCCATTTGCACGGCATAATTGGAATTGTGCCACTGCGGATTCTCTTTATCCCCATTCCACATGACCTTCAAATTCGTATTGATGATCCGCTGGATATCTTCTTTCGTAAACGTGATTCCGGAATGGTATGCTTCTACAATTTCATAAATCTCCCCGGCTTGATAATTCCGGTACGGATGCACATTCACCCAATGGCGGAGTTTGTTGGGTGAAGACGATTCAATATCCCAAGGACCGAATGGTTCCCAGTAATTCCAAACATAATGATCCTGATAGAGACACATGCGGCTCTTCATGAAATTGAAAATCTTAAGTGCCTTCTCACGATAAAACTCTTCTCCCGTGATCCGATAGATGCGCAGGCAAGCGATCCCCATCGAATTTTGTTTGTTGAACGGAAGAGATAAATTTGATTTTGTAACCGGGAGAATACGCCACTCGTTCAACCGGCTGGGTGTCATATAGTGATCCCAGGAGCGGTACGCGCCATACCGCCCGTCTTCGAACCATGTTCCACGCCGGTCCCATTTTTCAATCAAATGCTTTTTGGCTAATTCCAGATATTCCTTCACTTTCTCTTCATATTTTTGAACAATTATTTCTTTTTCGCTTCTCAATACCGTTTCGCTGAAGTCCAACATATGATTGATAAGAATTGCATCCCCGATATGAACGTCGCCGATATAGTCTTCATCGTAAATATAAGGTCCGACCCAACCCTTGTAGCCATCCGGAGAAACATGCATCTTCTCAATCAACGCGTCATAGTACCGGATCGCTGCATCGAGATACCCTTCATCATGAGTTTTCCGATATTCGTCCATAAACCGTCCCATTCTATAGGCCGCGTGCCAGCACAAGCCTTCACCGGTCATGGTATCCTCAGTGCGAAGTAACGGTGTTCTCATTCTGCTTTTGAGCAATTCCTCGGGTGAGGATTGCGCATGGCAAATGGAATCGTCACATAAAACAAAGAACAAAAATGTGATCAAGATTTTTTTCATGCTTTCATCTTCCTTTTTCTTTAAATTGCGGAAACAATGGATAACGGGTAGTTTCACAAGAATATCCATGATAATCCAAGAAACAAATCGATATACCTGTTTACATAGTGAAGCAGAGAAAAGAAATGATGCAAATCTCATTACTGCTGTGTACTTCGGATATTTCCCCGAACATTTTCAAACATTGATGCCGTTGCTCTATGATAAATTCGCAAAAGGGAAAGAATAATGATGAGAACTCATTCATGAGAATTACCAAAAATGAGAGAGGAGAGATCAATATGAATATCAACCAATTCTATCAAAAGAATCTAAAGACGATTGTTTTATGGGGTATTATTGCCATTGTTTGCGTACCGTTATTTATGCATCAAATAGCCAATGCCGAAGATGAATCTTACATCCCGCAAACTCGCCCGGCTGATTTATCTCAAACCTGGACAGAAATTGATAATCAAGTATATGGAGCCAAACCAGACGATGTCGGACCGATTGGCGGGCGAGAGAACTATAAACGAATTATCGCAACCGGAGATCACACAGTATCTAACGCTCAAGAATTGATCGATGCACTGAAAAAGGCCAAAGCAGGAGAAACGGTATTCATAACCGGAGAAACGGAAATCGATATGTCCGTCCGTGTCCGTGCCGAAGATTTTGTTTTAGAGATACCCGCAGGAGTGACGCTTGCCAGTGATCGAGGACACAACGGCTCAGCAGGAGCCTTGATCTACAGTGACGAATTCAAAACAAGACCATTGATTCAAGTGATGGGAGAAAATGTTCGCATTACCGGTTTGCGTCTTCGCGGTCCCGATCCCAAACTTCGGATGGAACTTCATCGCCGCTCCTTCGGGGAAGGAGGAGGCGGTCACGAATACTACTACAAGTTCCCCACATCGGACGGAATCGTAACCGATCATTCTTCCCTCGAAGTGGATAATTGTGAACTGTATGGATGGAGTCATGCCGCCGTTTATTTACGGAAAGGGGGCGGTCATCATATTCATCATAATTTCATACACCATAATCAACGCCACGGTTTGGGATATGGTGTCTCGCACAATCTGGCTTTTTCCTTGATCGAGTATAATCTCTTCGACAGCAATCGCCATTCCATCGCGGGAACCGGGCGTTCTCCAAGTGGTTATGAAGCCCGGCATAATGTCGTTCTGGAGCACGCAAACAGCCATCTCTTTGACATGCACGGCGGCCGTGACCGCAAGGACGGAACGAATATTGCCGGAACGTGGATGAAAATCTACAATAACACATTCGTGGCAACTCACGTTCGGGCAATCGTAATTCGAGGTGTTCCGGAAGAGGAAACATTGATCCATCACAATTGGTTTTATATTCCTCAACCGGGGAAAATGGTCATTGTCTCCGATGGGAAAACACAAGTCAGAGATAACCTATACGGAAGAGTCCCACGTAAACAAGAAGAAGATTATGATTTTTGATTTCTTGTGTAAAATTCTTATATAAAGACGATCCCATCAAAAGTCTTCTGTAAATTGGAAGTGTTCTATTTCATGCCTTGTGAGAGTGAATCCAAACTCTCAAAGGAAGGAAATTGGATATGAACTTTAAGTCTGTCGTTCTTAACATTTTTTTACAAGGTTGTTACGCTTTATGAGGTATTCGACTCCGAATCAAGTCATGAGAAAACGCAAATCAAGAATTCCCAAAATCATCACTTGCTTTCTTGTTTTATTCATTGTTCTCGATGCCGGATATCGTTTTCTGCTGCCCGTCCAAAAAGCGGAAGGCCTTTCCTTTCTTCGAGAAGAATATACACAAGTTTATGAACCTTACTCCTATGGTTCACTCCGGTCCAATATGGATCTGACAATGCAAACAGGGACGAATCCACAAACGATCCGAATTCAAACCAATTCGTTCGGGATGCGAATGGAGGAAATCTCTCTCGCCAAAAATCCGGAGATGATTCGCATTGCCATCATGGGGGATTCGGCCGCTTTTGGTTGGATGTTGCCCCAAAAGAAAGCGTTTCCGGCCTTGTTACAAAATATTTTGAAACAAGAAAAAGAGGGGCGATATGAAGTGTTGAATTTCTCCGCTCCCGGCTATACCTCCTTTCAAGGGATCAAACAATATGAACAAATCGTGCATAATTTCAAACCGGATATATTGATACTATCCTTTGGATTGTACGATTCATTCGAAACCCGTATTCCGGATTCACAATTGTATTCTGTATTGGAGCAGTACCGATTAACGGAAAAAATTACCGGTTTCCCGAAATTATGGCATGACTACAGCACAATCGGTCATTGGTTGATCGCAAAGCAACGGAGGGACGGAGTCCTGGCACTGCGAAAATATATGCAAGACCGAGTTTCAAACGATGAGTGGTTCAAACGAGTCGATGTCGACGAATTCAAAAACAATATTCGAGCGATTGTCCAGCATCATACCTCGCAGGGGCGAAAAGTAATTCTTCTGCATACAAATCTACTCAATTTTTATGTTGCCTTCACTTTACGCTCGATTTCTCAAGAACTCGGTCTACCTCTCATCGACATTCGAACTGTAGTGGATCAATTGGGAGGGATCGAAGAACGCAAAAATGCAATGAAATTGGAATTGGAATCCCAGGGGACGATTCGAGATGAAGATTCGCAAAAGTATCATTTCCTTTTTCGGTTGTATGTCCCTGCATCGATTTCTGTATACAAGAATATGTATATTGTCGGAAATCCAAAGCAGTTGGGCAATAATCGTCCGAATCAAGTCAAACTCTACGATGACGGAACTCATGGGGATGAACGGAGAGGGGATCGTGTATGGTCGCTTGAAATCACATTGGATCAAGCTGCTCCCATGATCTATTCCTTCACCAATAGCGGTGAGCCGGGACAGTGGCCGGAAACGGCAGTCGGATTCGAGAACAAAGCCAAAAACAGCTTGCTCTTTCATCGAGTCGATCCCACCCCCTTTCCAAAAGGCACCCATTGGACTTCTCTATTATACACCTATGGAAAAGTCCCGTTCGAACATCTAGTAATTCCAAATAGCGATTTGCTTCCCAATGAGATGGGGCAAACTTTGATCGCGAAACGCTTGGCTGCCATCATACTCAATGATTGAGGAGAGACGTGATCCATTCCGTCTTGATCCTCATTGTGCTTTCATGATTCGTTTTCAATTCCATTCGCTGGAGCAATGTAATGGGCAATATTTTGGGTCGTGTCTTTCGGATAACCACTTGGGGCGAATCCCACGGAGGAGCCGTTGGTGTGGTCATAGATGGCTGTCCTCCTGGAATTGGAATTTCCGTTGAGGAGATTCAGCGGGAATTAGACCGCCGCCGGCCGGGTCAAAGTAAAATTACCACCCAGCGCCGGGAAACGGATACGGTGCAGATTCTATCCGGCGTTTTTGAAGGGAAAACGCTTGGTACTCCGATTTCCATGATGGTCTGGAACAAAGATGCACGCTCCAAAGATTATTCCGAAATACAAAATGCCTACCGTCCTTCTCATGCCGACTATACATATGACGCAAAATATGGATTTCGTGATTTCCGGGGGGGCGGTCGTTCCAGCGCACGGGAAACCATTGGCCGTGTTGCAGCAGGAAGTATTGCCCGGAAATATCTTCAACAACGATGCAATATAGAGATTCTCGCATATGTAAAGCAAATTTACACAATCAAGGCTGAGATCGATCCGAAAAAAGTCCGAGCGGCGCATGTTGAAAAAAATATCGTACGCTGCCCGGATCAGAGCGTTGCCGAACAAATGATCGATTTGATCGATACAATCCGAAAAGAGGGAGATTCCGTCGGGGGAATGATCGAATGTATCGCTCGCAACGTTCCCCCTGGACTCGGAGAACCTGTTTTCGATCGTCTCGAAGCCGATTTAGCCAAGGCGATGCTGTCCTTACCGGCCACGAAAGCATTTGAAATCGGTTCCGGTTTTTCAAGTATTACCCTCAAAGGATCGGAACATAATGATCCTTTTTTCTCTTCCAAAGGGAGAATCCGTACGAAAACCAATCGTTCCGGCGGAGTTCAGGGAGGAATCAGCAATGGGGAGGATATTGTCTTTCGAATCGCATTCAAACCCACGGCTACGATTTTACGCCCACAAAAAACCGTAACCCCCGATGGCAAGAGCACTACTTTGAAACCGAAAGGACGCCATGATCCCTGTGTGCTTCCCCGGGCTGTACCCATTGTCGAAGCCATGACCGCTTTGGTCATTATGGATCATTTTCTTCTACAGAAAATGCATGAGGAAAATGGCTGAGAGTTTATAATAATATATCCTCCCTAGCCATTGATCGATCAATTTTTTCGTAGAGGCGGTATATTTTCGTAGGGGCGGTTCGCGAACCGCCCCTACGAAAATGCATAAATTTTATTAAATCAATTGATCGATAAATATTCCGGGGTTACGAATAATTCACCTTCTACGAATCCCAACGCCTCATACGCTCCCCGCAAAGTTTCGAGTGTATCTTCGACAACACGCCGGCGGGGAAAAAGATCTTCGTCCAAACTGCAGGCTTGAATTACTTGCTTTTTCGTCAAACGCATTCCCTCTTTCACAAAGAGGCGATAAATGAACAAGAGGCGTTGACGCATGGCTTCATCCTCTTCATAAAAAAGAACTTGTTTGAGTGGAGATAAGACTTTGGCACGTTCCTCTTCTGTCCCGGGATCAAACGCTGAAGTAATTTTACTTGCTTCTTCATCTTTTGACAGCTGAAGGAAATAGCCCAGTTGTTTTTCCGATAAAGGTTTTTTACTTCGAGCGAATCGTTGTAAAGTATGATCAAGCGCTCCTTTTAAGACTGCCCGATCAATTGAATACCCGTAATGAGATAAATGGAGATTTTTAAAATAGGTGGCCAAATGTTCAACAGCCTTGATTACTTCGTCAAAGAGCATGCGAGCATGTTTTTTGGCAAATATCTTGGCTACATATTCTTCAATATCCCATTCTCTCATCAAATAATTTTTTATTCGTTCCCGCATCCGAAGTTCATCTGCCGTCACTCGTCTTCTTTTGCGATTTTTTTCCGTCTTCGGTTCAGCGTATACCTGCATAGTACCCCTCTCATGCAAAGCGACTGATACCACACCACATAACTCATACCATATTTGTCCGAATAAATCAACAACTATTTTGAAAAAAAGTTATCGATGCCCCAGAGCTTCCCCTTCATCTTAATATATGTATATAAAAATCGTGAAAATGCAAGCCTTTTTCATGCAAAAAATCCTTAAAGCGAATGATTTTTGGAATCACAACGCCATAAAAATCATCTGCTTGACTCTTTTACGCAGGAACCATCTCTCTTGATTCATTCGAATGATCTCAGGATAATAAAACGGCCTTACTTTTTTTTCGTGGTTCCAATTTGGGGTATACGGAACTTGAAAGGTGAATTATGATATAGAGGTCTATGACGGATTTGCGGCATTCCGTTTACGATACAGAGGATACTTTAACGTGCAATGAGTGATCTGGTCAAAAAATTATATGTTTGCTTAGACAAAGAATCGGAAGAGATTTTTTATGCTTCCATGGTCTTGGACAGTGGCTTGCAAGCGGATATGCGAACTTCTTATGAAGTCAAAAAAGGGATGCTATTGTTGATGATGCCGGTTTCCGAAGAATGGGATGGCGGTGTCATTACCGAAAAGATTATTCAAGAAAATCCGGAAACCGTCGAGGCACAGATCAATAGAACCGAAGGACGCGGAAAATTCAATGTCCGTATCTTCACACGGGATGAACGGGAAATTGCCGATATGGTTCGCGCTGGTCGAATCAGCTACAAAACTCTGAAAATTGAAACCATGGAGGCAGGGCTTATCTCAACAATCAAAGTGAGCGGCCGATTGGTTGTCGAAACGGTTGGTCGTTTGCAACCGGTTCTTCGGGCGATTCCAGCCGAGAAAAAACTGATCTTACTCGACTTCACGTCCATCAGTTTCATTGCGAATACGAGTCTCAACATGCTATATCTTATGTTGGAAGAATCTATTCAAAAAAAACGAATCATCAAAATTCTAGCCCAGGAGGAATCAAAAATTTATGAAATTTTGACGGATTCAAAAATCAGTACCCTTATTTCAATTCATACGGATCGGGATGAAGCCGTAGCAGCCTTATTGCAGGAAACAATAATCTGATGTCAAAATAAAAGTCAGTCATGAACCGTTGTGGATCGAAAAGTAGTAGCCACTTCCTGTCGAGGGATCGTAATCGTTTCACGATTGGAAGTCGCTCCTATCTTTCAAATTCCATGTTTTTTTATGATCGAAAATCAATTGGAATTGGACTATACATGGAGCATGGAAAAGAACCAACTTCTTCAAGATGAGAAAAGACTCGAAGCGATTCGGGAACTCGCCGAAAGACTCGGATTTCCGGCAATGGATTTAAACCTTTTAAATTTGTCATTGTGCCATAGTTCCTATGCCAATGAACAGAATGACTACGCCAATTTCGGGAATGAACGATTAGAATTCTTGGGTGATTCGATTGTCGGATATACAGTAACTGAAGCGCTTTATCAAAACTATCCCGATTTGCGGGAAGGCCGTTTATCCAAAATTAAATCGATTGTCGTCAGCAAACGGATTCTGGCCCAACGTACCATCGCTTTGGGTTTGGGCGATTATCTCTTGCTGGGTAAAGGGGAAGAACAGACCGGGGGGCGCACTCGGTTTTCCATTCTTGGCAACCTTTTTGAAAGTATCGTAGGGGCTATTCATCTTTCGGGTGGAATTGAAGCTTCGAAGCAGTTTGTATTGGACGAATTGGAAGAAGAGATCGACAAGGCGGTACGCGGGGAAAGTATTATAGACTATAAGTCCAAATTACAGGAACTTGTGCAAAAGGAACATGGTATTCTGCCGACCTATAAATTGATTTCCGCCCGAGGTCCGGATCATGATAAGGAATTTGTAGTAGAAGTGTTCATCCGTGATCAACGAATCGGTATAGGAACCGGCAAAAGCAAAAAACGCGCGGAGAAAGCGTCCGCGGCTAATGCTCTTGAAAATCTCTATACAAATTGGGAAGGTTTTCAGAAAGAATGAAAGTGCTCCCTCTTTATTTGCCTCACCAAGGATGTTCCCATGTTTGCGTTTATTGCAATCAACCCTTGGTTGTGGGCACGACAAATGACAGACAAGATTGGCTGAGCCGTATTCAATCGCATATCACCAATCGGCCGGCTGAACAATGGGAGATTGCATTCTATGGAGGAACATTCAGTGGCTTGTCTCAAGAAGAAATGCAGGATTGTTTCAAAGATCTTTCTTCACTTCAAGCATGTAACAACATTCTTGGATATCGAATTTCAACTCGTCCCGATTGTATCGATTCCGATATTTTGAGTTTTTTGCGTGAAAAAAGAGTACGGACGATTGAATTGGGAGTCGAATCTCTGGATGATGAAGTTCTTCTACGAAGCGGCCGTGGCCATAATGCTTCTGTTTCCCGCAACGCTTGTTTGCAGGTAATACAAGCGGGATTCTCTTTAGGCGTACACCTCATGTGTGGATTACCGGGTCAAAACGAAGAATCCTGGAGAAGGACGGTCGAGGAGATCATTCATGTCCAACCGGCGTTTGTACGAATCGCTCCTACTCTTGTTCTTAAAGGAACTCCGCTTGAACGTCTGTACCGGCGCGGAGCGTATGTTCCTATGAATCTGGAAGATGCTATAAAACAATGCTGTTTTGCGTACGCTCGTTTTTATCGGGAAAGAATTCCGGTGGCGCGAATCGGCTTGGCATTATCCGATTCCACCGGAGATGGAGCCAATAAAATCGTTGCCGGTCCCTGGCATCCGGCACTGCGGCATGAAGTAGAATCCCTGCTTGCAGGAGAAAATATTCTTCATCAGTTACGGAATGCAAATACCAACAGAGTCATTGTCAATCCAAAGGATTACTCTATCGTAATTGGAGCGAAGCGAAAAAACCTCGATTCTTGGAGAAAAGAGCTCCACAAAGAAGTGATTGTCGAACGCGAAGATCGGCAATTGAGGTATACATTTTCATTTCAGAATAATTTAAATTACTCACTTTTTCTATTACCCGATGAATGAAACCGGCAGAATCTTAGCAATCGATGTAGGGAAAAAACGAATCGGATTGGCGCTGTCCGACAGTCTAAGAATCACCGCCCAACCTCATTCGTATATCGAAAATACCGACAATGTTTCTATAGTTGGAACCTTGCGTGAAATCATCCAGCAGGAAAATGTAATAGAAATCATCGTTGGAAATCCCAAAAGACTCGACGGATCATCCGGTGAAATGGCAAAAGAAGCCAAAGCGTTGGTAAAAGTATTGCGCGAGTCGATTCCACTGCCGGTTCGTCTTTGGGATGAGCGCTATTCGACTCATGCCGCGGAAAGGGCATTGCTGGAAGGAAACGTCCGTCGAAAGAAACGGAAAAAGGTGATCGACCAAACCGCCGCCGCATGGATTTTGCAAGGGTATCTCGATTCCAAACAATAAACACTCTGGCGATTGCGCCGGTTTGAATAGTCAATACAGATTGCTCAATCGATATGGATGACTCAGTCTTTTCTTTATTCCATTTGGTAGAACGATGAACCTACTTGTTTCGATTCCGCTTGCTATCGCATTCGTGTGGCTTTTATGGAATAGTAATTATTTGATCGAGCCAGCGCTCCATCTTCGGACATTGCTTGCCGGCATTCTACCCATCATTACCTTTCTCCCTCCAGCTTATTGGATGTTAACAAAAATATCCAAGGGACAACAGTTACACTCAGAAGAAAAATGGTTATATGGTTCTTTCCTTTCTCTCGTTTTAGCAGCCGGTTTTGCATTTTTAGCCTTAACATTATCCATTGGATATTCTCTGACATTTTTGTGCATATCCGGTGTCAATATAATTCTTTTCCGCTCCTATTGGAAATCGCTGATTCCGATAGAAAATCAAAAATTATTTGATAAAAGCGAGAGTTCTGGAAATTCTTATCTCTTGTTCATTCTCTTGAGTGTCAGTTTCATATGGGCAACATTGGCAGCCTTAACACCCCCTACGGGATATGACGCTCACGAATATCATTTAGCGGTTCCAGAGCAATATTTACAAACGGGCGCCTGGATTCAATTTCCCTATAATATTTACGCTGCGTTCCCCATGAACGTGGAGATGTTATATTTATGGCCCCTTTCCGTAGAAAGCACAGCGGGATGCACCGTTGTCAATTTCCTTTTTGCCGGATTGACGTGCCTTGCAATTTACTGCCTGATGAACGAATGGGGATTTTCGAAACAATCATGGCTTGCTGTACTGGTATTCCTATCCACTGGACTTGTACTCCGTTTAGTCGTCCAAGCCAATATTGATATAGCGCTTGCGTGTTGCGCCGCTCTTCTCTTTTACAGTTATGAGCGATACAGGAAAGAAAAGAACCGGTTGGATTGGTTTCTCATGACTATCGTACTCGGGTTCGGTCTGGGTACGAAATATATCGCTATTCTTTCTCTCTTCATCCCATTTATCGCACTTGTCATCTTGGATATCATACTCAACCGGCGAAGCGATCTGATCAAACCCATGTTTTTTGTGATTTTCTGTGGTGGACTTCTTTTTCTTCCTTGGTTGATTCGAAATATCATACTCTATCACAATCCGATTTATCCTCTCTTATCATCTGTATTTGGTGGAAATCCTGACTTTTTTCATGCGCTGTTTCGGGAAGCCCACTCTCCCAAACCGGCAACAAGTCTCGAGCAAATCCTTACATTCTTTTGGCTGCCGATCGAGAAATCTTTTTCGACTTCATTAACCATGGGATTCACTCCCCTCTGGCTCTTCTGTATCCCCGTTTTCATGCACATCAAAAAAGACCATCCTATTCTAAGAATAGGTACATTCATGTTCACTTCTTATCTCATTTGGTTTTTCCTTACTCAACGTAATGACCGTTTTCTCGCGACTTTACTTCCTCTTATGGCTTTTCTCGCTGCAGTCGGATTTGAGTTCATGCAATATCGGCAAATCAAATCAATCTCCAAGATTGTCTTATACGGAATCATAATCATGCAATTGTGGACAGCCGGGAGTCTGATTTTATCGGAGAAAACAATTAACTATCTTTTTCTTCCCTCCTTCGAAGACGAGTATTTTCAAAGACATCTTCCTCACTATCGAGCCATCGCGGAACTCAATCACCTTCAGCAAGAAAAAAAAGGATATGTGCAGGATGTGCTGTTTATCGGAGAAGCCCAAACATATGGCGCCGATTTCAATGTAATCGCTCCGACAGTCTTCAATCATCACCCGCTGGAACAAGGATTACCGCCGTCGGTAACCCATATTCTTTACAATCGTTCGGAATTATCCCGTCTGCAAAAAGGATATGGTCCTCTCGGTTGGCCTTTAGGAGATCGGCTGGAAACCTGGATACAACTTTCAAAAGGTTCCTTGCTTCACAAAATCTATGACGCAGTTCCGGAAATGCCGGATGTGGTAGTGGTTTATGAAGTCAGGTGAAGAGGATTGATCATACGAATAATCATTCGGATTCAAACGAAGTCGATCGCGGATTACTCTAAATCGCGTGCAAATATTCTCCAATTGCTGTCACTTTGTTTTCATCCAATTCTTGCGGCTTATGATTATTCAAAATTTTTTCAACCGCCTCCGTAAGCCCATCTTTTAGGTCGCGTTGAATCTGCCCGGCATCGATGAGTCTTCGACTGACATAGGAAGGAGGAATCCACAACGATTGCCTGAAATATTCTACTGTATGGGGATGTTCATAAAAAGTACGATATCCATCCCGTTGGCGGGCGACATCGTCAATGGCATCGAGCGCCAGATGGTGGGAATCGACATCCACTTCCGATGTAAGATGCCTGGCTCTAACGATCATGTCGTTTGTTAATTTCAGCATTCTTGAATCATACAAAGTTCCATATGCGAGATAACCAACATCATGGACAAGGGTAGCCCCTGATTGGACGGCCAAAATGATTCCTTCATATGCTTCCATACCGGCCTGACTATCAAGGCCAAGCGCATCGCTTCCACCGGCCGTTCCCCATGTCGGTAAATTGTAAAAATCACCCATGTCTGCATACATGCCGACGGTTTTGAACCATTCCGGTGCTCCGTATAGAACCTTGCCGCTTACCATATCCGCTGAGGAAGAATTCGCTCCATAAATAAACCGCACATTCTCGTTTTTGCATAAGGCAAGCACCAATCCGGCTAGTGACTCGGCGGAACCTTGCGCCACCGCTCCTGCCAAGGTGACGGGAGCCGCCACGCCGCAATTCGCACCCGCCGCATAGGCAAACGGGATTTCCCATTCTGCACAATACAAGAGTCTTTCAATCGAAGATTGGTCCATTGCTAGTGGAAAATTCGGTTCCAGGTATGCGATAAAAAATGGTTTTCGCTTGAGAATCTCTTCCCCTCCAGCAACGATGCACGCGAGCTGGTGAATATGCCGAATGTCATCGAGGGAAGTAGCAGTCACAACCAATGGTTTCGTCGTGTGTTGTACCATTTCAGCGAATACAGCCGGATATAATTTTGTCGGCTCGACTTCCGTGGGAAGAGCCATCGACATGATGAACTGAAATTCCGGTAGTGCATCGGCAATCAGAACATTGGTGCGAACATCGGCAAGCATCGAAGGGCGAACATATCCCGCGTATTGGTCGACATTGAAGAGGGCATCGGAACCCGGCCCGAAATACGTACTCCCCATCATCAAGTTCATCGCCCGATAGCCTTCCCGATTGAACATCTGGATCTTCGGATTGACTTTCGCCAGAGCGTCTTCGACCATGTCTCTTGGTAATAGGAGCCTTCCATCGCTTTTTTTCGCACCAGCACCGAGTAGCAGTTCTTCTGCTTCTTCATGTTCAACCTGAAGACCGGTTTTCTCCAGCAATGTCAAGGAGGCATCATGGATTTTTTGTTGTTTTGCTTTCGATAAGAACATGATAAATGATCCCCATTCCTATTCATTGAAATGCAAGAAAGATCCTATCGCGAAAGCGAGGTCTTCCTCGTTTTCACAATATATCTGTGCTATTGTTGCGTCAATTGGATATATTGATAAAGTTAAATGTTGTGTCATTTTTTTGTGCAAGTGAAATCATTTCAGGAGGGGAGAGTCATGGATAACGAAAACATCATCCAACCCCATGATCGTTTTTTCACTAAAACCTTTTCCCACTTAGAAACCGTAGAAGATATTTTTTAACGGAATATTTCTCTTCTTGCAGATTGTTTACTTCCCGGCTTTTTAGAAAATGCCGGTGATAAGTTCGTCTCAGCGGAGCTAAAAAGATATTACTCAAAGCTCAACTCAAAAATGGGGATGACATGTATCTATAGTTGCTTTTGGAACATACAAAGTTATCATGAACCACAAGTCGATTATGACTTGTTACAATATATGATGCGAATTTGGGAGAACGTGAAGGGAAAAGGGAAACAACTGACAAGATCACCAAAGAACAGGTAAAGGAAGGGGTAATGAAAGCCTTGCCCCGTGGAGGAGAAAAACTGATGCCTACTTTGTTTGAACAACTGAAAGAAGAAGGCCGTGAAGAAGGTCGTGAAGAAATTCTGCAGGAAGGTATTGAACTAGTCCTATTGATCTTGGAATTGAAATATGGGAAAGAAGGCCTTTTTTTACAACCAAAAATTCGCAGTATCAACTCCTTGGTTAAATTGAGAGAGGTGAAACAACTCTTACAAACAGATGTCCCTCTTCAGAAACTGAGTGATCTACTGGATACCATGTAAATATCTCTAACTTCATTACTTACAACATATCCCAAGGATCCACGTCCTGCACAATCCGTAATCCTTTTTGCCGCTGCAAGAGAAACTTCTTCAATTCCTCACTCGCCAAAAGTGGCCGGTAAGCCCGGTAATCACGGCTTTTTAAAGCTACCTGCCATCGGTAATGGTCGCGAAGGCGGTAAAGTGGCGCTTCGACCGGCGGGAGAATGGTCACGCCTTTTTCGTTTTTTAAGCCCTCGGAGAGGATATTGTATAAATCCCATGCACTGCCACGGGCAAGGTCTTCTTTGGCACCTTCCACCCGCCACAATACCAAGCGTGAAAAAGGTGGAAAAGCGATCAATTGGCGATACCGGATTTCCCGGTTGAAAAAATCATCGTAATTCTGTTGAATGGCAAGCTGAATGCTGTAATGATCGGGGCAGTAACTTTGCAAGTATACATCTCCTGCATTTTCCCCTCGGCCCGCTCGGCCGGCCACCTGCGTCAATAACGTAAAAGTCCGTTCCGCCGCGCGAAAATCCGGTAACGAAAGTGCATAATCGGCATTGATCACGCCCACCAATGTCACATTGGGGAAATCGAGTCCTTTTGCGATCATTTGGGTACCGACAAGAACATCCGCTTCTCCATACCGAAATGGAGTGAGGAGGCGGTCATGGTCTCCTTTCCGCCGGGTTGTATCTTTATCCAAACGGATGACACGTACGTCCGGAATGATTGTTTCCAATTCATGCACAACCCGCTCGGTTCCAAATCCTCTTTGGCGAATGAATTTGTCGCTGCAGGATGGACAATATTCCGGGAGGTCGCGGCGAAAATCACAGTGATGGCATAACAGCATATTGCGGGACCGGTGATAGACGAGAGCCACACTGCAATGATCGCAGGTAATAACTTGACCGCAATGTTTGCATGTCAACGTCGTCGCAAAGCCGCGGCGATTGAGGAAAAGAATGGATTGTTGGCGGTTTTCATATCGCACCCACAACGCTTCTTGCAGTTCTTTGGAGAGAATTTCTTCCTCTTCACTGCGTCCGCGCATGTCAATGAGCTCCACATTGGGGAGACCATGGCGGGATACCCGTTTGGTGAGGCGTATCTCTTTGTATTTGCCGGTTCGAACATTGTAAGACGATTCAATTGCCGGCGTGGCTGAACCAAGAAGGCAAACAATGCCCGCCATGGCAGCACGCGTTACCGCCAGGTCCCGTCCATGATAGCGTGGGCTTGGATCGGATTGTTTATAAGTTCCTTCATGTTCTTCGTCGACAATGATCATGCCAAGATTTTCAAGCGGAGCGAAAATCGCGGAGCGCGTACCGATGATAATCCGGCGTTTTCCCTGTCGCGCCATGCGCCATTCATCATACCGTTCTCCTTGTCCCAGCGAACTATGGAGAATCCCGGCTGTTTCACCGAAGCGTGATCGAAAACGATCCATGGTCTGTGGAGTCAAAGAGATTTCCGGAATTAAAACCAGGGCGCTTTTCCCCATGTTTAATACTTGCTCGATGGCTTGCAGGTAGACTTCGGTTTTCCCGCTTCCGGTTACCCCCTGCAGGAGAATCGGACTCGGTTTTTGACAATGGAGAGCTTTTTCGATGGAAACAAGCGTTTCCTGTTGTTCATCCGTTAAAGTAAAAGACTGTTGAGGCGTGAGCATTGTAAAATGAGATTCACGTATCGATTCCCGATTCCCGATTCGCACCAGCCCGTTTTGCTCCAATGTTTTTATCGTGGAAGTGGATACACCGACTTCCCGCACAATATCGGATGGAGAAAACAAAGATTTTCTGTTGATCAAAAATTCTAATACTCGGCGTTGGTTTTCCCGCTTCACCGTATCCGGTATTTGGCCGGATTCCCTGATTTGATCATCCAGAATGACCACTTTGACCATGCGAGGACGAACCGTAGGAGAAAAAGGGTATGCCGCTGCAAATGTCTCGCCTAACGAGGCGAGATAATAATCGGATACCCATTGTAAAAAACGCAGCAGTTCCGGTCCGAACAGTGGCTCTTCATCGAGCAAACGGTCAATCGGTTTGATGTTTTTGATTCCGGATGGCGCTTCATTTCGCAGCCGCGCTGCAAAGCCGAGTGTGTTTCGTTTCCCCAATGTCGCATACAAACGGCAGCCGGGGTACACTTTTCCACACAACGGCTCCGGAATGAGATAGGTATATTCCTGACGGACAGGAATGGGAAAGGCGACTTCCACATAGGAGGCATGATCGGCCATGGATTCCTACTTCCATTCAAATTTCGTATAGTACGAATCTCTTCATCATAGAAGAACTCTTTTGGATTTGAAACATCTTTCCACATTTTCGTATTGATATATACCTCAGGGGCAGGTTTTGAATTTGTCTTTTCATTTACCGGTTTGTTATAAATATGTATAGACAGCCATACTATATAAATATTTAACGCGATTTACTGTGTCTTTTTGGTGGGAATACCTATTCAAAGCACCTATTTTCCTTTACCATTAAAACCGTAAATGAAAACATTACAGGAGGAAAGAACAATGAAAGTACGCACATGGATACTTTTTGGTATCGGTTTCGCTATCGTTCTCACGGGAACCGTTTGGGCGCAGGATGAAGAGGAAATGGTCAAACATGTCACGATCAGCACCCGTAATGTCGGTGAATATTTCCCCAACCTCGACAATAATACTCAAGGTCCCGCCCCCGGTGACGTCGCAATGCAGATTCTGCTGCAAAACAATGGAATCAGCGCGCGTGTTGTTCCCGATAATCTATTTTACGATGTATTCGGGGATACCTATGTGAACAATGAGACCGGCGAGGAAGTCAATATCGATTTGGCCATTCTCTCCGGGAGCAGCGGATCGAGCGATGTTCCGGATGTCGGCCCACTGTTTGAAAAGGGAATTCCCATCATGATGGGTGAACACGTATGCCTCGCCGAACGAAGCGACCGCCCTGGTAGTATTAAAATGTATTTGGGCGATGATTCCCATACTGATTTGCGCACAACCGAGATCCGCCGCATCAGGATCGTGAACAACGACCACCCCATTACCCAGGGGATCGAAACCGACGCCGACGGCTGGGTACAAGTCTTCCGTGATCCTGCTCCCGGTGAAGGAGTGTTTGAAGGCTGGGTAGATACGCAACCGAAACAAATCATCCCGAGAGGCGGCCTCTATGACAACCGCGTATGCCTTGGACAGTTGTCCCTTAAAGCGGACGGAACGGAAGTGCTGGCGGAAATCGATCCGGAGATCGCTCCCGATCCCGACATGGTTGTCTGCCTGGCAGTTCTTGACCAAGGAGCTGAACTTGCCGACGGGACCGCTTCAAACAGCCGTCTGGTTCACTGGCTGACCAATGAAGAAGGCTCCGGAGGACCTCACCGTAATTTCATGGCTCTCAATGAAACAGGACGTCTTCTCTTTGTCCGTGCCTGCCGATGGGCGATGGGGATGGAAGTCGATACTCCTGTCAACGATTATCCGTTATATTGAGTGAATAAAACGGTTCATCAGAGAATTGATTCTGATTACTTGTTTTCTTGGCTTGCTGTGCGGATACGAATTCGATTGGATTCGACGGTAATCATTCCACCCGCTTGCAATTCGTTTGCGTATCGGTTGATTATATCGGAACATACCGATGCTTGTATATCTTCTTTTTCGAGCCAAGGATATCCGTCCAGTATTGTTTCATATTCATCCCCCGCGGCAAGCATCCCTAAAACATGCTCAACCGCCAACCGCCTTCCGCGAATAATCGGCTTGCCGCCAAAAATATTTGGATTGAAGGTGATGCGATTCAATAAGGCTTTTTCGTCCATGATCATTTCCCCTCTAAATGCTGGGTTGATCTTCCATTCATTGTTTATTACGACGGAACGGTTCGAGAATAGAAGATGTGGAAATTTGAATATTTTCCTCATTTTATCTCAGAAGGTGAAAAATTGCATCACTGTGATCACAAATCATTTCATCGTTCTCATTATAATGATGTTCCTTATTGCGGCCATTGCTCCAAGCGACCGGAATCCCGATTCTCTTCCGATTGGTTCTGCCGCTCATCGGCAAGAATGAGGATTGCGGCTTGGACTATGTGGGGTAGGGATCGGTTAAGGATTAAAAAATTGAGGGAGCACGAGTTTGTGCTCCCAAACATTGTTAAAAAAAAGATGACTATAATTCAGTGTTTATCTTGTTAATCTAATACATCATCCACCCGGCAATACTGGTTTCAGAAAGCAAGTCAATTGTTTTTACACTGCTTGCTGACAAAGGAATCGCCCCGTCGTTCAACCGGCTCAATCGTTCATCGACTTGCACCAATACACTTCCAGACGGCTCTTCCTCACCAATCCACTTGAAGCGAACGGAAACGACATCTGTAGGATGGGTCAGCGACCCATCCATCGGCACCCCCAATGCTCCTGCAAGAATAAACGATCCTTCCTGGGATGCATTCGTAGCCATCAAACTCATGGCATCCTTCACCAACAAACAGGCATCCTCCTCTACAACCGCCACCTTCGATGGATCAAACTGCAATCCCAATTTCACTCCACACAACTCGCTCGCGTCGTCGACCGCGAACCGCACAATCCAACTCTTCCCATCTGGTGCAGATGTAACGGAAGCGGTAAGTTCCCGATCCACGGCATAGCCTCTATCACGTGATCGTTTCGTTGTCTTGCCGCCCGGTGTATAATCCGGCCCCCAATTGTCTTCATTGGTGTCTGCCGGGAAAGAATCGATGAGCAGCGCATATTGCTGCAAGATGAGGGATGCGTCCACCGTCGCGATTGTTTGATCCCAATTCACATCCCCTGAGGGAGTGAAGAACGGATCGTCTTCAACCGGCATCGGGAAATATTCGGTATAATATTGTTGATAGTATTCCGGATACTCACTCGGAGGAAACGCCGGGAAATAAGTAATTCGGGACACATCGTATTGGAGAATGAGCGACGCATCCACAGATCCGACAGTACCGTTGTCATTCATATCCCCCCATAAGTATTTGGGGAAAGAGATGATCTTGAATTCTTCTGTTGCCGAGCGGTCTATTCCGCCGTATTCCTGACCACCGTCGTCATAGAGCGCAACCGAGGCATTGACGACTCCGTGCGCATCGGCGGCAGGTGTAAAGGATAATGTACCGCTCGGGATATCGACTGCCGGCTGCACGGAAAATAAGGCCGGTTGATCGTTGTCTGTCATGAAGTGAAGTGTTTGTGCAATTTCATAGGTTCCCGCGTTGATTTGCGTGGCCCAATGGATGTATTCCTTTGGAGCAACGGGATCGTTCACGAACGCGATTGTCGCTCCTTTGATAAACCACGGCGCATCATTGACCGGTGTGGCGGAAATAATGAAGTTGAACGGGGTGGAAGCGTTGATTCCGCCGTTTGCTGTGCCTCCACTGTCGAATAAAGTGGCCGTTACATCAGAAATACCATAGGCGTCAGCGGCCGTAGTGAACCGCAGGGTGCCGGTTACGTCGATTGTAGGACTGGCAAAAAAGAGTGTTGGATTACTTGTTTCGATATCAAACCATAGCGTCTGACTGGCTTCATAGGGCGGACCGGCGGAAATGTTGGTAGCCCAATTGGGGATTTCTTGCGGTCCAGCGTCTTCCAATACCGATTGATTTGCACCACCATCGAAAGAAGGTTGATGATTCGGTCCGAAAACCGATGTCTGCCAGCTGAATAGATCGATGGACAGATCGCCTTCATTGATACTTGTCAAGGAAGAGTCGAACGTGATATCGATGATGGTTTCGTCCGCCAAAGCAATCGCATCATCAACCAGCATCCGGAATTTTATCAAGGAAGCTTTTCCATCACCTAGTGGATCTCCTTTACTCGCTGCCGTACAGATCAATTGGCCGGATGAAGACGCATCATTGACGAAGGGACCATGCCACAATTCACATGAGGTACCATTGATTGTGGCTGAGCCGGTAACATAGGTGATTAATGCCGGATTGTATTGGATTCCGATGCGGTAACCGAGGGTGGTGCTGGCATCGCTGATTTCGACTGCTAGTTCGAGTTCTTGACCCCGGTGGACGGTTGTGTGAGAAGGTTCCAGTGAGAGCACGGGATCACTGACACCATAAATCCAGGTATCATTTAGTTGAGTAGTAAATGTTCCTTGGTTCCCCCCAAATAAAATTGTACTTCCATGATTTGAATTATATGCAATCGCATATGCAACTCGTGGTGATGGGGCTATTTCTGTTTCAATTTGTTGCCAATTCTCTCCATCCCATTCCCATGTATCATTAAGAGGATCATTAACTATGCCTCCTCCAAACATGACGATCTTCTCTCGTTGTTCATCATAAACCATGCTCATATGACTTCGACTTGGTGGGGCCGTTTCAGGATATTTTTGACTCCAGCCATTCGTTTCATTCCAAATCCACGTTTCATCTAGATCTAGTTGTGTATCGTCCCTTCCTCCAAACACAACATATTCATCATTCTTCTTGTCATAAGCCATACCAAAAAATTTTCTTGAAGTGAATTCAGGAGGTATGGGATTCATTGGGTACCAATTTGCTCCATCATATTCCCACATATCCCATACATGTGGGCCACCTGATATTGATCCCCCAAAAACAACCACACGATTTCTGTATGTATCATAAATCATACCAGCACCATTTCGAACTGGCGGTTTATCAGGTGTCTCTATTTTTGTCCAATCTATTCCATCATATTCCCACGTATCGTTCACTTCACTGCCATTTACTTCTCCCATTCCTCCAAAAAGGACAATAACGTTTCGATCTTCATCAAAAACCATTTTCGCGGATACTAATATTGGCATTGTAGTGGCGGTAAATATTTCTTCCCAACTTTCACCATTCCATTCCCAGGTATCATTTTTTCCTTGATATATCCCACCCGAACCCCCAAACAAAACAATAGTATCTCTATTGCTATCATACGCAATCGCAGAATATGAGCGAGCTGAAGGGCCCGTTTCTGAAACTAGATTCCACTCCATATCTTGAGCCGTAACATGCTTAGGTGAGAGCCACAACACAAAAGCGACCAAAATGCATACCAAAGTACGAGAAATTTTCATAACTCCATCCTCCAACTTAAAAAATATTAATAGACATTTCATGACATTCAAATAAAGTGAGTGTCAAAATGATCTATTTTACTAAATCAGTCTTGTCTCTTTTTAGGAATAATCGGATTAATAGGTCAAATCGGTCATTTATTTTCACAAACTGTGGTATTTTTTTGTGGGATATTTCAAAATATCATAAAAAAATAAGCCCAAAACACACGACTTGTCTTTTGGGCTTGGACACAATGGAATGAAAGATTGTGCATGGATTTGCGTTTCGCGATGAAACGATTCCATGCAATAACCCTTCTGGGTATTTCTTCCATATGGTAAGTCGAAGGAGAAAGAAAAATCGGTCACAATTTCGTAAAAAAAGTGGAAAAAAAGAAGAAAAGACTAGCGGTAGGCCTCAAAAGGGGAAAAATCGGAAATATTTGTCTGGTATTCGATCCTGTAGATCGTTTGATTACTAACTTGATCTAAAAAGTACAGTTCCGGAAAGCTGTCTTCATCGTTGTCGGCGAAGACGGCTATCCGTCCGAGAGGAACGGGGATTGTCTCTTTTTCATTCAAATCCGTATCGAAAATGAGGATGGCGGGATAGTCAGGAGTGTAGCGGGAAATGATTACATCGTGTTCCCCATCCCCATCCATGTCGGTTATCCCTAGCATACGAAACTGATCTGTGAGATCATCGGAAATATCAAGGGAAGCGGCCAATCCTTGATTCAGATCGTATTTCATCAAACGCGGGATTTCTTGTGCTTTGACATAGAGAATATCGCTTTTTTCCGGAGCCATCATTCCGTTATAGGATAAGCCTTCTTCAAAAGTGAATTCGTTGAGTTTTTCACTGGTTTTCAGATCATGAACAAAAATCTTGCCGGGAGTTACCGGATCCCAAACCCGTATCCCGCCGCTTATCGCAATAGTGACCAAATGTCCGGAGGCATCTTCATTGATGATGGAAGAACTGGTCACAAGTTCGCCGCGTTTATAGTGCCATTCCAGTGATAATGGATCGGAATTAGGAGCTGAATCATCATATTTCAAACAAAAATCATATGCCTCCCGATCCTTCATCAAAATGCCGTCCACCGTTTCACTCACGTTGATGACCTTGCCGTCTTCATCATATATTGTCTCGCCATTTACTTTAATCCAATTATCGGGTGTTAATGGTGTAATAAAAAAATAAGTACCAATGTCAGGCAGTGTGATCATGGCTCCGGTTGTCGGCGGGGTCGCCATGTGGAACTGGGTTTCCAATTCACCGGTTTCAACATCGTAGATATTCACCGAGCGGGGTTTGTAGGATTCGTGAGGGGCGGACATATAAGCAACCATTTTCCATTTCCCGCTTTCACTGCGGAACATATATTGACCGTTTTCAGTACCATTCCATTCCTGGTCATTGGTCTGATCCCCCCCGAAGATCCCATTAAAACTCGTCAATACTTTTTCCTGCCGGGGAGAAACAACTTGATAGAGTGTCCGGGGCGTAACTCGGTTATCACTCTGAGCGTCTGCAATTTGGCAAAAGACTTCCATGCCGGGAATGCTGTCATAGTCCATAAGTTGTATGCATATGGCGACTTCCGTATCTAACGATTCTGTGTATGGATTGGGTTCCAAAAGCATCGTGAACGATTCGCCGGTACTGAGGTCGTGAACGAGCAGTGAAGGCGGATCATTCACCGCGCATACCAATTGTGTTTTTCCATTTCCCAGCACATCCCCCGCCAACAAAGTGCCCTCCAGGCGAGCCGGTAAAGAAAATGAATCGACAACAAGTGAAGTTCCAGCATGAAGAGGCTTCAAGGTAGGGAAAAAGCGCGTGTTTGTTGTCGTACCTGATCCATAAGACCAGGGACGGGCAAAAGTGTTCTGAGACAATACAATCGAAAGAATGAAAGACGCGATGGAAATCTTTTTGATCAATGTGCCCAAACAATGCATCATAACCTCCCATAAACATTACAGTTGCTATTTGATAGAAAAATTGTCTGAATCCGGATTTTCAGGATTCAAGGATGAACAGGATTTATTCATTGATGCGTCAATTAAAAATTTAGTGACTGATCAGTGAATAATGATCATTATTTCGGATCATTCAAATAAATATCCTTATTTCAATCCTGGAAATCCTACTATCCTGGCCAATCATAATTCAGACGATGATATTACAAGACATTACCCTTACTCAAGGTGTATAATAAGGGAACAGAGAATTACGAAAAACGGTATATAATTAGACCGAAACGGTTGGTGTATACGTTTTTAATAATAAGGATTACAAATCCCTCCTATTTTGGCATGATTTGGAGAATGATCATTGATCATTTTATTTTTATGCTTGGTATTTATGCTACTTCATTGCCAATGCGTTTGGGCTGATGGGGACTGGTCTCATCCCTTCGCCGATGTTGCCGCGACCGCTTCTCTTCAACTGACTCCACAATCAATAAACACTTTGAAACTATTCGACTTACAACAAATATCCCTGCCAACCGAATTAATCGGCTTGCGCTGCGCCGATGTAACCGGTGACGGTTTTCAGGATTTATTGGGCACCACGGTAGATCAAAAAGCGATTTGGCTGGTGGATTTCATGAAAAGGAGCGTAAAAGAGATTCCTGTCTCATTAAATCACGAGGATCATGTATATCTAAGCGCCTTGGTCGATGCAGATCAGGATCAAGTGAACGATATTCTCTATACTATCCTATCGAGCACTGGTTCTTCCACCCATTGTGTCTTTGGTGTAGAGAAAGAAAATACGATTATTACCGTACAGGGGGATGCGGAGGTCGTCCATGAACGTGCTTTTACCCTCATGGATGTGAACTTTGATACACAAACGGAATTGATTACTTATGGCATGCAAAGAGATACTGAAAATGGATTTATCGGGATATATGACCTATCATCTGGAAACCTTTTGATGAATATTGAATTGGAAAGCGCCGTTTCGCCATCCACTTTCGCCATTGTCCGGGATGAATTTTTTGAGGAAACGCGGTTCTTTCTTGCTACACAACCAGGGGATGACAGCATATCAGTTCCATCAAGAAGTTCATGGATTCACGCGTTTGTGATTGCTGAAGGATTTGAAACTCCGATTGAATTATGGTCAAAACAAATCAATCCGAAATTGATTCCATCACGATTATGCGTAGGGAACACCAACGATGAGAGGGAAACCGTCGTATTGGGCACTCGGCGTGCAGAGAATGCAGAACCTGAAACGCAAAAATCCATTGTCGAGTTCCACGCTGATTCCGGAGAGATTGTCAATGAATTGGTAATCGGTTCCCGCAACTGTCATGATTTAGCGGTTGGGAACCTCAATGATGATGCGGAGACAGAAATTGTATTTCTTGACGATAAAGATGATTTGCATCGCATCGATTTTTCCAGAATGCGGGATCGAATTATGACCCTTGCTCTTGCCGAAGCGTATCTAGGGATTGCGAACCTGAGGTGGTATCCTTATCCGGGGAATTTAGCTATACAGAAAATCGGCAGCCGGTACATCATTCATTTTCTCAACGATCATTTGGATCCTATTGTGTTGGGAGGCTATCCGGTTTCCGGGCAGATCATTGGAAGGCCAATATTGGGCGATGTGGATGGGAACGGTTGCGGCGAAGTGATTTTCATCAGCAACAACGGAACACCGAAAGCCAATCGGGTATTTTTTTATGATCCCGATGCGGCAAAACCGGAGAATCCGGACTCTGCGATTTCAGACTTTTTACGCTATTAAAAGACCGATTTGTTCAGTTGGAACGATTTACTATTGAAGCGATGACAAATAAGTATGATCTACGTTATGAACCTAGTAGCCACCTTATGTTGTGCAGACAGGATGTCCGCACCACAATTTTTTGACTTTTTGCCTGTGCATCATTATTGATATTTATTGTGAACGGCAGGAAAGATTCGTGGATGAAGAGATTATTGCAGGGCTGAAAAATGGCTCCGAAGTGGCATTCAGACAGGCTATTAAACAATATCAAGACAATCTCAAACGGTATTTGAGAAGTAAACTCGATTCTCCTGGGGATGTTGATGATATTGTTCACGATACCTTTGTGGAATTTTGGATACAATTTGTACAAAAACAAAGAGAGATCACCAATCTGAAAGCACTCTTGTTTCGGATCGCACATAATCGGGCTGTCGACCGGATACGGCGAAGCCGATTACAATCGCTGTTCATGCGACATGAAAACAAGAAATCTGATTTAGAATCGCCTTTATACAATAGTACGCAAAAGGAGATGGATACATCACTTCTCAAAATATTTCTTCAATTGCCGTCAAAAGACCGGGAAATGTTGGAATTATTTTACATTGAAGAGTTAAAAATGAATGAAATCGCGCAGGTTCTTTGCATTGGGGAAGAAGCGGTCAGCAGCCGGTTACGCCGGGCACGCACAAGATTGAAAAATCTATTACCGGAGTCATTTTATCAGGAGTGGAGAGAAACCCATGACCTCTCAGAAGTTCGACTTTGACGATTTGTTGAAACGAAGAATTAAACCAGCATTGGAGAGCGATATTTCCAAAACCGATCTGGAATTCCGCATTATACAAACGATCCAACACTCTTCTAAACGTGGGATTGATTTTTTATGGATTAGTCAATGGGCGGGCGGGATCGCAGGAATGCTATTGATCGTTTTCATTCTTTCCATGTTTATTTCACGTCCGGCCTCTCTAACAATACAATTTCTATCCGGAAATGGTGAAATCGTTGTCAATGGAGAGAAAAAGGCAATCCAGCGAAATCCGTCTACATTGTCCTCTGGTGTTGAATTGTTTACTGATACCAATCAAATCGCCGTCAATTTAGGTGAAAAAACAACCATAATTCTCGACCAAAAGACCAAAATTCAGTATACGGATACACGATCTATTTTTGTTGAAACTGGACGATTCTTTTATGGTAGTCATAATGAGAATCCAACAGCATGGGAATTTCAAACATCTCTAGGGACATTACAGCCTGTCGGAACTCAATTTGATTTGATTGTCGATATGGATCAGCTGCTGCTAAAGGTTTTCGAAGGAACGGTTTTGGTGCAAACAACACATTACGAAAAATCCGTTCAAAAAGGAGAATCCTCTATTCTCACTTCCCAACAATGCGAAATCGATACCACTCCACCTGTCAAAGAACAATGGTGGTCCGTTACTCCCACGGTTCCCTGGACCCAATTCTTAAACCGACAACAAAATCATTCAATTAACTGATTTTTGGCATTACATGAATTGACAAACCAAATCTCCGGATGATAGAGTAGTTTAGTTTTTATGATCTGGAGATGGTGTGTTGGGCAATTTTCGTGCGAATGAAAATCGTTCCAAAACAAAGTCTTTTACGCTTTTGGAACTCATGGTATGCCTGTCGGTAATTGCGGTGTTGGGGATTATTGTTGTGCCTCGGTACTACGATTGTTTTATCCGTGTAAAAATTGCTTCCATTCAGGAAAAGGGGAAATTGATATCCCAAAGCCTGCAACAATTTCTCTTGGATAACCCGCATTATAATGAAAATAAACGCCATTCTAACGTTGCCTCGGACGGTAGCGGGAACGTTCTTTTTTGCAATGTCCATGAAGCGCCCTGTTATTTTCAACATTTAATTCCGGATCATCTTTCCCCCGATTTTTTTCATGATCCCTTTCTCGATGAAGTATTTGGACTTTCTTATCTCGTTTCCGCAATGAAACAGGAAATCCACGGTATATTCCCATGCAAAGAGGGAAACCAAAGCGGTTCAATGATCATCAGCCGGGGACCGGATCAGAATATCGAGCAAATATCTCCCTCGATTGTCTATTATGGAATCCAATATGCAGTGACAAACGGTATACGGAGCACCGGTGATATTTTCGTGACGATTCCGGAAATCTCCTATCCCACATTTCTTCTATATCAGCAACGATAATACGAATATAATCCCAAAAGTGTCTATTTAGTTCGATTGTTTCCTTATTGAGAATTCCTACTCGTGCCGGATTGCGTGGAAGCGCTGGACGTTTCTTTTTTATACACCCGAACATAATCGAAATAAATGCTGTCCGGCAGTGATGCCTCCGCGATATTACCAGCCCATTCGCCGACTTCGAGGCTCAAAATAATGTACTGGTCACGGTGAGAAACGGCTTTGTCTGTGCGCCAGACTTCTTTGTTATCGACATAGAACACATATTCTTCCGGTGTCCAATCGATACCGATGGTGTGGTATCCTTCGCCGATTTTCGGATTCTTATATTTGTAACCGGTTGTTTTGTGATCCTCACCATATCCGTCCCAATGCAGGTTGATGTGGATGGTGTCTTCATAGCGGACTAAATATTCGAAGATATCGATTTCGGTTCCGTTGACTTTGGGATCGCTGACTTTCTGGATGGTGGGGGATTGCAGCCAGAAGGCGGACCAATGGCCGATTTGCTCTTGGAATTTGACCCGGCATTCGAAATAGCCGAAGGTGGTTTCGTATTTACCGTCGGTAGAAATCATGGCCGTGTGATATTCGTCCCCAACCTTTTTTGTCGTGAGTACCAGCTTTCCTTCGCCATCCAGCGTAACGGTGTCTTTCACGTTGATAGCATCGCGACGGGGGCCGAGTCCGCGGTAATCCCATTTGTCGAAATCGAGCTTCGAGCCATCGAATTCATCCGACCAGACAAGTTTGTATTGATCGGAAGGAGGAGCCGCCATTAGATTAGTTGGAACGATTCCTAAGATGATGAGGAATATAATGATTTTTTGCATATTGATTCCCTTTCTTTTTCGTGCCAATGAATGCATTTGTCTGTATTTCACTTACAATTATTACTGTATTGATGCAAGTGTCTCTTCGATTTTTTGAGCACTTTCATCGATATTCAATCCTTCAATATTAATATGGTAGTCCGCTTTTTTGTGAAAAGGTTTAAAATAAGTCATATCTTTTTTTATTTCTTTAATATACTCTTTTTTTAGATGAGTTGTCAGTTTCATTTCAACAGGATTTGAATCATCATCATAAAAACAAACTCGATTGACAATGTTTTCGGGGGTATCTTTTAATACAAGAACTATGCCATCTGTTTTTCGGATCATGCGGTAATACGGTGCATGAAGTCCGGCTGGCGATATGGCCATGATGTAATCGCTATGAGTATTGTTTTCAATGATCTTTTCAAGCGCTTTTGAGCAGGCTTTGCGATAGGAATAAACGGTTAAATATTGATTATAGATTCGGCCTAAGGGGAGACCGTAAAAATTTTCGATTTCGTGATCCAGATCAAAGAATTGCACCTTCATTCTTTCGGCTAAACGTTTTCCTATCGATGACTTTCCTACGCAAGCGACACCGGTTATAAAAATTTTCATTATTACAATACACCTTCTCCAAATATGGTATTCATAGATTGTATTTTCTGATTTGGATTGCTGGAAGATTGTCAATTCAAGATGACGTAATCCAGCGATATCCACACCCTTGGGAAAAATGAATGACGGGAATGGCAGGGAACTCTTTTTGTAAATGCTCGGAAAGCATGCGCATGCCGTGTTCCTCGCTGGTTCCGTGATTTACGACCACAAGCGGCCGTCCCGTATCTTCTGCCCAAACGGTTTGAGTCCAGGTTCGCACGACATCGTCGATCGCGATAAACAGGTCCGGTTCCATATCCATATATTGGATGGGATCACAGATGCAACCTGTCCCAAGGCCGATGGTTCTTACTTCATAGTTCGGATCTCCATAAAATGCAACACCGGGCTGTGATACGGCTTGGAGTTTTGAGGCAATGGTTTTCGCTACAGCGATTGCCGGTTGTGGATCGATGCCGTAGACGTTGTAATATTTTACTGAACGAACGATATCGTCCTCTGTAAATCCAAGCAAATTGCCGAAAGCAAACGGGATTCCAAATTCCGCCACTTTGTCCATCACATCGTGGCTACGAATGATCACGAGGTTGTTTTCTTCGATCCAGGCTTTCTTTTCATCGCGTGCTTTGATATAGGTGTCTCTCCCTGGAGTCTTTTTCTGATAAAAATCAGTATGGCTCTCATCCAAATCCCAATGGGTATAAAACGTCGGTTCATGAACCACGAGAGTATTGACGCCTTGACGGACGGCTTCTTTGCAGGTTTTCCAATACGGCATCCAACAGGTGCCGATTTTGGTTATTTCGGTTTCCGGATCGCCGATGATGATGCGGTCGACGGATGGTTCTTTCACGCTGCAGAGGGAACGTAAATAGGTATTGAGATCGAGGGCTTTCATTTTTTCATTCTTTGTGGAATTCATGGCCAAGCCTGCAGAAGAAGTTGTCAAAGAACCAAGCCCGGCGAGTTGCAGTAGTGTTCTTCGTTTCATGATAGGATCCTGTTGAACTAAAAGTTTTCCCATGTCTCGATTATTTGGAGTTTATACGATTTGTGTTTCTTGAAAAGAGCAGGATTCGTTTGAAAGAATGTGGGGAATTGCTTGATGATGTGAAGATGTCTATTCTCAATAATATTGTAAAAAATTTGTTTTCTAACACACCAGGAACGAATTAGAGTTCAAAAGTATTCAAGCCTCTCTGTAAAGGGTGACTTTCTCCTTGCCAATAAAAAGTCCCTGTGGTTTCGTCAGGAAGAGTGATCTCTACATTCCAATGACTGCCTTCCTGCCGATAACGAACGGAAATTTTTCCATTTGGATGAGGCATTTCCCCACTAATTTGTTTCATGGAACCGAGGTGAGGTTCTATTTTAACCTTTTCAAAGTAAAATGCATCGCTTTCAATACCAAGTACAATCCTGAAAAACTCAATATTTGGACTGGATCCCCAAGCATGACAATCGGACCGGGTTCTTTCCACCTCCGAGGTTTCTCCCCAGGTTGTAAGCCCGAGTTCAATATTTTTTCTCCATACATCCAGCCAATCAAGATATCTGTCACGTTGCCTTGAATAATCCATCAGGTTCAACCCATTTTTAATAAGCCGGTCATCGCCGCTGTTGTAATATGAAACAAAGAACTGGATTCTGGCATCGCCAATATATTGCAGTCTCTCGTAGTAGGGACAATCCATATATGTATCAACTGCGCAAGATCGTGCCGTACGCCAGCCAATTTCCATTATTTTTCCAATCTCCGCATCATCAGTATTCAGTCTTGCATTGAATGTAAATGGATAGCCGGTAAAGGTGCCGTAAAAATTTTCAATGATTAGTGATGTTTCTTTTGTCTCGATTTTTAATTCGACATAACGATATGTTCTGTAGCTGAGTGAAGTGAAATTCTGGTTGTCTGTTCCATCAGAAACAATGATGTCCTGTCTTCCGGAAATGGTTTTCTCTTCAATTCCATTCCTGTTGTTTTTGGCGCCATTTTCACCACGCAAACTCTCGGCATAGGTTATTGTGATTTGGCTGTTTTCTCCTCCGCTGAATATCAACGTTGGATATGCATTTGTATAAAATGTCTGATCCAATAAAATACTTGCTGTTGTATTTGCAGGAATGCTGAAAGCAGCCTTTTTTGCAGGGAAAGACGAGGGTGTCAAGCGACAACTATTCATTGCCCTCGCATTGACTCACACTTTTTGTTACCGAAGCCCGGTCGTTGCCTCATTACAATGT
>CAYPPG010000013.1:0-130185 GCA_964412555.1 uncultured bacterium
AATCAACCTCTTTGACTGTCACTCTTGAGGGGAAGAACTTTTGACTGTCGAGTAAATATCTTTTCTGTACCCGGAATGGGGACATCGGTACATTTTTCACCTTTTACGAAACATGGATTGGCCCTATTTTTTGGTGTGTTTAGCAAATATGAGAGCGATGAAGGTAAAATCTACTTATGGGATTTAGAAACTGTTTCATTGATCCATACAATGTATATTTGGGATGAGACACTGAGATCTGCCGAATTCTCACCTGACGGAAGATATATCATTTCTGCTGGTTCACGCTTGAATACGATTACTGTATGGGATGTTTTAACTGGTAAAATCTTGGCACAATCTAAACATGGAGGCAGTTTCGTTTATGACATTAATTTTTCATCGGATGGTACTCAATTTATTACTTTAGATAATGGAGGACTTTCCCAAATGTGGGATTTCTCCGCCTTCGCCCCTTCGGGTGTGGATGATTATTCGCTATATCGATAAGGAGTGAAGGGAATGAAACCATACGCACTATTGCTTCTCATTTTTCATTCTATAACTTATTCCAAACCCAGCTGGGCGGGATAATAATACCCCATAGTCTGAGCCGCCACGCCTAAACGGTACTGGTGATTCTGCATCAAACAAGGACGAGTTTTATCACAGGGAAGGGAAGAGGTGTAAATCCGCAACTCACCTTTTAAACTCGTGAATAATTCCTCTCGAGCATCTCCAATGCAATCGGCAACTGCGATAATTCTACCCTTGATGGATTGAAAAGCCTGACCATCCCAATCGCGAATCGCGCCGTTCATCGCCACTTCTTTTTGCGGATCATCATCCCACCACAATGGACGGGGTGAAAGCGTTCCGCCTTCATACACTTTGATCAGCTTCCCCTTCGAACTATAAAACCATCGTTGGGGAAAATCCCGTTCTCCGGAATAAGTTTCCATCCCCGGATATTCCACTAAAACATCGGCAGCCATGCCCTGGCTATGGATGTGCTTGGTCGGTTTTTTATGCGCCCACAGTTTCTTGCCGGTTTTCGCGTCGACGAGGCAGATCCCATCGGTATCTTGCCGGGTTTCAAAACCGTAATAAATTTCCAGTCCGGGATTGCCGGGATCGACGTCGGCACAATAACACACATCCGGATGCCCCATGCCCAAAGTCCATAGACCTTCACCATTGTCATCGATGACAGCGGCTCCCATCACGAGTTCATCGCGCCTATCCTCATCCACATCGGCAGTGATCAAGCCATGCGAACTTTGTCCCCGGTATTTGCTGTTCTTACCTGTCGCTTCAAAATACCAAATTTGTTTGAAATCTTTGTCGAGCGCCTGCATTTTGATGAGCCGATACGTGCCGCGCTGCATGATCAAGGACGGTGTTTTCCCATCGAGGTAAGCCACTGTCAGAAAGTTCCGGCAATAATAGTTGTAGCTGCTGAATCCTTCCCGGCTGAGCCACGGCCCTTTGGCCACGATTTTCCCGGTTTCCCCATCCAGTTTGACAATGTACTCAGGACCGGATTCGACATGACCTTTCGGTGTGCGCGGATCCCCCTCGCCGGCTTTGGCGTATACTTCGGCTTTACCGTCTTGATCCACATCGTACACGACAAAAGGCGCATACCATGTTCCTGCTTCGATCGCCCAGCCCATGTCGTAACGCCACATCATGGTTCCGTCGAGTTCATAGGCCTCGATTTTGTATGTCATCGGGCTGCGCTTCCAATAGCCGGGGCGTTGATAGGGATCGGTATTGAAATTCGGCTGTTGAATGACATATTCATACACCCCGTCACCATCCAGATCTGCGATCCCGACTCGTTTGGCATCATAATCACCTTGCATTGGGATTCCGATATATTCGTCAGCTTGGCCATCGATTTCAACCACAGCGGTTCCTTCAACTTTTCCATTCAGGAGCAATTGATAAGTGTAGGTTCTGCCCTTCTGTATATTGTTATCAATCAGGTTGGTTGTTCGTATTTTATTCCCGCCCTTTATGGTTTGATATTCAAACTTAGGACCTCTTTTTCGCTTCATCGTGAAGTGAATATCCGATGGATCGTTTTCCAATGCCCGCCAGCCGAGATAAACACTACCGTCCTCGCGCTCCAAAGCAATAAAACCACGATCTAGTTTTTCCTCTGCCGAAAAAACGCTAATCCCTTGAAGAAACAAAACGGAAATTGCAGCCAAAATAAATATGTTCATTCGATGATAGATAATCGTCATGAAGTTCCTCCTAAAAAATAGATTTCTTTACCCATTGTGCCATCAATTCCAGAAAAAATAAATTGCTTCCACTATGCTTTATCTTTAAATGATGGTCGAATGATCGATACAATAAATGAGCGATCAAGCGAAGATAGTTATTGATTTTTTGAGAAATGTTTGAGAGAATGGATCAATTATTATTGAAGAAAGGAGGTGAACAAGAAAAAATTCCCGAGCGATTCATAAATGTTGGAGTATTGCTGAAGGTACACGAATTGTATTGAACATGGAGGATAAGGTTATGAAGAAAATCATTGTTTTTACCGCACTTGCTTTACTGGTATCGAGCGCCTATGCCGACATCGGGATTTTTACAGAAAACACAGATGTCGGGGATACCGGTGGTTTAGGACCGGGAATTGCCAATTTTGAAGATGGCACGTACACAATGGACGCATTAGGTGCGACCATTGGGCGCCGCAGTTATGAAGATGCCTTCCATTTCGTATATTCGGAGATATCGGGCAGTTTTTCGATCGAATGCGATCCCAGCCCAGTGTTGCCGGACGGCGAAGGTGGATTGATGGTCCGGCAGGATATTGAACCGGATTCGGTTCACGCCTCATGGTTACGTGTTTCCGATAATGTTCCAGGGGGGAATACCAATGCCGCTTTCGGTTCCGTTTTCCCCCATTTTCGCACCTTGAAAGGTGGTGGAACAATTGTCGATGGTGATGTCGGTGATGGCTTCAACGAGATCAATGTCGGTGCCATCAAATTGGAACGAATCGGTAACAGTGTACACTTCTACACGACAAATGACGCCGGAGAATGGAACCTGGTGCAAAGTGAAGTGATCCCGATGAGCGAAACCGTCTATACCGGTCTAGCGGCAACGGCCAATGGAGCGGAAGCGATCGGTGAATTCGAATTCAACGGTGTCGCAATTGAACAATTTCCACTTTGGGTTGGCCGGTCGATTCCGGTAGACGATTGGATACCTGGCGCAGAAGTGGAAGTTACAGTCACAGCAAAAGCAAGCGAAAGCGTAGAGGCGGTCGTCACGGAATTAGTACCACGCCTATCCGGCCTTTCCAGTGTTTCCGTTTCTACAGGTGATGTCGAAGTGGAAGAAAGCGACGGAGAAATTGTTTGGACATTATCCGGTTTCTCCGGTGAAGCGACATTGACATACACTGTAACTCTCCCAGATCGCAAATCGGGTGCATGGCAGGGTATCTTCACGGACGGAATCCATCTGGAAAGCTACATCGGCGGAGATTGCGTCCTTCCGAAAAATCCTTCCTTTAATCCTGAACCCGATCCCGTTGAACTGGATCCTGAAAAGCCAGTTGTAATCCAATTCGAAAATGGACGTCCCCGGCCGGATAATCCGGTGGGATATGGACTGATGTTTGATCCCCGTTCCGAAAGCGGAATCATAGCTGTCAATGTAAGCGGTGCACTAGGGCAATGGATGGAATTCCCGATTACGATTCCTGCCGGCTATGGTGATCTCTATATCTTCGGAATGGTTCGAGGTGAAGACGGAAACAGTGATTCCTTCTTTGTGGATGTGGAATTCGAACCGGTCAATGAAGATTTAACCATTTGGGATTGCGGCAGCGGCAAAAGCCTCCATATCGATTGGGTGAATAATCGCCTGGGTGAAGATCCACGTCCGTTCTTCAATCTGACAGAAGGCGAAAATATTATCTACATCGGCCCACGGGAAGACAGTTCCAGCATCGATTGGTTTGCCGTTACGAACGATCCAACCTTCCAACCGGGTGCCCTGGATGTATTGACCGGGGAAATAATCGATCCGCTCGCTGGATTGGAAGGCACCGGTATCTTTGATGATCATCTGGATATCGCCGAAGCGGGGAATGCGAATCTCGGCCAAGAAGGCGGCGCCGGTTACGATGCCGCATCGGATTCCTACACCGTTGTTGGGAGCGGTAATGATATTTGGGGCACAGCGGACAACTTCCATTTCTTGTACAAGGAAGTGAGTGACGATGTAACGTTGCGAACCACGGTCGAATTGGATCCCTTCAGCGGAAACGCCACCTGGGCCAAAGCCGGACCGATGATACGTGATGAACTGGAACCCGAATCCGCGCATGGCTTTTCCATGATTCGAACGCAAGGGCGAGATTATGCTCCGCAGTGGCGCATGGCGTTCGGTGATGGAGGCGCATGGGATGGAGATGCGGCGCTCGTGAGTGGAGGCATCACAAATACTGTCGAAATCTCACGCTCCGGTACCACGATTTCCTTCGCGTATCTCGACAATACAACCGGTGAATGGGTTGATGCTGGTGAAATAGTCGATGTCATGATGGAAGATCCGGTTTACGTAGGCTTGGCAGTCACAGCGCACGACACAGGTACGTTAAGCGTCGGTATGTTTACCAATGTAGAGTTAATCATCGGAGGTGAGCCGGTCGCTGTAAGAAGGTGGTATCTCTATTAGGGATACTTATATAGTGTTTTTTTATCAGCCCGGGATTTCTCTCCCGGGCTATTTATTTTTCTGATACCCATCCGATCCGCATTTCCCGGTATCGCTCCCGCATTTGGGTTACCGAGGCTTCCACTTCTTCGCTTTTTCTTTTCCATGATTTAAGCTGTCGATGAGTCAATAAATCTTCGGCTTTTTTTGACAACCGGTCTTTTTCTGCTTTCAATTCTTTGGGATCGTCCGGATTGATTGTTGACTCGGATCTGTATAAACGAAACGGTTCGGATTCCGGGATCAAGAATTGTATAATTCGAACAGTATGGGGTTGAAGTTTTCTCCGCTGCCCCTCAGTCAAACCAATATACCGTAATGCACGCAAATCGGGATCGGGAAAATAGATTCGTTTTGTCAGAATCGGAAAAAATAATTTTAATTCCTCCTGTGTAAATACATTATTCCATTTTTGAGCCATTAACCGTGCCGTTTCTTCCTGTAAAGTTTTAAATTGTTCGCGGCGCTGATTCTCACCCATACTTTCCCATTTACCGGGATGAATCTGGAATTGCTTCATACTCTCAAAATGGGCTTTTCGGTATTCAGTCCGCATTTCTTCTGCCATTCCCGGTTCGACAATCAGGGCATCGCAGAGCATTTCGCATTGAGCCGCTTCCGGAGAGAAACGTATCGGAATGGGAAGTTGGCCGGTACATTTCAAATAGTAATGTTTCGCGACATCTTTATAATAATCCACGGCATAGATCAGTTTCTCGATCATCTGCCGTTCCAGTTTGCTGTTCTCGTTTTCGATACAATAATCCAGAAAGAGAAAGAATATGATGAGATAGACGATGACCCGCTGTTTCATTTTCTCCTCTTGATTGAAAAACAGGGCAGGGCATAGAAACGAATAGTCGATATCGGGCAATCACACAGGATTGCCCCTACACTACGTAGGGATAGACCTATGTGTCTATCCCAGTCTGAGACAACCTTCCTGTAATTACCCCAAACAAACCTACCCGTTTTACATTACAATTCACCATTAGTCTGTATAGAATAAAAGAATTGTTCCCCTTCTGAATAAAAAGGATTTACTTTAATCTCAGGTGAAATCATCAATACAATAAATTGTAATGCAAAAGGATTGAATTGCCCAATGAATGAGTCAACCATTTTTAGAGAATTGAAAGGATACCCGGACACATGCAGCGCTGCGGGAATTATCGTTCGCCTTTTGGATGGCATCGGCTTCCGCTTTTATTGGGCAACCGAGAATCTGACTGAGGATGATTATTCGTACCGTGCCGTTCCTGCGGGGATGAGCATCGGTGAGATTACCATGCACATTTGGGGATTGGTCAATTGGATCAGCATGCATGCTACAGGGCAGGACTTCATCCGCCCCCACGATTTCGATCAAATACGGGAATCGGTATTGCAAAATCTTTTGTTTCTTCGCAATACATTTGCCCGATTGAGCGACGAACAACTGCAAGAAATCCGAATCGAAAAACAACAATTCTGGCATTTGATCAACGGCCCCCTGGCAGACGCGCTAACGCACATTGGGCAGATCAATATCCTACGCCGCGCGGCAGGGAATCCTCCGCTGAAAGCAAATCCGTTCCTGGGGATACCGACAAAGGAGTGAAAATGGATATTTTGAATTATTCCTATAACTATTAATTTTTATGAAGTATAATTAAAATGGATTCGACTCAAGCATTACAGAATAATCAAATAGGTTATAGTCAAAATGAAAGTAGATGTTACAATTCCTGCATCCATATTAAAATCCGCAGAGCATCTTGCTCAAAAACAAGGAATATCACTGAGTGAATTGTATACGGCGGCTTTGACTGATTATGTCGATAAATATGATGGAGAACTCATCACCGAACGATTGAACGAATTATACTCTAAAGAATCATCGGAACTTGATTCGGTATTATATCTTCTTCAAATCAATTCAATTGAAAGCGAAAGCTGGTAATGAAACGGGGTGAGATTTGGTGGGCATTTTTACCTGATCCGAAAGGTTCGGAACCAGGATTTCGAAGGCCAGTTCTCATTGTTCAATCGAATGATTTTAACCGAAGCCGCATTTCAACCATTATCGTCATTGTTTTAACATCAAACACAAATTTGGCCCATGCACCTGGAAACGTCATGTTGCCAAAAAAAGCCACTGGTCTCCCAAAAGATTCCGTTGCGAATATCTCTCAACTCTTTACTATCGATAAGAATTTCTTAACGGAAAATGTCGGTTGCCTTTCACCTATTTTATTGGCTCAAGTAGAACAAGGATTACGTCTCATTTTGCGATTGTGATTGAAAAGTGTTATATTTAAAAAATATAACTAGGAATTCAGTTGGATTTTGATAATAATATTCTCCAACCCAGGCAGCAATTTATCCATCTTCCCAATCGGTTGATTTTCCTCCTTCCAATAATCAAAAACATCCTTCGGATAGATTTCGAGTGTATGTTCGACTCCGGGCCTTAGTCCGACAAGCCAGAATTGACCTTCATCATTGCTTTTATCATATCCGTTTGAATTCTTACCTTTTGCAGTGACTTGTACACCGGCAACCGGATTTCCTTTTTGATCGATGATTTTCCCTTTCAAAAAGCTGGCCGGTGTCAGCTCGATATCATATTCTAGAGTAGAACCGTCTTCCGGGATTACCAATTGAACAAACTCATCGCAATAATCCTGTCCTTTTGAATTGACATTTCCTCCACGGCTTGAGGAATACATCGGTAATGTGACTTGAAGTTGAAATTTTCCCGGTTGAAGGCCGTCAATTCGATACGTTCCATTGTCATAAATTTGACCATAGACCTGATTGGAATTTTGGACTGCCATGACCGTAGCCTGAACAGGCCACTTGCCGTCCTTCGCCATGATTGTTCCGGTTACGGAAGGTTGGCGATTCTCTTCTTCCAACACAATTTCGATACCGGTGATCTTATCACCTGCTTTGCACTGAATTGTGGTATTGCCCTTCGCGATTAGACGTTTATCCGGTGAAGTGGTATCAAACAATGGTTGTGTAACTCCCTCACCGCTGAAGCCGCCGCTCCCCCCTACACCGGAAGCCATAAATCCAAAACCATAACCTCCATATGCCCCTTTTTGCCGTTTGACTGGCGCATAAACAATGGCTGTAATAATTTTATCATAAGTCTTTTTATCCGGAGCAGTGACAATCGAAAATGCAAACTCGCCCTGATCATTCGTACTATTCGAACCTTGCCAGATTCCGAATTGGCCTTTGTCGAAATAAACTTGAGCGTTTTCAACGGAAGAGCCGTCACGGTTGAGAACTTTTCCGGAAAATGAAGTCTCGATCCCCGATACGACAGGAATTTCAATCCCCTCAACATTTTGATCGGCTATTTCCACTTCTATTTCATCAGAAAATGAAATGTTATCAGGGTTCACTAATCCATCCGGAAGAACAAATCCAACATACGTTGAACGTTTTACAACTGGTTCTACACTATACATTCCTGGAATCACGTTCTCAAAGCGAAAATCCCCATTCACATCGGTTTTGACAAATCCGTAATCTCCCATTGTCTTGAAATCTTCACCAGGAGATTTCGTGCGATACAATTTGACGGCAAAATCTTTTACCGGTTCTTTGGTTTCTGACACAAAAACCTTACCGGAAATCTCATAATCCTCTTTGATTTCATATTCTACATTAACTAACTGTTTCGGTTCTTCAAGAATGAGTTGCATGGATTGGGGAGGCAATGCGCTGTTTGCGGGTGGAGTAACCTCTAACGTATAACTGCCAAAAGGAGTTTTTTCAAAACTGACACTTCCATTTTGACTTGTTTTCGCGACTTTGATGCCTCCTGATCGATCATTGGACTGTAATTTGACATTGGCGTTGGTTACTGCGGACAATCCTCGGATTTTCATAGGAACTTTTTTCACGGAAATATACAAATTACATGTTTCTGCAAGAAAGAGGTGCGCCCTTCCGCTTGCCGGATGAATGGCGCGAACTTCACTACGCTGGTTTTCTTTCTGCGCTTGTACAAAATAACTGCCTGCAGGAAGATTTTCATATCGGCAATGCCCGTTTTCATCGGTCTTCACTTGAGCGATGATTTCACCGCGTGGATACGTTTTTGATTTTCTCAACCATGTATAAAAACGTTTGTCATTACGTTTGAATTCGATTATCTCCTCCATCAAACCGGTTAAATTGATCGTTTCGCTTCTGGCGGTCAGATCATCCCAAAATCGCAACAATTTAGAATGACTCACATTATCCGGTGGAATTTGCTTGAAATATTCCACGGCGGGTTGATCATCCAGACGAAGCATATTCGCGGATAATCCAATCAACAGATCTCCGGCAATCGGATTTCCGATTGGATTGTTGGGGGAGAGAGATGGCACGATAAAATCTTCTTCTGTTCGGATAACTCGAATACCATCACTTTCCCGCCGGAATACCACATTTTGATTTCCTTTATAATCATCAAGCGAAAGAACCACTTCAGTTTTTACTGGACGATGAACCGGATATCCTTTCCAAAGATTGACTTGTACTCCACTTTTTTCAGGAATCCGATTATCCATACCAGTCGAGTCAACCGCATACACCCAACAATCAATAAAACATACATATTCAAGAATGATATGAATCGATTCATCGCCATCGACAAAAATATTTTCTTTTTTCGAAGCGTATCCCTCAGCAACGGTTTTAATTGTATATTGCCCGTTGGGCAAGTCAGGAATCTCCGCTTTCCCGTCAGTGAACTGAAGTTCTTTCTCTCCAATCGCTATTGTTCCTTTCGGAATCGGCTCACCCAAAGCATCGGTAAGGGAAATGGAAAGGGTATGTTTTTCCATTTCCGCTGCCGCGATTTGCTTGGGAGAAGAAACTGGTTCATTTTTCGATTGCTCGTCAATGAAAGCAACCGGCATTTCAGCAGGGAAGGGGATTTGGCTCAGTTCCACACCGCTGGATTCAATATCCGCACGATAACCCGCTGTGATAAATTGACTTTGGGATTCATCTGTTGGAGTGAACAAAACCGAGCCTTCATCTACGCTGACCTGAACCGCATTTGCGGTGTTCGACGGTATTTTATCATTTCCAAAAAGACCTGCAGTGAAAATTCCACAGATAGCGAAACTAATAGTTAATATAAGAATCGATGTTCTCATGATGTTCTCCTTCTTATTTTGTTGGTTGAACCGTCACATGAAAGACAGTTCCGAGTACTTCGATCCGACCCATTGGCGTTTCAACCGTGAAGGTTGATCCCGGGATGTGCGCCACATGAGCCGTAATTGTCCCGGATCGAATGTCAATCATTCGATCCTCTTCTTCACAAAAAGCGATTTGTGTCTCCGGAGAACAATGTATAATCGAGCCTTCAGCCAGTGCAATCCTTGCATCCACATCGTCAGGTACCGTGACGAAGCGGCCTTGCTGTAGGCGGGATTTCCAAAGAAAAGGTGGGGAAATGTATTCTTTTGTCATTGCGTCTTGCAATGCAATTTCACTCACCGGAACAGTATTCTTTTCAAAAAATGGGCTTATGACCTTTTTGAAATTCATGACGCCAATAAAAATCAAAGAAATACAAATAATTGCAAATACCGGTGTTGGAATTCGTTCCAGCACACTTTCAATATATTGAAATCGGTCAGTTTTCTTGCCTAGTTCCTTTTCAAGTTGATGTATTATTATTTGCGAATCGATTTTTGGAATTTCGATAGAATGCAATCCTTGCGTGATCCCATGAAATACTTTATATACGTATCTCTCATCCGGATCATCGCCGGGAACTGCTCCTTTTTCGAAGCGTTCATACCAATCCTGTTCCTTCTTTTCTGTAAAATAGTTTCTATTCATGATTCAAAGTACGGTTCTAAAATGATTCGTAGTTTTTTACGCGCCCGATACAGTTGCATCTTTACGCAATCAATCGTCAGTTTAAGTGACTTTGCTATATCCGAGTGAGATTCATCGTTCAATTCATGCAAAACCAAAATCGTTCGTTGGGCATCACTCAATTGCGATAACGCTTCTTGAAACGCTTTTTTAAATCGTTGCTCATCCGCGATCTTATCGGGAGTTCGCAAGTTCATCATTTCATGGGATAGTGAATCATCTTGATCAACAGAACAGAAATCGACCTTCTTTCTCAATTTGTCGATACAGATGTTCCTTGCAATCATCATGAGCAATCCCTTGACCGATCCGTTCGATTCGCGCAATTTATTTTGTCTCACCATCCGTGTAAACCGAAGCAACACTTCTTGAAACACATCCTTGGCTTCTTCTTCATTCCAGAGCAGAGCATAACAAAGCCGTAACACATCATCCGCGTACCATGCCATGATGTCTTCGAAGCCGCTTCGGTCTCCACGAAGCAATCTCTGAATGAGGTCGGATTGCGTTTCTATCATCAAATATCTCTCATTCCTCCTATACGCAATTATGACATGGTTGTAACCGAAAATTTTTTATTCGGAAATATGGTGGCTTGTAATGGGGATTCGTAACAGAAAGTTCGGTATGCCGAACGAATAAATCAGAATCAAATTATATTCGCATAAGATATATTATGTAAACTTTCTCATAGAGAAAGATTTTCATAATATGGCTCGTGTTGGGATTTCTACTTAGGTGTTGCCGATTATTTTATAAGCGGTAATCGATTTTAAGGTATTCACAATTATAAACTTATACTACTACGCTTAGTGCGAATACTAAACGAAAATCTAAAAGGAGGAAGTAATGGTGAAAAATGCAGGATTAAATCCGTTTGAGGATATTTTCGACTTGGTTCTTGAGATATGCGATATCGTCTTCGATCCGGTCGAGTTTGGCGGAGGTTTCTTTCATGTAACCCATGATCATCGAGATTTTTTCATCGATGTTTTGTTGTTCACTTTGTGGATCTTCCTCGTTATTGCCATCATCTTCCCCACCTTCGCCTTTATTGCGATAGGTGGAATAGAGTTTCTTGGCCTGCTCTTTCGTGAATCCAAACTTGTTCTTCAACATATACATGACCTCTTGATGGTTGAACGACGCCGGAAATTCCAACAGGTATGCAAACCACTGATGCACGGCTTTCAGCTGCGAAAACCGCTTTTGGGTCTCATCCAACATGCTCACTACATCGGCTAATTCTAGAACAAGGGTGCTGTTCATTATGTCACTCGATAATCACAGTTGTAACGCCGGCGTCCCGCCGGCACTTGCATCTAAAAAATACAACATCGCATTTGTAAATATTGTAACCGCGATCCAAAAAATTGAAACGACTCCAGGAGAACTACCGATCACAATCTAATATTCAATTCGACGCAAATTTTTGATTCGTTGTCGGGCATGCTCGGCATACAAACTCGTACTGTCTTTTTCCAAATACTTCTCATACAGAGAAATAGCGGCTTTATAATCCTTCTCTTTTTCTCTTAATACGGCCAAATTGAAACAGGCATCGGCATAATCACTGATTTCTATGGCTTTTTCATAGGCTTTGGCGGCATCACCGCTTCGTCCTAGATTTTCTAAAACGACTCCTAAGTTATTGTATGCATTTGCATTAGATGGATTTGCTTCAATCGCTTTCAAGAAGTTTTTTTCCGCTGCCGCTATTTCACCGGATTGATATTGAGCAAAGCCAAGACGATTCAAAATATCGCCATTTTCAGGATATTGCTGAAGAATTTGTTTGCAAAGCGTTTGAACACGATTCCAATCTTGCACGCTTTCCGCTTGATTGATCTCTTGAAGAGTAGCCTTCGCTTCTGCATCAAAATTGGAAATTGAAGTTTCTTGAGATGTTTCTTCTGCAGTATGATCGGAAATTTGTGCTGTATCAGATTCTTGGGGTTCGATTTTCACAGTGCTTTCTAATGCGGATTCATCGGTCTCTTCTTCAAGGGGTAAAGGTTTAATTGTTTCCGAGATAACCGCATCCGTTTTCTCTTCTTCCGGAGGCAAAGAAACAGATTGCTCTGAAGGCGGTGATCCTGGCAAATCACTGGCTTGAATTTGCTGTTTTGCCCGTGCGGCCATTGTGAAATTCGGGCTTAGTTCCAACGCTTTGTCCAAATTATGGATTGCTTCCTCGTTTTGCCCCAAAGCACGGCATACGAGCGCCAAATGATAATAGGCTCGAGGCCGAGGAGATATTTCGATCGATTGGAGATACTCTTCCTTTGCCGCGGCAAATTCTCTCTTTCTCACTAATTCTTCCCCGCGGTAAAAATGCTCCAAAGCCTGATTCACTTGCTCTTTCAATGTCGGGCCTTCCGTTCCGGCACAACCTTGAAAAAGTACACTCATCAAGGAAATCAAAAAAAGGCCGATGATGATTGGTGAGATTGTTTTTCTTGAAATCATATGCAATTGATAGACACCTGATTCTAAAGTCATTTCAGAAACCGCTTTTCTGAAATCCATATTTCCATTATACTGAAATTGTCGCATAATTGAACGATGATGTATATTCAGCCTTCCGCAATACCCGAAATGGCAGTATATACAAAATCGTGCCGTATACGAATTTTCTATTTCCGTTATGGTATACGGATCAAAGGCTTTTGAAAAGATTGAACACGATAAAGGACTCAAATTTTACCCGGGAAATGATCCATGGCTCCATTCAATCATAGGAAAAGACTCGAAGCCGATTTGGAAAGTGCCATTAGAGGCGCCGAAAAAGAAACTCTTCACGATCCCCAATTGAAATCGATGGTGCAGCAGTTACGGAATTTATATCGGTCCGACAAAGACGAATTCCTTTTTATGCTTGAAGCGTCTCCTCCCCCCAACCAAAAAGCCAATACCGCAAAACGGCAAAATCTTCCGCCTTCGAAAATCCCTCAATTGATTGCCATGCTGGATGCCCTGGCAACCAATAAACCTTTACCCGTCTTGCCTTCTATAGACAAATCCAAAAATGGAATGCCGCCTCCATTGGTCACTTCCCTACCCCATCCCTCTGAATTCCAACCGGCTCAGAAAGCAAAGGATTTTTCGGTTCCGAAACCCAAACCCATCCCTGAGGCCAGTCAAATTGAAATCGAAAAAATCAATGTAGAAATTCGAAAACTCAGGGCGTTGTATGACCTCATCAAAAAAGATGAAGATCTAATCAAGAAAAGAAAAAAGAAATATGCAATCCCGTTTGAACGATTGAAAGCCGAACGGTTGTTGCGGGAATTACCCGAGCAAATTCGGCATCTTATTCACAAAAGAAAAATGTACGAAGACGGACTCTTCTAATTCAGCACATCCCACAACGAAACATAGGAGAAAACCATGCGGGCAGTCATTCAGCGCGTATCCCGGGCTGAAGTACGGGTAGATGGAAAGATCACCGGTGAAATCGGGCGAGGTATATTGATCTTACTGGCTGTTGCCAAAGAAGATACGGAAAAAGATCTCACATGGCTTATGGACAAAATCCGAACATTGAGAATTTTCCCGAACGAAGAGGGAAAATTCGATCGTTCGGTTGAAGATATTGATGGTGAAATATTGGTTGTATCTCAATTCACTTTATACGGAGACTGCAAAAAAGGTCGAAGGCCTGGTTTTGACCTATCGGCTCCACCGGCAAAAGCCGAACCCATGTATGAAAAAGCCATCGAATATTTACGATCTTGCGGAATCAAGACAGAAGCCGGAAGATTTGCCGCGATGATGGATGTGGAACTTGTCAATGATGGACCCGTAACTCTTATCATCGATTCACCCAATTCATCTTAATTTACCTCCCGACTCGTAGCATAAATTTTATGAATAATACAATACTAAATCTTGTAATATCAACATCTTATACAAAAATATTCCGTTCTATTCTTCAGTAATTTCTATCTTCAGTTACTTAAGTTCTTGATTTTCAGTGAGATTTAATCTCCATTTCGAAAATGAAATTCTTATTCCCTCCGCTAAAGAATTCAAAAAGAATGCATAAAAAGGACTTAAAGTAAGGAAATTCCTGAATTATCTAAGATCGTTTAGAGGTTTACTGGTAATGAACCTATAAAAAATGTCATAAACAGCCTACAATAAGCCTAAAAGAAGAATAGATTTCCGATCTACAAAGGTTACTTGACAGAGGACACGATAAGCACAGAAGAAGTATAAATTACGGATTCGGTTATGATCTTTTTATATCATCATAATAATTAGGCATCATTCGTTATCTTGATATAACATTATAATATAATCTGTTTATTTGAATATACTGTTCATAAGTTACTGTTATAGTTTGACTTATATTTTTCAGGAAGATTTAAAAACAAAAACGACCATCATGATTATGATTATTAAATCGAAACTCCACCTTTATTTTTAGGTTTAATTGCAGAAATTAAATCCATTCTTTCAGCATGAAACAAACATTATAACATTCGTATGTCCACTTAGTTTTAGAAAAACCATTATATGAGATTCGTAGGTCAAAAACGAAATCTTAACTTGGATATTTGGATATTTAGGGTAAGTGCTGACTTTGAGATGTAACTTACACATGTTTCTTAAAGTGATTTCACAAGTTTCAATTGTTCTATATCATCTGCCTCTGTTTTTCTTGGCACTTCTAGAATACAGGGTATTTTCTTGATCTTTTTATTGGATAATATCTCCTTAAAACCGGTCAATCCGATACATCCTTCTCCGATTCGAGCATGACGATCGACTTTACTCCCAAGTGGCTTCATTGAATCATTAAGGTGAATGAGCCTAACTTCTTGAAATCCAATATGTTGTTCAGTTTCATTGATCATCTTTCGAATGCCGTTTTTATTGTCGATATCGTAACCGGCTGCAAAAGCATGGCAGGTATCCAGGCATATTCCTTTAGAAATTTGATTAGGGATCATGGCGTAAAGTTCTGATATTTCAGTGAGTTGTGAACCGAGTTCCATTCCCTGCCCGGCTGTATTTTCCAGTAGAAGCCGAACATTATAAGTATTGTTTTTGTAGGCACTTATGATACCTTCAACCATCCGTTTCATAGCATACTCTTTCTTCCCTTTTCCGAGATGAAGAACAAGAAAGTCGATTTGAAGGGCTTCACAGCGTTTTAAATTTTCTCTTAGGGATGCAACACTCCTTTTGAAAATTTCTTCATCTGCAGCTGACAAATTGGGAAGATAAGGCATATGCACGGCAATCGGCTTAATCTTCTTCGCTTCAGTATTTCGGATTTTGTGAAATGATTCGATCTCCTCCTCTGGAAGGGCAGCCGCTTTCCATCTCCGTGGATTCATGAGAAACATTTGAACGCAATCACAGCCTAATTGGACTGCTCGCAGCAATCCTTTATGAACTCCACCGGCGATTGAAACATGGACTCCGAACCGCATTGTATCTTCCTTTGTTTATTCAATTTGCTTGATGCAAGTTTGATTGATTCGTATGAAATCGGCAAGTGTAATTTCGAAAATCCCTATTCTCTCGACATATACATGATTCTTCTGTCGTTAGCAATAACTCACAATTCACTCAAGTTATCCCTCTCAAGAAGAAGGTTATAAACCCAATTATTTCAGTCACTTTAGAAAAATCCACTCAATGTGGTATATATACCTTGTATTAGAAGCCCTTATATTATAAGGTATATATACTATGAAATTTGACCGTGAAATTCTAAAAGGACATTTGAAAGTTTTACTGCTTGCGGTGCTGGAAGACGGCCCTTGCCATGCCTATGGTTTCAATCAACGATTGCAGGATAAAAGCCTGGGCGTTTTCGAACTGCCGGAAGGAACAATCTACCCTACCCTGCCCAAATTGGAGAAAGAAGGTTTAATTCAATCGGTTCTTGTACAAAGAGAAAAAGGACCGGACATTCGAAACTATGAATTGACACAGAAAGGAAAAAAATTCTTGGAAACCCGCAAACGGGAATGGATGTTTTTTCATAAAGCGATGGAGATGGTACTGAAAGTGGATAAGAGAGACTAAACCAGAAAGATACCTATGAATAATTCCCATTGTTTTGTAAAATAATAATCAAGAGAAATGTTATTCAAAAATGGAGAAGAGAACCGTGCACACCTCACAAGAAGTGATAAATGCTTTTCTAGAACTTCCCCCAAAACAGCAAGAGGAAGTCAGAGATTTTGTAAATGCAACCAGCAGCGATGTAGAATTTCTGATTAAGGCCGTCGATGAAGAATATGTCAGGGAAGAAAATTATTCTGATGAGGATCAAGCCGTTCTGGATCAATGTCAAGATGATGCTAAAAAGGGTATCAATATGAGTGGGCCTTTTGAAGGTAAAGCAGCAATTGATTATCTGACGGAGTTGGAAAAACGAGCCCAATCTTAAATGAAAATTTATTACCACAGAACATTTACAAAAGCTTTTCTAAAACTTCCTCAAAAATTACGAGAGAAAGTCAAAATAACCATTAATAACTTCCAGAATAATCCGTATGATCCCAAACTTGACAATCATGCACTCCACGGGAAACAAAAAGGGCAGCGATCGATTTCTGTTTCAGGAGACTTACGCATTATTTTTGTTGAAAAAGATAACTATGAGGTTGTAGAACTCACAAACGTCGGAACCCATACCCAGGTGTACAAATAATCTAAACCCCTCGATCAGCCACCATTAAGCCAAGAAGAAGCGGAAGATAGATAATACTCGCGATAAAAAGTCGGCGGGCGTCTATATCCAAACGGCGGAAAGTGAAAAATACTCCAGCGGTAACCATCACTCCACCCAACAAAACCGAGCCAAAAGCGTAGATCCATCCGGCAAGACCGGTTATCGTTACAACCAATCCGAGAGGGATCAATGCCAGGCTGTACAAAACGGCCAGATGGCATGTAAGGCGGCCGTCTTGATCGTGGACGGGTAACATACGAAAACCGCCTCTGGAATAATCTTCCCGATACAACCATGCCAGAGCCAAAAAATGAGGGATTTGCCAAACAAAGAGAATGGCTCCGAGAATCCAGGCCCCATAATCCAAAGTTCCCGTAACCGCCGTCCAGCCCATCATGGGAGGAATGGCGCCGCAAACCGCCCCGGCAAGAGTGCACAAAGAACTACGCGTTTTTAGAGGTGTATAGACCAACACATAAAATAGGATAACAAAAGCCGCCTGCCCGGCTGTCAAGAAATTCGTAAAGAAACCAAGAATTAAAAAACCGCTGATCGATAGAGAGGAGGCCCACCAAAACGCTTCGCTTTTTTTCATCCTTCCTACAGGAATTGGCCGTTCACAAGTCCGTTTCATGCGGCTGTCGCGTTCGGCTTCCATCCATTGATTGAACGCATTCGCTCCCCCTGCAGCACAGGCGGTTCCTACCAACGTCCAAAAAAGTGTGATCCATTCAACGGTTCCACCACTCGCCAGCAAAAATCCTACCAGAGTGGTCACCAGAACCAATGCTGTCAAACGCGCCTTCATCAATTCCAAAAGGGAATGGATTAATGCGACTTTTTGGATTTTATTTTCCAACGCGATTGTCTGATTCATCGATTATGATTCTTTCTCAATTCATCAACTGAATTGTATGATTCGTTATTGTTTTACTCGCAACGATCCTTGCATGAGATGGTATGTTTTTGATACATTCCATACTCTATCGCTTACGAGTTTGGAATAAGTCCGTATAATACTTTGTATCGTTATTATTACAAATCATTGATTTGAAGTTGGAGTTTTGATTTCGTGGGGCCTATGAGAAAAAGCCGCCGAGATTTTTTTCATGGTGGATTTCAATCGATTCTCGATAAAGTCGCCGATGTAGCCGACTTGAAACAACCCTTGGCATTCTTGGGGTTGGATCGCTCGTATGTGCGTATGAAACGCCGGGCGATGGCGACGGATTTTGAAGTGCTGTACGGCTCATATGAAAGCGCCAAGGCACGCGAGACAGGCATGGCAGTGTTGGATGAAATCGACCGCCTCGAATCCATGCTCACCATCTGGAAAGACGATTCCGATTTTTCCCGTCTCAATAAACAAGCCTCAAAAGAACCTGTGCAGGTCAGTCCGGAAATATTCGGTCTTGTTCTCTTCGGGAAACAAATCTATGAAGAATCAGAAGGAGCCTTTGATCCGACCAGCACACCTCTCTCACGCTGCTGGGGCTTCTTCAATCGAAACGGTCAGGTTCCTCCTCAAGAAAAAATCGATGAAGCGCTTTCTTTTGTTGGGATGGATCATGTGATTCTTGATGAAGAAAAGCGTACGATTTTTTTTGATAAAGAAGGAATTGAATTAACCCCCGCCAGTATAGGAAAAGGACTCGCTCTGGATTACGCCATGTGTGTGGGACGGAGCCGGGAGTTAAAGGATTTCATGATCCACGGCGGACATAGCAGTGTAATCGCCTCAGGCGCTCCGGCTTGGAAGGAAACATGGCAGTTTCATGTTCGAAATCCTTTGGATGAATCGAATCCTTTGGCCTTGGTCGATCTGAAAAATCAGGGATTTTCTTCTTCGGGAACCAAAGAACAACATATCATTCATGAAGGGAAAACCTATGGCCATATCATCGATCCAAGGAGCGGATGGCCAGCGGATGAAGTGTTAAGCGTAAATGTCATCGCTCCTACAGCAGCAAGAGCAGAGGCGCTTTCTACGGCGTTCTTCGTGATGGGGGTTGAGAAAACCCTAAAATACTGTGAAAATGATAAAGATATTGGCGTTTTGATTCTCTGCAAGCCGGACAAGAAAGGCCACGCTGAAATCGTGACAGCCAATTGGACTCAAGAAAATGTGGAGGTATAAACCGCATCGTGTCAAATAAGCAACCTCGATATTATTTTACAGGTTGGCAGCAATTGTGTTTTGTGCTGCTTCGTTGGAGTATAGGTTGGCACTTTCTGCGTGAAGGCTGGGTGAAAATTATGCACCCGACGTGGACTGCCAAGTGGTATTTAACGGGATCCTGGGGACCGTTTTCCGAATATTTTAATCAAATTGGAAGCAACCCCTTGATGCTCCAGTTGTCAGATATCGCCATGCCATGGCTTCTCTTCCTGTCTGGACTAGGATTGATGCTAGGTTTATTTACGCGAACATCGACACTGGTAGCGATGTTGTTACTAGTTATGTTCTACTGTGCCGCACCACCTTTTGGTTTTCCGATGACAGGACCAGAAGCACAAATGACAGAATGGGCAACGTTTGAAGGCTGGATGCATCATGCACAATGGGCAGGAAATCACGTGATCGGCAGTGAAGGCAATTATGTTATCGTCAACAAAAATTTGATTGAGTTCCTTGCTTTACTCGCCTTACTCTCCGTGAATTCCGGTATGATGTGCGGCTTGGATCCGCTCTTGAAGCAATGGTTCAGTAAAAAAGAGCAAACGAGCGCCCCGGCAGAGCAGGCACAACCACAGCCTGCCTCCTAATTGTTTACACTACATATATATATGAGTGTATCAAATCAAAATAATAATTTACAAATAGAGAGGTTACGATTATGCAGTTAACAGAAGAACAAAAATTAGTCGGTCGGCGAAATTTCTTGAAAGCAGTCGCTGTCCTACCTCCAGTCGCCGCTTTTACGTATACCGCCACGAATGCTGGGCCCGTGAAAGCCGGAATCGTTGGAACGGGTATGGAAGGACGGGTTTTGATCAGTGTAGCCAATCCCAAATATGTTTATCTCACCGCGAACTGCGATATTCGTCCGGATAATCGCAAACTCGGGGCGGAAGCGATTCAGGCGTCAGGTCATCACCCGAATCCGAAAATGTATGAAAATTACGATGATATGCTGGCCGATCCGGAACTCGAAGCAATCTTGATCGCTACACCATTGAAATTACATGGTCCGATGGCCATCAAGGCGCTCGAAGCCGGAAAACATGTCTTCACAGAAAAGACGATGGCGTATACCACAGAAGAATGTGTTCAGATGACGCAGCTGGCTAAGCAAAAAGGTTTAAATCTGCAAGTTGGCCATCAGCGTTTTTACAATCCTTTGTATTGGGACGCCTACAAGATGTTCAAAGAGGGATTACTCGGGAATGTCTATCATATTCGCGCGCTTTGGCATCGCAATACGGATTGGAATTACTGGATTCACGTTCAGGACAAGTATCGTGAGGATCTGTTGAAATTCGATCCATCTCCATTCGGTTATCCCGATCTACCTCATTTGGTCAACTGGCGTTGGTATGAACCTACATCCCACGGAATGTGGACGGAACTGGCCAGCCATCAAATCGCGATCACGAACTGGTTTTTCGGAGACAAAGCACCGGTTGCCGTTCAAGCCAGTGCGGGTCATTATAAAGTGAAAAAAGACTTTGAATATATCTTAAAATCCACCCCTCCCGAAAAAAGGGTGTGGGAAGTGGACGATCGCGATGTTGATGATCATATTTACGGTATTTTTGAATACGAAAACGGACGAACAGTTACCTACTCTGCGATTCAGACCAATCGTTTCGATGACTATTATGAACAAATCATGGGAACGCGCGGTACAATCATCCTGACCAAAGAGAATGAAACATATCTCTTCTGGGAAGCCGGCTGGGACGAAAACTCCGCAAGGGAAGCGGCCAAAGAAACGGCAGTCACGATGACTGAAGAGGATCAAGCCGGTGCAGCGATTGCCGCCCATGACACCGGAGCCGCAGCGACCGGTGGTGGTGGAGCAGCCGGATTTACAAATTACGAGCCTTATGGATGGGAACTCGAAGGGTTTGCGCATACCATCCGCACAGGCGCTCCCAACCTTTGTGACGGTGTACGCGGAACCTTGGCTGCGCAAGCGTGTTACGCGGCGCAAGAAGCGGCAGCCAAAAAACAGCGAATTGAGATTCCGCAACTCGAGATATAAACTCACTCCTAGTTGAAACTACAAATCCCCGGAGTAATCACTTCGGGGATTTTTTATCTATTTTTACCCCCCTGCCGTTATCGGAACTCCCGGAACATCTCCTCCCCATCGTCCGATATCTCCCGAACTGATCAAACCATTGGTGGGATTATACATCCGGTCACGCGCCCCGGCGGGATTCCCGGACGCAGTCTGGATATAAACCCACTCGATCGCATTCTGCCATCGGTCCGGTCCCCAACTGGCCAGGCAATAGCCTTTGGTGCTTAAATCCGGCCGATTGATGCGATTGATCCAGTTTCCGCCATTCAATGCCTCCGGTTCAAAATAATAGTTGAAATAAAGATAGCTTTCCGCATTGTTGCCAGTGCTTCCCTGCTCTGCCTTGAAAATATCTCTGAAATCAACGTTAGAAATATAGGATACGGGGGTTGTCAAATCCCATAGATCGACAGTCAGGTCGGCTCGTCCATTACGGGCGGTGTTGTTGGGATGTTTGTTGTGATCGACGAAATAAGTGTCGATTGCGTTCCCTAATGCCCGAAGGTCTCCGTTCGTCCGAGCAATACGTGCCCGTAATTGAGCGTTGAGAAAATTTGGGACGGCTATCGCCGCCAGAATCCCAATGATGGCAACAACGATCAGTAATTCGATCAGCGTAAATGCATGGAAGGGCTTTTTAATCATTGATCACCTCGTGAATATAGTGGGAATACCGAATGAAAAATCAATGAAACATTATAAATTGACTCAACAGAATATCCAATCTATCCCTTGCTCTCCACTTTAGGTTTGCTATGCTTGTTTTGAGCAAATGACGCCGTCGGGATTGTGGTGCGCTACCCGCTTCCAACCCTCCTCACCATGGTTCCGACGGCTTTGTATGAAACGCCGGCATTCTGCCGGCTTTTTTAATCCGTGCCGCCAGGACGGCGGCGTTACTGTATCGCCGGCATCCTGCCGGCTTTTTTTGATACGTGACACAGGAGTGGTGGCGTTACATACAGATATTTCCGTTCCCATGGTTCGTCAAATCATTTTTTTACGGTACAATATACCTGTATTGAGAAAGATAATAATCAAATAACCAGCGGAGTTGCAATTGGGTATACGCAGAGCACGAATTACCGACGTTCGACGAATCAAACAACTCATTGAAGCGCATATGGCAGAAGGTTTTATGCTTCCTCGCCCATTAAGCGAATTATACGAAAATATGCGAGATTTTTTTATCTGGGAAGAAGATGGTGATGTACACGGCTGCGTCGGTTTGCATATCGTGTGGGAAGATTTGGCCGAAATCAAATCGTTAGTCGTGGATCATTACGGACGCGGCAAAGGTTGGGGAAAAGAACTCGTCGAAAGGTGCATTCTCGAAGCCCAAGAATTAAAAATCCGGCGCGTTTTTGCCTTAACCAAGATTCCGGATTTTTTTGTGAAACTCGGCTTTGAAGTCCTCGACAAAGAACAATTGCCCCATAAAGTATGGTCGGAATGCATTCGTTGTCCGAAATATCCCAACTGCGATGAAACCGCAGTCGGTATCCAGGTCTGTGCATCGCCTGAAATTCAGGCTATGATGGAATCGGAAAAAGTCCTCTCACACTCGTTGATGTAATCGATTCAAAAGAAAGAATAGAAGGAAACACCTATGTTCTTAGCGAAAGTTGTCGGTACCGTTGTTTCAACCCAAAAAGACCCGAAATTAGCGGGATTGAAATTGCTTTTAGTCCAGCATTTAACGCTCGAATTACAGCCTTCCAGCACTTTCGTTGTTGCCGCGGATGCTGTTGGATCCGGTAAAGGAGAAGTCGTAGTTTGTGCCGCCGGTTCTTCAGCTCGTATGACCGAAAATACCAAAAATTTGCCAGTCGACGCCGTCGTCATGGCCATTGTTGATTCGCTCGACGTAAATGGACAGATCGTGTACAAAAAAGAAGATGAATCGTAAATTGTGAATGGAAATCAGCAGAAATGAATTTAGCGAAAGTTATCGGTTCTTTATGGGCAACGCAAAAACATCATAGTTTTACGGGAATGAAGTTTTGCGTCATTCAGCCTCTCGACCAAAGACGGCAGGCAGTCGGCAAACCTCTTATCGCCGTCGATCCCGAAAATCAATGCGGGATGGACGAAACTGTTTTTTATGTTGACGGCGGTGACGCTGCCGTCGTTCGGGAAGGACACCAAATGCCTTCCGATGCCACCATCGTCGGCATCGTAGACACTTTATCCACGGATCACCAACCATGAGAATAGCACGAATCGTCGGGAATGTAGTATCCACCTTAAAGCATGAAGCGTATTTCGGTAAAAAATTGCTCTTGGTCGAACCGCTCAAACCGAACGGCGAACCGGCTGCTCCGGCGACGGTAGCTGTCGATTATGTCGGCGCAGGGATAGGAGAATTGGTTTTACTCGGTGCTGCGCCTGGGGCAGCGAAACTGGTTTTCGGGATAAAAATAGCGCCGATCAAGGATATGGTGATGGGGATCATCGATGAGGTTGAGTTGGAGGGGGAAATTGTGATGCGGGCTTCCGATGCGGATCGAATCCAACAGGCATCGTAATTTTGAGTATCTATGCGCATGCCAAAAAATTCAACTACAATGTAGAAGCCATCTGTAATGACTTTATCGAACACCAGCAGAAATATGAGAATAAAATCGTTAAACTCGAACCAAAAAAACTTGCGAAGAAAACGTTCGCGACCAACAAGACTAAGTGAACGTTTTTTTAAACATACCCAATCCCATACCACACCAACGGTATTGGAAACGCTTGATTTAATAAATGATACAATTCCGAATTCTCTTGCATTCTCTCGGATAAAATCATCCCATTCGGTTCCCCAAAGAAAAATCTTGCCAATTCTCCCCCATTGATGAATTCAACTTCTTCCTTACCCAGTTTGAAAGTGGCTTGTTGTTCGCTCGCTTTGATTTTCAAACGCTTGCAATTCGTTTCTCCGATCCGTTCGGCTAGGTAGTCCATCGCCCTTTTTAAGAAACGTTTGGCATTGATTACCAATACCGTTCCATCAAAGCAATGTTCTTGTTGTATAAAACCATGCCAAGCCAGGGGAACAAAAGAGATGTGCACAGGAACATATGTGAGTCGATTGGCTTCGTAGATTTCGAACCATACACCTGTAGCGCCATTCAAAACCGACGGCCGCCCTACCCAATCCAGCAAAAATAATTCTTTCCCCTTTTGGTGAATCACGCCAAATCCGACCGCATCTTGATAATTTCGAATCAACCACCAATCTGAAGGTTTGTCCATGACCATCTTGCATTTCAACAATTCAACAAGATCCTCTCTCGGAAGCATATAGCGAGTCGAGAGAGTACTCCGTAAGGATATGATTTTGTCGATATCATCTTCGATCACCTGGTCGATGATCAATTCTTTGACAATATCAGAGAAAGGAGCCAATTCTTCCTTTTTGATTTTTACTTCAGGATAACAACCGCAATCCACGGCGTTCATGCGGCGGTAAAGGCCTAAGTCGCCGGAAATCAACATGATATCAGCGCCTTGTTCAATACTGAGTTTCACGGCGTCATCCATCAAAATCGAAGCAAGTCCCTGCCCTCTCGCTTCCGGCAAAGTGGCTACCGCTCCAATACCGGCTACTTTGGTGGGAATCCCTCCCAATAACACTGGACGAATCGATGTTGCGACATGGGAGACGATCTTCCCTCCTTGTCTGATTACACGTATATTGTCCACATTATTTACACCAAGATGGCGGGGATAATCGGCAGCCATATCTCCTCCATCCGCACGAAACACAAAATTCAATACATCAATGAGTTCTTGTATTTCATTCTTTTGAATGGAAACCGGTCCCTCATATTTTTTCTTCTTGATCACCTTAGACCTCCGTATGAATAATCTTTCCATGATTACAAAAATTTTGGTGAATTGCTACTCTTCTCTCTCTGCATTCACCAAAAAGTTTGTAAAATTGAATTGTTCTGGAATTCTTTTATACTGTTTCCGCCGACCTGCAACTCTTGTATGAGATTTTTGCATGTCATTCGTTTATCTTCACAAATATCAAAAGAATGGAGAGAGTAAAGGTTATGCATACCAAATTGTTTTTTTTTCTGCTGATTGCACTGAATGTACTCATGACCGTTAACGGGCAAACGATGGATAACAAATCATCTGCTATCGTGCTGGAAGAATTCATCTATACGGAAGCTCCTTTCCCTTCCTGCCACGCTTCGACTCTCGTCGAGACCGAACCGGGTGTAATTTTAGCCGCGTGGTTTGGAGGAACAGACGAGGGAGAAAATGACGTCGGGATTTGGGCGGCCAGGAAGGAAAAGGATGAATGGTCGAAGCCGGTTGAAGTAGCCACGGCGGAAGGAGTACCGTGCTGGAATCCGGTTCTTTTTCAAATGCCTTCCGAAGAAGTGATTCTCTTTTATAAAGCCGGTCCCAGCCCGCGGGAATGGTCCGGTTTGCTCAAACGATCGAACGATGGAGGCAAAACCTGGTCGGAAGAAGAACTTCTACCAGCGGGAGTCCTTGGTCCGATTAAGAATAAACCCTTATTATTATCTGATGGATCACTCGTTTGTGGATCATCCGTTGAAAGCTGGCGCGCATGGGCGTGTTGGATGGAAATTACCAAAGATGGCGGGAAAACTTGGGATAAATATGGGCCTATTGTAGTCCCTGGCTTTCCTTATGGTATCATCCAACCAACATTATTCTTGGATCAGCAAGGCAATATAAGGACCTTGTGCCGGGCGACCCGAAGAATTGGCAACATTTGTGAGTCCATTTCAAAAAACGGCGGGAAAACATGGAGTCCTGCAAAACCGATCGATTTACCGAATCCGAATGCGGGCTTCGATGCAGTCGGTTTAACGAACGGAGATGTTGCTTTGGTCTATAATCATACAAAAAGTTTTCGGCGGCAACTCGATGTAGCGATTTCCAAAGATGGTGGTGACACCTGGAAACATGTGTTGATTCTCGAAAATGAACCGGGTGAATTTTCTTATCCTGCCGTCATTCAAACCAGGGATGGATTGGTTCACACAACCTACACCTGGAAACGGGAAAGAATCAAACACGTTGTTATCGATCCCGAGAAATTACTTGAATAGAGAAAATCTAAATACAATAGAATAAATAGATTATATAACAATACATTTTATGCATCCCTTGGGAAAATAGCATTATGGATAAGGAACAACAATATACATATAAGCAATCCGGTGTGGACGCAGAAGCGGCATCCCGCTCCGTAAAAGATATTAGTTATTATATCAAAGAGACATTTGCATTACGCCCTGCTTTGGGGAAGGCGGTTTTGGATATCGGATATTTCGCCAATGTGATTGATTTGGGCAATAATTATGGGTTGGCAATATCCACTGATGGTGTTGGAACAAAGATTCTGATCGCGCAAGAAATGAATAAATATGATACGGTCGGAATCGATTGCGTCGCCATGAATGCAAATGACGTGCTCTGCGTTGGTGCGGAACCACTATCCCTGGTTGATTACATCGCAGTTGAGGTTGCCGATTCTGCATTTATCTCAGAATTGTTCAAAGGATTTTATGAGGGTGCCTTGCAGGCCAATATCACCATTCCAGCCGGGGAAATCGCGCAAGTGAAAGAGATGATTCACGGCACCAGAGAAGGAAAAGGATTTGATCTAGTAGGAACCTGTGTAGGAACCGTCTCTTTGGACAAAATTTTGACGGGTTGGAACGTTCAACCCGATGATATAGTCGTCGGAATGAGAAGCAGCGGATTGCACAGCAACGGCTTCACATTGGCCCGCCGTGTACTGCTGTCGCAAAATCAATTTTATCTCCATGAACCTGCAGGAAAATTGAAGCGTCCGTTAGGGGAAGAACTGCTGGAGCCTACCGTGATCTATGTCAAGCCGGTGATGGAAATGTTGAACCAGAAATTGAAAATCAAGGCGTTGGTTCACATCACCGGTGACGGTTTCTTGAATTTATCCCGTGTCGATGCCCCGGTCGGATTTCATTTGGACAATCTCCCTGCCCCACAACCGATCTTTGAGCTGATCCAGGAATCCGGAGGGATTTCAGACGAAGAAATGTATTACGTTTTCAACATGGGAATCGGTTTTTGTGTCATCCTTGAACCGGAAGATGCAGAAAAGGCAGTAGAAATATCCGAAAAACACAACATCTCCGCATCCATCATTGGGAAAACGGTCGACGATCCTGAGAAAAAAGTGATATTACCTCAACAATCGTTGGTTGGGGAAGAGGGTCGATTTAGAAAAATGATATAATATTATGGCCTGAAGATTTTGCTTTTCCATTTGGCTAATGTGAAAAATGAAAATTTTATTAGAGACTCATGTTGTCCTTTGGTATTCATGAGGTGATTCTATACGTTCATTGAAATCACTTGCAAAACGTGTTAGAACTTGACGTCTATCCCACCCATATTAAAATAATAAATTATCAACCAGATATCTTCTGTTTTTTCGTACAGAAAAGATATGTCTGTCATTCCAGTTTTAGGAGTTAAAAGTTATGCAAAATGTCTATCTTCGCTCGTTCTTTCTTCTTGTTTTCATTTTTGCAGTCAACTCAACGGGATACTCAGAGACACGTGAATGTACTGTTTATTCCAACAGAGGCTGGCAAGATAGTGGGCTTACAGTGGCAGCGGGTGTTGAGGTCAGTGTGGTCGCGTATGGACAATGGACTACATTTAACGCTCCATTGTTTGGAACTCCTCCATTTGGTCCGGATGGAGGTGGGCAAACCAGCTCTAGTACGAGATACCGGATTGTCAGTTCATATCCTCTTGGCGCATTGATTGCACGAATTGTTCCTTCCAGTGGTAAAAAAGAGTATCACTTGATCGGAAGTAAGAAAACATTTACGCCGTCTAGAAGCGGGAAACTTCAGTTCACCATGAACGACAACACCCAGGGAGATAACAGTGGAAAAATGACACTGAACATCAACCTGGGGGAATCTGCGGAAGAGATCAAGCCGATCGGCGTATACCGAATTTATGCGGATAAACCATGGCAGAATAGTGGGATCATGGTTCGCAAAGGACTTTACGTAGATATCTACGCCGAGGGTGAGTGGACAACAGCGAAACAAGGAAGTGGTGTATTGGGTGTGGGGACTTCCTCCTTTGGTCCTCAAGGAGGCGGATGGACGTCGGGAACGGGTTCGTATATCGTAATGGAAAAAGCGAATGTAGGCTCCTTGATTTGTAAAATTGGTATGGATGCCAAACGAGGTTATCTCGTCGGAAACAAAGTGTCTTTCAAAGCCGACAAAACGGATTTTCTGTATTTCATGATGAACGATTCCGTTCGATCCGACAATGAAGGTTCAGTCAAAGTATCTGTTTGTTTAAATGCAAAAAAACGAGACGGCGTCAATTTAGCTCTAAAGAAACGAATTACCAACCAAGGTATTTCGGAACTGGAACATGCCTTTCTTATCAAAGGAACAGATTACGTCAAGGACAGTTTGCAATCCTTTGCACGTGAAATGGCCGAAGCCGCATCGAGTAGTAGCTCCTCATATACTCCCGCCTCAAGTAGTGGAACAGGGTATCGTATAGTGGATTATCAAATGAATGGCAATGAAATTGAACCTGGTAATTTATTGAAATGCAATCGCAAGGATTCTTCTTCCCATACGATTTATGTTTGGCCACTGGGAAAAATAGAAGGTTCATTTTACGCCACCTATGAAGACTCCAATTACAATACACAAAGCATAAGCGGTGATGAGCACAGTTTCTATCATGCATCCTTTCCATGTACCATATCTGTATCTTATAAAAGAGATGATGCGATTACAGGATTCTTTGGTAATGACATCAATACAATCAGTTTTACGGTCGAATTACTTCGACCCGGTGATTGGGAAATCGAATCGTATTAATTAATTTCCAGTTTCATATTCCTATGGAGTTTTCATCCTCTCTCCCGGCATCTACGGGAGAGGGGATGATTCAATTTCTCCTCTGTTGACATTCATCGAATCAATTTACGATTCCACAAGAGTGTATTCGTATGCATCCTATCCATTTGATATTTTGGGGGTGGCTAACTTCCCGGTTTGGTTTCAGCCTGCTCCGGATGATGCCCACGCCTGATTTTATCATTCTTCCGGTTTTTTTCCTCCTATCGATTACTCTTTTTTTTCTTGCGTATCAATTGTTTCATTCCTTCCGGCTTGTTCCTTATTCGTATTTTTTCGTAGGAATGATTGCGGATGCGTTACCATTTTGGGTATTGCGTTATCAACAAGGTGAAATGGGCCTGAGTCCATGGAATATATGGATTTTTACCTATTCATTGTTCATGCTACTTATCTCTATTATCTTCTATAGAGCAATCAACAAGATCGCGGTTACCGTTCACTGGCCTTGGAATCGAAGGGACAAGAGTCTTTCAACAATCCATTGGATTTACGCAGGGGGATTGACAATTTTTGTTTGTATAATATATAGAATATCCTACGCTAGGAATTATCATATTCCCAACGAGGAACGGTCTCTTTTCATTATGGATTATGAAATCCATCACGCGGTACTGGGTTCTGTTTTCTTCATGCTCTATTTGCTCGCACAATCGGCCGGGCTGATAAAAAATCGTGTTCTCGCGTTGCTTTTGTTAAGTCTAATCGCCGGTTTTGTTTTGGATCAAGTTTTGTATATACCTCTCAGAGAATGCACGGATGCAGCGTATGGACAAATGGTTTCGGTAATCGGTGCGATTGTAGGCTGTGGAGGATTTGCCGGCATGTGTTTTTATTTTGGCTGGCGTTTGTATCGATCGAAACGTAAGCCCTAAAAAAACACTAGTGAAAAAATGTTATTATTTTTATAAATCCATTAAAAAAGAATGGAGATACTTATAGATCGCCTCATCATATTTTGAGGTATGTTCAAACGCTTTTGCGGCCAAGCGCCTTCGTGTTTCAAATCGAACACCGTTATGTTTCAAAATCTCATCGATGATCGTCTGATAGTCTGCCGGATCGGTGACTACCGTGACGGAAAAGAAATTCTTGGCTGAAGAGCGAATCATTGTCGGGCCGCCAATATCGATATTTTCCGTAGCTTCCTCGATAGTGACGTCCGGTTTGGCGATCGTTGCTTCGAAGGGATACAAATTCACGACAACCATATCGATGGATTCGATTCCATGCCGAGTGGCTTCGGCAATCTGTGCTTGGTCTTCCCGTTTGAAGAGTAAACCGCCATGGATCTTGGGGTGCAAGGTTTTCACTCGTCCACCCAGCATCTCCGGCGAGCCGGTATAATCACTGACCTCTTGGTACTCGATGCCCGCATTGGTCAAGGCTCGGCCGGTTCCTCCGGTAGAAAGAATATGTACGCCTTGAGCGGCAAGGGTTTTTCCCAGCGATTCGATTCCGGTTTTGTCATATACACTCAAAATGGCTTTCTTGATCGGGATGATTTCCATCGCTTCACCTCTCTTAATGAAATCAAAATAAAGAAAATATCATAGCGTATCGGAAGAAGAATGAATACCGGAATGAAGTAATTCGATCAACGCCCCGAAGGTCTTATAACAAATAGGATAAGGATATGATATTGCATTCTTGTGTTTTTTTGTATTTGCATTGGATTGACTGGTGCGACGGATCGTTTGTTTGGCAGCTATTCCAAGCAGCGCTTACTGGCTCCCATACCCTTTGAACGCTTTATGTTAGCCAAGACTGCCGGAGCCATTCTGTTTGGTATGGCCAACGCCTGTGTTCCGGTTGCGATGGCCGCTTTTCTTGTCGATCTATCGGATATAAATTGGATAGCGTTTTTTTCCTGCGGTTATCTTGATGGTTGTCAGTTCCACATTGTTACTCGCAACGCTGTTTTTTTCCATCGATTGAGTCTACAATAAAATGGAAAGATTCACGGAATGGAGTCCATATCATGACGACATAAATCATAGAGAATATAAAAGGAAGCGATCTTCCCGGCGACTGGCTTAGCCGTATAGAAGTGGATGTAAATCAATATTATGATGTAATTCTAAAACCGATTACGGAGGATGTTGATTCCATGCCTCCGGAAGAAATGCTCAGTCAGGAAATTGTTCAATCAGTAAAAAACAGTAGTGAGGAATAGAAAAAAGGAAACTCGATTCATTGTCGAAATAAGCGGGAGATGGAAGAACTCTTTATGAAGGTTTGGGGGAATGAGTGATTTTTTGAGAGAATTCACACCGGATTTTTTAAATGATCTGAAGAAATTTAAAAACAAGTAGGGGTTTTTGGCACAACCCCTCGAAAAGGGGGAATAAGGGGGTTTTGCCAATCCCTCTGAAAGTATATTACAAAAATTTAGTCGTTGTCATCTCGTGAATAGGAACTCGTGATAGATCCTGAATAAGTAAATCAGGTTCTTATTTCGTAAAAATGTGAACTCTTTTTGTTGCAGTTTTATTAGAGAAACCATTTTCATCTATAGCTTTCGCCATAACCTGATGTTCACCCGGTGAAATATCTTTCAATTCATAAACAAACGGGGCAGTTGTATCTGTTCCAACATGATTGCCATCAATAAACCAATCAACCCGTTGAATTTCAAGACCGTATGGATGTTGTACGTCAGCCACCAGATCATCTCCAACCTGATAATTAGATTGATTTTGACTGGATGGTTCAATGAATAGTACCGGCATGGATTTACTGGTCACGCTTTCCCAGATCACTCCATTGAATTCCATGTGACTGGTGTCTTCAATCTCACTTTCTCCATGAACGATGACATTTTGAAATGTAACATCTATGATTCCTGCATCCTGTTCCACATCTACGTCTTCTTGTGGAAATGCCACCACATTCTGAACCAGGATTCCCGTTATATCTCCCCCTTCATTTCCCCCTCGGTTCTCGAATTGGAAGGGAGCACCACCGGTTTCCGCTTTCCAATCATAGCCAAAGATTCTGATGTTTCGCCAGGTGATATCTTGAATGGGAGCCTTACCGGATTCATTGGTATAAAGGATGATTCCACGATCCGCATCGACGGCATCACAATGATCCCAAGTGATGTCTCGGATTTCTCCATAGTAGTTTTCAGTCCCGATCTTGAGAGATGAGGCACAGGAAAAGACAATACAATCTTCCATAATGACCCGTTCACAACTCTCTCCTTCGAATTTACTTTTTACGGCGAAGGCGTCGTCGATGGATTGAATGGTAACATCATGAATGCACACATCGGTTGAACCATCAGGGTCGATACCATCTTTCCCACTGAAGAGATGGAGGTTATCAAATTCCACATTCCGAGAGCGCCGGATATGCAGCATCCATGAATTGGAATTGCGGAAGGTGATGCCATCGAGTTGAACATCGTTACAGTTTTCCATGTCGATTAAATGACCTTTGGTGGATTGATTACCCGGCACATTGCCATTGGCATCGATGGAACCCAACCCCGCTATGCGAACATTATTACTGTCTTCGATATGGATATACCGTGACCCATCATAATCATCAGTTCCTTTGAGTACTGCGCCTGCACCCAGATATACTGTACAGTCTGAAGGAATCGTCAATTTATCTGTACGATAAATCCCTGCCGGAAAATAGACTCTGGCATTTGGTGATAATAAATCCTGAATCTTTTGAGTTTGATTGAGTGTCTTGTCCGAAACCACACCTCGTTCCATTACATTGACCGCCTGATCAAATTCTTTCTGGTAATTCTGATACTGTTTCAGAGCATCAATAAAGAAAAAGACCGTGTACGTCGTTCTACCGGGAGTATTCAAATCAGGGAACTGAAGGTAGTAATTACCCGGTCCCGGCAGAATAAATTGAAAGTCATCACCATTCCGTGTAAAGGGAAGATCTTTGCCGACAGTACGGAGATGTGCCTCTGTAATCTCTGCATCGACATTCAGTTCAACCTGTACCTCACCATCGGCGGCGAAGCGAACATAATTCGCCTCAAAATCCTTTTCCCCTTCACTGGAAAAGTGGTAGGTATGCTGATATTCAAAATCAACTGCCTGTCCTTCAATTATTCCGCTGACTTTCCCATCGGATTGATGGTCCAGGTTAACCGGATAAAAGACAATATTGGTTTTTGACTGAGCAGTGATAGAGATTCCAAATATACAGATACAGATGAATAGGGTGTTCCAGAATTTGGTCCGTATACGGTTAAAATGTAAGTGACTGTAAATAGACATCGTTGTTCATCCTTTATTCATTCGATACCGGTTCAATAACATGGATTGTATAAGTTTCAGGTGGTGAAATTAATCCCATTCGCGTTCCAGGACTCGCCCATCAGTTGAAATTTTCAACTGCAGTTCAGCATCGTTTCGGTCAATTTCAACCTCATAATACTCTTCCTCTCCTTCATTTTTACAATGCATCAGTGAATCCAGTTCTCCACCCTCATTCAATTCTTTTTGGATTACGGTCTGAACGCTGGAGGGAAGTTCGTCTATTTCCACTTCCAGGTGGCGCTCTACAATTTTCCCTTCAGGTGTAACATCCAGATTGAAATCACGGCCATCTTTCGTCTCACCGTCTATATCGTAAACATCATCGTCTGTTTTGATTTCAATATCATCGGCGCCTGGAAATTCATGTTCAACAGCGTTCAGTAAAGCCTGACGCGTCTCTGAAGTCATCAACGTCCAATGCTCAAAAACATCTTCCCCCTGCATGTATTCAAAACTATCCTCGTCCCAGTCTTTCCATTCCTGGACACGTTCTTCCATACGTTGCCTGACTTGATTGATTGCCTCAGACACATTTCCTCCATTCATCTGTTGATGAATCAGAAAAAACATTTCCATCTTATCTGTGCTGGAAAGAGCCACATACTGTTCAACCCGCGCACCATCTTTCAGCCTCTGAATCCAGTCCTGCGGAACTTCCTCTCCCAGTTGATCTGCGAGATGGATGGCTTTTTTGTAGGCATCTCCAATTCTCTGGCGGCGAATCTCAAAATCTTCCCGGCGGGTCAGAAATCTACCTTCCTGTGCATCCTCCAGATCACCTTCGGCATCTTCATCCTGAACACGAGCATGATCGGCATTGTAATGCTTTCCATTGATGTAGTAGATGATTCTCTGGTAATCCATGGAGTAGTTGTAGAGATCCATTGCCGCCTGATGGGCGCTTTCGGGATAATGGTCTTTCACGAACATAGAAAGAATCTCCTGCCCGTCAAGATCAGGATTCTCACTGAGTTTCAGAAAAGCATAGATATTGATGTAGTTTCCCCAGGGGCGGTCAAAGATAGGATTCTTGTTGGAATTCCACATCAATCGCACGGCGACACGAGGGATTCCTTTCTCTTTCAGAAATTGAAACCGAGGTGCCCATTCATTACCCATGTAACAGGGGAAATAGTTATGTCCGGTATATTCCCGCCAGGCATCGAACTCACAGACAATGCGTTCCGAAACTGCCGCGGTAAGAAATTCTTTATCCAGCCCATGTTCAATCCGAAAATCTCCATCGGTATTTTTGATGGAAAAGTAGACATTATCCAGAACGCCTTCTCCCATCTCACTGGGGTTTCCCAGTTCACCCATACGCTGCCAGGTGCGCATTTGAACTTCCATATCATACTGTTTTGCCACCTGGGCTGTCGCATTGGTCATCCTTTTTACCCGTTCCGGAAAACGGATGTCTTTACATTTTTCACACTCACAGGACAGCACACTGATCTGAGTCTCATCTCCGGTAATTTGTAAGCCCGCCAGACCTGGGAACATGGAACAGAACTCATTGATCTTACCGCGATAGACTTCCCATGTCTCTTCACGTCCCGGACATACCGCTGTCCCCCAGGTAACCGGTTTGATGACATCCAGTACTTCATCAGGGAAAATGAACTGATTACTGTGGAAATAAAGTCTGATATCTTTCTGTTTTGCGTAATCTGTAACTTCACGAAGAGCATTACGGAGCCGGTTAGCGGTTTCTCTATGTTCACTGTCCTTATCAAATGCCTGTGAACCGATGTTGCCAATCCCTCCTACAGTGAAATCATAAGTCAGCATGGCTTCCATGGTTTCTTTGGCGAATAAAAGATATCCATCCACTCCATATTTAACCGCCTGATCTATATTTTGTTTGATCTCATTCACCTGAAATTGAGTTAATTCTTCATCTTCCACATACCGTAGATTTTCATGATCGATAAAGAATAACTCTTTGAATGCGTTTGTTCCTGCTTGGGTAATCCCGGTAAAGAAAAGATAAATACTGAAAGCGATTGTGATAATCCTAAGATTTTTCATTAACTTCTCCTTGGTAATTAGAAAATATACTGAGAATCAATCATTGTGTGGTGGATACAATGATTGATTTACAAAAATCATACCCATAGTCAGCAATAAGTCCATTTTAAGTATGGTTTGTGAGATAACGATAGATACTTGCCTTTGAAAGGTTGTAATCTCTCATCAGGGTCTTTATTAAAACGCCTTCTTTTCGCCGCTGCCGAAGCTCGCTGATTTGTTGGGAAGTCAAACTTTTTTTCCGTCCGAAAACCACTCCTCGCTCTTTCGCTTTTTGAATACCGTCCATCTGCCGCTCGGCGCGAATTTCTGTTTCGAATTGGGCAATGGCTCCCAGCATGTTGAAAATCAATCGTCCGGTCGCATTATTGGTATCAATATTCTGATCAATCACTTGGAGGAAATGATAATAAGACATAGAATGAGACACGTCAATACATGGGTCTCAGAAAGTCCACTTTCCGAGACTATGCAGAAGGCACTGGAGGCAGTGCAAAGGAGAGGAAAAGCATGGGAAACCAGGAGATAAATGTGATCCAAAAACGGCTGAAAATTTTAGGAGATGATGAAATTGAGTCTCTCTACGGATTGCCTCACTTTACACCGGAAGAGCGGTTGCAATTCGTTATGTCATGGAGCGACATTTCGATTCTGCTCACCTCGATGACAGGAAAGCAATTGATAAACAAACCCGATTGAAACAACAGAAATTAGTCCTGAACCTTTGCAACTATCGACAGTGCGATGTCGGACAACGTCAGAAACTGAAGATTAAAGCATGAACTGTATTTCATTAACCGGCATTGCTCATTTATGGATGAATTCGACCATGTATTGGGGCGTTACGTTAAACAGAAAGCGGATGAACAAAATCTCACAGCCTGTCTGATTGCTTGGGGAACAAATATGGGACTGGGAAAAATGGGAGAAATATCGGACATTGGATATCACACACTCGCCGCCACATCCGAAAACTTTCTCCGCCCGGAAACGTTAAAAGAGGCTAATGACCGCATTAGCAACGCCATTGCGGAACTGGCTATATTCCGGCACTACGATCTCGGTGAAACGATCCATTCCAGCAGTGATGGGCAAAAATATGAGACGCGGATTCATACCATTAATGCACGATATTCTCCTAAATACTTTGGTCTTCAAAAAGGAATTGTGTCCTATACACTGGTTGCCAACCACATCCCTGTTAATGCCAGAATCATTGGTGCGAATGAACATGAAAGCCATTACGTTTTTGACCTTCTCTTCAACAACACTACTGAGATTCAGCCGAATGTTCATTCCACAGATACGCACGGTACGAATGAAGTAAACTTCGCTATCCTGCATCTGTTTGGGTATCAATTCGCCCCGCCCTATAAGGATATCTACGATAAAGTGTGCCACTCACTGTATGGATTCAAACATCCGAACGCGATTGATCTCAACTCGATTATTCAGGAATTGGCTAATCTGCCACTCTCTTACCAGTAATCAGTTTCCTTATTCCCCCTTTTCGAGGGGTTGTGCCAAAAATCCCAACTATGAAATGCAAAAACGGTTGATGAGAAAAATCGAAGAAATTCTTGATAATCCATATCATTATAAACCGTTACGAAATATTTTGAAGAACCAGCGAAGAATCCACATTGGTAGTTATGTTCTCATCTTTGAAATTGTTAAAGAGAAAAAAATTGTTGTATTCCATGCATTCAAGCCTCATGATGCTGCCTATAATTCATCCGTATAATTATTTTCTTGATTCAAGATCCAATCCATGGATTGATAGACTCCCGTTCTTTTTCTGGGAGTCTGTGATCATGTTTTATCAATGGCCGATCATTAAGTTGGTAACAAAATCTCACCTTCCCGTGAATCCCCAATCAATTCCCCTTTCCCTTTTTCTTGAAACCGGAAAACCGTGTACGCCGCCAAAATGGCATCCAATTGATGATCGGAAAGCGGCTTTTTACCAGGAACCGGAACATTGGGGATGTACGATGCAAGCGCTTGTTGAAGAACAATGCGGGTGGCTACTTTGCCTTTAGGTGGTGGGAATGCTATATCCGGAAACAAAGCTTTTTTTGCGCCAGTAGGATATACCTCAAATGTAGATATATCCAATCCTTGAAAGCGCAAAAAGAGTAACAAACCTCGGCGAATCCACGCTTTTGCAGCTGGAAATGTAGTTTTTGTGACTGGAAATAAAGGAATCCCCCGTTGTCTCATAAGACGTTCACAAAGACGGGAAGAATGATCTGGACAATCGCATTTTGTCGGATTTTCGAGACAACAAAGCCCCATATCGAGAGGCAACCCTTTTGGCGCATCGATGGCCATCGCTTTTACGGTGTAGGATTCAAAAAAAGTGAGAATATCTGCGTCACTTTTGCAGTGTGCGCATTGAAGCAATTTACCTGTTCTATCGAGAACGGCACATCCGGATGGGCGTTTTGGAGAAGCGGACGGATCGATACCGCCATACACGATTGGTTTTCGCTTTTTGCTCACAATGGTCTTTTATGGTATTTCGAACAATTCGCGCAGCATCCGTGTCTTCATATCCGTCGCCGCTTTATCTCCGCTGATGAAGGAATCCCCCTTCATCATGACATCGGTCTGTATTTGCCCGACTAGACCGGGAACGAATCGGTGTCTAAGAAGGATTTCTTCTGAGGAATAAACAGAGGAAATAATTCCTATGAATAATACGATAAATATGAACGAAAGACGCCCAATGTTCATTTTTCCGATTTATCTCCCTCCAAAGAGAGAACGCAAGCGGAATTTGGATGTTCTTTCCCGTTGAATTTCTTCGACACGCTCATCGATGCGCTCATTCAATTTTTCATCCTCTGTTGCCGGTTTTTCCCGAACCGTCGAGGCAGAAAGACTAGGGTGTTGCCGTTTAACATCACTACTGGCACACGCAAGACTGAAGGCTAGGGTGATTGTAATACCGATAAATGCCAACTTGTTTTTCATAATTATTCTATCCGTTTGTACTTTAAAATTTTATGGTATCTCAAATCAGGTAAACATATCATCAATCCTTAATGACATTAACTTCCCGATAATTTCAAAACCTAATTTCGAAGGATTGAAAGAAATTTTCGACCAATCCTTGTCAATGCTGTGGGGGGCTCTATCATCTGAAATCCCTTCGGGGTAGTAATTTTCCAAAATTACATGAACCATCCCCCAACGGGGTAAAAGCCACATCTTCGGGGTAGTGATTTTCTAAAATTACATGAACCATCCCCCAAATGCCACCTCTTCGGCGTGGGAATTTCCCAAAAATTAAGGAACCATACCCCAAGGGGGTTAAATAAGATAGCCAGTGGGCAACGCCCCTGGTAAAGGTCGTAGATCGTGAAATTCCACCCTGAAGGGGTGGCAGAAAAAAGGTTAAGATCTGACAGTTTTCTGTCACTTTTTCAGGGTGAAGTTTACTCCTTGTTTCATATTTCCAGGGGCGTTGCCCACTGGTTTATCTTCTGTCACCCTTTCAGGGTTAGGTTTACTCCTTATTTCACATCTCCAGAGGTGTTACCCGTTGGCTATCTTTTCATCCGTTGGGGTAATTCCTATATTTACCTTTAAGCCAATAACACTATGGTAATCCTAATGTCTGCCCGATTAATTTTATTGTAACTTAATTACGGTGTATTTCCATCGGCGCCCAACAAATCTGCAGGGACAGCGACTCCCGCCGGAAGGGGGATCAATTCAAAATTGTCGAAGTACACGGTCACCGGCGCAGTTGCGGAAGCGCTCGCTGAAACTTGCAAGAGGGGGATCATTGTGTTGCTTTTCGATTTGTAGAGCAACAGCATGCGTTTATAGGCTTGCGCGAAAATCCCGCTGTCCGCCGGTTGGTTGGTGGCGACGGAGCCATCGAATGCACCATCCAACACCGCCAATGCAACTTGCGCACCACTTCCACTTGAGCGAACATTCACTCGCAATAATGCAGGAGTATTTCCATCCAGGGTCAAGTACGGCCCCATAAACAATGCCGCATCACCAGGTTTCACGACAACAGTCAATCCTCGTCCGTTCGTAGCTCCGGGGAATGCGTTGTCAGCCGGAATCGAACCAATCGAAAACGACGCCATATTGAAAGCGCCAGCAAACGGTAACTGAGCCGCAAATTGTTCATTCCCCAACATGGGGCCGTCAAAATCAGAGGTAAACAATGGTGTCAAATCACCACCTGTAGATGCGGGTGTATTTGTTGGGAGCACCACCTGAACGGTCGGCGTTGGCGTATTGGTCGCAGTTGGAGGTACCGGTACTGGAGGCTGTGTCGGCGGAATCGGTTGTGGTGTATTCGTTGGTGGAGGCGGTGGACTTGTCGGAGGAACCGGCTGTCTCGTCGCCGTCGCCAAAAACGGCGGTGTATTTGTCGGGGTTAACGTATACGTCGGTGTCGGTGTTGGTGTTGGTACAGTGGGTGTCGATGTGGGCCGGGTTCCCAAAGGTCCGTGTCGAAATACGCTTAGAGTTCCATCTTCTGCGACATACACATATCCATAATAGGCGAGGACATCGAGCGCGGATGCGCCTTCCAAATCCCCGATCAAGTTATTCTGTAAAACGATTTTGGCTTGCGTCAAGCGTTCATAATCATAGATTTTCAATCCCCCGGGGGTATTTGGCGCTGTTACATCTAACGAAGGCTGGAAAAGCGCGGCCACATAGGCGAAATTTTCCCGCAGATCGACGGCGATAAATTCATTTCTTCCATATTCGACATAATGGGATCGGGCCGGCTGATCTGGGTTGGATATATCGAAAAAGGATATTCCCATAATGCCTTCCGCCACTCCCAAAAGATTTCCTTCGATGTCCACTCCATTCATAAAATCCCAGGATGGTTCGGAATGCAGCAAGGTTGGCGCAGCCGGATCGCTGATATCAACCGTCAAAAGATTATTCCAAGTCGCGGCATACAAACGATTCCCCTTGGAGGCAAAATCACTCACGACTGAATTGACCGGTAATTCTCCAACAATGACCATCTCGTTCTGCTCGGTCAGTTCAACTACAATTATGCCTTGATCATCGGCAGCGAGGTAAACATGCCTTCCGATGGCATGCACTTGATTCACCACCTTCCCCGTATTTCCGGCCCGTTTCTCCGAGAGAATTTGGGGAGCCGTGATATCCGAGATATCGATAATACTGATATTGGTTGTGAATTCATTCCGGGCATCGGTGGAGACTACAGCCAGATTCCCACTAACGGTGATGCCGGTGACGCCATCCTGTACTGGAAAAGAACTGAGAAATGACGGATCGGGAGGATTACTGATGCTGTAAATGCGCACCTCATGTTCCCCGCCCACAAAGAGCAAATCGCCTTCAATATGTAATTCCAACGCCCTCACATCCAGCCGTTTGACCGGCTCGATCGTTTGAGCGAAAGGCATCGAACTAAAAACGGTCAGAAGTACAAAACAAAGAATAAAACGATATTTCATGATACGTCCTCCTCGTTATTTTCAATTTGCATATTAGCGATTTTTGATCTTCTCGATTTCTTCGATGGGAAACCGGATTTTATCTCCTGCTTTGATTCCATGTTTTTCAAACCATCCTTGATTCATTTCAAGCGCGAAGAGGCAAGGATTTCGGGAAATATACCGTTCCGTAGGTTCGAATGAACTCGTATGGGGTTTCATTTTTTCGATGTTACTAATCGTACCATCTTCACGAATATAGGCGATGGATAAAGGTATTTTCGTGTTCTTCATCCAAAAACTCATATAACGCGGTTCGTCATAAACGAATAACATACCATGATTTTCCGGCATTGAACTGCGGTACATCAGCCCCTGCTGTTGTTCCGTCGGGGAGGTGGCTACTTCGATTTCAACGGGAGTTCCCGCAATTTCCATTTGGAATGTCGGTAATGGCCCCAGCGCCCATTCCGGCATGTCGTCATTTGAGTCCGAAGAAAATTGTTGACAGTTTGAAAATGTCATGAGAATGAAAGGGATTGCGCAGATGAATGCAGTTTTTTTGAATGAAAATATGAACCTAATTGTATACATAACTATGACCGATTATGTTTTAATTTTTTAATATTTGTTTATGCGCGCGTTAGAAGATGCGGGCAGGATGCCCGCGCTCCCAGTGATCGCTCCCAGTGATTACTCTATAACGATATCATGCCTCGATGATTTTTTCAGTTTTCAATTAAAGGTGCTCCAATATCTTTTTCACTCGTTGCCGGTAGGTGGCGTGTTCCAGGACGTATTTCTGCCCTTCTCTGGCGATGGATTCCCGTTCGTCTTCGTGTTCCAAGTAATATTGTGCCTTTTCCCGTAACTCTTCCGGCGACTGAAAACAAACCAGATGTTCATTCAAGCGAAATTCTGTTTCCAGTATAGGTCTATATTCTGTCAATAAAAATCCTCCCGCCGCCAATACATCATAGACTCGTGGATTGGTTGAATTCACACATTGGGTGTGGAACACATTGATGTTGATTTTGCTGTGGTAGTAGACTTTCGGTAACTCCTCATGATATTCGGGAGCGATACCGGTATAACAGGGGACCAATTCTTCCGCCCACTCTCGATTCCCCCACTCCAGCGCTCCATAGGTAACCAATCCCAAATTTTTTACCGGTTTCAAGAATTTCAGGCGGGTAAGATAGGTGCATTTCTCTTCCAGGTATAACACAATAAAGCCACGATAAGGAAGCCGTTCACGGAGGGATGTATTTTCATAGCGTTCTTCCAGTGACATGGATGGATCAGCCATGTAATCTTCGATGATTTCATCGAGGATGCGAACAAATTCAGGATCCCTCTCTCTCCAAAAATTACGAACTTCCTGGAAACGTTGAGCAGCAAGCGCTCCCATAAAACAAATCTCACCGCCCTCTCGCGCAGGCCGGATTTTATCCGGTTCACACTCCGGTAATGGCTTGATCCCAGCAGCAGTTGATAAATGACTTCCGCTTTTCGATCCAAGTTCTTCCAAATAAGGTAGATAAGTTGGATCGAATGAAAAATAGGCATCGGTGGATTCGATTTCCTCTTTTGTAGTTTCCACTCGTCTGGGACTGTCAAAGAACCACAGCAGTTTATGGATTGGCAAGTCTTTCAGTATCTGAAGCCCCTCTGGGGAAAGTGTATTGCGGTTCATCCAAAATAAGACATCGGGAAAATGTTCTCTTACATAGACCAGCCAAACATAAGGATTCAAAAACCGCAGCAATCGCCTGTTTCCGGTAAACGTTTCCACATCACAGCCTTCCTCCTGAAAAGCTTCCGCGATCGGACGTGCAAGATAATCATGTTCGGGTTCAATAAAAAGAATGCGCTTGCGATGATGGGGATCCTTCGCAGTCACGGCAAAATGCTTTTTTACATCGGATAGGTATTCTTGCGCAGCGCCATGAACAGTTTTTGCCATTTTCGAAAGTTCTTGCTGGAGCAGCGGTAATAATTGTCGTTCCTGATCACTCCATCCGGAACCACTCAACAAAGCCAACGGCGGTAAGATCGCCACGGGATTTGTCGCAAAGAATTGCAATGTATTTTGAACAATATTGTCGGTCAACAACAAAATGGTGCGATCCGAACGAAGCACATCCGTCCAATCAAATAAACCAAGAGATCGCCGAAAAAGGTCCAAACGATCTTCCACAATCAACATCCGTTGGGCATGTCTTCCTTTGCGCAAATTGGGATAAAGAGTGAAAGGAACATACCCAAGACCGGGACGAACGATTAGAAAAAGTTGTTGTTTTGTCCAATCGGATCTTTTGATCTGTTCTTCCGCCGCTTTCCACGGATTTGCCGGCCCATGAATCCATTCATCGGTTTGCACTTTCAACTGATTTTTGTACTGACATGTATAGGTGTTTTCCTCGATGCGATTGATTACTATATTCGGATCATTTCCATCCGCCGCAGATATCATCACCGTATATTGCGGATAAAGCTGATTGATGAGCGCAAAATTTTTTTGGATCAGATATTCCCGATTCGCTTCATTCATCTTATCAATTGACATTCCCTAAATCTAGCAAAATTAAAGTGATAAAAACAATTTGCTATAGGATTGTACACTACCACTTCCAATTTTACAAAATATCTTTCAAAATTCACAGTCTAACGAAACAAATGGAGTATCCAAGGTGAGAATCGGCATCGAATGTTCTACGTTGACCCGGCCGCGTGCGGGTATCGGGTTTTACACCTATAATCTCATTCAGGCATTGGCTCAATTGGATGGGGAGGAAGAATATTCTCTTCTATATAATCGTCCCCTACCGGATATGAAATTATCCAGCCGCTTTCGCCATGTCCTTAGAGGACCATCCAGTACTCACTTATGGGCACAAAGCCGGCTTTCCTCAATTTGCCATAAAGAGGGCATTGATTTGCTCCACAGCCCCGGCCAAGCTCTCCCGTTGCTTTATCAAGGCAAATCGATTCTTACTATACACGATCTTTCACCTATGATTTATCCTCGTCAAAAGGATTTTGTATCCCGGATCATCTGGAACAGTCTAGTTCCGATCATGGCTAACAACGCCGACCACATTATTACGGTTTCCGATAATACTCGCCAAGATGTCATTGAACGGTTGGGAATTTCTCCCCGGAACATCACTCGTATTTACGAAGCAGCCGCCCCGGATTATTATCCAATCCGGGAAGAGCAGCAACTCCTAGACTTTCGAAAACAAAACAATCTTGTAAACGGTTTCATCTTATCCGTTTCCACTCTTGAGCCTCGCAAGAATTATCCTTTTTTACTCAAATTATTTTCCAGATGGTTGGAGCAATCACATTCCGGTGCCACACTTGTCATCATTGGCAAAAAAGGGTGGCTATACGATGAGATTTTTGAAACGTACGAAGCATTGAATCTTCAAGATCAGGTTCGTTTTGTAGGATATGTGGATGACATGGAAACCATGCGCCTTTATTATTCCGCCGCGGAATTCACGATTCTCACACCTCTGTATGAAGGCTTTTGCCTTCCGTGTCTCGAATCACTCGCCTGCGGCACACCGGTCATCGCACCGCGCCATTCATCCATTCCCGAAGTCGTTGGAAATGCAGGTTTGTTGTTAGAATCTTGGGAAAAAGAGGAATGGCTTGCGGCTATGGATCAATTGTGGAAATGCTCGAACCGTGAAGAATGGTCACAAAAAGGAATCGAACGTTCAGATCTTTTCACCTGGAAACAAGCAGCGCAAGAAACACTGAACGTGTATCGCTCATTGATCGGGTAATAACACTGTGAAAATTACTTTCATTGAACCTTCCGGAGCCGGTGGAATCGGCCATTATACCTATGGACTTGCACGAGCACTTGGTATGAAAGGAATCAAGTGCGACATATTGACCTCGAAACGATGGACAAAGCGCGACCTTCCGGCTTCTGTGCAGATCAAACCGATTTTCAATGGTAGAAAAACCAATCCATTTGCACTTTTGCGGCATTGCCTATCCATACGCCAGACATCCGATATTGTGCATTGGCAAAGCACGACACATCCCCGCTTACTATGCCGCCTCATGCAGATTTTTCCCCACAAAAACATCCCATGGGTGTTCACCGTTCATAATGTGCTTCCTCATGAATCGGATTCAAACTCGATCGATATCTATCATTGGATTTATCATCGAATGGAGGGTCTCATTTATCACACACGTTTCTCTCAGAGTGAATTTGCTCGTTTATTCCCAGACTGCAAGGCCGAAAAAACCATTATCCCGTTGGGTGAATACGGTTTTTTAGCGGACTCGGAAAGCAAATCTACTTATGATGTTTCTAATCAAACCATATTATTTTTTGGAAATATTCGTCCCTATAAAGGATTGGATACACTCATCCAAGCATTTGCCATTGTAAAGGAAGCAATTCCGGCCGCACGACTACAGATCGTCGGTCAAGCCTTAGAACCTTTTGCGCCCTATGATGATTTGATTCAACAGTTCCGGCTTCAGTCTTATGTCGATAAAAGAATCGAATACATTTCAGACGATGAAATCTCTGATGTCTTTTCCAAAGCTGCCGTCGTGGCGCTACCCTATCATCACATCGACCAAAGCGCGGTTTTGCTGCTCGCTATGGCATCCGGAAAAGCAGTAGTGGCAACGAATGTTGGCGGCATTCCGGAAGTGATTCGCGACGGTGAAACAGGAGTCTTGATTCCTCCGAATGATCCTCGATCTTTATCTGCAGCTCTCATCGATCTTTTACAACAGCCGGATAAAGCCAAGCGAATCGGGCAAGCCGCCCGTATGGATGTTCTGAAAAACTATTCCTGGGATACAATAGCGGAAAAGACGATATCCTTTTACGATGCGTTACTTTCACAATGAATCGATTTATTTTTTTATTGGATAGAACCCGATATATCACGCTGGCATCTTTACTTTTATTGATCCCCATTTTGATCGATATCCACATCATTGTCGGCGCTGGTCCGGAAAGCAAATTTAGACTCTTTGAATATGGCGTTTTCCTCTGCGCCTTTCTTTCAATTCCAATTTGGTTGTTACGTACGGATCCGATTCGTGTGAACATAGCGGTTTGCTCCATTTGCGCTCTAATTGCGTATCTCTTCTTCCGAGCCTGGTTCGATTCTGTTCGGGAATTCGCACTGGACACAGCTTTTCAAACAGTAGCGATATGCCTTTTTGCTCTGCTCGTTATGGATGTCTGCCGTCACACCTATGATTTTCAGCGATTGATATGGATAGCTGTTATTTCTCAACTGTTCACCATTGCCTATGCCGTCGGTGAAACTTTTGGAGTCGACATTTACTTTCAATATATCAAAGGGGTTGATTGGCGCTGGCAAAATGAGTTGGTGGATCAAGCGCGCGGCATCATCTGGAACACGTTGGGCAATCCGAATTATTATGCGAGCTACGGCGGTGTGCTCCTGATATTCTTGATTACGCTGCTTGTTCTTGCCCGGCGTATATGGGCAAAGATCTTGCTTGCTGTATATGCGATAATCTTGATTTATACATTAGTCTATACATTCACTCGTGGAATTTGGGTAAGCCTTTTTTTCACCACTTGCGTACTTTTCTTTCTCTTTTTTCTCTACGGAGTTAGACAAGTGGGGGGAATACAAGAAGTAATCAGGCATTATGGTAAACGAATATTTCTTATCTCTTTTTCTTTTGTACTGCTATTTAGCGCGGTTTATGGAATCGAATCTGTAAGAGGTCACGGCCCCCTTCATTCCGTTTCGAAACGGTTCTATCACGGATTCACGTTTCGCGACACCAGCATGCGAACTCGACCGCTTTTATGGTACGCCGCATTGAAAATGTGGAAAGAAAAACCGCTGTGGGGACAGGGGCATGGGCGCTATAGCGCCCGTTTCCTCGAAACAGTAGCCGATACGGTTGAAGAATCCAGCTCGACTAGCATTCAACAGATTACCCGCAACATGAATACCATTCGCGCCAATTACACTCACAACGATTATCTGCATTTTCTAGCGGAACTTGGCGCCGCTGGTTTTGCGTTCATTTTGCTTGCCGGCGTTTTTATTCTAATCCCTACGTTGTTCATCTTGTTTTTAAACACACTGTCCCGAAAAGAAAAAATCCTTTTGACCGGTTGTTTGGCGGTTTTTCTCCAAACAGCATTCCAATGCATATACGATTTCCCCCTCCATCTACCTGCCAGTGCCATCTTTTTTGCACTTGCAGTGGGAGGGATTTTATTTTTCCAAATGAAATCGCAACGAATCGAGCCTGCTGCAATTCTTCCCTTCCCTATCCGGTGGCCATTCTGTTTAGCAGTGCTTGGAATTTTTCTCCTTGGTTTCGAAATGATTCCGCGGCATCTTGCCGCCTCTCATATGCGAAAAGACGGCCGCTCCCATCTATCTTCGGAAGTAGTTCAATCCCTGAGTACCGCTCCACAAAAAGCGATATCTTCCTTGCGTTCGGCGGATGATCGTTTTTCTCAAGCCTCGAAACTCTTCCCCGGAGATGGTGAAATTCTCTACGAAAAGGGTAGAACGTTTTACTACTTTTCGATCGCCGGTTTCGGTCCGCACTATCGAAGGCGAGCCATCGAGCATTTGGAAAGAGCTAAAGAAACATTCTGCATCCCCGAATTATATGAATTTTTAGGTTCTGTCTATATCGATGAGAAAGGGTTCGCTCTCGCCCAACAGCAATTGGATATCCTGCTCCAGGTCGATCCTGTCCGAGATGAGGTTCAATTTCTGGCCGGGCGAATCGATGAACTTTCCAATCGATATGAAGAAGCCGCCGAGCATTACCGGGCTGAATTGAAGCACAATCCCGACCATATCCGCGCCCGTGGTTATCTCGGAATGATATACAAAAATCAATTCCAGCATTATGAAGATGCCGCGAACCAATTTGAAATTTTACTTGAAAACAACCGGAATTTGCCGGATATCCATGAGTTTCTGGCAGATATCTATGCAAACCATCTCTCGCGGCCATTACAAGCGAGAGAGAATTATCGAAAAGCGTTAGCCATCGCTCAAAATATTAATGATTTCACACGTGTGAACCGCTTGCAAGCAAAACTAAAAGGTCTACAAGACCGTCTTCATGACGAAGAAAGATGACTACGATCTCATGATAAACAATAACGCCCTTTTGGAATGCCATACCCTCTGCAAAACTTACTTGTCCGGCAAAGCTTCCTTGCCGGTTTTAAAAGGAGTGGAATTGGAAGTCCAAGAGAATGAATTTATCGCCGTCACGGGAGAATCCGGGTGCGGGAAATCCACTCTGCTTCACTTATTGGGCTGTCTGGACAATCCAACGGATGGGACAATCCTGTTCCGGAACATCGAATTTTCCAGCCTGTCAAAATCGGATACGGACCGGCTGCGGAATTATGAATTCGGTTTTGTCTTCCAGTTTCATCATCTTTTACCGGAATTTACAGCCTTGGAGAATGTCGCTATCCCGGGGATGATCGCCGGGATTGCGGATCGTGAACTGTGGGAACGAGCGAAATCCCTTCTTGCCGAACTCAATTTATCTTCCCGCGCCGAACACAAACCGGCACAACTTTCGGGCGGTGAACAACAACGTGTGGCCGTGGCCCGTGCGATGATCAATCAACCTTCCATCTTGTTTATGGACGAACCCACCGGCAACCTCGATCCTACCGCCGGGAACGAATTGATCGCACTGATCCGCCGCCAACAACGGGATAAGAATATGACGATCGTCATGGTAACGCACAATCGCGATATTGCCGAACAAGCGGATCGATGTTATGTCTTAAAAGAGGGGTTGCTACATACGGCTGAATCATCAGGATAAATAAGATCGCACATTCATAAATAATGCATATCAATCAATTTACGGCCGCCAAGTAATTCCCCACACCGATCACGATTGTCGACAAAATCAGTACAATGATTCCGATAAACACAAGCCTGTGTGTTTGTACACTGGTTCCTTTCCACTCACGAAAAAACAGTCCCCACAACGTGCTGAATACAATGATGAACGCCATGTGAATCGACCAACTCGAAAAATCGTATTTGCCCATCTTTGTCGTTCCCATGCCGTAAAAGAAAAATTGCAAATACCACGTCGTTCCCGCCAGAGCGGAAAAAAAATAATTGGCGGCAAGCCGTGTTTTACTACCGCTTACATAATCGTTACCTGTTTTATTCCGCCGATTCAATATCACGCACCAGATACAATTTGTCGTGAATCCTCCTGCCATAATCACGATAAACACCGGATTGTTGCTCCACAGCGAGGGTGCTCCCTGCGTCACAGCCAGTTCTGCAATCGGTTTTCCCGCAGCGATGCCGAACGCCATACAGGCGCTCATGATCCCTGCAAAAATCGCCACCCAAACGCCTTTTATAAAATCGAATTCATGGATCGTCGCTTTTTTCTCTTCATCCGTCAGTTCGCTTTCCTTTGCCATTCCCGCTTTTCCGCACACGGCGATACCGATCAAACAAACGACTACGCCAGCCAACGTCGTCAAGCCGGAAAGCTGGCTGACCAAGTCAAGAATCAGTCCATTAAAAATTGGCGGAATAATCGTCCCGAACGCCGCACAAAATCCTAACGCCAGCGCATATCCAAGCGACATCCCCAAATAGCGCATCGACAGCCCGAATGTCAATCCGCCGATTCCCCATAACACACCAAAGAAATAGCTGAGTAAAATACTGGAAATGGGAGCGGCAGATAAAACTTCGAGCACATGAGGAACCGTAAGAAATGCCATGACCCATGGGGCAATGATCCAACTGAACACACCCCCTACTAACCAATAGCTTTCCCACGACCATGCTTTTACTTTCTTGAACGGAATATAAAAACTCCCGGCAGCCAGGCCACCGAGGGCATGAAAGAATACACCTAAAAATGGATTGGGAGTCAAAGAGAAATCTCCTTATTATTCAATTTTTTTCACTTCTGCCAACACTTCGGCATCCAATTGTATACCGGCGCGTACAGCCTCATCAACTGTCGCTTGCGCGCGCTTCTTATCCTTCTTTTTACAATAAACAAGAATGAGGCGCTGATAGGGTTCCTTCAGCTGTGGGGAATGGCGGATTTCCTCACGATATTCATAAATCGCTTTGGCGTACTGTCCCTGCTGTTGATAAATAGTCGCCATATTCAGGTGGACAAAATGGTAGGAGGAATCAATCTCTATCACTTTGTGATATTCTTCCAGGGCGTCGTCTAGTTTTCCAAGATGGTATAAGCAATTGCCCAGTTGGAAATGAGCGATATGATAACGCGGATTCAGTTCCACCGCTCGACAATAGCAATTCTCAGCTTCTTTGTAGTTTTTTTGTTTTTCCATAGAGGCGCCCAAATGAAAATGATACATAGCATTTGTTGGGTTGATTTTCACTGCAGAACGCAGCGCTTTTTCAGCCGTAGCATACTGGTCCATATCCAGATAAGCACGTCCCAGATACAACTGGAGTTCCGGTTCGTCCGGTTTGATAGCCAAGCCGGATCGTAGGATCTCGATCGCCTTATTCAATTTCCCCAAATTGTATAATGTTTTGCCATATGCTTGTAACGCATCGACATGATCGGGTTGAGCCTTGACGGATTTTTCAAATAATGCAGCGGCTTCTTGAAGCCTGTTTTTTTGGCTCCTTTGCAATCCGAGATTGTAATAGAACATCGATGCCAAAGAAGAATTCCTTTCGATATTTTTCACGAAAGAGGGATCGAGATTCTCGGTTTCTTCCTGTTGTGCATATGCGATCGCTAAGCATCGCCACGCCAATGTACTCGTATTGTCTAGCATGACTGCGCGAAGACCGGCTTCAATCGCATTCTCCACTTGTCCGTCTCTCGCAAGCGCTTCACAAACGACTGCGCATGCAAACGGGAATCCTTTCAAGCATTTATAAACTAGTTTCGATTTATGCGCTGCTTCTCTGTAATTTCCATTTTCAAGGAGTGAAACCATGGCTTCCAGTTGAATTACGGCATCATTCGGGTCGGCACGGTAACTCAATTCGATGATTTGTTTTCGCAATTCAGGGGTACGGGCTTGATCCAATACATAATTCAACCAATCCGGTGGTAAAGGAGTCACTTGCAATTGCTCTTTGGATTTTTGCCATTCCCGCTCCAATCGTTCAAATTTTCGTTCGGTTTCTCGTACATCATCATTGTTGGGCGAAATCGTCCGAACCTGATCCAACATCCGTTTTGCTTCTCCGACAAATCCTTTGACAAACCAGATATGAGCGAGCCGGCACATCGCTTCCGTATTATACGAATTCACCATCAATACTTTTCCGACATTTTCCTCTGCATGGTCCAATGCTCCGGTTTCCAGGAACAATTCCGAGGCCACGAGACATTGTTTTTCCAATACAACACCGGTCGCTTCCTTACCCGATCCGAAACGTAAATGGATGGCCGCGGCGAGATACTCACCTTCTTTACAATAATATTCGGCCATTGCCAAGCAACGGTCTTTCAAATCTTTCGCTGTGGGTGAGAAAAAGTAATGCGCAGCGTAGTTGTGTTGGCCTTGTTTTAAATGGGCTTTCCCGATTTCATACAAGACCGATGCGCTCGAAGGATTGAGTTCGTACACATAATCCCAATATTCAAATGGCGATTGAGAATACCGGTTGAGTTGGGACGTTCTTACTCCCCAAAACAGCAAAAGAAGGATGAAAATGGCTTGAACGCCGAGTTTGATGAAACGATGGGATATTTGCTGTGTCTTTTCGAAAAGACCGCCTAGAAATAAACAGAATCCGGCAAGAGGAAAATAGAGATAGGTCCAAGAGACATACTCGACCACTCGATTGTATGCAACAGAAGCATAGGGGATCACCCCGATAAAAACAATAAGAATCCCGAAAAAAGTCCAATATTTTCGCGAAATTGCGATAAGCGCGAATCCAAACACAATCAAATTGACGGAACACCAAAATAGAAATTTCGGATTCGTCCACGAATAAATCTGTTGAACCGTCTCATGTAATATGACCGGTACGTTCAAGGTCGATACGATTCCATTGGCAAAAATTCCGGTAGCACCGGTTACCGTAAAGAATCCATGCCAAAAGGAATCCTCATGCATTTGCACATACTTGAAATGCAACGGATGTGGAGAAGCCATAAATAAATACGGGGCAAACAAGAAAGGGAAAGATACAAAGGGAACCAAACGAACAAGGATAAATTTCAAATGATTCCGTGCATAAAGCAATTCGTAGAGAAATAGAAGCAGTACGGTGGCATACGCAATGCGCGCTGTGAAAAGGGCGGTGAGATAAGCCACCAGGGCAAGCCAATAAAACAGCCGATTCCCACTTCGAATAAAATAAAAATATAAATTGAGAATTCCTAAGCAAAGAGTGAGACCGGCCAGCATGTAGAATTGGTTGATATCGTTGACCAATACCGAACCCAAGGGATGCAAAGCGAAAGCGGAAGTTCCGACTAAAGCCGGTAATAAACGCGGTGTAAACTGCCGAATCAAGGCAAAAACCAACAACGAATTTGCCGCGTGAAATCCAAGCAGCCACATATGCCAAAAGAGTAGATTGTCAGTAGGAATAATACTACGCACAACTGCAAGCAAAGCATAACTCAATGGACGAAACTGACCGGACGTAAAAAGTAGAAAATCCTTTGAAAATATCGCCGGGATATTCCCTGCATGTGAAAGCAAAGGATTTTTCAAAATGCTGTTTTCCTTGAGAAGAAATGTCGTAGCCCAAAAAGAACTCGAATAGAGCACTGAAAACAGCACCACCAACACCCCAATGGCGACAGCCCATGGATGCTCACTGAGCGCTTCAATACCTGCTTTCACCGTTCCCCGGCTCGATTGTTGGAGAGAGACTTTTTTAACCGCTTTTTTCTTCTTTTTGCTCATGATGTGTTCTCTGGCTGTATTCTCGTAATTGAACAGTACGGGGTTCCGGTTCTACCCGGATCGCATCAAAGAGTTCTTCCTCTTGGATTGTAGGAACATGGGCGATGAATTCAGGGATGTTATAACTGGCGAATGGTTTTTCTTCCAGAGGCAGAGGAATAGCCGGCGAAGCATGACCTTCGTCATCGATATGGGTTAAATAAAGATAGGCGTACACTCCCCCCTCACGCTTCGACGCAAAAACCAACCAATGGCTGTTTGAACTCCAGCTATGCCAAGAATCGGCTGCATAATCGACATTGAATTCCAATCGATGAGCGGGTCCGGACAAATCTCCGGCTTTGAGATAGATATCACTCGACGCTCGGATCAAATCCCCTCCGTCACTTTGGCAAAAGGAAAGCCACTTGCCGTCCGGAGAAAAACGAGGATAAAAATTGCTTCGTCCATTTTCGGCTGCACCTTCGATGGGCCGTGGAATCGCTCTACTTTCCTCATTCAAATCCATAACATAAAGGTCATATAAGATATGAGCCGGGTGATCTCCAACCGGGCTTCGTGAAAAAAGCAGCTGATTTCCGTCCGGCGACCATTGGGGGTAGATTTCCAACAGATTGGGATCGGAGGCTCCCGGCACCAGATAGGTTTCATTCGTTTCGACATCATAGATAGCAATATCCGATGTCGCCATCCCCGCCAATTGCGTTTCAAAGACGATGGGCTTCATAGCGGCGACCTTTTGGTTTGCGGAATAGGCCAATTTGTTTCCGTCCGGAGACCACGCCATAAAGGTTGTCATTTGAATTTCGAACGGCAACCGTACTTTGAAACCTTCCCGCTTCTCGATATCGTAAATCGCAAGATACGTCGGTAAATTGTTGGCCACTTTGACGAGGCTTCGAACTTGCAATGACAACTTGCCGACGTTTCCTTGTTTTGAAGAAAAATTATGGCAGTTTAGACAATATTCGCGCCGGGCGGAAAGAAAACTACTCGAATGGTCTTCATGAATATCACGCACAAAGATGTCCGGAGTTTTATAGGAACTGAAGGGAGGGGCGACCAGCCGATAAACAATAAATGAATCTGCGGGGTCTTTGCAGATTTGAAATGTGATTGACTCGGTTGCTTGAATCGGCCCGGTCTTGTCTCCTTTTTCATTTACCTGAATTCCTTTGATTTGCAACTGAATATCGTTCCCAATCGCATGGTTGCATAGTTTTTGCCATAGGGATTTCGGAAACCTCCATCTTTTTTCCTCTACGGTGAATGTCAAAGGTGACTCCTCTTCCAGAAGAATCGTGATTTGCCAAAGGTTATTGTTAGGATCTTCCCATTCCACATATGGTGCACAAAGATTGGGCGGAAATAATGCTCCGTCTTCCGGCGTCAGAAGTTGCAAGGATTGATAGGGACGGCGGTCTTTATAGCAGGAATCATACCGCAAGCGTGTAAGAGCCGGATCTTCTTTTCTTTCATGAGGATGTTTCTCTATGGCCGCTTTGACCGCATCCCGGTCTGCACCGTCGACCCAAGCGATCTCACCCGCATCTCTTTTTGTGGCAAATTTTGAACTCTCTTCTTCACTCGCTGATTCAGAATCCGGATTCATCTCCTTATAAGTATTCATCTTATAATTGACACGCGGATAAAAGGTAGGTTCTTCTTTTTCACAAATTTGGTACTCCCCTTCGAATAATTCATTCCTTATTGAAATCCTCCCTGATTGAAAGGTGTATATAACTCCACCAACGAAAACGAAAATCAAAAGGGCGATTATGCTTCTTTTTCCTTTCACTCTTGATAGTATCTTCATCATCCCACAGCTCCCAATATTCATGATGATACCAATATAAAATAGAAAATGGATGATGTCTATACTCGATAAAACATTACTAATTAGATATAATTTATAAATATTAGAGAGAAAGGGTTGTGTGAATCACTACTCTTCTCTTTTTTTTATGATGCAACTCATGATATGATAAAGTGAAATTGCAAGGAGGAAGAACATAACATGGAGCACAAACATTCATTTACATTGATCGAACTATTAATCGTAGTCGCGATTATCGGAGTTTTGGCTGCTATTGCCGTCCCGAATTTTTTGAATGCACAGTTGCGCGCAAAAATTGCCAATGCGATTTCGGATATGAAAAGCCTCGATACGTCTCTCGAAATGTACAAAATGGATAACAATATTTATCCACCGTGGAAGGACTCAAACGGGACGAACCGCAATCCGGTCAACCGCCGTTTGATCCCCTTGACCACGCCGATTTCCTATATGGCTTCCGTGCCGCAGGATCCTTTTATCTTTGGACCGCCGGGACAGCGTGTAGATGATTCCCAGCATCCCGCTTATGTGACATATGATTATGTGGACGCCTGGGCCAGTGTAAATTATAGCGGCGCGACCATGCTTGGTAATTCATTCCGTTGTGGAGAATGGCGCATAGCCAGTGCCGGTCCGGATGGGACGATGACATATGCTTCCGTCCCTTCTTTTGAATCTTCAAATGGCTTGAACAGTTGGGGGGATCTGGTTCGTGTAGGACCACGAACTTCCTATCCGTGCGATGAATCGTTGATTGGAAGATAAAGAGAATTCAAATTTCAGACAGTTTCGGCAATGTCCATGGTTTGCGGTATTCCGCCCGTGTTCGGAATTGGTTGGCCTCTTCATCGTTTGAAAACGAATAATTCTGCGGATCAAAGTTCAAACTGTTTCCTGCCCGCCACGCAGCGTTCCCCAAATGGCATAGTACACTGGACGGATGACCGACCGTTTCTAAATCCGCTGTAGGTTTTTCTCGATTTCGGCAGCAATCTAGGAAATTCTGCACATGTTTTTGAGTATCATCCCCGCCACTGTCTTCCGTGATCTGCTTCCCTTTGGCATCGAATGCCCGCCATCGGGAATTTCCTATGACAATATATCCTTGGTCCCCATAAACCACTGCGCCTTCATGCTCACCGTAATACGGATACGGAGTCCATACTCGCATTTCATAAGTTAAAACGAAACCGTCATAATCGTACGTGGCCATCAATGTATCCGGCCATTCTTGATCGTCGTCGAAATAGCATTTTCCTCCCTGAGCCGCTACCGACTTTGGCCATTGCGGCAATTGGTCACCGTTCGCCGACACCGCCGTTTCCAACGCCCAGCGGGCAATGTCCAAACGATGGACTCCGTCATTCCCCAAATCCCCGGTGCCGTAATCGAAAAACCATCTCCAAGAACTATGAAAGCGCCGGATATTAAAGGGGCGTTTCGGAGCGGGACCGAGCCACATCTCGTAATCGACTCCTTCAGGAACTTCGCTATTTTCCGGATGGCCGATACTGCCCTGCCGCGCGCTTTCCCATGCCTTGGCGACCAAGACTTTTCCCAAATTCCCTTGCCGGATATAGTCCATTGCCCGGTACATGAACGGCCGACTACGGCTTTGGGTGCCCATTTGAATGATGCGTCCATATTTTTTTGACGCTTCGACCATACACCGTCCTTCTACAAGATTGTGCGAATCGGGTTTTTCTACATACACATCTTTCACTGCCTGGCAGGCCATAATTGTCGGAATCGCATGCCAATGATCGGGAGTACCAAGGACAACCACATCTACGTTTTGGTCGTCCATTGCATGACGAAAATCGCTCAACATTTCCGGTTTTCGGTCAAGGTCTTTTGATATTTCTTCTGTCCGCTTTTGAAGAACAGTATGATCGACATCGCAGATGGATAGTACCTGGACATCGGAGCAGGATGCAAAAGCATGCAGTAGCGCATTGCCACGGCCTCGCACTCCGATCATTGCGATACCAATTCGATCATTGGCGGATGCACGTTTGGATTGTGTGATTATCCAGGGTACAATCCCGGTGGTGGATAAGGATTGTTGTAAAAATGTGCGTCGTAACATGATCCGCTCCTTATTTCTTTTGAATCGTGTAAAACACCGTGAGATTTAATGAATATCAACATTCAATAACCAACATACTATTTAAAATTCCCAGACTTAGGGAAGAATCCGATATAAATCTCCCGCGCTGGTCAATCCGTTGGAAGAATTGTACACGGTGCGTTCGGGACCGCCAATTACAACAAGATCCGGCCCCACGCTGATAATGTATCGGCCACGCGGATATGTGGATTGTGCTTTGCCGAACAAAAAAGGATCGTCTTTAAAACGCAGAGATAGATCATTACCGGAAAGTGGAGGTGGAATCCCTTGATCTAGGTTTGGATGTCCATACGCGCCGCCACTTACAGTATAAAGCGGCTCGGGATGCAGCTCCGGTCTGGGGTTTCCGGCAGTAGGATTGTAGAAATGCCGCTCGGAAAATGCTGTGGTCTGGAAAATATCGACTGGAATTTGTGCAATATAGGCAATCGGGGTCGTCAAACCGTTTCCCCATACATTCGTCAAATGTTGCGGCGGATGAAGTGGAAATGAATTGTAGTCAGAGCGATACATCATCATGGCCGTGCTCAAAGCCTTCATATTGGCTTCGATTTGTGCGAGCTTGGCACGCATTTGCGCGTTCAAGAAATTCGGCACGGCAATGGCAGCCAATACACCGATGATCGCGACGACAATAAGAAGTTCGATAAGAGTGAACGCATGAAAAGAGTATCGTTGATTCATATCCGTATCTCACCATAGAGTTGTTGCTTTGATTATTCCATAGATGGTTTTGTGCTGTCAACTTTGGTCTCTTTCATGACAATGGAAATATCCGTTCCATGACATTGGATCGAATATTTTACCCGTCATTTTTGCGCAAAACCTTCTTGAAAATTACAAAAACGAGAAATAATTTTGCAAAAGTTCCACCCTGACATATTTATTCCCATACAAACTGCGCTACAATAAAACCGATTGGATATAGTTGATCTATTCAATCATAATGAATACAAGAATTATTTATAGACTGGTTGAGGTATGAGAGTTGGTAAAATGTTAACGAATCAAGATATGTTTTCGAGCGTGCTTGTTGATCCATCCATCAACGAGAATCTGTATCTTGAAAATTTCGAAGTCGAATTGGTCGAAAAACTGGAAACGTATTTGGATGATTTTTATGGTTATCTGATCGATAAAGGGCTAAAAGAGGAAACGGCAGAGAAACATACAGCGAATGCCGAGCTTTTTCTGATTCAATATCACGCCTTTCAACATTTGAAAGAGGCTAATCAAATCACGACGGATGAGATTTACGATTTTCTTGGCCTTTGGTATTTTCAAAAGATCAACCACCCCACACAAACCGATATTGTTACGATCCTGACTTCCCTCAAAAGATTATTCTCTTTTTTAGCGGATCAATCGGTTATCGATACTCAACTGGAAGCCTCCCTTAAATCGGTATGTACGGATAAGAAATATTTTCTGGATTGCCTGGATGAATTCAAAGCCAATCCTCCTATGTGGGATGATGAAGACTGGACAGACGAGGAACTCCAGGATTTTGTCTCCGATTTTGTCGAATCCATTGCCGATGACAACACATACGATGAGGGGATCGATGAGATCATCCCGAATGATTTCGAAAAAAAATCCTTAAAGGATATTATCAGCCAACTCAACACGATGATTTCTCCCCAATGTCCGCGCGATAATGTGATTTCACTGGATTCGAAACGTTCGAAAGAAGCGCCAACTTCCTCTCCACCTGCAATCGTTCGGAAACCTCCCAAAACAGCCGAATCTCTCAATGAACATGCTCTAGAACTCCATCGGGCAAATCTTATTTTTATCCGCTGGCTGGACCGCTACAACAGCCATCCCGCGGATCTCCCTCCCCAGCCATTTCGCATCTGTATTGTGCTGGACAACTTGATCACGTTTTTACTGAGCCACTTGGAAGAAGAGGATATCACAAAACAAGAAGTGGAATTGGGTCATGAAATGCTTGATTTGATGGATCGTATGTTGTGGTCTGCCCGCCTGCAAATTGCAAAAGAAATGGAACTTGACTTGAGACAATTTTACCTCTGATGAACCATACCGATGACAACGATTTCTACCCCGCATGATTAAAAAATCGATGCCCGGATAATTTAATTGAAATGTCGTATCTTAAAGCTACTTTGAAGATTCGTTTTTATTCTCTTCCTGTATATTTTTAGAAATCGTGATCGAAAAACAGGCTCCTCCTTCTTTTCGATTGAACGCCTGGATTCGTCCTCCGTGAAAATCTTCAATAATGGATTTCACCCACGATAATCCCAATCCGCCGCCACTGCTTCCTTTCTTCGTGGAAAATCCGGATTGAAAGATACGGTCTATCTCCATTTCAGGCATGAGTTTCCCTTCCGAGTTACGAATTCCGGGACCATTATCACTGACCATGATAATAAAGGAGTTTGAATCCTTTTCCTGTAATCGAACTCCGATCTCCCCTTCCCGATGGACCGGTTCACTTTGTTGAATGGCCTGCGAGGCATTGTTGAGCAAATTGAACAATCCCATACGCAATAAACGAGGCTCAAGATAAATCGGCTCGGATTCGTCCAGATGAGTGTGAATCGTCAAATTTTTCGAGGTGGATAATTGAAATAGTGTAACAACTTCATCTAGCAATTCATGAAGATGTGTTCTCTCATACTGTGGCTTCCGAGTATATCCGACGGAGCGGTAAATATTCACCATTTCTTGCAAAAAATGTAAATTGTTCTTTAATCCTTCGACAGCGTCCTGAAAGAAATGCCCTCTCTCGGAATCCATTTGCACGATCCCCATATCGAGGGAACGTTGAATCGTATCCAAATCCCATTTGCCGGACGCAATGATATTGGTTAAATCGTGCCCCATATTGGTTGCCAGGTTGATTCCAAAACGATTCCTTTCTTCTGTAAGCGTCTGGCTTCGTGTGAATGCCCGTGCCAATCCATACTCGATCTGACGTTTGATTTCATTGCCAATCGCATACCTTTCCTCTTGGACACTCTCTTTGGAGGGTGTGAAAGATAACCTTATTAGCCCGATCAACTGCCCTCCGATAAACAGAGAAACCAAAAGAGTATTCGAATCCTGAAATCGAAGTGCTTCGCTCTTTTCCGAAAAGGGGATCAAATCTTTTTCAATAGAATTGTTATTGTTTATGGGAATCAATTGTTGTTTGTCTCTATTATACTGAAAACTATCCGCCTGATGTAAAGGATAAATCCGCTTGACAGCCTCCGGAACGATCCGTAAGAACCGATGAACCACTTCTCCATTATCGGCCAATGCATGAAGCGAATCGACAATACGATCCACCTCAAGCCCGAAATAGACTTCCCTCTGATTTCTCGCCAAATGGTTAAACGCTTTTTCGACATCGTGGCTGGGTTTGCCGATTAACGTGACACGATCCGATTGAATCATTTGCTCGATCGCACTGCCAACCCGCAAAAAAGGACGAAATACCTTTTGATGCAGCCAAAAATACACCAGCCATGTAAGAAGTACAAAGATCAAAGCGTAAATTCGATATTGTTGCACCATCGCTTCAATTTGAGGCCATCCTTTAGGCGTTGCGTAATAAACCGTCAAACGGATGTCAAGGCGTCCAACAGGAGCATGAAATGACCGGGAAAACAGGCAGTTATTCCAGGTATTGAAGCGATACATTTTTGAATCGTTCCGGTACTCGGCAACGATTTCATTATCCTCGTTTTTCAAAATAATCCAAAACCAAGGATGATCCCCTTGAATGATTTTCGGCGCTTCTTGATCCAAATATTTTTTGGCTGCATTCGTATATTTCAAGGAGTCTTGATATTGGCTATTTAACGTACTCAACCGTCTTTGTAGCGGATGGATAATTTCCAACAGTTTCTCGAATTCCGCCTCCGAATCGTAAAAAATCCGCTCTTTTTTCTTCAACACAAAGATCATATCCAACAAAGCCAAAGAGAATATATCGATCACCAAAATAGTAAGGATAGGAATATATCTCAAAAATATGGCACGGGAAATCAAGAGACGTTTACGCTTGGATGAATTCATGATCCTCGTAAAAAACCTGATCGTATCGATTTGAATTTGTTTCGATTATCGATGCAAAAAGGGAAGTTGACAATAGATGATTAAGATGGAAGAAAAAATCGAAGTGAAAAAATAGGATAGAATGAAATTACAGCGACTATTGGTAAGCGAACAAGTATGCAATGGTCAACGCATCGTGACAACTGTTTTCACCTCGCCAGACTCAGAAGGGTCCTCGTTTTTCTCCGGCCGAACTAATTTCACACCGCGAACAACCGTAATCAAATCTTGGTAATCGTTATTCGTCGAGAATTCCCAACACAAAATATACCAATCCGGTTTTGTTCCATTTACTGTTGTATACGGATAAATACGTGCTTTATGGGTATCACCTTTGAAACGTTCAATTTGTTCATTTAAACCATCTTGGGTATAGACTGTTTCCCCTTTTTCTGAAAAATCCGGGTTGAAGTTCGCACTTTGGACGAAAAAGCCAATCGGTTCCGTACCGGGATCAAAGAAATAAGGACCGAGCGGTTCCGCCGGTAATCCAATGATCCTGTTCTGATCGCCGGCCTTTGGCCCGCAAATGAACAGAGAATGAAGGTTCTGTGTATCGGCAATCGGATAATATCCGAAGCGAACCTCCGAGACATCTTCCTGTACTCCAAACGAATATTTTGCAACAAGAACCACTTCTACGGTTTCCGCCGATTTGGCAAAAATGCCTTGAATCGGTCCTTCAACAACAATATGTTCATCGAGCGCAACGATCACACCTAACTCATCGAATACATTTTGCATAGACGGTTCTTGCTCCGCGGGAACAGCAAAGAGCACAGAACAACATAACAGTCCAAACACCACAACAATATCTCTCATCATTTTTTCTCCTTTTCTAGCAATTCCAAAAATCATTGTGTCAATCCAAGTATCCTAGAAAGAAGAAGCATAAAAATCAAACCCTCACGGTTCGGCTAATCGGCAGGAATCAAATAGGGATTGATTCTCTTAGGAAAAAAATTATTGTACATTGGAATCAATCGTATTTGAATCAAGTACTTTTCGAATCTGACGGATCATTTCAGAAGGCCGATAGGGTTTTTGAACATACTCAGCCACATTCAAATACACTAACTGTTCAAGATCATCTTTCTCCGAATATCCGCTACTTACAATAACCTTTACATCCGTATCTATTTCTCGAAGCTTTTCCAAAAATTCACGGCCGGACAAGAAGGGCATAGATAGATCCAGAATAATCAATTGAATTTCATTGCGATTTTGTCGATACACAGATAATCCTTGATTTCCATCCGACGCGGTGAAAACATGATATCCATGCCGCTCCAGGATGGTTCGCCCCAGATCTAAGATCATCTCTTCATCATCGATAAGCAAAAGATTCTCTTTTCCTCCTCGCAGAGGTTCTTGCCGATCTTCTGCCTGTTTCTCTCCATCAGTTTGATCTACAGGAAAATAAACCGAAAAGGTAGTGCCAATACCAGCTTCACTTTGAAGTTCGATCCATCCTTTGTGTTGCTTGGCAATTCCATACACACTGGCCAATCCCAGTCCGGTTCCTTTCCCGATATCTTTGGTCGTATAAAACGGTTCAAAGACATGCTCGCAAATAGCGGGTTCCATACCTTTTCCGTTATCCGAAACCGTAAGAACAACATAGTTCCCCTGTTGGGCCTCGGGATGTTGATTACAATGATCGACATCCAGCAATTGTGTGGTAGTTTGCACGGTAATTACAAATGGATCGTTACGTCTTTCGGGATATATTTTACCGTTGATGATATCGAGGATTGCATCGCGTGAATTCACGAACAAATTCATGAGAATTGTATTGAGTTGCCCCACATCTCCTCGAATGTTGGGTAGATCATCTCCTTCAATGAGTCGGATATCAATACGGCGATCAATCGTTTCGCGAGCCAATTGGGACACTTCGCTGGCAATACGATTCAAATCAATGGTTTTTAAAGCGACTTGGGATTTACGGCTAAAAGCAAGTAGTTGCTGGACTAATTCCGCGGCTCGCTCGGCTGCGTTTCGCGCCGACAGCAAAAATCTACGTTTATCCTCAGATACTTTCGACTCTACAAGACTGAGATTTCCGATGACAGCTGTCAACAAATTATTGAAATCGTGAGCCACTCCCCCCGCTAACTGCCCTACAGCTTCCATCTTCGACGATTGTCTCAATTGCGTTTCGAGTTTTTCCTTTTCCTGTTCCGACCGTTTTCGGTCGGTGATATCTTGGAGAATACCTAGAGAACCGACTACATTTCCCTCTTCGTCCCGCACTTGTATGGCGGCATTGGCGAGCCATTTTTCTACTCCATCCCGGGTGATGATTCGATAATCTGCCCGCCAACTCACTCCTTCTTCTCCCCGGGCTTTTTGCACCGCTTCATCGATGCTCATTCCTTTCAAATTACCGAGTAGAACAATCTCATATTCCAGAGAAAGCCATACATCCACATTAAATTCATCAGCGGAATAGCCTGTCAAATCCTTAATCCTTGCCCCGACAAATTCATACGAGTTTGTAAGGTAATTCTGGTAATATGGCACGGCGTCCGCCACTTCGATTGCCGCACGATACAATTTTTCGCTTTCTTGCAACGCCGCCGTACGAATTTCCACAATCTCTTCCAAGTTTTTTACATATTTGATGAGTTGCCTCTTCGTTACAACGGCATAAATGGAAAGACATATCAATAAAACAAATATACCCACAAGGAAAGGCTTGAACCACAAATATTCAGTCAACGGAATAGCCACTACTGTGAATGAACTGCTCGTTACTAAAGGAATCGATTCCCATTCAAAAGAACAGTAAGAGTTGAATTGTTCAATCCCCATCTGAAGAGAACAATTAATCAATACCCACATTCGCGTCAAAACAGTAAAATCATAAAACATCGCATCTTCCTGTATCTACTTACGATGATACTAATTATTTCCAACTCAATTCCTATCCAATTTGATCAACTTACACAACATTTATTTCATTATAGTCGAACAAAATCACAAATCATACCAACATGTTACATCCCTTTAAATTATACCGCACAAACAATAAACCAGTATAAAATAAAAAAGGGAAGGCAATCTAACTTGACCTTCCCATAATTAAATCTATAAATCAATCCTTATCGAAATTCAATGATCCGTGTTTCTTCCGTCCGGGGAATGATCGCGTCAATCAAACCAAATCGATATTTTGATTTTTGTTTGAATGCCAAGGTGAAACTTAAGGCGGCAATCAAAATAATCCCGATAATAATGATCGAGAAAATTTTCGAGAAAATTTTCCTATCTTCCGCTTTCATCCGAGTGGCATGTTCCAACAAGGGTTCCACACGATACTCCTCATCTCGAAAACCAACGGGGATATTCGCCAAATCCGGAGGGATTTGCCCTTGTAAAAGAGGTGGAACATACCCGGCCCGCAATGCTTGCAGCCTCCACACCATCCATGGATTTCTGGAAGCCATCAGATACACTTCTTTCTTTCGGTTTCGTTCTTTCTCATAAAATTTTTCTGTCATTGTAGCCCTCAACGAGTCCTTCAGTGTGAGTGCATGCCGGAGAAAACCTCCTTGTTTTCTCCGACAACTTTCGCCGGCGTATACTACTCGAAATTCGATCTACACTTCTCAATCGAATGTCGAGTGGTATGGCTCCGCATCGCACATCGCACTCCAGTGGTAAAGAAAATGCGGAGCCATAGAGCCACTGAAGTACTTTCCGGAATTGTCAACACTCACATATGATGCAACCATTGTACCAATCAAAAAAATACATGAGGTATTGGCTATAATTCCCCTTATTCATTGATCTTAGATTGGATAAACTCTATCAGACGTAAAGATCGGAATCACTAAAAAGAGGCAAATATTTCCTGATCATGACCATAAAGGATCATAAATTCCCACTTGAGATTATCATTCAGAATATCCCCTGCGGTATATCTTCCTATAAAACAGGTGTTTATATACACATTCCTTTCTGTAAAACCAAGTGCAGTTATTGCGCTTTCGTTTCCGGTTCTCCTCTTTCAGAACACGAAATGGATGAGTATATCGTGTCTTTGATTTCCCACATTAAAATGGGAAGTGAAGCTGCGGGTAATCGAACGATATCAAGCATTTTCTTTGGGGGAGGTACTCCAAGTTACCTTGGAGCCAGTCGGCTTTCAAAACTACTCATTACAATTTTTGAATCGTTTTCAGTTGAACCAACGGCGGAAATCACGATAGAAGCGAATCCCGAAAGCGCATCAAAAGAACTTTTCCAGCAATTGGTAAGATTTGGGGTAAATCGAGTCAGTTTAGGAGTTCAATCTTTTCACGATGATGAATTGATCCGTTTAGGAAGAATTCATTCCGCTGACGAAGCCGAACGTGCAATCGAGAATATCCGCAATGCGGGAATCACAAATCTTTCAATCGATCTTATTTTCGCTGTACCAAACCAAACCATCCCCAAATGGAAACAAACCATTGTAAAAGCGGTGGATTTGGAACCGGACCACATTTCGGCATATGGCTTATCCTTCGATGAAGGCACATTATTCCATCGGTTGAATCGCGAAGGGAAAATGACTCCGGTGCTGGAAAGAACGTTTGTTGAGATGTATGATATAATAAAAGAATATCTTGCTTCTAAAGGAATGCATCATTACGAAATTTCGAATTGGAGCCGATTCGGAAAAGAATGCCGCCATAATCTGATATATTGGGATCGTGAGGAGTATTTATCATTCGGTGTAGCCGCACACGGAATGCTTCAAGGCATTCGATTCGGATTCACACCGGACAGAATACGATACATTGAAATAATCAATAAATTAGACCAAAATAATATTCAAGAATATTTGCATCCGGAATTAATCGAGGAAATGACTACTCTCGATAACGAGGAGGCGGCCTCGGATGCCATGATTTTCGGCTTGCGAAAAATCGAAGGAATTTCGATCGAACGATTCCAAAAACGGTATGGATATTCACCATCCGACCGATGGGGAAAAGAGATTGAACGCTTCTTCGAAAAGGGTTGGATGGAACAAAATAACGGATTTTTAAGACTATCCTCAAAGACCTTACTGATCAGCAATGAAGTGTTACAGTATTTTTTATAAACGAATCGGTTCTTGTTCGATAAAATCATCATCACAAGTGTGAGTACAATGTAATATGAGACGTTTTTACTATTTATTGGCAAGCAAGTTGAAATATTTCGGATGGGGACGCGCAATCGTCAACCATATTTCCAGACATTATCGGTTCTACGAAAACTTTGAAGCGCTCTATACCGCACTGATACTGGCTCTTCTCATCAAATCGTTCGTTTTCGAAGCCTATAAAATCCCTTCCAGTTCCATGTGTGATACGCTCATCGAGGGGGATCGTATTTTTGTCAATAAATTCCTTTACGATTTCAGTTCCATCGAAGTAGGGGACATCGTCGTATTCAAAACAAAAGGAATAGACAGAATCTATTCTCCCGACAAACCCTATTACATCAAACGTGTTGTTGGACTTCCTGGGGACCATATCGAAATCCTCCCGGACGGGCATCTTCGCCGCAACAGTAAAATCATGGAGAATCCCGAATTCTTCGATAAAAACTTCTATACTGTCCTCGCCAATCGGAAACGCCGCTTTACTGTTCCGGAAAACAGTTTATACGTATTCGGCGATAACAGCATGAACAGTTCGGACAGCCGGGACTGGGGATCTGTGCCCGTCGAGAACGTCATGGGTAAAGCGTTTTTCCGCTATTGGCCTCCCTCACGTATCGGATTGATCAAGGGAGTTCCCACGCGTGAAGCACAAGAAATCGTCAAACGGGAACGCCCCAGGGAAGAAACCGGCGGTTACGGCAACCGCGCGCAAGCGGCGGAAAATTGATCCATGATTTCCAATCGTATCGTTGCGGTCGAAATCGGGAATTCCTCAACCGATATCGGATTATTTGAGAATTCCGATCTTCTCAAAAGTGACTTTTTCCCATCTGCGGGAGAATATGGAGAAAAAATATGCCGGTTTGTGGAACAATGGCATATGGAATCACAACTGGAACATGTGATCATATCTTCTGTTGTCCCTGCCTTGAGTGACTTGCTACAAACACTGATTCAACACCGCTTGAAAATTATTCCTTTGATGGTAGAAGATTTCAAAACTCAGCTATTTCCCCTTTTGGTTGACCGTCCCGAAACAGTGGGGGTAGATCGGATCGTAAATTGTTTTGCCGCGATTCATTTATACGGGTGCCCGTCAATCGTTGTCAGCCTCGGCACGGCCACCACCTTCGAAGCAATTTCAGTGGAAGGTAGTTATCTCGGTGGTTCGATTGTTCCCGGCATAAAGATTTCTATCGAAGCGCTATCACAAAAAACGGCTTTGCTTCCCCCTATTCTCTTCAATGAAAAACCATCCCAGCTGATCGCCAAAAATACAATCGAACATATGCGATCCGGGATGTATTACGGGACAATCGGTATGATCGAAGGTATGGTGAAAAGAATGAAAGCAGTTTTAGGAGATGAAACTAAAGTGATCGGAACAGGTGGTATGAGTAAATTTTTTGCCGATGAACAGATTTTCGATCATCTCGATCCAAATTTAACCCTCAAAGGATTGGAACGCATTCACCATTTCCGATGCCGAAACCGATTTTGAGCGAACCAGTCAATCTTCTTCTCCCTGACTCGATTTTATTATTCTGCCCTTTCCTTTACGCGCTGAAGCACACCCGGTAACAACTCTAAAAATCGATCTATTTCCTTTTCTGTATTCCCATAACCGAGAGAGATACGGATTGCCGCTTTCGCTTCCGCCTCGGTTCTTCCCACTGCCTTGATAACATAGGATGAAGTTTCTTTCCCCTGCGAACACGCCGAACCGCTTGTAATACAGATTTGTTCTTCGTTTATGGCTCGCACTATTTCTCGGGAATTGTAACCTGGGATGGAAAAGTTCAAGGTATTGGGGAGCACATCATGCGTTGGACTGTTTCGTTTGAATTCATACCGAAGTTTCATGAGTTTCTCCCAAAACAGATTCCGCAATCGTGTTGTAAACTCGTCTCTTTGCGTAAGCTCTTTACGAGCCAAATCCGCCGCTTTTCCGACTCCTACGATACCGGCAACATTTTCCGTTCCGGAACGTAAACCGTTTTCATGGTTTCCTCCATGCAGATGCGGAACCAGTTTTGTCCCCTTACGTACATATAAAACACCGATTCCCTTTGGTCCATTAATCTTGTGACCTGAGACAGAGACCAAATCCGCATCAATCGCTTTGACGTCAAAAGGAATTTTCCCGACGGCTTGAATGGCATCCGTGTGAAAAGGAATCTCATGCTCCTTGGCAATTTTTGCAATATCTTCAATGGGTTGTATGGAACCTATTTCATTGTTGGCGGTCATGATTGTGATCAAACCGGTATCCGGGCGTATGGCTTCTTTTAATCGCTCGGGGTCGATAAATCCTTCGTAATCGACAGGCAGCCTAGTAATCCGGCATCCCATATATTCTTGGAGAAAAAGACATGTGTTTCTGACCGCCGGGTGTTCGATCTCAGAAGTAATCACATGCTTTTTTTCAGAGACCCACATGATTCCTTTGATCGCCAAATTATCCGATTCGGTTCCCCCGCCGGTAAAGACAAGTTCATCCTCATTGGCGTTCAGCAAACGAGCTACCTGAAGACGTGCTTTTTCGATGCCGTAACTCGCATCCACTCCTGCCTGATATAGGCAAGACGGATTTCCGAACCGTTCGCAGAAATAAGGTTTCATCGCCTCGAAAACATCGGGATGAAGAGGAGTTGTTGCATTATGGTCGAAATAGATTGTGTTCATGGTACAATAACCCCTAAACAGTGTATCGCCGGCATCTTGCCGGCTTTATGCCGCCGGGACGGTGGCGTTACAAATTCGCACATAGAAAGAACAGTTTATGCATTGGATGTGGATCCTACTTATCATTTTACTCGTCAGCCAAACAATAGCGGAATTCTGGCTGGAACGAATCAACAATCGAGCCATTCAAATAAACGCCAAAACTGAAAACCAAGACGATCCGCAAGAAACCGCCAAAACAATTGAGTATACACTATCTAAAAGCTATTTTACACAGATTGTCAACATTTATTCATTCGTTACTTTGCTGATTGTTCTTTGGAGTTCTGTTTTACCATGGTTCTATCAAACTTGTACCTACTTTTTGGGTCAATCCATTTGGGCGGAAACATCATTCATAATGGGTACAGGTTTTCTCTTTGCCATTTTGCAACTCCCCTTCGATTGGTACTATCAATTTCGCCTTGAAGAACGATTCGGTTTCAATACGAGCACACAATCCCTTTGGTGGATGGATAAACTCAAGGGAATCCTGTTGAGTCTCATTCTCTTGGTTCCGCTCTTGGCTCTGATTTTCAAGGTCGTCATGATGTATGAAAATTATTGGTGGCTCTATGCCTGGCTGATCGTGATCGGCTTCCAAGTGATCATGATGATCATCGGCCCGAGTTTGATCCTGCCGCTCTTCAACAAATTCACTCCTCTTCCCGATGGAAATCTGAAACAATTGATTAGTGAAACGGCCGAGAAATCCAATGTGGAATTTTGCTCGATCCTGGTCATGGACGGCAGCAAACGCTCGCGCCATTCCAACGCATTCTTTACGGGTATCGGCCGGTTCAAGAAAATCGCCCTTTTCGACACACTACTTGAACACCTGGAAGACAACGAGATTCAATCCGTCGTTGCCCATGAAATCGGACATTTGAAGAAAAAGCACATACCAAAACAGGTCATCTGGAGCAGTCTGGAACTCCTCGCGGGATTTTACGTTGCGTATCTGCTTTTGCATCAATCCTGGCTGGTCGAACCTTTCGGTTTCGAACCGGGAGCCATCGCACCCGCCTTTTTCATGCTCTTTATCCTTGGCTCCGCCATCTTCTTCTGGATTTCCCCGCTTTTCAATCTGATCAGCCGCAAATACGAATACGAAGCCGACCGTTTCGCCAAAAAACTTATGGGAGAAGGACAAACGCTGCTCGATGCTTTAAAAAAATTGCACAAGAAAAATTTAAGCGATATCACCCCGCATCCGGTGTATAGCGCTGTTTATTATTCCCATCCCACACTGAAAGAGCGGGAGAAGGCGTTGCAGAAAGAGGGAGAATCATGAAAAGCATAAATAACCGTTGGAATCTTAAAATGAAAACATGGTCAGCCGTAATTTGCGTATGTCTATGTTTTGCGGCACTCGACATCCAAGCCGCAACCGTCGCAGTATTCTTCAATGCCAAAAATCCTCAAGCAACATTCGCCGTGGAAGAAATTCAAAAAGCCTTACGAGTAAATGATCATTCATTTCTGCCCTTCCGATTCAGTGACCTGGAGCAAAATGGAAACAAGATCCGTATCGTTCTCTGTCCACTTGCCAATGACAAACTCGTTGACCGGATGCACTCGGAAAGCGGAACCTCTCCGGGTGTCCTGAGATCCGAAGGATACAGCATCCGCAAAACCGATGCTGGTGCAAAAACAACCTATTGGGTAATCGGCAAAGACGATGCAGGCGTGATGTATGGCGCGTTGGAACTGGCCGAAGTGATTCGCATTGACGGTTTGGACGGCATCGAAGAAAGTGATCATAATCCGTATATGGCCTTGCGTGGTACGAAATTCAATATCCCGCTCGACGTTCGCACCCCCAGTTATACCGATGTCTGTGACGCGGCTCAGCACAACATTATTGAAATGTGGAATTTCGGTTTCTGGAAAGAGTATATCGATAACCTGGCGCGCTACCGGTTCAATTTCATTTCACTCTGGAGCCTGCATCCCTTCCCTTCTCTGGTCAAAGTCCCTGACTATCCCGAGATCGCCTTGGACGATGTCAAAAGATCGAAAGTGGAGTGGAAGGAACATTATTCCCTGAACGGTCTCGGCTTCGACAGTCCGGAAATCATGGAAAACCTCGAAACGTTGAAGAAAATGACCATCGAGGACAAGATCGATTTCTGGCGCAAAGTCATGCGGTACGGCAAAGAGCGCAATATCGATTTTTACTTCATCACCTGGAACATTTTTACGTATGGCACTGAGGGCAAATACGGGATCACCGACGCCATCGACAACGAAACCACAATTGATTATTTTCGTAAAAGTGTGAAGCAGATGTTCCTAACCTACCCGGATTTGGCAGGCATCGGTCTCACGACCGGTGAAAATATGCACAACGCCAATTTCGAGCAAAAAGAAGACTGGGCTTTCAAGACCTACGCACAAGGCGTGCTCGATGCGGCGAAAGAACAGCCGGGACGCAAGATCACCTTCGTCCATCGCCAACACCAAACCGGCGCGCAGGATATCGCCCGCAAGTTCAAACCGCTGATCGATCATGAAGACATCGAATTCATCTTCAGTTTCAAATACGCCAAAGCGCATGTGTACAGTTCCACCATCCAGACCTATCATCCCCGCTTCGTGGAAGACATCGGCGATCTCAAAACCATCTGGACGCTGCGCAATGACGATGTATACCGCTTCCGGTGGGGAGCACCTGACTTTGTCCGAGATTTCATCCTCAATATCCCTTATGAAGTCTCGCGCGGCTTCTATTTCGGCTCGGATCAATACATTTGGGGGCGTGAATTCATGAGCCTTGAGCCGGAAAACCCGAGAGAACTCGAAATCGTGAAGCACTGGTATCATTGGACGATTTGGGGGCGGCTGGGTTACAATCCGAATCTCCCCAACGAACGGTTTATCGAAATCCTTGACCAGCGCTACCCGCAAGTCTCCGGAAAAAAACTATTCACCGCCTGGCAGGAAGCCTCGATGATTTACCCCAAAACTACCGGCTTCCATTGGGGCTCCTTGGATTTTCAATGGTACATCGAAGCCTGCCTGAGCCGTCCAGGTCCGGCGCAAACCGAATCCGGCTTCCACGACGTCAATCGCTTCATCACCCTCGATCCCCATCCCGGAACCAACAATATCTCTATTCCCGATTACGTGGACGCGATCACCGACGGCAAAGAACCGGACGGAACCACCCCCATCGAGGTTTCCAACCAAATCCACGCCCATGCGGATAAAGCCTTACAAATTTTAGAAGAACTGGATCACAGAAACAATAAAGAACTACGCAAGACATTGAGTGACATTCATGCTATTGCCTATCTCGGGAAATACTACGCGCATAAAATACGCGGCGCTTGCGAACTTGCGTTTTACCGGAAAAACGAAAAACAAGAATATCAGCAAAATGCCATCGATGAATTGATAGAAGCGGCCAAGTATTGGCGGCTCTATGCTATCGTTGGATTGAGCAAATACAAAAATCCTCTTTGGACAAACCGCGTCGGTTATTGTGATTGGTATGAGTTATTCCAATACGTCCTCCATGATATCGAAATCGCCGGCGGAACCCCGGACTTAAAGTCTATCGGTACCATTCCCGAAAATCCCAGTTTGGAAGCAATAAAGGAAAATTAAAAATGGAAGAAGTCTGCATTTTCATCGACGGAAGCAACCTTTATCATCAATTGAAGGAGCACTCCGCTTCCATCAAACTCGACTATTACCGTTTCTCAAAAGCCCTGGCAGGATCGGATAGACACCTCATTCGTACCTATTACTACGTCTGTCCCCCTACGGATCCACAGCAAGAAAGCTACCACGACCAACAAAAATTCTTCTCCTACCTGCACAACACACCTTATCTTCAACTCCAATTCGGAAGCCTGGAATCCCGCGGCGACATCCAAGTCGAAAAAGGAATCGACGTGCGAATCGCAATCGATATGGTTTCCCTTGCCCACCAAGACGTCTATGACACAGCGATTCTGTTGACCAACGATGCAGATTTAGTGCCCGCTGTGGAGATGGTGAAAAATTTGGGGAAGCATGTCGAGTATGTTTATTTGACGCGGAAAACGGCGTTGTTGGTGGAAGCTTGTGATTTGGTTGTTGCTGTGGATGATAAGATTTTGCAGAAAAGCCGGGGGAAATGAGTTGTCTGGATCAGGAATGGATTTGCAAGATTGACAGGATGAGGGGGTTTATAATTTCGTTTCCCATATATTTATTTTATGCTATATTAACGTGTGTAATCAAGCTAAAAATTTTCAGTTACTCAGACATATTTCGCAACGATGAATTTCAAAATAATCAGTTCCATTACCGAAATTATTCCCATAGCCGTTGGAAACTCAATTAGGGAGTTGCCTTTATTGCAAAAACGATTCGGCCGGGGGCGGTGGAGAAAACTGAAAGGATTTGCTACTGTGGAACTGTACGATGGCACGATTCGATTAGCTGAAATCCATTGGTATGAAGCACATGGAATCGGTAAGAAAAGAATGAAAATCAAGAGATTTTTGGACTAAAATAATGGAACATCAAAAGACAGAACTCCGTTATGCGATTTGTATTCAGGATGGCGGGTATATTGATGATTTGAAGGTAAGAACGGTATATCCTATTTTGCCCGATGATTCCGCCGAAAAAAGCAATTTTTTAAGAATTGTCGATGAGACAGGTGAGGACTATTTATATCCTGCCGATTATTTTGTGTTAATCGATATACCAGCAGAAGCGGAGAAAGTTTTTATATCCGCTTATCATTCGGGGGACTGATTCTGTTGAATGAAGAGTGGTATGGATTTGCAGGATTACCAAGATGGGAGAAGTGGGTAATATTCTTGATTGAACCGAAGTTTTGATTGTAAGGATTTCTATCTTTTTGTATAATATAAAATAGAGAATTAATCTTTCTAATTTCATGCATATGAATCACAAGAGATGTCTGAAGAGAACCTAAATGAGGCGGATTGATGGAAAATTGTTATAAACTCCCTTTACTCCTAGAACCACAGCCAGAAGGAGGATATACCATCACGTGTCCGCTTATTCCCAATCTCATCACGGAAGCGGATTCTCTCGAGGAAGTGATCCCCAATGTTTCCGATGCGTTAACGGCCTTGATTGAAGCCTATGAAGACTTGAAACTGGGGACGTTACGGCGTTTTATACGCCAGTTGGATTTAGATTGGGAAGAGTTTGTGAAAAACTGATTGGAGAAGTTGTCTGAATCGGGATTGGTCAGGATTATGCGCAGAAACAAGAAATATTAATATCGTTATCAACCTTCACCGCCGCTTCCACCTTACCCCATCACGCGTATCTTCAAGAATAATTCCCTGCTCTGCCAAGTCATCCCGTATCTGGTCGGCCGTTCCAAAATCCTTCCGTTTGCGTGCTTCTTGCCGTTCATCGATAAGCCGCTCGATATCCTCATCGAGTAGTTCCTCTTCTTCCTGAATCACTCCAATGACCGTATCAATGGATTTCAAAGTCTCCATCACTTGCTTGACCTGGGACTGTGCAATCGGTCCGACATCGAGGAGTTTGTTGGTTTCCCGAATGAAATCGAACAGAGCGGCTAAAGCACGGGGGGTATCCAGATCGTCATCCATATGCTCTTCGAAACGTTTCACAAATGTCCCTAGTTCCGTCTGTAATGCCTCCGAACGCGGCGCATCGACTTTGCTCTCGAGGATTTCACGAATGCGGGTATGAAAATCCATGATCCGCGTCCAAGCCGAGTGCGAGGATTTTAGAGAATCTTCCGATAAATTGATCGGACTTCGATAATGGCCGGCCACCAGGAAATAACGGATGGCCATCGGATGATGTCCCTTATCGAGAAGGTCGCGTAAGGTAAAAAAGTTGCCCTTTGACTTGGCCATCTTTTCGCCTTCGACCAGCAAATGGCGGCAATGCAGCCAGTAATTGACGAATTTCGTCCCGGAGGCGGCTTCACTTTGGGCGATCTCGTTTTCGTGATGCGGAAAGATATTGTCCTCACCCCCGGTGTGAATATCGAAATGATCACCCAGCAGCGTCCTCGACATGGCCGAACATTCGATATGCCAACCCGGCCGTCCCGGCCCGAACTCGGTCTCCCAAAAATGTTCGCCTTCTTTGCGCCCCTTCCATAAAACGAAATCACGTACATCATCCTTTTCATATTCATCCGAATCGATACGCGCTCCGGCTTTTACTTCGTCCGGACGTATTCCGGACAACCGTCCGTATTCCGGAAATTTACTAATACTGAAGTAAACCGAACCGTCCCGCTCGTAAGTGTATCCTTTTTCTTTCAACGCTCGCACCAAATCGAGCATGTGTGGGATGTAATCCGTTGCGCGTGGATAATGCTCAGCCCGTTCGATATGAAGTGTATCGAGGTCTTCAAAAAACGCCTCGATATAGGGAACAACGTAGTCGTAAATGGAAGTTCCCAGTTCCCCCGCCCGCCGAATAATCTTGTCTTCCACATCCGTCAAATTCATGACTTGCGTCACTCGATAGCCGCGATATTTCAAATATCGCCGTAAAACATCTTCGAACACATAGGCCCTGAAATTGCCGATATGCGCGTAATCATATACTGTCGGACCGCAAGTATACATCCGGGCATGTCCCTTTTCGAGGCTGGTGAAATTCTCCTTTCGTCTACTTTCCGTATTAAAAAAGTGGATGGTCTGTGCCGGTTGTGTCATAATCCCTCTTACGTTTTTTTTTGTTTGTAACGCCGCTGTCCCGGCGGTAACTGAAAGAGCCGGCAAGATGCCGGCGATACGTTCATACCAATGGTAATTCTACCTTTTTCTCGCTCTCGACTGACCGAAAGATCGCTTCCGTAAATTCCATATATTTCAATCCGTCCTGAAAATCGGGATGCACTTTCTTGCCTGTCCGTATCGCATCGATGAAGTCCTGTTCCACCCGCCATTCTTTCACAAGATTCGGCGTGATTTCAATCTTTTCCCACGGTTGACCTGCGCGGGAAGTATAAATTTCATCTGTGTCGAAATGATATCGAATCGCCCCTTTACTGCCATACACCTCCAAAAGAGACTCCGGTTGAGGAGAAGCAAGCCCACCCCATTCACAGCGCATCAATGCACCGTTTTCCATCTCGCAGATCGTGAACACGACATCGGGCCGCGTCACGGATTTCATTCCTTCCTCTTCCGTCGGCCTCTCTTTGATGAATGTCTTGGCATCTGCGGTCACTGCTTTCGCATATCCGAACCATCGATGAATGACCTCCGCATAGATTCCGACAAATAAGGTATTCAGGCCGGATAAATCCTCTCGCTGCCGCCAGTTGAGCATTGCGTTCGAATTGATATAGCCATTGGTCATGGCACGGAGATGAATGGAATAGATCTCACCCAGAAACTGGTCTCCATGAATCAATTCCCGCATAATCGTATCCCCCGCCATTCCCATTGGCGGTGGACACAACATGGTTACCTGGTCGCTTCGGTTGGCCGCCTCCAACATCTCTTTCGCTTCCTGCGTATTCATCGCCATCCGCGCCTGACAAAATACATGCTTTCCAGCCTTCAGTGCTTCAAGCGTTACGGGGCGATGCATATACGGCCATGTCCCGATCCACACGACGTTGATCTCGTCAGAATGTACCAGTTCTTCCCAGGATTCATACACTTTCTGAATGCCCAATTCTTGTGCGGCCTGTTCAGACGATTGGCGTGAGTTATTGCAAACGGAAACGAATTCCACCGCCGGAATTTTCTCCAAATTCGGGATATGCCGATCTCGCACAATCCCTCCTGCTCCGACGAAGCCGATTCGAATCATTTGCTCTTTCATCGTTTCCCCCCTTTTTCTATCATGATTTCCGTTCATTTCTTATAGAAAAAAAGCAAAATTTCTGCTTTTCTCGCAGTATTATAGCACAAAGCCGGATGTATCAATCATTTCGCCCAGCTGATCCATCCGATGAGTAAAGGTGTGATGGTCAGCGATGCGATAACATGCATCTCGTATCCATTCCTTTCGTGCTCTTTCCTTTTCGAGATAATGCCGTGCAGTGTCCAGCAATTCATTAGGCGTGGCGCAGGATGCCGACCATGGAAATTCAGATAAATGAAAACGATTCTCGGGATCATATCGTCTCCAATCGGTCGTTTCTGAATTCATGCGAGTCGAGAGCAAAAATCCCCCCACTCGCGAAACAAGAAAATCGCGCTGGGTGGGAACCATAAATCCTTGTAGGCTTCTTAAATTTATATTAATCGTGACAGAATGGATCAAATGTGGATACTCGCTAAAGGGATCAATTTCCCCTTGAAAACAATCCGCAAGTTTTGTATTGGCAATTTGCGGACACCAAGCTTCGTTGCCATAGAGTTTCAATCCCAAATCCACCAACGGCTCCAAAAACCGAAGACGCGAAAGCCGATTGGATTCAGCATACAAATAATAGGCCAACTGCCCATTCAAATGGATACGTTGTTCAGGTGAATAAGGATAAGTTTCCAACAATTTGGCAAAGCCGATCGCCGGATTCGAGAGTTTTCGGGCGATGATTTCGTCTAGATATCGGGCAATGTGGGGATCCATCTGTTGCCGCATATGTTTCGTAATCGACGTTGCGCCAACATACGCCAACGGTGCTTGATACTCGGCGCGTTCTTCAGCATAGAACGATACCGGTGCGGCCACGGGCAGAAAGAGAACTTTGCTTGCTCCTCTTTCCTTTGCTCCTTGCGCAAACGCCGGATCAGCGACAAGCACGATCTCTTCCGGCGAGTACGGTTCTCCTCCCATAATGAACGGATCGTCGAAAATCCAGACAAACATCGGGCAAGGCGCCGAATGCATTCCGATTTGTTGCAAAAATAGAGAGGCGGGGTGATTCGCCAAAAGAATCGCATCCGGGTTGAATTGTAGAATATCATTCCGAAGTGTCTGGGCGGCATTCGGCACATTTCCTTCGAAAGGAAAAAGCCGAACCTCTTTCCCCACTGCCTGCAATCCTTCCGCCGCTCCCCTGAGAATGGCACGGGCACCATACGAACGGGGATCATCGAAAAGCCAAAAACGTTTGAGTTTCGACCACATTGAAATTTGATGAATATCACTTTTTAAGCCAGTATCGCAAGCGCTCGCCGAGGAAATCTAATGTCACTCGTAAGCCTTTCGTTACCATTCCAACACTTCTGCAGGAGCCGTGGCCAGTGTTTCCGCATACCAATCCGCTCCCTCCAATTCCTCTTGTGTGAAACTCGTCGTCAACGCCAAACACTTCATTCCGGCTGCTTTTGCAGCCTGTACGCCGGAAGGCGCGTCTTCCACGACCAGACAGTTTTCCGCCTTGACGTGCAATTGTTCCGACGTATACAAAAAAATGTCGGGATGCGGTTTCTTTCTTTCGATATCCAATCCGTTCACCACTACAGCAAAGCTATCTTGGCTGAGATTCAATTCCCGCAAATTGATAAGTACTTTCGTCTTGTCTGCGCTGGAGGCGACAGCCGTTCGAATGCCTTCTTTTTTGCATTGATTGATAAACTCATATACACCGGGCAGCGGACCAAGACGGCCTTTCACGATTTCATTATAAATCTCATACGTCCGTTTCTTATCTTGGTCCAAATCCAATTCCACACCATGCTGTTCCGCCACCCCGCCGAGGTAGCGGTTTTCTCCCTGGCCGACGAAAGGAATGAAATCTTCCGCTTTGACCTCGACCCCTTTTTCGGCAAACATTTTCATTGCCGCTTCACAGATAAATTCTTCCGAATCCAGCAACACACCGTCCATATCGAAAATAACTGCTTGAAGCACGATGGCTCCCTCCTTTTGGAATACAAGATCAATTCAGGATATCATATCCTTATTTCAAACGACACCTAGCTGTAACGCCGGCATCCTGCCGGCTCACTCACACATGCCGCCGAGACGGCGGCGTTACACATTGTAACGCCGGCATCCTGCCGGCATTTTATGTATTGACCAATTTTATCCACACTTTCCGGTTTCTCCAATATAGTGTTCTCCGGATTCTATGATATAGTAAAAAGACAACTCGTTCTGCATTGGGTTTCTTTACGATACAATTACACAAATGAAAGAGGATAGGAGAATGAAACGTCGAGATTTCTTTGTAACCGGAGCCGGGCTGGGTATAGTATCCCAATTGAACATGCAGCACACGATCGCTTCGGCTGCCCCCAAAACAACATCGAAAAAGACACAAATTATGGGAAAACCGGCCAATATCATTCAATCAAAACTTCGTGGACGGAATTCGAACCGTTCAACCGTCGTATGCCGAAACGGCGTTTGCGCCACCAGCCAGTCCGTCGCAAGTACAGTAGGAACCGATATCTTGAAATCGGGTGGTAACGCGGTCGACGCCGCAGTCGCGATGAGCGCCATCATGAGCGTCGTCGAACCGATGAGCTGTGGCCCTGGAGGCGACTTGTTCGCCATTGTCTGGATTGAAAAAGATAAGAAATTGTACGGCCTGAATGCCAGCGGGCGTTCCCCTTATGCCTGGAATCGCGATGAAGCCAAGAAACGGGGATACGAAGACGAGTTACCCCTTCACGGTCCGTTGACCTGGTCGGTTCCTGGCTGCGTCAGTGGATGGGACGCCCTCCAGCAGCGTTTGGGTAAGTTGACGTTTAAAGAAAGCCTCGCTCCAGCTTCGGAATATGCCCGGGAGGGATATATCCTCTCTGAAATAATCGCCAGAGGTTTTTCCGGAGCGGATGAAGCATTCAAAATATTTCCCAACGCGGCCAAAACCTATCTTGTCGATGGAAAACCGCCGCAATACGGCCAGGTTGTGACCAATCCGGATATCTCACATTTTTTCGAAATCCTTCGTCGGGATGGCGCAGAAGCGTTTTATCAAGGAGAAATCGCCGAACGAATTGTTCAATATTCAAAAGAGCGCGGTGGGGTGTTCACACTTGAGGATTTTATTGATCACACTGCAACATGGGTCGAACCGGTAACGGCCACCTATCGCGGGTACAATGTGTGGGAAATTCCACCGAACGGTCAGGGGATCGCCGCCCTGCAAATCCTGAATATGCTCGAACAATTCGATATCGCCTCCCTCGAACCGAATTGCGCTGAACATTTGCATTTGTTCATTGAGGCAAAGAAACTAGCGTTCGAAGATCGAGCCTTTTACTACGGAGATATGGATTTTGCAAATGTCCCGCTTGAGCAACTCATTTCAAAAGAATATGGAAAAGAACGGGCGAAGTTGATCGATCCCAAACGCGCGGCAACCGATGTCCATCCAGGACAGTTAGACGGTTCGCGTGATACTATCTATCTGTGCACGGCAGATGAAGAAGGAAACATGGTTTCCCTGATTCAGAGCATTTATTGGGGCTGGGGATCGCGGGAAGTGCCGACCGGTCTTGGGTTCTGTCTGCAAAACCGGGGACGCAGTTTCAACCTCGATCCGAAACACCCGAATACGCTCGAACCACACAAACGGCCGTTCCATACAATCATCCCCGGATTTTTGACTTTGAACGGTCAGCCAAAATGCGCCTTCGGGGTAATGGGCGGCGATATGCAGCCACAAGGGCACTCCCAAGTGTTGATGAATATGATCGATTATCACATGTCGCCACAACAGGCGGGTGAACAGCCCCGCGTACAGCATTTCGGCAGTTCAAATCCATGGGGCGGAACCATGACAGCAGGAGGATCGGTAGGAATTGAAGCGGGCATCGATGAAAAAGTGATCGACCAATTGAAAGAGATGGGACATACAATCTCAGAAGTCGGAACCGGCCAATATGGCGGTTATCAAGCCATATGGCGAGAAGACGAACCAATGCGGTACTTCGCCGGTTCGGAACCACGCAAGGACGGTAGTGCAGTCGGATATTGATTCACCATGAAAAAGTTATTTTTCTTTTCGAGCTTTCTTGCTTTCTTTTTCGCGGCATTCCTTGCCGAGGCGGAAGATACGATTGGTATCCATAAGACCAATTTTTATATTTTTAACAAAGGTGGCGAACCTTATATGCCCTTCACCGCGAATGTGGGGTATCTGATGAATCCCTCGCTTCCGGATGAGGCAGTTTCTACCACTTTAGAACAATTAGCGGTAGCGGGAATCGACACCATTCGGGTTGTTATCGACGATGCTTATCAACTCAACCAACCGCTGAAAACATTCGAAGCGCCGGACGGAAGTTTACAGGATTCCGTACTCTCACGTTTGGAATTAATTCTTGATATATCGAAACAATGCGGGATGTATACTATTCTTTGCTTGTTCGATATTCAGAAAACCGCCGAGCGTTGGGTGGATCATCCCTCCAATCGAAAGAATGGAGGAAATTGTGCCGATTTAAGCGCATATTTAACTCAATCTACTCAATTAAAACGGTTTGCAAGCCGAGTGACGCAAGTCGTTTCCAGATACAAGGATGAAAACATCCTCGCGTGGGAATTGGGGCGTGGAGTGAATATTTGGGAATTGAATACTCCACCCGATAATGATCTAATCGAGCCTGTGAAATTTTGGATTTTGCGGACAGTAGACTGGCTGCGCCGGGCAGATAACCGGAATCATTTAATCGCTCTATCGTATGCACCAAATACGTTGCCGATTTCTCTAATGCAGTTCGCTCCGATCCAAATCAATCTGCTTCAAATCCATTCCGGTAATTCGCTGCAAGCAGCTGTCAGTTTGCAATCGTTTATCCAAACAGCACGCACATTAAAAAAACCAATTTTTGTGGCAGAAACCCACTGGAAAGGAAAATCGTCTCAGCGGGATGAGTTTACCAAAAATCAATTATGGGTCTCTATTGCTTCATGCAGTTCAATGTTTTTATCTCCGGTAAAAGAAGGGGATAATGTTCCTCATTTCGCAAGTGCCGACTTGGTGCAATTCAAACATGCCAAAGCGTTTTGTGAACATATAAACATTGGTGGAGTTCCTCGCCCCCCCTCACCAGCTCCGATTCAAATCAAGCAACATGATTCCTATATCGTGATCGAGAGTTTGGTCGGAAACGATTGGTTGTTTTGGGGGGTCAGAAAAGACAGTGGAGATGATCAGTTAAAATTAACCTTTCATACCGTCGAAGGCAAATACGAGGTTTTATGGTTCGATACCGTAAAAGGTTCCATTGATCAAGAAAGAGTATTTCGGTTGGTTAAAAAGCAAATATCCATGGTTTCACCGCCATTCGAGCATGATATCGCCGGCCGGTTGCGGTTTATCGAACGGTTGAAGTTGGAGAATAAGGATAAATAGATAAGAGATGATTCAATATCTCATGATCTTTCTTCCTGATATTAGCGTTTCATCAGAGCGTCAAGAGCTTCCAGACCAGTTGAAGAGCAGTTAAGCATCAGAAAAACACAAATGATAATGATGACTGCTCCGATTCCTGTCCACATTAAAGCCATTTTTGTTCGTTCTTTTCTTTCCTGTTCGCTTCTCTGTTTGAGTGACGCCACCATTTTATCCATTCTGGCGGTGTATTCGTCGATCTCTTCCGGTTTGGATTTCGGTGTGGGTGCAGAGGCTTGACTCATGATCCCTAACCTCCTGCTTTCTTTGAGTTTATATCGAATTTACTTAAATGAGTCAGTTAACCTTGTTTGAAATTGTGGTGGGAGATGCACTCTCCACGCCATTTTTACAATATTCATGTAGAATTTTCGTCATTTTCCAACTCATGTTAAGCGAATTCACACTTAAATTCAAACTTTCTACTCAACCCACTGGCTATCTGGAGTTCATTCGAAGATTCTATATTAAATATATCGCATACAAATGCGTTTGCCAAATAAATTCAGCAAAAATAGTGTCATAACAATACTAATTGTAATGTGTATTTATAGATTTGCAAAGATTCAGTAAAAAAGGTGCTTCTTAATCACTCGACTGACTTGATTGTGAGTTTCGCTATATGCAAGCAAAATGATTCTCTATCAAGATACAATTTTCAATTTTTCAGTATAAATATTTTAAGTACCCACTGTACGATACAATAATTTACAATTCTTTCAATTCTTTCCTTGACTTCCAGTTAATTTTTCATTATGATGGATTGTTTGTTATATTCGATAGATCGATTGAATAATTACGGTTCTTTTGTACAAGTGGGAAAATTGAATGAATGTAAACAGGGCATAACGCCATGTCTATCCTGGCGATGAATACGCGGTAGGGGCGGTTCGCGAACCGCCCCTACCGGTTATTGGCTTCATAGCTGATACAGGTATCAAGAATAGAACATTTGCTGTAATGCGCCTTATCAAGGACGAAATATCGGCAGTCGCCGATATTATCAATCATACATTATTTTAAGGAGGAGAATACAGTGAAATCTCGAATGCGAAGTATTTTTATCTCACAACTCGCTCTTTTTATCCTGCTTGGTATGTGCATGATTGGCTCTACCTTAGCTCAAGAGAGAACGGAAATTGCGGCCTACATTCCGCATATCCCTGACCTTGAACCACCGATCATCGACGGTTTTTTGGATGATGAAGTATGGGAATATGCAACCCAAGGAAGACCGTCGCAAAATTCAAGTGGGTGGAGAGTTCGGATCAATCCGAACTTCGACGTCGATGATCCGGTACAAACCGGCGTGATCGACGGCCAGAGAGACGGTGACCGGCCGGCCGATGATGCGGATGCCTCCTTCCGGGTTTGGGCAATGTACGACGATGACTACCTCTATATTGCCGTGGCGACGCTCGATCTCGACTACATCAATCGCCTGCCCAGTGACAGTGTGAACGAAGGAACATGGTTGGAAGATTCTGTTGAAATCTTTATCGATGGGAACCACAACCGCGTATCGGGCAATGTCAATGATCATCCTGAAGAATACGAAACCGGCGGCCAGTTCGTTATCACTTCCGCAGGAGCGATCCGACATGCAGAGGCGGGAAATCCGTCATTCGGTGACAGTCCGGATGATGATTGGTATGCGGCCGTCTTCGACAACGATACGGTCGATGGATCGAATTACGAATTCCGTATCAAACTGTCCAAAATCGGGGATCCATCTTTTGGAAGTATCATCGGTTTCAATGTTGCAATGAATGATGCCGATGACTCCAGCGTGGACAGCGCCGATTATCAAATTCTATGGATCGGCACTTCTCATCAAGAAGACACATACGGAAACCTCGAATTCGGCCGACGGGCTGTAACAGCACCCTTGATTACAGACACGATTACCATCGATGGAATCATGGATGAACCGGTTTGGGGGAGTGCCGGAACAGGAAAAGGTGGGAAGCCTTACGGACCGTTTGAAGGAGATACAACACCAAGAGACTTGGCAGATCAATCGTTCGATTTCTATGTCCTGCATGATGCGGAATTTCTGTATGTCGCGATCGATGTGAATGACAGCGAAGTGATCGCGGATTCCGCCGCGCCCGGCTCCGAAGATGAAAGTACATGGTATGATGACTCGGCGGAAATTTTCTTCGATGGCAATCACAGCCATACGCCGGGGAGAACGGGTGAAACCGGGTACGGACTTGGCGGCCAGTTTGTTATCACAACTGCGAACGCTTTTCGTGATAATGAAGCCTCGGAAGTCTCACCGGTTTTGTATGGCCTGGAAGATGATTGGTATGCATTGACTTCGTTGACGGATGACGGTTATATCGCCGAATTTCGAGTGCGAAAAGAAGCGGCAATGACACCCGTCGATTTGGAGATGATCGGTTTCGAGATCGCAATCAACGAAGATGATAGTGATCCGCCAAACGAAAAAGATGCCGGTAATCAAGTCAATTGGAACGGCCATCCGCATAACGAAGCCTCGTACGGGGATTTGATCCTCGGAGGCCCTCCAACGCCGATTGTGGGTTGGGAATTGTATTGATCACCACATAATATTACATTACACTTTGCATGCTTTCAAAAAGCAAATCCTGGTTATCCCCCCTGCAACACTCGAGATTATTCCATGCAGTTAAAAGACCATTGCACCTTTTCGAATGTCTTTTTCATTTTCATCAGTGATATTATTCTCATTACCAGCCTTCTGTATTTACCTCAAAAAATACATGCGCAACAAGAGAATGAAACGATTCCATCTTCTGCCGAATTGGAACAGCTGCGGGCATTGGGATACGTTGGGGGTACGCATGAAAATGCTCCCGCCAGACAACAGAATGCTGATTTTTCACCGGTCACAAATAACATTATTTCTTCTGACCCTTTTGATTGCACTTCTCTTCCTGTAACGGATTTGCTCAATGAAAATCCCAATGGAGTAACAACACAAATCGCTGGACGAACTCGTGACGTGCTTCATCTTCCTCCCGGCCAAGCCATTTCTTTTCATGGAGCCATACCCCCCAATACCACTCTCCTTTTCGGAGTAGGTCAAACATATTCTCAAATCAAACCGAATTCTTTGATTTTACAACTGGATATACTGGATACTAAATCGAAATCGCTTGGGCAGGAAATTGTTTCTTCCGTAGCGGGAGACTGGGTAGATCGAAGCATCGATCTTGCTCCCTATAGTAGTCAGAATATCCGGCTGGTTTTTTCTGTAAAATCGCTTGATCCTTCACAAGATGAAAATGTAATTTTCATAGGACCACTGTTACTTACTCATCCCTCTCAAAACCAAAAAATGCCTCATGTGTTTTTTATTTTGATCGATACTTTACGCGTGGATGCTTTGGGTTGCTATGGACAATCAGAGCCTGTCACTCCTCATCTCGATGACCTAGCTGAGCAAGGTGCGCTCTTTGAAAGGATGATTGCTCAAGCCCCGCATACGGAAACATCGATTCCCTCGATCCTGCAAGGTGTGTATCCCCATGAGCATGGACGCATGTACCGCTTTTCTCGGCACAATTCCGCCGTTTCCGAATATGTGGAAAGCAAGAACTTGAATCCACAATACCCATCCATCGCCGAAGTGTTTCAAAAGGCCGGTTATTTAACATATGGCTTCTATAACAATCTTTTACTATCCGCGAAATACGGATTCAATCGTGGATTCTATGAATATACGGATTCTGCAGGTGAGATCAGCGATCCATGGAAAAAGATTGCTTTACCCACCGCTCATCTCGGAGTCGATGGAGCGATCGAGGTAATCGAAAATGTAACGGATAACATCCCGCTATTTCTCTTTTTGCATATTCTCGATCCGCACAACCCCTATACACCGCCAAACGATTTCAATTTGAAGGTCAAAAAAGAAGCGCCGAAAATAGACGAAGCGGCTTATCTCGGCGAGGTTGCCTTTGTAGATCATCAAATCGGAAAACTCGTCCAAACGTTAAAACAATCCGGTTTATTCACAAACAGTATCGTTCTTGTAACAAGCGATCATGGGGAAGAATTTGTCAATCCACATGGCCGCCCCATCGGACATGGACGAACACTGTTTCATACCTTATTGCATGTTCCGTTTCTTTGCGTGTTCTCCGGTGTGATACCGCCCGGTTTGCGCATTGCTCCCACGGTTGAATCCATCGATATCTTCCCGACAGTTTTAGACTTAGCGGGATTGGAGTGTGAGCAACCGGTATCCGGACAGAGCCTTATTCATTTTCTTACAAAAAAGGAAGAAATATCTCCTAAAAAAGAAGCCATAGCAGAAGGAATCCGGCGTGGTGAAGAACGGAAATGCTTGATCCGAAATGGGTATAAACTCGTTTATTTTCGTGATTCGAACCGGACAGCGCTGTATCATCTCCAAAACGATCCTCAGGAATTGAATGACATTTCCACCCGGGAACCTCAAATTATCCAAGAAATGAAGGAGCGTTTATTTTCGAGATTTCGGTTAAAAGAACCGAAAATCGTTCCGCTGCAAGTCAACCATTTGGGGCAGGATGGATGGGATATCGTGCATACATTCAAAGAAGACGCTTCGGATTGGCTGCCGGGGCTTTGTGACATTCATTTGAAAGTGAATCCGATTCCAACAGACATAGCAAGAATCGAAATATGGGCGGACGACCGGTTGCATGGAAACCGGAATTATATGTATGGCTGGAATTGGCCGGCAAACGGTGAATGGCCGATTGCCATCGATAGAAATAAAGACTCACTTGACTTGTATTTTGAAGCACTGGAAAGCCTTCACGGCTCCACTGTTTTTGTCCGTTTGACCGGCCAAGACGGTCAATTGTATCTCGGTTCCTTCCATGGCCAAAACGTGGCAGGACCGAAGCGTGACTTTCGAACCAATCATCCTGTGATCGGTCATTGGGATTTCGAAAACAGCGATTCCTTACAATCATGGAAAGCAGGACAAAATGGTGAATTGAACCTGTTCAAGCAAAAAATCGGAAACCGACATGACACATTCCTCCAATTCGAAAGCAAGGCTCCTTCCGGCACGTTTCGTGTGTTTCATCTGATCCCAAAAGTACCTGCGAACCGCAGAGTGCTCGTCTCCTTCGACTTGGTTCTTTTGTCCGGCGGGGTTCAAGTCGAGCTCATTCATCCCCAATCAAGTTTGAGAATCGCCTCTCATACCTACTCCCTCCAAGAGTCCTCAAGCATCCATAATACAAAAATCTCACCCAAAAGAATTATTCGTTGTGGGGTTACGGGGATTGCGGAACATGAAGAAGAACTGTTGCTTCTTCTATCGAATTCCAATTCGAGAGACGAAGGAACGCAGGCTTTTTTGAATAATATTCAGATAATGCTATACCCATCGGAACTGGAAACTTCTGTTCTAACTTATGATAGTGATATTGAGCGTGATTTATAACCTGATATCTCTGCCCAAACCAATTCCCCATCCCCGCTTCGCTCGGACGCGGCAGTAATCCGAATGGTTCCGGCACAAACAAAGGATGCAAGTACAGCGAAATTCAATACCCCATAAAACCATCTTATTCGTGTTTTCATTTCAATATCTCCTTGATCTGAGGGACTCCATTATTTTGGGGAAAAACCACAGAAAACAGAAACCTTTCAATAATGTTTCTTAAATTGATTCTCCTAAATTCGTATATAAATCGATTGATCATCCCTTCTCCCTCAGGTTGACATGAATAACTGTAATAGATAACTATAGTATAATTATTTATCAAAGGGGAAAACATCCATGTCACGATTCGTTCAAACAAATTGGAAACAAATGGGGCTGATCGTTGCGCTCTCAATGATCGGTTATACCGCTTTTTGTCAGAATACGGACCCGGGAGATACGATTCTGGAGGACGATGCCTTACGATCCGCCGTGTTGAATGTATTGGAAAATGAATACGGTATCTCTGGCATCGAATTGATCAGCGATGCCATGTGGGAAAGAATTTCCACTCTTGATGATTTCATCACTTGGAGATCTTCCCTCCTTGAAAGGCTTGAATCCGGTAGCAAAATCATAGAAACCAGTTTAGGCACAATTGAATATGGAATCCAAGGTTCCGGTCCGGTCATCCTTATCTCTCATGGTGGTTTTACTGGATACGATATGTTTAGTATTTTAGGAAAATTATCAATAGAAGGATTTACTCTTCTCTGCCCTTCACGACCCGGTTATCTACGGACTCCTCTCACAGAAACAGTCACGTTCGAGCAAGAGGCGGATATGTTCGCCGCTCTTTTGGACTCACTGAACATCCATGAAAAAATTGTCATATACGGAGCGTCTCTCGGTGGTCCGGCGGCGTTACAATTCGCGCTTCGCTATCCGGAACGAGTATCTGCCGTGATTCTGCAAGACGCTGTAACTACCGAATATACGGCCTTTTCGGGTGAACAATCGGAGAATTTGTTGGTCACGGAACTTTTAATGGGTGAAACCGGTTTCGACCAGCGCTCTTGGATTCAGCGCCTGATATGTGACCGCTGGCCTTCGACTCTTTTTTATCAATACATCCAAACTACGAACAATTTTGATGCTGACACCAATCGCAGTATCGCCGCTCAGTTCATGGCAATACCTAGCGAAAGAGAAAAATTATCTGAGCTGATGGATATGTTCGCACCGTTGAGTATGAGATATCCGGGAACCATGCAGGAAATGGCGCAAACCGCCAATTTACCGGTGTATCCAGTGGAAAACATTCAAGTTCCTTTTCTGTATACTCAAAGCACAGTAGACACCGACGTGGAAATGCATCATGCAGAATTCATCCAGGCTCGTCTTCCAAATGTCAATCTCTATACATTCGAAGGGATCGGGCATTTTTTCTGGTTCGGTCCTGAATGGGATAATACATTAACAGTTATGAAAAATTTCCTCGAAACAAACGTCACAGCCGGATGTTATCTGCCCCTTCGATAAGGAATCCTACCCTTGTTCGTGATTGTACTCGTCAAATCTTTTACATCCGCTTGTATTTTTGAAGTAATAACCAACCGGCTGGGTAGACGCACAGGAAAAGGAATGCGCTCTCTTTTTTGATACGGTAACGCGATACTTACAATAATCCCGTTTTTTTGACATCCCGATGTCCGCAACATGATCCCCTTTCTATTTTGAATTCCTGCAAACTCGCCGATTCACTCTTGTGAGGGACTTCATGATGCATCGATACTATGGAACAATTTATCGTTTAAAAAGGGAAAACATAAAACGAAAAAGTATCCATTCATATTCTTGTTTTTATTGAGCACAACGAGTTTCCTCTCCGCCCAGCCTGCCACTCTTCCAGATTTGAGTGGTCCTTTTATCCTGTAATCATTTACACTCCTGGAAGCACCGTCAATGCAAATTTTTAATATAGCTTGCATGAAGAATTGGCTAGCCGAGGGTTTATAGAGGGCATTTCTTCAAAGGAAAACGTAACAGTCTATGATTTGAATGAAGATCTTTTTGGGAGTATAATTCTCATGATTCTCAGAAAGCATTCGAGAAACATATCCTGAAACATCTAAGTTGAGAAAACATGACAAACAGGAACAACAACTCTTTCACCCTTATTGAATTGCTCATTGTCGTCGCGATTATCGGGATTCTTGCAGCCATCGCCGTGCCCAATTTTCTCAATGCTCAAGTAAGAGCCAAACTGGCTCGGGGGATGGCGGATATGAAAAACCTCGGAACTGCCATCGAGAGTCTCCGTCTGGACAAGGGACATCTGCTGGTTGATTTCTGGGATGATGACTCCGAACTGGGTATCGAGCGGATCAAGAAATTCGGCGTATTGCCGTTCGACAACAGCATGGCGCGAACCATGGTTCAAGTACTCGCACCTTTGACAACACCGACTTCATACATCAGCACAGTACCACGCGATCCATTCAACAAGAACGCCAACAATTCTCAAGGCTCCGATTTCGGAGAAACCTCACAAGATTCCTACATCTATGGCGATAAGGAGCCGGAATATGGCGGTGAAAACCATAACCTGAAATTGGTTCTTCCCGGTGTGGCGGAATCATGGGGATTACGGCCGTTGGGGATGAACGAGTGGGCGCTGCTCGGTATCGGCCCTGACGCCGATTGGCAAAGCAGAGGGTATCAAGACGGGATTCCCTACCAAGTGACGAATGGCGTTGTCAGTTTCGGAGACATTATCTACCGCACAGGCGAAGGTGCAACGGCGAAATAATAATGACGATTATTTTGAAAGTCCAATCAGACTTTCCAAGGGGATTTGCAAATGAGTGTGCAAACGGCGAATCATGGATAACGATAGATTTCTTTGACGATTCAGTACTTCTGATACTCGCCCCCGTTTTCCGATGTAGCATTCAAGATCTTTCCGGCTGAGTCCCATTTGTTCCATTCGAAACTGAATCGCTTCAATCGGGTCAGGGGGATCAATGGGATAATGATCTTGTTCGTACACATCGACCAGTGTGATTAGAACATCAAGTTTATCACCCTCCGGAGTGTTTTCAGCGGCTCCCCAAAGCCGCTCTATCTCCGCTAAAGCGTTTTCATAATCGATTTCGGATTTAATAGGACGAATTTCCATTACACTTTCTCTGCATCAATTTTATCATACTGTGCGTGAGTCCCAATGAACCGGATGAACAATACCTGTCTTTGATAGTCTACTGAAACAATTAATCGATACTTGTTACCGGCAATATTGAAAACGACTCGGTGATTTTTCAGAATACTCGCATGCTGAAACTGCGCCTTAATATCGTTTGGTGTACGCCACTGCGCTTTGCGCGCTTCTGCATACCATGCTTCTAACGGCCCTTTTGCATTGGCGTATTGAGGAGCAGACTCCCAGAATTGCCGCAAAGTTCGTTTCGCTATCACCCTCATTAATAGAGTATAGCGTGATCCCTTTTTGGGATCAAGCAGGTAAGAGGAAAAAGAATATAGTAAAACTAGGACTTGATTCTATTGGAGTATAATAAATAAGGGGGAGGAGGTGATCGCGGACCGGTTTGGACCGGTTCGAGGAAAGTCCGGACTCCATAGAGCAGGACGCTGGGTAACGCCCAGGAGGGGAAACCCTACGGATAGTGCCACAGAAAACAAACCGCCTGCCTCGCAGGTAAGGGTGAAACGGTGGGGTAAGAGCCTACCGCGGTTCCGGGTGACCGGACCGGCACGGTAAACCCCGTCCGGAGCAATGCCAAATAGGAGAGGAGGAGTGGCTCGCTCCGTTCCGCCGACACGGCGGGTAACTCTCGGGTAGGCAGCTGGAGGCTGCCGGTAACGGCAGTCCAAGAGGAATGATCACCCACGACAGAATCCGGCTTATACCTCCCCCTTTGTTTCCAGAATGTTCCAGTTGAATATGGAATGTTTCTCTGCAAACCAACTCAGAAAACGGATCTCCAAGCCAAGTAAGCAATGGAAAGAATACTCAACCAAAGAACAACATCATACGCTTTCGACGGTTTTAACTCTTCATCCGTTTGCCGGTATCGAAACACAATCGCCTGCCATGCCACTACCAATAAAAAAATGGAGTTTGCAATCCCCATAAAAATAACGAGAAAAAGTGGTTTTTGGATGAAAAAGTAAATCAAACCGCAGGTGAGTGGAAATACCCACGCCATTACGGCGACCGATCGTTTTCTTTGTTTTCTATCGTTCCAATCGATCAGTTTACACAATCCGAAAAAATCGGTCCAGACGCGCGAAAATCCCGCTGTATTGGCAAAGATGGTGGAGAAAAGCACCGTGAATGCGCATACCATGAAGATCACTCTTGAACTTTCTCCCAACACTTCCGTGAAAATACTTGATAATTGAAAGATGAAATCGTTTCCATCCGCCAACGTTTCTTGTGCCCTCAGGACAGCTGCGCCGAGTATATAGAATGCGCATGTGGTCACCGTATACACAATCATGGATAGGATGGCATCGATGATCATTACCCGCGTCCACCCGCGTGCGCGTTCGAACCACTCCGGCGTACCATCCCGGGGACCAGTCCACGCGGCATAGCCTTTTTCCCAGCACCAATAGGTATACATGACCGTTTCACCGGCCGCGACACCGGTAATTCCAAATGCTCCCAATGCAACCGCAACCAGATTGGAAGGTAAATGGAACGAAAAACCACTTGCCAGGTCAGAAAACGAGTAGGCATAGGGACTCCATTGAATCGCGATCACACAATACAAAACGGTTGCGATAAAAACAAAATTCAATGCCGTCGCGATCCATTCCACCGGTTTGTATTTTCCATGAAACACCAATAGCGCGATCAGAATGACCAAAACGAAAAGCCAGATTCCGATTGAAAACATTGGAAACGCATATGCCGCCACCTGCGCCGAACCACCCAATACACCTCCCTGCCCGAAAAAGGTAGCGATCAGATAGAGTACTCCACTGTACACCGTCCAATGGATCCCGAATAGTTTCAACCCTTTACCACGGTTCCAGGATTGAAAGGAAGGAACGCCGTGGAGAATGCAATTTTTCCCATGTTCCACTTGCACCGCCACTTTAATCAAGCAGCCGAAAAGCACGACCCACAGCAAAATAAATCCCGCTTCCGCCCCTAAATTCGTGGTGGCGATCAATTCGCCGGAACCGACAATGGCAGCCGACAAAATGAGTCCCGGTCCCAAAAAACGAAGTGAGGTAAAAAAACCTTTCGGAGGTTGTCGAATTTCATTCGATTGGTTGGCTGTATTGATTCCGCTCTCCATCCTTTTCCCCATGAATTCATAGTCTGGATTTTTAAATCCGAATTAAGACTGAAAGTAGAAAACAAGACTCCCGTTTTTCTCTTCACTACTGGCAAGACAAAAAATAATCATAAGTAACAATGGGTACGGTGCATTTCGTGTCGGGAATGATGCCCAATTTCCCGATTCCACTCACGCGATCATTTTAAAACAATACACTGAATCGAAAAAGGGATTGCTATTGGGTCTGATCCTCATATTACAGAAGCTGAAATTTAATCAAAATCGAATAAATCGCTACAATTATATCTACCTTTAAACATTCAGCTTATACATATTTGTCTAACATTATAGATTAGAGCAATACCTGAAAACCTTGATTAAATCTGGACGATTGTACCAACTTGACATATAATAACCTTTTCCTGCTATACGCTTGTATGGTGTTCAACCGAGTTATGAATCAATGGTAACTCGGAAGAAACCTCTGATATTTTTTCTCTTTTCAGCGCCGGGTTATATAATAGGGGATGTGTCTTTAACGGTCGGTTCCTTAGACCACCCCAAAGCTCATCTCAGGATGGAAAACGGAGGATGACTTGTCCGTTAGGTTTTCTTGTTCATTCTAACGTGCGAAAGGAATTGCATTTGAACTCTTCGGGCAAGAACGGAAAAAAAAGGTTTATTGATTTAACGATGTAAGGATAAAAAGGCCTGATTATGACTTTAGGAAGATTACCCCAAAAATTCGGTCTGTACGACCCTTCGATGGAACACGACAACTGTGGTGTCGGCTTTGTCGCCGACATCAAGGGGAAAAAATCGCATGAAATTATCGAAAAGGGACTGACGGTACTAAAACACCTAACCCACCGAGGCGCTTGCGGTTGCGACCCGGATACCGGTGACGGCGCAGGTTTGCTGCTCCAGCTTCCGGATGAGTTTTTCCGAAAAGAATGCGATCCCCTACCGTTCGATCTTCCTGCCTACGGAGAATACGGAGTCGGAGTCGTTTTTCTACCGAAAGAGAACGAAAAGCGGGAATGGTGTCAAAATCTGCTGGAAAACACCATCACAGAGGAAGGGCAGAGAGTTCTTGGCTGGCGTGATGTGCCCAATGACGACACCGCTATCGGTTATATCGCCAGAGATGTCAAACCGGTTATTCGTCAGATTTTTGTGGCCAAAAATCCACAAATCAAAGAACAAGCGCAGTTTGAGCAGAAATTGTATGTCATCCGCAAAGTCGTGGAAAACAAAGTGCGGGAATTTGCGGAAGAGGCCGGATATTTTTACATCCCCAGCCTTTCTTGCAAAACCGTTGTGTATAAAGGGCTTCTTATTGCCCATCAAATCAAGCAATTCTATCCGGACCTCGGCGATCCCATGATGAAGAGCGCGCTGGCGTTGATCCACCAGCGGTACAGCACCAACACGTTCCCGACCTGGGACCTGGCGCAGCCGTTTCGCTATCTTGCTCACAACGGTGAGATCAATACGCTGCGCGGAAACGTGAATTGGATGCACGCACGGGAGTCCTTATTCGAATCCGAGTTGTTCGGAGATGATATTCGCAAGATTTGTCCGGTCACCACGCCGGGAGCGAGTGATTCCGCCATCCTCGACAACGCTCTCGAACTCTTGGTCATGAGCGGACGCTCCCTGCAGCACTCGATGTTGATGCTGATCCCCGAGGCGTGGAGCGGCCATGAAAGCATGAGCCGTGAAAAGATCGATTTTTATGAATATCACTCTTGCATGATGGAGCCGTGGGACGGTCCTGCGTCTGTCGCGTTTACCGATGGATCCAGTATCGGCGCGGTTTTGGACCGCAACGGTCTGCGTCCTTCCCGGTATGTTGTCACGAAAGATGATTTCGTTGTCATGGCTTCGGAAGTCGGCGTTCTGGAGATCGAACCGGAAAATGTGAAATTGAAGGGGCGCCTTCAACCCGGCCGCATGTTTCTTATCGATACGGAGCAAGGACGGATTATTGATGATAAAGAATTGAAGCACGATCTTGCATCCCGGCAGCCATACGGTCCATGGTTAAAAGAGAATCGGCTTCAGTTGGAGGATATTCCTACACCTCCATCCGCCTCGATCATGGAGGAAAAGATTCCGCTCCCTCAGCGCCAACAGGCTTTCGGTTATACGCTGGAAGATTTAAAGATTTTGATCCAACCAATGGTCAACAACGGCCAAGAACCGGTTGGTTCAATGGGGAATGATGCACCACTTGCCGTATTGTCGAATCGTCCCCAGCTGCTGTACAACTATTTCAAGCAACTGTTTGCGCAGGTCACCAATCCACCGATCGATCCGATTCGGGAAGAATTGGTAATGTCATTGGTGAATTATGTCGGTTCCGAACAAAATTTACTCGATGAGACACCGCAGCATTGCCATATGCTCAAATTGGCGCAGCCGATTTTGACCAATGAGGAGTTGGATAAACTGAAATCGGTGAAAGTGGGCAAGCTGAAAACGATTACGTTGAAATCCTTGTTCAAAGCAGCGGATGGGCATGAAGGATTACAAAACGCATTGGAAGAATTATGCAGCAAATCATCCGAAGCGATCGAAAACGGTGTAAACATCATTATTTTGAGTGATCGCGGAGTCGATGAAGAATGGGCGCCTATCCCTGCACTGCTTGCAAACTCGGCTGTACATCATCACCTGATTCGGGAAGGAACACGAACCCAAGTCGGTTTGGTGCTAGAAACCGGTGAACCGCGCGAGGTAATGCATTTTGCGCTATTGATCGGTTATGGTGCAGGAGCGATCAATCCCTATCTCGCCCTCGAAACCGCTGCCCAATTGGTGGAAGAGGGGAAGGCCGAAGAGGGGATCGATGCCAAGCAGGCCCAGAAGAATTTTGTCAAAGCCATCAATAAAGGGCTTTTGAAAGTCTTTTCGAAAATGGGAATCTCGACCCTGCAAAGTTACCGTGGCGCTCAAATTTTTGAAGCCGTCGGTTTGGGGCCGAATATGATTGAAAAATACTTTACCGGAACCCCGTCCCGCATTGGCGGTCTCGAACTGGATATCGTCGCGAAAGAAACATCGATGCGCCACGAATACGCGTTTCCTCAACCGCCGGCTTATCATCCGGATTTAGATGAGGGAGGAGCGTATCAATGGAGGCGTGACGGCGAATATCATATGATCAATCCGGAATCCGTCTCCCGTTTGCAGCATTCGGTCCGGATCAAGAGTTTTCAGACCTTTAAAGAATTTTCGCGTGTAATCAACGATGAAAATAAACGGCGCGCCACGATTCGTAGTCTGCTCGATTTCAATTTCCAGCCGAATCCGATTCCTATCGAAGATGTCGAGCCGGCTGCCGAGATCGTCAAACGGTTTGTCACCGGAGCGATGTCGTTCGGTTCCTTGAGTAAAGAAGCGCATGAGAACCTTGCGCTTGCCATGAACCACCTTGGAGGAAAAAGCAATTCCGGTGAGGGTGGGGAAGATCCGGAGCGATTCAAACCCCTGCCGGATGGACGAAGCCGCCGCAGCGCCATCAAACAGGTAGCATCAGGTCGATTTGGCGTAACGATCGAGTATCTTGTCAATGCCGATGAATTGCAAATCAAGATGGCGCAGGGGGCGAAGCCGGGGGAGGGCGGACAACTTCCCGGCTTCAAAGTGGACGAAGTGATTGCCCGTGTGCGTCATTCGACGCCAGGAGTGACTCTGATTTCTCCACCGCCGCATCATGATATCTATTCCATCGAAGATTTGGCGCAGTTGATATATGATCTAAAAAATTCAAATCCGGCCGCTCGAATTTCAGTGAAACTTGTTTCCGAAATCGGTGTAGGAACAGTAGCCGCCGGTGTTTCGAAAGGCCATTCCGATCATGTCCTGATCAGCGGGCATGACGGCGGAACCGGCGCATCTCCCTTGTCTTCCATCAAGCATGCCGGCTTGCCGTGGGAACTGGGTCTTTCGGAGGCGCAACAGATTTTGGTCGCCAACGATCTGCGCGGGCGAATTGTCGTCCAAACCGACGGGCAAATAAAAACCGGCCGCGATGTAGCCATCGCTGCATTGTTGGGAGCGGAAGAATTTGGTTTCTCGACAGCGCCGTTAGTGGCATCTGGCTGTATCATGATGCGCAAGTGCCATCTCAATACCTGTCCGGTGGGAGTTGCGACCCAGAATCCGGAACTGCGGGAAAAGTTTGAGGGAAAACCCGAACATGTCATCAATTACTTTTTCTTCGTCGCGGAAGAAGTACGGGAAATCATGGCTCAACTGGGCATCCGCAAAATGGATGACATGATCGGCCGCGTCGAGTATTTGAGACCGAAAGAGAATATCGATCATTGGAAAGCCAAAACACTCGATCTTTCTGCGGTTCTATTCAAGCCCGATGTTCCGTTTGCCATTCGCTGCGTTCAAAAGCAGGATCATGGATTGGATAAGGCGCTTGATCAGGAATTATTGAAATTGGCCAAGGATGCCATCGAAAAACAAAAACCGGTGGAGATCAATCTACCGATCCGCAATATCAACCGAACGGCCTGTACAATCTTGAGCCAAGAGATCGCGAAACGCTATGGATTGAAAGGCCTGCCGGAAGACACGATTCGAATTCATTTTACCGGATCGGCCGGACAGAGTTTTGCGGGATTTTTGGCGAACGGCATATCCATCACGGTCGAAGGGGATGCCAATGACTATACGGGCAAAGGGATGTCCGGCGGGCGCGTGGTGATCTATCCGTCCAAACAATCTTCTTTTGTACCAGAAGAAAATATATTGATCGGCAATGTCGTTTTGTATGGAGCGACAAGCGGGGAATGTTATTTCCGTGGCATGGCCGGCGAACGGTTCTGTGTCCGGAACAGCGGTGCACGAGCGGTGGTGGAAGGAGTCGGCGATCATGGATGCGAATATATGACCGGTGGACGCGCGGTAATCTTGGGGCCGACCGGGCGCAATTTTGCGGCGGGAATGAGCGGCGGAATCGCATATGTTTACGATCCGGATCAGACATTTGAGAACCGCTGCAACCCCGGGATGGTCGATTTGGAACCGGTTACGGAACCGGAATCGGTGAAAGAGCTGCGTGAGATGATTCAGCGACATTTTGTGTTCACCGAAAGTGCGGTTGCCGAGAAAATTTTACATAATTGGGATCAGGCTCTTACGCAATTCGTCAAAGTCATGCCGAGAGAATATCGGCGAATTCTGATGGAGCGAGCGGAAAAAGAGCGTTCGGAAGCGGGGATAGAATTGCAAGAGGTCAGTACTCATGGGTAAGAATACAGGATTTTTGGAAATACAACGGGAAATCCCGGTCGATCAAGAGACCAAGGAACGCATCAAGCATTATCACGAGTTTCACAGCAATCTTCCGGTTGAACGGTTGCAGGCTCAAGGAGCGCGCTGTATGGACTGCGGTATTCCCTTCTGCCATTGGGGATGTCCGTTAGGGAATATTATTCCTGACTGGAACGATATGGTGTATCGCAACCAGTGGAAAGAGGCTATCGACCGGCTTCACAAAACCAATAATTTCCCGGAATTCACAGGCCGTGTCTGTCCGGCGCCCTGTGAAGCGTCCTGTGTGCTTGCCATCAATAACGATGCGGTCACGATCAAGGAGATCGAGCGGAATATCATCGATTATGCCTTCCAGCAAGGATGGGTGAAACCGCAGCCGCCGACGAAACACACCGGCAAGAAAGTGGCGGTCGTCGGTTCCGGTCCGGCCGGGATGGCGGCGGCGCAACAGTTGGCGCGCGCGGGGCATTCCGTCGTTCTCTTTGAAAAAGCGAATCGCATCGGGGGGCTTTTACGATACGGGATTCCCGATTTCAAGATGGAAAAACATCTCATCGATCGCCGGATGAACCAGATGCGGGTGGAAGGTGTCGAATTCCGGACGAATGTCGATGTGGGCAAAGATATTACTGTCGAAGAATTGAAGAAAAATTTTGACGCTGTCGTTCTCACCGGAGGAGCGATGAAACCGCGTGATCTCCCCGTGGAGGGGCGTGATTTGAAGGGGATTCATTTCGCGATGGATTTCCTGACTCAGCAAAACAAACGCAATGCCGGCGACCGGATTCCGGAAGATGAGAGCATCACGGCGACTGGAAAAAGGGTCGTTGTGATCGGGGGTGGAGACACAGGTTCCGATTGTGTGGGAACTTATCATCGGCAGGGAGCACTGAGCGTGCATCAGTTCGAAATTATGCCGAAGCCACCGAATGATCATGACCCAAGCAATCCCTGGCCGCATTGGCCTATGATTCTGCGTACTTCGTCTTCTCATGAAGAAGGCGGCGAACGGGATTGGCAGGTCAACACGAAGCGGTTCAGCGGAGACAAATTCGGCAATGTAAAGAAACTGCATTGCATTCGGGTCGAACTGGATACGGGGGAAAATGGCCGGCCGTATTTCAAGGAGATTCCCGGTTCCGAATTCGAAGTGGACGCCGATTTGGTCTTGTTGGCGATGGGATTTACCGGACCGGTGCAAGAAGGTGTTCTTAGTGATTTCGAAGTTGAGTTTACAGAACGGGGGGCTGTGCGGGTGGATGAAAATTATATGAGCAGTGTGCCGGGGGTGTTTTGTGCGGGGGATATGAGCCGGGGAGCTTCGCTCGTTGTGTGGGCGATATGGGAAGGACGGCAGGCGGCAAAGGGGGTGGATCAGTATTTGATGGGGGAGACACAGTTGGTGTAAGTTACTAATACAGGCGGGCAAGGATGCCCGCGCTCCGACAAAGTAAAATTCGAAGAGTATTTATTCTGTTTTCGAGCCAGCGAGTCGGAAGCCTCCGGTGTGTTGTTTTCGTTCGGGGGGAAACTTGCCTCGGTCTGCGCTACGCATAAATTTGTACTCTCCCATCCAGGAGGCGCCGCGGAATACTTTTTCTTTCCCAGTTTCCGGTCCTTTGGGATCGGTTACATCCTGTTCCGGATAAGTGCCGTACCAATCCGAGCACCATTCCCATACATTGCCGTGCATGTCATAGAGTCCCCACGGATTGGGTTTCAGTTGGCCGACCGGATGCAAGTTCGCTTCGGAGTTATTGCGAAACCAGGCATATTCTTCCATTTGTTCTTCCGTGATATTTTCGCCGATATAGGTGGCTGTTGTGGTTCCGGCGCGGCAGGCGTATTCCCATTCCGCTTCGGTGGGCAGGCGGAAACGGATTTCGTCTTGTTGCTCATTCAATTTTTGAATGTAGGCCTGGGCTTCGTGCCAGCTGACACGATTGACCGGTAAATTATCGCCTTTTTGGGTAGAGGGATTTTCTTCCATCAAAGCCAGCCATTGCGCTTGAGTAACTTCGTATTTCCCGATGTAGTAATCGTTAGTAAGAGTGACGGTATGAACCGGTGATTCATTCTCTTCGTGAAATTCTTCGGTTGGCGGGCTCCCCATTTGGAATTTGCCGGCGGGGATTTCAACCAAAATGATAGGAACCGCACCTTCCGCCAGGTTGGGAAGCGGAACGAGTATTTCATTTTCTTTAACAGTTGGTTGTTCAGCCGGAGTTGCTTCTTGCGGTTGTGTTTCGGGTTCTTCTTGAACAGGGGTCGATTCCGGTTGAGTGGTTGGAGCCTGGGTGACTTGTTGTTCTTCTTGTTGTGGCCCACATGATTCGATGATGCAGAGTATCAACACGGACAGAATGCATGCAAACAATTGCGGCCATTTTCGTTTCATCCTATTTTCTCCTTTTGATTTGGTATCACGCCTTAATTGTATATTGTCAACTTTCCGGAGGGGATTGTCTATGGGAGTTTTCAGAAAACATCATGGGTGTTGAAAAGGTTATTAGGCGCACCTATGCGTGTGTTATTGGGGAATGATTGAGAAGAATCTTTCTTGGGTGTTTCGTTTTGACTGCGACTTAGACGCAAGGGCAGATAAAACTTGCCCTTGCTACCCGGGCAAGGGGAGATGATACTTGCCTTGCTATCCGGTTAAGAAAAATCCAAGGGGCAGATGAAACTTGGCCTTGCTGCCCGATCTTGTTGTTTTGATCCTTGGTGAGGTGTTGACCTTTGATTGTTTTTTTGTACCCCTTGAGGATTCAATACGAAAATTATTTTAGTTGGGCGCCCAACGGAGGGCGGCGACTACTTATTTGAACCTGCGGTGCCGAGGCGGAAGACGCACGCGGTCTTGCTGCGGCTTTTCCGTTTAGATACCTTTTCGCCAACGGGAAAACCGGTTTCGGTAGAGCAGGATAGTCCGTAGTTTGGACGGACAGTGAGAATACATCTCGATGCTCTCAGTTTTTTTAGGCTGTAGTTTTTTCCTGGGATTCATACCCCAGGATACCTGATGTCGCCCATTCTGGGCTTTTTATAACAGCCTGTGGAAATCCTTGTTGGCCGCTGAACCGGGGCGGGTTGCAGGGAGATTACCATATTCCTGCGGTTTGGATTTCCTTGTTGTAGTCTTGGTTCGGTTGTAACGAATCTCGGCCGAGAAAATGTTACTTTCCTCTACTAATAGTGATAGTACCGCATTATTCGGCGATTATTATTGAGGATGAAATTTTTTTGAGTGGATAAGTTTAGGATATTGAGGGAGTTAAAAAGCGAAGCCCTGTTTTTTTTTTATGATAGATTTTTGCGACGGTGCGGAAAAGTGTATCACTTCTATCAGGCTCAATTGGAATATGAAATTTAGTGAGAATAGAGGGGGAAAAGATGGAAGACTGAAATTGTATATAGAGACGATTTCGGTTGAGAAAATGAAAAGGCTGCGCCGAAGCGCAGCCTTTTTTTCGTTGTTATCCGAGGAAACGTTTGGTTTAGAAAACGCTCCAATCACCGATTGCGGTTTCTGAAGGAACCGCGATTCTGAAATTGTCCACAAAAATGCTACGTCCGGCTTCGGCGGCATCTTGATTCGTAACAAGGATGATTTGGAACCAACCATTGTCGCCTAACGCATCGATGTGTTCTTCCAGCCGGAAAGGCCAGGCAATAGATTTCCATTGGCCGATGAATTCTTCTGAGTTGATAGCACGCTCGCCATATGAATCCCAGCTGTTCACCTGTTCCAACGGATTGCCGTCTGGGTCTTCGCCACCGGATTGGACAACTGGATTGAAGAGCAACCAAGAACCGGTAAATTCTTCACTCACTCGTACATCCATGACGAGATCAATGGCTTCGTCCCAACGGTCCGTAGCACCTTTTGCATCCGTGGTTTGCGCTTGCATAATCCATCCTTCACCAAGGATGATTTCCATATAATTCGATCCTTCACTGGGAGTTATATCACCGATTCCGATATAGGCTTCTCCGTTCGAAGCCTGCCATCCAACGGGGGCGGCGTTTGCGCCTTCTTCATCGAATGAATAGACAGTGATATATTCCAGTTCAGCGGGGAATTCGGCTGGTCTCGAAGCATAGATTTGGTCGATATAACAAACACCAGAAGAGGCTTCCGAACCGGGATTGAAGGAAAGGTTAATACCTGTCATGGCGGATAAATCCTCTTGCGAGGAACTGGAATCGATTTCCCAAACGTATTCAACCCATTCGCCGGCAACATCTGCAGGTTTGACCTTATATCCCAAGGCGACTTCAATGTTGCCATCCAAAGACAAACGGAGTTCATATCCACCATCGGAATCCTCTTGGGCTTCCGGTAGAAAGTACACCCACATATGGATATAGCGCATGCCGGAAATATCCACCGGTTCGGGGAAATCCAAATCGGCCCATCCGTATGCATTTGAATCGGTTTGCCGTTTCGGTTATAGGTGCCGTGTTGATAGACGCCGCCCATCGTATAAATCTCGCCGAAGGAATGGAGGCCGTTGCTGGGATCGAAATCCCATAATCTTGCCCCATAGGGCCATTGGAATTGGGAGCCGGTGCTGTCCAGCGCATCGGGGCCGATGGAGCTCAATAAATATGTTCCGCGGGTTTGCGCGTTGATAAAATTGGGGACGGCAATGGCGGCGAGGATGCCGATGATGGACGGGAGACTTGAAACCTCTCCGTTTTTCGCATCGTAATCTACGGCTAACCACCATATTTGCGTAGATCCACCATGGTTGGTTACAACAACATTTGTGGCTCCAGCCATACCAATAAACACTTTTAAAGTAAACCCAAGAAAAACCAATTCATATATTTCATTTTTTCCCTCCCATTCACCTGTCAATATTTGGTCATACCAAATATAGAATCATACATCCCAATGAATGTCAAGAAAAAAAGTGGATTGGCGAATGTTTAGTCAATTTTAGCCGTTCATATTCGGACATCCGATTACAAGGATATATATCAGATTTTCCTCTTCGGGAATATTGAGCGCTTGTTGATGATGGCGGTCCAAGATCGAGCCGTTGGGGACGCCGCCCAATCCAAGCGCGACGGCTTGAAGTAGGAGATTTTGTGCGGCATGGCCTGCTTCGAGGTAGACATAGGGGATGGCGTTTTTACCGTATTCCTTGATGGTACGTTCGAAGATAGTAGTGAAGAGGAAGACGCATTTGGATTCTTGCATCATTCTTGGACCTAAATTCGCTTTGGCGAGCGCTTGCTTCATATCGCCGGACATGGTTTTTACTACGGCATGCTCATTTGGGAGATAGTGATAGATACCGGAAGGTTTGATCACATAGAGTTCCAGCGGGTAAGTCGCGCCGGCGGAGGGGCTGGTGCGATATTTTTTGTCTGGCCGGTTCACTCCCTGTGACGCCCATAAGAGTTGGCCGATTTGTTGCCAGTTGAGTTCTTGACCGCTGAAGGAACGGATGGATTGCCTTTTCCAGAGCACTTCTTCGAGCGAAAGAGTTCCTTTTTTTATTGGATTGGGGAGGATGATTTTGGTGCCTGTTTCTTCGGCATACACAATTCCTGCAATTGCAAGAAATATCAGTACCATGAATATTCCCATCATTCTGAAAAAAAACATATTTCCGGCCATTCCGCTGGCTCCTTTCTTCAAAACTTATTTTTTAACTGAAGTGTATCTTACAGCTGAGAGGAGATTGTCTGAATCGGGATGACCAGGATTCAAGGATGGACAGGATATTTCTTTTGATCTGTTCGAATAAATTTGACGGGGAATTCGAGTCCAATGATTGTTTTTTCGAATCGACATGAAATACGATCATGTATTTTATCCAGGAAATCCTAAAATCCTGGCCAATCCTGATTCAGACAGCGAGAAGCCAGGGCAAGATGTCAGGTCTGCCGCGGTTGTGGGGCGTTATCGGGCAAGGGTAGACTTCGCTTACCCTTGCTACCCAGTGACGATATCGGGTATCAAGGGCAAGATGTCAGGTCTGCCGTGGTTGTGGAGCGTTATCGGGCAAGGGTAGACTTCGCTTACCCTTGCTACCCAGTGACGATATCGGGTATCAAGGGCAAGATGTCAGGTCTGCCGTGGTTGTGGAGCGTTATCGGGCAAAGGGTAGATTTCGCTTACCCTTGCAATCCATTCAGGCTACACTTCGGTTGAAATCATTCTATCGAAAAAGTGATGAGTTACTCTGATGCGTTTGTCAGTCATTATTCCTGCGTATAACGAAGAGGATCATATCGGACGGACGATTGTATCGATTGATCAGGCGTTGCGAGAAGCCGATATTTCCGATTTTGAAATCATTGTTGTTGATGACGATTCAACCGACAATACGGCGGCAATTGCCTGTGATATGAAAGCAACAGTGGCGCAATCCGGTAAGCGAAACATTGCGGCGACCCGGAACTCTGGGGCACAGTATGCAAGTGGAGAGTATTTTCTTTTTGTCGATGCGGATACACAGATAAACGGAGATGTTCTCAGAGGAATGTTGGAAGCCTTCAATTCCGGTTCTGTTGGGGGAGGGGCGCTCGTTCGCTGGTTCGGCCAAACGAGAATGTGGGGGCATATTGGACTGTGGATATGGAATCAGGTTTCGAGAGTATGGCGATTGCCGGCCGGTTCTTTCTTCTTTGTTACGAGACAGGCATTCGAACAGGTAGGGGGATTCAATGAAGAATTATATGTATCGGAAGAACTCGAATTAGCTCAGAAACTGAAGCGGATAGGCCGGCTTACAATTTTATCCTGCAAGATCGATACGTCATCGCGGAAACTGTATCAATTTTCATTTTGGGAAATGTTGAGTTTCATGGGTCGGGGGATTCTTTCTCCGTCCCGAACGATTCGAGATCGAAAGCGATTAAAAATATGGTATGAGCGGCGTGAAGAGAAATAACCGTTTCATTTATTTTCCCCTTTCTTTTGCTCAAAATTGGTATGAAAATGGTGAAAAAAAGAAAGGGAGGAATCAATAATGATGAAACATCTATGCTTTTCGCTTGGGGGATTGTTGATCATTTCATTATTTCTCATCAACGTGCAGGCACAACCGGCGGAATCACCTGAAGCAGCCGGTGTGGTTCCAGTGACTGGTGATCTTGCGCCTTGGCGAGCCTTTGGACTCGATGCCATGAATTTCGATCAAGTCTGGATCATCGCTCTGAATAACGGGACAATTGCCACATTCAAGCGCGCTCAAGATCCTGCCGCCCCGGGAACGATTGGTGGGAGTGAATTTCTGCTCTTTGGTCCCGATGGAGAACTGCTCACTCCTCAGCCGGTTCGGGGAAGTTTTGAAGATGATGGGAATCCTACACCGTTGGTTGATTATACCTCGGAAGGTGTGGCGTGGGGTGCATTTACGCACGGCGCTCATGCGGACCGTGCCAATGGCAGTGGATTCGTGGTGCATAATCAGGGTGAAAATGCTCAGACATTCGACTTGGATTTTGCCGACGAAGTGGGGGATGAAGCATTTTCTTTGGTTCAGCGATTCGACAATGAAGGGAATCCGACTGGTAGCGGCATCAATGCTTTTGGAGCACTCACAGGTGAAGAGGGGGATTATCGAGACGTTGGGGCGGCTATCTTGAGTAATGGCGATATTGCCGTAATTGGAGAAGACCGCCAAATGACCGATGATGTGCTGGATGCTGCAGGGGCACTTGTCAATGAAGCCGCCATTGCCGTCATTCTGGGACCGGACGGACAAACGAAAGTCGGGCCTTTTGCCGTTCATACGGATGAGAATGGATTTTATGTTGGAACTAGCAGCAGCAGCGTGGTCTATCAAAACGTTGCCGTATTCGAAGGCGGATTTGTCATCGATTATGGGGCGGGAATCCGATGGTATAACAATGACGGCACGCCGCGAACTCCCGTGCAGTCTGATCATGGCGAACTGGCCGGAGTGGAAGTGGTACCAGAAATCGCAGGTTTTACCTTTGGCGCCGATTCGGGTGGACGCGGGGACGGAATGGCATGGGCGAGCAACGGGAACGATTTGCTCGTTAAAAGCACTACCGTCCAAAGCGGACCTGATTCCATCGGTGTTCTGATTTATTACAACACGGATGGTACGGTTCGAAATTTTGTACGGTTTGACGACACGGATCTTACTACCGATGTCGCAATGGTCGACCGGACATTTTGTGATATGGATGAAAATGGCAATGTGTTCGCCGTTTGGCAAGACGGGCGATTCGGTGGAGAGTTCGACGAAGGACACAATCAAATATTTGGCCGCTTTTTTGACGCTTCCGGTGAACCGGCAGGTCCCAGTTTTCCGGTTTTTGAAAATTGGCGCTCCGAGCCGGAAATGGTGGAGTATGGTGGAAGTATCGGTTCCATTCCGGCGGGAGATGTAGAACAGCCACGTTGTGCGATCAATAACCAAGCCGCGGTCGTCATCGATGCAACCAACATTCTGCCTGATATGCCAGATACTATCAAGCAATTATCGAGCGCATTCAATTTGGTCTTGACAGAAGCCGTACTCCGAATTTTTGAGAATCCGTTCGAAGATGAGAGTCCTGTGGAGCATTGGTCTCTCTTTTGACTTTTTTGATTCGAACCTCCTGATAAGGATGTACATCGAACGCAACAGTCGTTAGTATCCACATACATTTGGAACTGAATTGGAAAGGAAACATCATGAGTGTAATCAAAATTATGCCCTGCCTAGATATGAAGGAAGGACGGGTAGTCAAAGGAATTCATTTTGTCGATTTGAAAGATGCCGGCGACCCAGTGGAAAATGCGTCTTTTTATCAAAAAGAGGGGGCCGATGAATTGGCTATGCTGGATATTGCCGCGACGGTTGAAAATCGAAAAACACGTCTTGTCTGGGTGAAGAATGTATCTTCCGTCATCGATATTCCCTTGACAGTCGGCGGAGGAATTTCCAGTTTGCAAGATATCGAAGAAGTATTGGGAGCGGGGGCTGCGAAAGTTTCGATGAACAGCGCCGCGGTCAAAGATCCCAGCCTTGTCGAAGAAGCTGCAAAAACGTATGGATCCGAGAAAATTGTGGTTGCCATCGATGCCCGGCGGAACAAAGACATGATTTCCGGCTTCGAGTTGGTGGTCGCCGGGGGGACGAAACCGGTCGGGAAAGATGCGATTGCATGGGCGAAACAATGCCAGGAACTGGGAGCCGGTACCGTATTGCCGACCAGTATGGACGGAGACGGAACGCAATCCGGATACGATATCGAATTTACACGGGCGATAGCCGATGCGGTCGATTTACCGGTAATCGCGTCGGGAGGAGCGGGGAAACTCGAGCATTTTCTCGACGTGGTTAAACAGGGTGGCGCGCAAATTTTGTTGGCCGCGTCTGTATTTCATTTCCGGTTGTTGAGTATTCGGGAAGTGAAGGCCTATCTGCGCAAGCAGGGGTTGGAAGTGAACTTGTAATCCTTTTAAAATGTATATGCGATTTTTGTAAAAACGCTATTCCCGGTTTCCCCATCGTCACTCACGCTGTTGAACACCAAATACCAATGTGCATTATGGATGAATTCCCATCCATAGATCACGCTAATGTTGTGAATGCTCTCGGCGCGGTGCTGGATGGAGGATTTGATCCACATGGTATCCGTAAAGTAATAATCGAGGACTATTCGATTCAGCCAGACAGATTCATCTTCCCCGAAGGGATCGTTTTCGAAACGGATGACGAAATCATAGCGGATGGGTAACCGTTCGTATGGCAAAAAATTCTTTTCGACAATGAACTCATTATAATCGACTTCTTCAAAAGTACCGGTTGCCCAGGAAAATTCTGTCGAGCGGAAGTAATCGGATTCATTGAACTCGATACCGACTGTGGAACGGGTATTGTCATACGGGGCATGGAAGTCTACATCCTGTCCAACGGAAACACCGAAATCGTTCGGGAAGACAATTTCCGTATCGAAGGAATAGTCACGAATTGTGGTTTGGTCATCGTCATTTTCGTACAGGCGTGTGTAGAAAAATGCGCGCATGGACTTATACCATTCATCATCTGTGTGGTGGTAATAGCGGGTGGAGAAGGAGGGGCCGAAAATATTGCGTCTGGGAATATAACCGAGAGTCGGATTGAAATCTTCGGAAATCCCCGTATAACTCAAACTCACGTCCCAGGGATACTTTTCGTAGTTGATGGAAGAGTAGCCGAGATAATCCAAACGGTCTTTTTCGAGGAATCCGAACTCATCCCGATTCCGGTCGTCTACGACGGAACTTTGAAAGCGAAAGCGCCAGTCATCCGACAAAAACAAGTTTCCGTCGGTGCTGGCTACGCGGGAATGGCCGTCATCGAATTCGGATTCGTTGATGTAATAGCCCAGGGAGGATTTTTCTCCGATATCCTGTAACGCTCGAAACACGGTTGAATTCCCGGAACGGATCTCGTCATGTGAAGTATCCCCTTGGATATTCAATAGAGAGAAATTGTATTGATTCCAACGTCCGCTCATTTTTGCGCCGGTTTGAATGTCGGTGAATCGGCGGCTGTAATAGAGTTGGTGTCTCATGTCGAGCAGTTCTTCGCCCTCGCGGAAAAATAATCGCTTTTCCGGAAGAAAGCGTTCCGTATCCCGTAGTTCGATGGTTTCGGCGTCGGCTTCGACCTGGCCGAAGTCCGGATTGATTGTCCAAGCAGTAGTGATGGAAGGCGTTAAACGAAAACTCGTATCGAGTCCGGTTTGAAAATAGGTGCTTGTGTCACTATTCAAATCAACCCGGGTGCTCATATAGGGGGTAATTTCCAGATTGCGGTCGAAAACGCTGTCGGCAAGGTCAAGTCCGGTTAGATGTCCGAAATGTCTTGGTTTGTAGTAATCTGTCGGATTGAAGCTCCAAAAGCTGGTAACATCCGTTCGACGCAACATACGGGTGAAGTTGATTCCCCAGGTTTGATCGTCTGCACGATTGTAATTCAAAATGCTGAAAGGAAGCCGCATTTCGAACACCCATCGGTCCTCGAGAATTTGCGCTGCGAGGTCCCATTCCGCCGTCCATCCACGATTGAAGCCACCGGAAGGTCCTTCATTCGCATCGGCGGGTGTGCCGAGAGGATTGGAGAAAAATGCATATTTTCCTCGGTGATTGTGGGGAGGATCGAGGTGCACTTCTACCCAGTCATCCCCGACAAAATTTCTGTCTTCCCGGCGTTCACTGGCATGAATCTCTTCAATATGGTCGTCCAGGCATTCCACGGCAATGTACAAATACCGGCGTGTATAGGCAATCCGAACTAATGTTTGTTGTTCGGCAGGCTTTTGACTTCGGATATCGATGAAATTGGTGGCAATATCCGCCTCTTGCCAGAATGGCTCATTCAACAGCCCGTCCACGACAAGAGGCTCATCGACTTTCAAAGCCCGTACCGATGGAACGGCAGCATTGGGGTCGTCATGAGCGTACAAGTGTTTATTCGCAATGGATACAGAAAGAAGAAACACAAAAAACCACAGGGGAAAATATAAATATCGTTGTTTGGTCATCAATTGTGCCATATTCCCATTAACTTCGATGCGGGATTGAACCACACCCGTGCATGTTTATAGATTGAGTTCGGTATCATTGTCAAGCAGAAGTGATAAGATAGTGAATACTTTTTTTGTCCGCCGGATTGATTTCGGTCAGGACAAACTGTACAAATATGTCCATCGGATTTCCAATTCGGTACCATAGAAGATCGGGTACTATCGATAAAGGTTCTCACATCATATGGATTATTATTGGCTTTTTGCACTGGGATTTGCACCTGGGATTTTTTGGTTGTGGTATTTTTATAAAAAAGACGAATTGGAACCGGAGCCAAAGTCGTATGTGATCCGTATGTTTTTTTACGGAATGTTGATCGTTATTCCTTCCGCGGGTTTGGAAATGCTGTTGCCGATTTCTCCATGGTTATTGTTGATTCTGGGGGCGCCGGTGATTGAAGAACTTGGAAAATTTTTCGTCGTGCGCCTTACAATTTACAAAAACGCAGAATTTGATGAACCGATGGACGGGATCATTTACGCGGCGGCCGTGGCGTTGGGTTTCGCCTCGCTTGAAAATTTTGGTTTTATTCTTGTCCATTACTTGGGAGAGATTGCCGCTGATGAATTCATTTACTTTGGAGGCACCTTCCGCCTCTCCATCATACGAGCGTTTCTCGCTGTCCCCGGGCATGTCCTTTTTTCGGCGATGTGGGGTTTCGCTTTAGGGATCACTAAATTTATGGACGAAACTTCCCGCGGGCAAAAGTACGTTCAAGCGGGATTGTTGTTATCGATTCTTCTCCATGGTTTGTTCAATTCGCTTTGCCTCATTCCTTTTGGCGCCCTTATTTTGCTGGTCTTTATGTATATTGTCGCCAAAATGCTCAAGCGGCGGATTCTCACTGCGCTGGTCAATTCTCCTCATGCTCATTACGAGCTCCAGGATTGACTGCTCGGGGTATTCAGAACTCGACAAAAACACGAAACCGTGATAGTAAAAAACGCTGACGACAATTCCGTCATCTCCCATATCAAATCAAGGAATTGAAAAAAATGGATTTCGTACATTGGATTGATCAAGACACACTTCCGTGGCTGCTGCCGGTGATCATTTTCTTGGCTCGGATTCTCGATGTATCCGTCGGGACGCTTCGCATCGTTTTCATTACGCGCGGCATGCGGATTGTGGCACCGATTTTGGGATTCATCGAAGTGTTGATCTGGGTGATCGTGGTGAGTCAAGTGATTCAAAACATCAACAATCCGATTAATTTTTTGGCTTATGCCGGTGGCTATGCGGCGGGCAATTATGTGGGGATGTATATCGAAAACAAACTCGCTTTGGGAATGATACTTCTTCGTCTTATTACGCGCAAAAGTGCGGATGAATTGATTACTTATTTGAAAAGTAACAATTATACGGTAACCAAAGTACCCGCCATCGGAAACGAGGGGCATGTAGAGGTTCTTTTTACGGTTGTCAAACGAAAGAACCTTCCTGCAATCCTACAAAAAGTGAACGAATACAATCCCCGTGCCGTGTACACGGTGGAGGATGTTCGGGCGGTGAGTGATGGACTGTTTCCCCCTGATCCGGTTCAAATCGGTCATCTTCGAATCTTTCGTCCTTTGATGAAGGGGAAATGAGGGGGGAGTGCGGATTAGCGGTATGGGAGGATAGAAAAGAGGTCATGGATACGATTGGAATTTCACCGGAACTCTTTCAGGAGAATGTTCGGGATTTGATGAAGCGGCATGACGATTTGGCGGGAGGTTTGATCGAGTATACCAACACTCACCGGATTCAAATCACGAAAATAACACAGGGTTCTTTTCAATTTGAATTTATTAGTAATACAGACCGTCATTGTGAGACACGGACAGTCCATTTGTCGCTGCCCGATAATCAAAAATTAGTAGATCGATACCGGCAATACCTGCCGGATAAACAATGGCTGCTTGTCATTGGAATCGACGCGCTGCATAAGAAGATTCTCGAGTCTGTTGTGGTGTCAGAGTTCTGTCCCGTTCTCGTCATTGAACCTGATTTCGAATTGTTTCTCTCTCATCTCATTCTGTTTCCGTATCATTCTTTGATGGAGAAACCGCAAGTGTATTGGCTTGCCGGAAAGAGAGTTTATGAGGATTTGATCTCCTCTCTTGACGGGAGATTGGAGCCTTATTTCTTAGCGAGTACCGCCGTCTTTCCCATTACAAGTATTCGATTGATCGGGAATCAAAATACAGAGCTGAAATCCAATATGGCAGTATTCCAGAAACGTTTTTCTGAGAAAAAACAGGAAATCCAGCACGTTTTTTCTGTCTTTCGCCAACGTTATGTAAACAAACCACAGGAATCGACTCGCACGGTTCTGATCACGGCGCCGGCGGTAAGTTGCTGGATCATGATCGGCAATGGTTTTGCAAATGGTTTTCGTCAGTTCGGATATCAAGTAATCGAGAAGTATGTTCCCTTCCCTTTATCACAAACCAACTCCTATGACATGTTGAAAAGACTGCTGGAAATTCAGCGTTTCTGTCCTGATTTTGTTGTTACGATTAGTCATCCATCCGATCTACTCGTGCAAGGACTGGAAAATATTCCGCTCCCCCGTTTTGCATATTATGTCGATGAGCCAAATCATTTGATGCACACGCAGCACGGGCGGTTTGATTATCTATTTTATGTTTGGCGTGACTTTGCAAAGACTTTGAAACATTGTGGTGGACAATTGGCAGAGGAGCTTCCGATCGCCGGTTTTCCAATATCCTGCACACGAAAGAATGAACTGTGTTGTGAAGTGGGATTCGTGGGAACCATCAAAAATACTCAGTCCATTCACGATCAATTCCCGGAAGAAATCAAGCAAAAGATCAATGCGGTCACAGAAGCAAAGTTGGAAAACATGAAATCGCATTTTGAGGATTTATTCCACCTTTTCGATTTGTCTCCAAACGATCAAACCCAAATTATACATGTGCTCAAAAGCATCGATTACCGACACGGGATGAGCGATCACCAGCACCTTGTTTTTTTCTTTCATGTCGAATGTATTCGGAAGAGGAGGGTAAGACTATTGAGCGCTTTGCATCCTTACGATTTCAAACTATTCGGGAATGAGGATTGGGATGCGATCCTTCGTGATACTCCCATTTATGAAGCCTTTCAGCATCGCGGATTGACATCGGCCGAGTGTGCGAATTTTTACCACTCGGCGGCTATTTCCATCAATATTCACCCCCCGTTTTTGCATGACGGGCCGATGTGCCGGGATATGGACATTCCGATGTGTGATGGTTTTTTGTTGACCGATTTGCATTTACATGCAGGCGAACGTATCAAGGAATTTTTTGAACCGGATCAAGAAATTGTGCTCTATGAAACGCCTGAAGAACTGTCGGAAAAAGTTGAATATTATCTTGCACATCCGGAGGAACGCAAAGTGATCACAGATGCAGCAAAAGAACGAATTCTCAAGGATCATCCTTATGAGAAGCGTGCGAAACAGATTCACGATTATTATCGAAATATGTTTCACCACCCACAAATCCGTGATTGATTTTCTGATTTCCGGATCGGATATTTATTTATGCATCAATTCTTTATATCCCCAATAATCGTGGATAGCGAATCCCGTGAAGGAGGGGGTGGAGGCAAATTCCCGTTTGACTTGGCACAACGTTTCTCGAAGAGAAACAATATCAGAATTGAAAAAAGTAAACTTTGAGCCAGGAATAACGGTTTGCTTATGAACCGGCCAGATAAAGATCGGATTGTTTCGGTTGACAGCCTCCGAAAAAATGGATTGAAAATTGTAGAATGGCCGGTAACGCATCGGCTACGGTAAAATCGTTATCCTTACGAGCGTTTTCCAAAGCATTGATTCGAGTGATCAGCGATTCACGATAGGATGCCCTCAATTCTTCATCCATGATTTTCAATATCCTTTTTCACGAAATACAATCCGTTTTTCTACTCACCTCAAGACGAAAGCAATCCGTGATTTTCTCTTCTTTATATTCAAACATCAATTTCTATTCCGAAAAGCCATTAAACAGTTCTTCGATCCACTGAGCATAAGTATATTTTTCTTTTATCTTATTTCGTGCCGCAGCAATAAGGCCGGAAAGTTCCCTTCTCCGACTCAATATACCGGAAACACAATTTGCGATATCGTCCGGATTGTTGAAATAGAGCATCTCCCTTCCAGGGAGTAAAAAGGCATTCATCCCCTCTGACCATTCGCAGAGTTCGAGTGCACCGGAGGCAGGGATGTTGAAATACCGGTTGGTTGGCGCTCCCCAATGGGCGGGATTGGCAATGTTGAGATTGATGATTGACGAAGAGAAGATATGCGGCTGATCCTTGATCTGCAAATTGGGATAAAAATGACTTTGCAATTGTTTGCTCGCATCGGATTTCTTCCAGCCATGGCCGAATATTTTTAAGTCGAATGAAGTGAGTTGTTCCAGTGTCCGGATTCGGATATCAGCGGTGGCTTCCGTAAGGATGAAGTTGAGAAAGGATTTCGGATTTTCCTTGAGTGTGCCTGAAGGCGGCGGGTATGTTTCCAGTACCTCGTAGATATTTCCTTCCACCTCATGGCGGACAAAACGGTCGATGAGTTCTATCGCATATTGCTTCAAACCCGGTTGGCGTTCTTCGTAGAACTGAAGCCGGGCTTCGCGTTCGCGCGGTCCTCCGGACCAATAATTCCCAAAGAAAGAAACTTCAGAACGGATTTGGGGGATGTTTTGCCCTTCTTCGAAGGAATCGGCCATCATGGGAAGAACTTTGACGTTCTTGTATCCATGTTTTTTCAGGAATTGTGCCATGCTTGCCGACCAGGAAACAATATAATCGTTATTTCCTTTCAGATGGTCGATACGCACAACCGGATCGGTAATGAAGGTTAAGGTTGGCAAAGATTCGTCATTGCCATTGGCCATTGCAAGAATTTCCCGAATATCCCGTTGAATGCAAAAGAGAAGATCGGGATTTTTTTGTTTTATTTGAGCCGTCAAGAATTGAGCAAAGTGAGTGGCGAAATTGCGGTCCTGCAATTTGTGGAACGGAACTTGGAGAAAAGAAACTTGAATCCCACGATCCCGAAGATGGGGTAAAATGGCATTCATGATTTCTCCGCCGGGATGGCCGGGATAGAAATCCACTGCGAGAACTTTATGGATATTTTGAAATAAACGTGAGTGCATATTACTAACAGTATATAAAATCTTATATACAATTTCTTCCTTTTATCGAATCGTTCCATTCAACTCCATCATGGAGTAAAAATCGTGAGTTTGTTGGGTACAAAGGTGTAATGCAATGGAGTTTTCAGTTCAATCGCTTCGCCATCGAAAGCCACCTTCAATTTTTCTTTCTTGGTTTGGATTGAATATCGCAGTATGTTTTATTATTGTATAAGGATAACCATCGTACGGAATGTCCACACTCCGAGTAGGAAGAAAGGTTAGAATCCAATGAATTTGCGCATGGAACGTGTGCAGGCTCCGATCATACCGATCGTAGGCGAGTTGATCAAAAACAATCCGGGAACGATTTCCCTGGGGCAAGGCGTGGCATTCTATGGACCGCCACAATCCGCGATCGATCAGCTTACCCATTTTCTAAGCAATCCCGAAAATCATAAATACAAGTTGGTAAATGGGATTCGGCCTTTGTATGAAGGGCTGTGTGACAAGTTAAAGAGGGAAAACGGGATTGAGGTCTGCCGCGAGGCAAAAGTAAGCGGGGAATACAAACTGTGTGTGACGGCGGGGGGGAATATGGCGTTTATGAATGCGGTGCTCGCGATTGCGGATGCGGGGGATGAGATCATTTTACTCACCCCGTTTTATTTCAATCATGAGATGGCGGTGCATATCGCCGACTGTGATCCGGTCGCCGTTCCCACGGATGAGCATTATCAACCCGATCTTGATGCGATTCGAAACGCGATCACCGATAAAACGCGGGCGGTGTTGACGGTTTCGCCGAATAATCCGACCGGTGCGGTGTATCCGGAGGAAACTCTACGGGCGATCAATCAATTGTGCAAGGAACATGGAATCTATCATATCAATGACGAGGCATACGAATACTTTACATATGATGCTGCAAAACACTTTTCACCCGGTTCGATCAAAGGAGCGGAAGAGCATACCATCTCTCTGTATTCATTCTCGAAGGCGTATGGTTTTGCGAGTTGGCGAATCGGATATATGGTTTATCCGGCGGAATTGGATGTTTCCATTAAGAAAATCCAGGATACGATCTTGATTTGCCCGCCGGTTATTTCCCAATACGCAGCATATGGGGCACTCCAAAGCGGGGCCGATTATTGCCGTGGATATCAGAAAGATATAACAGCGGTTAGGGAAGTGACATTGAATGAGCTGGGACAACTTAACGATATTTGTACTTTAATCAAAACGAATGGAGCCTTTTATTTCTTACTGAAAATCAATGCCGAGCTGGATGAGATGGAATTGATTAAACGGTTGGTAGAAGAATATGGCGTAGCCGTGATACCGGGATGTTCGTTCGGGATGAAAACAGGTTGTTATCTGCGCATTTCGTATGGAGCCTTGCAGAAAGATACTGCCATCGAAGGTGTCAACCGATTGGCGCGAGGATTGAAAGGGATTTTAGGAGCATAATCCAATGAAAATATACGGTGTTCAATTCGATATCGAATGGGAAGACAAAGCGGTGAATTTTGAGAAAATTCGTGCTTTGTTGAGTGGCGTTGAAATCGAGCCGGATAGCCTCGTCGTACTGCCGGAAATGTTTGCGACCGGGTTCAGCATGAATGTGGAGGAAATTTGCGAAGGGGAAACCTGTAAAAGTAAACGATTTCTGATTGAAACCGCAAAACAGCATCGCTGTTACGTTCTCGGTGGATTGGTGACGGAAGGGGAGAACGGTTTTGGGAGAAACGAAGCGGTTGCCGTCAATCCGGAGGGCGAAGAGATAGCACGGTATTGCAAGCTGAATCCGTTCACATTCGGCGGGGAGACCAAGCATTATTCATCCGGTGAGGAAATCGTGACATTTCAGTGGCATGATTTCACGGTTTGTCCTTTTATCTGTTACGATTTGCGTTTTCCGGAGATTTTTCGGAAAGCCGTTCGAAGGGGAACGAATTTGTTTATTGTGATCGCCTGTTGGCCGGAACCGCGGGATGAGCATTGGGTGTCTTTGCTGAAGGCGCGGGCGATTGAAAATCAAGCCTATGTGGTCGGCGTGAATCGTTGTGGAACGGATCCGAAGTTGACGTATACGGGGCGTAGTGTGATCTATGATCCTCATGGGGGTATCCTGGCTAGTGAAGTCTATGAAGAAACTGTCATTTGTGCGGAATTGGACAAAGTCGCGCTGGTTCAATACCGGAAGAATTTCCCGGTTTTGCAGGATATAAAACATCTGTGATAAAAATTGCCTGAACAGAAATATTCATTTCGCTGGCTGGTAATGAAGACGCATGAATTGGTTTGAAGAAAGGGCCAGCATAGCATATGTCCGACCTTGATTATCTGAAAATTCCACTTCAAAAACATCCGAATCCAATTCTTCCACAATCGTTCCGACTTGACCGCGAGTCAAACCTTTTTCTGGAATGTCATTCAACAAAGCGACCGTATCGAATAGAGTATTTTCATTCATGATTATATTCTCTCCGCGTAACGATCATAAATGCCAAGATTCCCTTGGTTCTCTCGAAAGATATTTACTTGCTTCCGAATCGTTGAAGATCGTTTCGTCTTTCGCATCCCACTGGATTTTATGCCCGGTACGAAACGAGATATTCGCTAAAAACGTCGACACACTGGAGCGGTGACCGGGTTCGACATCGGAATTGGGTCGTTTGCGGCTTTTTACGCAATCGAGGAAATTGCGAATGTGAGGAGAAGTGCGGTTTTGGCCTTCAAGGCTCAATGTCGGGGAGTTCTCCCCTTCCCCTCTCATTTCCAGCCGGAAACGATCGACGTATAAGACTGCATCGGCGCCGTAAAATTCGATACCGTGGCCATATCTTCCGTAATTCTCCACCTGTTTTGAAACTCCGCTCCAGTGATGGAGATTGTATGTCATCGTAAAATCAGAGCAGTCGTATATGGCGGCGAAGGTATCCGGAGTTTCGCGATTGTCTTGCAGGTAATATTTTCCACCGGTCGCCGAAACGCTCTGTGGGCCAAGCAAATCCATCGCCCAGTATGCGATATCCAGCAAATGAACTCCCCAGGAAGTGACGCAGCCGCCGGCGTAATCCCAAAAATATAAGGCTGTCGCATGAAAGCGTCTTGGATTGAAGGGACGTTTGGGAGCGGGACCGAGCCAAAAATCGTAATCCACCTCTTCCGGCGGTTCACAATCGGGCGGATTACCGAAACCTTCTATCGGGTTTTCGAAGTGATTCCAGGCGCGGATTTCGCAGATTTTCCCTAATTTTCCCGATTTGACAATTTCCACGGCTTTTTGCCAGTGTGGTTCGCTGCGCTGTTGGGTTCCCATTTGGACGATGCGGCCGGTTTCACGGGCGGTTTTCACCATGATCTGCCCTTCGCGGGTATTGTGGGAAAGGGGTTTTTCGACGTAGACATCTTTACCCGCCTGGCAGCCATATATTGTGGGGATCGCATGCCAGTGATCGGGAGTGCCGATTACGATGGCGTCGATATCTTTTTGTTCAAGCAAATGACGGAAATCATGATAGCCTTTCGCTTTTCCTTCTGTCCGCTCTTGGGCTTTGGCAAGATGCCTTTTATCCACATCGCAGACGGCGGCGACGGAAACGTCCTCTTCGTGTAGGAAGTTCGATAGGAGAGCCGTTCCTCGCCGGCCGATTCCGATGAAACCGACAACGATTCGGTCGTTGGCTCCGATAACCGACTTTGTCCCGGTCATCCCCGCGGCCGCAAGAGTTGTCGATTGCCGAACAAATGTTCTCCGATTGATTTTGTGTATAGACATGAGATTCTCCATTACATCGATTTAAGCTAATATAGCAAATATTATGATAATATTTTCTATTCGAAATGGATTGAACTTCTATCGCGGGTAAAACAAGCGTCTCGCTTGCCATACCGATGCAGGCGGGGACGCATGCTCTACCCGCGAACAGAAAATCAAAATCGAGTAATCCATTTCATTATTAGGCGGGAAGAATAAAAAATCAAACTCTATTTCAACAAATGCGTGGCAATTCTTCCCCGTAGGGCATGTCAATAATGCGTTCTCCACCCCAGCGGGTGCGGAGATAGACGGATTTGGTTTTACGGGAGACGACGTGGCCTATGATAGCGGCTTTCTCGCCATTTGTGATTTTCCGTAAAATTTCAACAGCTTTTGGAGCTTCATTTTCAGGAAGGAAAGCAACCAGTTTTCCCTCGTTGGCCACGGACAAGGGATCGAGACCGAGCATTTCGCAAGCGGCAGCGACTTCGGGTTTGAGGGGGATGGATTTTTCGTTCAATTCGATGCTGCAACCGGCAGAGTCAGCAATCTCGACACAACAGGCGGACAGACCACCACGGGTAGGATCGCGCATAGCATGGATTTCGATGTCAGACTCGAGAAGCACTTTTGCCAAGGGCCAAATTGAAGCGGAATCCGACTCAACGGTAGTTTCAAACTGAAGACCTTCACGAGCACTCATCACTGCAATACCGTGATCGGCAATCGAGCCACTCAGTATAACGGCATCCCCTTCTTGGACACTCGATGGAGAGAGGTTTTTTATAACTTTCCCTACGCCGGTGGTGTTGATGAATAATTGATCGGCTTCTCCGCGAGCGACGACTTTCGTGTCGCCTGTAATGATCTTGATACCACATTCTTTGGCTGCCTGCCCAGCGGATTGCATGATTTTTTGTAAAAGATCGATTTCCAATCCTTCTTCAATGATCAAGGCGAGGGAAAGCGCCAAGGGTTGTGCACCGGAGACAGCGAGATCATTGATCGTGCCGTGAATACTCAGGCTGCCGATGTCGCCGCCTTTGAAAACCAGGGGTTTGACGACGAAGGAATCCGTGGTCATGAGCAGCGCGCTTGCATTCGGGATTGGAGATGCATCGGGTAAATGTTCCGGCAAGTTTCCCAGCGCCGGACCGATCTGTTGTTCGATCAGTTCGCGCATGAGCACCCCGCCGCCGCCGTGAGCCAATCGAATTTTATCCGCCATATTTATACCTCGCTGCACAAGCGCCTTCGCTGGAAACCATACAGGGGCCGACCGGTGTTCTCGGCGTGCAGCTACTGCCGAATAAAGGACATTCATCCGGATGGATATTGCCTTTCAGTACTTCGCCGCAGAGACAATCCGGCAGTTCGACGGGGGGGATTTCAGGTAACGAGAACCGGGGGATTGCATCGAAAGAGGCATATTGCTCTTTTAATTTCAATCCGCTTTTTGGAATGATGCCCAATCCGCGCCATTCCGCATCTGCTGTTTCATAAGCGGTGTACATCATCTCACGGGCGCGGGGATTGCCGTCCGGTTTGACTGCCCGATGGTATTGAATGAAGGAGCCGGAGCGATTTTCTGTGATGCATTCAAGCAGCATAGTGATGCCTTCCAGCAGATCAGGTGGTTCGAAACCTGTTGCCACACAGGGAATATTATATTTTTGCGATAAAGGTTGAAATTCATTCGAGCCGAGTACGACAGAGACATGGCCGGGAGTGATGAATCCATCAATTCGGCACCCTCCGTTGAGAACCGCTTCCATTGCCGGAGAGATCAGTTTGTGAGAAACAAATACAGAATAGTTCGGGATTTTCTTTTCGGTTGCTTCTACTATCGTTGAAGCGATGCCGGGGGCGGTGGTTTCGAAGCCTACTGCCAGAAATACGATTTCTTTCCCACTTTCTTTCTCGGCGAGTTGGAGCGAATCGTCCGAGGAATAAACTACGCGGATATCGGCGCCATTGGAGCGTTGTTCTTCGAGGGAAGATTTGATCCCGGGAACGCGAATCATATCGCCGAAGGTGCAGATGATAACATTCGGATCCCGGGTAAGCAGCAACATACGCTCGATTTCCCGTTGGGCGGTTACGCAGACGGGACAGCCGGGGCCGGAAACCAATTCGATGTTGCTTGGAAGAATGCTACGTAAGCCAGCCCGGGCGATGGCTGTGGTGTGCGTTCCGCAAACCTCCATGAGACGAACTTCTCGACCGAGTTCACGAGTAAAAGAATTGATTTTCCGGATAAAATCATCCGGAGAGGGCTTCTTCATCAATCGCTGCTCCCATTTGCCGGAAAAGATCGAGCGTTTCTTCCGCATCGCCGGCTTCGAGTTTCTGGATGGCGAATCCGGCATGAATTAAGACATAATCCCCGATAGAGACGTCGTCAACAAGGGATAATTTCGTTGGGCGGATATTGCCCATGATATCGACTTTGGCGTTCATGCCGTCGATTTCAATGATTTTTGCGGGTATTGCCAGGCACATAAGGACCTCATGTAGTGAGAATACTCTACCTCAATAGAATTAAAGAGGATTAGAAATTTACCCCAACGGGATTAAAGAGGATAGCCAGTTATATTTCACTCTGAAGGGGTGATAGAAAAACCTTCTGTCACCCCTTCAGGGTGAGGTTTATGTCTTGTTTCACATATCCAGGGGCGTTGCCCGCTGGCTATCTTCTATCACCCCTTCAGGGTGGTTCTTCTCTTTTCAGCCCTGTTTTCTGCAATCCTTTCAGGGTGAGGTTTATGTCTTGTTTCCCCTTTCCAGGTGCTTCTATCACCCCTTCAGGGTGATTCTTTTCCTCCCATCCTTTGGGGGAATTTGGTTGCTGATTTCTGTCACCTTTTCAGGGTGCAGTTCTTCGTAATCCTGAGAGTCTCCAGGCGGCCACCGCCGCTTGTCCCAGGCAAATTCCGCCATCGCCGGCAGGGACGGCGATATTGGTCAACACTTCGAAACCTTCTTTTTCGAGAATCAATGTCAGTTTTTCAGTCAAAATCGCGTTTGCGAAAACGCCGCCGGATAGGGCGACAGTGTTTAACTTTGTTCGATCACGAATTCGAATACACATCTCCAATACGAATTGGGCTATGGAATTATGAAATCGCACCGCGCAGATTTCCCGGTTAACACCGGAACGATAATCCTGAGTCATTTGCCGGATCAAATCCGGAGTTTTTACAATCAGCGTACTGTCATTTTCTTCGATTGGAACCGGATAAAATCCTTCTTCCGATTCGGCTTGAGAGGCAGTTCCTTCCAATTCCATAGGGGCTTGCCCCTCGTATGTGTTTTCTGTGCATATATTCAGTATAGCACTTGCTGTGTCAAAAAGCCTGCCGGCGCTGGAAGTATATGGAGTATTGATTCCTTTTTCCACCATTTGAGTAACGATCTTCCGTTCCTGTTCGGAGAAGGCGGGGAACAAATCGTTTATGATCCTATCAGCCTCTTTTCCGAAAGCCTTTTGCAAGAACATATAGGCCATTCGTGTAATCCGTTTTGTGCAGACATCTCCGCCGGGTTGAGGTATCAATTGAAGGTGACCGGCACGTTGATAGTCCGATAAATCACAAACCAGAAATTCACCGCCCCAAAGTTCGTTGTTTTCACCCCACCCGAGTCCATCGAACGAGACACCGATAACTCGATCTGTTCTTCCATGTTCGGCGAGAACAGAGGCGATGTGCGCATGGTGATGTTGAACTTCGATAACTTGCAATCCGCTCTCGTGCGCATAACGGCTGGACAGATAATCGGGGTGTGTATCGCAGGCAATGATGGTTGGTTTAATCTCAAGAACGTTGGAAAGATGATCAATCGCCTGCAAAAAGGATTGATAGGCGAAAGCGTTCTGTAGATCACCCAAATAATGGCTCATGAACACATGATCACCTTGCGTCAGGCTGATGGTATTGTTCATTTCCGGACCTAGGGACAAGATTTCCTGGCGATTGTTTTGTATAGGCAGTTCAAGAGGAAACGGCGCATATCCTCTAGATCGGCGCAAAAAATGCGGTTTCCCGGATATAAACTGCATTACCGAATCATCCGTACGGATATGGATTGGCCGATTATGAAGAAGATAATAATCAGCAATGGTAGATAGCCGTTCGAGCGCATCTTCGTTTTGATAAGCAATCGGCTCATCGGTCAAATTGGCGCTGGTCATAACGAGCGCGGGATAAGAACCTTGCATGATGAGATGATGGAGCGGAGTATAAGGAAGCATAATCCCCAAATGAGCGCTGTTTGGAGCGACAAAATGGGAAAGGGTAGAATTGCGCTTTTTTTTGAGAAGAAGAATCGGCCGCTCCCGCGAAGAAAGTAGGGTGGATTGAGCCAAGCGAAACCCACCATCTTGCATTTCTCCCTCCCTCTCAATCTCAATAAACTGCCTTGCGGCATCCATATCTTTCACCATCAGCGCAAAAGGTTTGGCTTCCCGCATTTTCCGGTTCCGAAGTGTGCATACCGCTTCATCATAGGATGCATCGCAAGCAAGATGAAAACCACCAAGTCCTTTGATCGCCACAATAGCCCCTTTCTCTAAGAATTGGACACAAGCGGCAATTGGATCTTCATATTCTAGAATACTTCCTCGCTGATCCGTCAGCCAAACGTGCGGGCCGCAGTTTGGGCAGCAGGTCGGTTCGGCATGGAAGCGGCGATTCAACGGATCTTCATACTCCGCCCGGCACTCTTGGCACATCTCAAAAGCGCTCATTGTCGTGCGTGACCGGTCATAGGGCAAATCTTGGATGATGGTATAGCGGGGACCGCAGTTTGTGCAATTGATAAATGGGTAACGGTACCTTCGATCCAACGGATTGAACAGCTCCTGCAGGCAGTCCGAACAGGTCGCGAAGTCCGGGGGAATCAAGACTGTTTGCGTTTCTTGCTTCTCACTTTCACGAATTTGAAACGTTACGTAATTTCCAGGTTCTATCTCATCAACATGAATTTTCTTGATAATGGCCAAAGGTGGTGGAGAATCTCGAAGAGTATGCAGAAAAGAATCCAGAGAAGAAGATTGCCCCTCGATTTCAATTTCCACGCCCTGGGAATTATTCAATATATAGCCAGCAAGATCATATCGAGTGGCTAATTCATAGACAAAGGGGCGAAAACCGACTCCCTGGACGACGCCGGTTACCTGTATCCGCAAAGCATTTTTCATTTTTGAGCGGCACATTCTTCAATCCAGGCAAGGAACTCATCCAAACCTTCGCCGGTTTTTGTGGAAGTTTTAAAGATTTTGATATCCGGCCGAATGGCTCGGGCGTCCTGTTCCATTTGTTCGATGTTGCAGTCGATGTATGGAAGAAGATCCATTTTGGTAATGACCATTGCGGATGAAACGCGCAAGGCGGTTGGGTATTTCGCCGGTTTATCGTCTCCTTCAGGAACGGAGATTACAGCGACTTTGATGTCTTCTCCGATTTCGAAGCTGGCAGGGCAGACCAAATTGCCGACATTTTCGATGAACAACATCTTTGCGCCATCGAGCGAGAACTCATCGACGGCCTGTTGGATCATCTTGGCGTCCAGATGGCAGGCTCCGAGCGTGTTCAGTTGGTAGGCGGGCAAACCGGCTTTTTCAATGCGAATTTTGTCTTTGTCGGTTTGAAGATCGCCTTCGATCACGGCGGTTCGTCCCTGTAACCGTTCTGCCAGGGCTTCCAATAGACTCGTTTTTCCACCACCGGGAGAGCCGATCAAGTTCACGACATAGATTTTTTTCTCTTGGAAAAACCGTCTTAGCGTTTCCGACAGTTCCCGTCCTTTCGTTTTGACTTTTTCTTCAAGTTTCAGTGTTTTCGTCATCGAGTTCGATCTCCTGAATTCGCAGGTCTGTTGCCGGATCATATTCTATACCGCCACCGCAAGCTGGGCATATTTCTACCGTTTCCTCTACCCCGAGCCGCAGGCCACATTGAGAACAAATCCAATGGGGAGCGGAATCGATCATTTCAATTCTTGCACCATCCATTCGTGTTCCACTCGAGATGGCCTCAAGACAAAATGATAAACTCGATTTATCGAGGCCGGAATATTGTCCAATGTGTAAGCAAATACGATGAACCTGGCCGGCATGGTATTTCTGCGCTTCACGTTCGACGGTATTCAATATTTCTTCGGCAAAAGCAAGTTCGTGCATGATTTTCATTTCATATTGTATGTTCCTCTATATTGTCCCCTAACGTGCTCAAAACAGCAAGCGATCGTGTTTACCCACTCATGTAGGCGGGGACGTCTGCTTTACCCAACAACTGCTTTTTAAATTCTCGATAACCATATTTTCGTATTCGCGATAAAGGATGCGGCCAAGGATGGCCGCGCTCCGAGAAAGGGATGATTTTGGGCGCGGAATATGCAATACTGAATGAACAATCTTACATATTCCACTTACGAATATAATTTTCAGGAGTTCGCCATGGATAAAAACCGTCGACATTTTTTGAAAACCAGTGCATTGTTGACTTCAGGTTTACTGACTGGCTTGGTCTCTCAATCAACAAATGCACAGAACAATCAAAGGCCAAATATCATTTGGCTGATCGCCGATGATGTGGGAAGCAAAGAAATCGGATGCTATGGCCATCCGACTATTCGAACTCCCAACATCGATAGTATAGCGAAAAACGGTATTCGCTTTACTCAGGCATTTGTCACGACATCCTCCTGCAGCCCAAGCCGGGCGAGTATGTTCACAGGAAAATATCCCCATTCGACGGGCGCTGAGAATTTACATGATCCACTGCCTTCTGATCAGGCAATATTACCCGAATTACTCTCACCGGCAGGCTATTATTGGGGCAGTGTCGGAAAATGCCATTTGGGAAGCGCTGCAGAAAAGAAATTTGATGTCATTTTGCGAAAGGTGGAAAATTGGAAACAATTCATGGCCGAACGCCCAAAGGATTGCCCATTTTTCCTATCCGTGGGTTTTTATGATGCACACCGAGTATTTGATCGGGGATGTGTCGATCCTCCATATACGCATGACGATGTCATTGTCCCCCCTTACTTACCCGATATTCCGGAAGCACGAGAGGAATTAGCCGGTTTTTATGATGAAATCACTCGTATGGATGGAGTGATAGGGGAAATACTCAATCATCTTGAAGAAAATGGGATTATTGAAAATACCTTGGTTGTCTTTTTTGGAGACAATGGGATGCCTTTCCCTCGGGCGAAAACGACTTTATACGATAGTGGAATTGAAACACCTCTTGTCGCACAATGGCCAGGGATCATCGAAGAGGGTGAAGTGTATGACGGTTTGGTCAGCCTTGTTGATTTAGCAGCGACCATGCTGCATGCCGCCGATCTCCCCATACCAAAAGATATGGAAGGGATCAGCATGATCAATCAGGTACAAAAACCGGAGGAACATGAACGGCAATATATCTATGCCGAGAAAAATTGGCATGATTTGGAAGATCATAGCCGCGCTGTGCGTGACAAACGATTCAAATACATCCGGAATTCCATTCCGGAAAAACCTCTGGAAACCTCGGCCGACACTGCCGTCGCTCCTCTATTTCAGAAAATGCGGGAAATGCGGGATGCCGGAACACTTACACGTGAGCAGATGTTACTGTTTCGAGCGCGGCGTGCAACAGAAGAGTTATACGATCTTGCATACGATCCAATGGAATTTCATAATCTTGCCTATGAACCGGCCTATCAAGGTGTATTGAAACGAATGCGCAATGCGTTAGATAACTGGATTGAAGAAACGAATGACATCCCCGTTTCGAAATCTTTACCTGATGAATTTCATCCGGAAACCGGGGAACGAATCAATCCGCCCCATCAGAGAAAATAATATTTTTATATGAATTTCGATTTAAAGGTTTCTCATCATGGATCATACTCAGAAACAATCTCCCGATGAATATGACAGCCCCTGGAAAACAGTTCTCGATACTTTTTTTGAGAACTGTTTTCTTTTACTCTTTCCACGTGCTCATGTGGAAATTGATTGGAAAAAACCTGTAACGTTTTTAGATACGGAATTACAGCAGTTGATTCATGATACACCTGCCGGATTACAAATCGTTGACAAACTTGTGGAAGTGTCTCTTCTGGATGGAAAAAAGACACTCGTTTTGGTGCATGTCGAAGTTCAGGCTCAAAGAGAATCCGCTTTCGAAAAAAGGATGTTTACTTACAATTATCGTATCTTTGAGAAATACCAATTACCAGTAGCCAGTTTTGCAATACTTGCAGATGAACATCCCTCATGGCGGCCGGAAAAATTCGGATATAATATACTTGGTTGCCAAATGGGAATCGTTTTCCCTTCAGCCAAAATCATCGACTTTAAAGATCAAAGTCATGAACTTGAAAAAAACGACAATCCATTTGCAGTGATAATTTTATCTCATTTAAAAGCTTTGGAAACAAAAAAACAATACCACAATCGTTTCCAAGGGAAAATGAGCTTAGCAAAATCCTTGTACAACAAAGGATATACACGTGATGAAGTCATATCCCTATTTCGATTTATTGATGGGATAATGAAATTACCGAAAGATATGGAACAACGATTCTGGCAAGAAATTTTAACCAACGAGGAGGCGACAAAAATGCCATATGTTATGAGTATAGAAAAAATGGCAAAAGAAAGAGGCTACCAAAAGGGACTTGAACAGGGGCGTAAAGAAGGGATTCGTGAAAGCATTCGCAAATTGATTTTGACTACTTTATCCATGCGATTTGATCAATTACCCGACGAAATCATAGAATTAATTCTCAAAATTGATAGAACAGAAAAACTGGAAGAACTTCATGAGAAATCAGTTACAGCTTCCAATTTGGATGAAATTCGAAACGCTTTACAGAAAAGATAATATTATTTGGTGGTCTTACTACGTGGAATGATATATTATTACCGATTTGGTTTTCCATTTCGCACAAATGTACCTGCAGAATAATTTCCCCCGATACGCATGATATCACCATTTGAATATAACCCATTACTTGGTTCAAAATCCCACCAAACGGTTGCCGGCCATCCGGTCATATTTCCGGTGTCGTCGTCATGGTCCGGTCCCGCGGCGGCAAGTGCATAGGTGACATAAACCGTATGATTTTCTCCCGGCCACGGTGTATCCGTTCCCATCGCGAAAAAGGGACCGTTCGGCGTTTGATCGATCGCTTTTTGGAGATCCTCCATCAACATAAATGGATCAATCGGTATACTCTGCATGTAAGAGACTGGGGAAGTAAGCATATAAAGACCGGTTGGAATCCGGTTGGTGGCATCGACCGGATAGCGGTTATGATCGATTCGATATTGTTCCAACGCCGTTGAGACACTCTGTTGATCTGCTTGAATTCTTGAAATTTTTGCCCGAGTTTGCGCATTCAAAAAGTTCGGTACGGCAATAGCAGCCAAAATGCCGATAATCGCGACGACGATCAATAACTCGATCAATGTAAAGCCAGTTTCTCGATTCATGGGTCAACTCGTACAAATGCATTTATTCAAGAGGGTAAACGTGCTATATACTTCTCACCACAATCAATCGATCATCTCATGATACATCTATTCTGTCAACACTTATTTTTAATCCCTTACCCCATGCCTATCATAGGCCATCTCAATTTTAAATTGTTGTTATAAGCATGTTGTTGTTATACTTATGTTTGAATAAGGAAATTACCCCCAGCTTTAATGTGGAACATTGGAGAAAAACAGAATTATGATTTTTTATCGATTGATTTGGGTATTATTATTGGCAGTTCAATGTGTCAGTACTTTTGCTTTTGATGATATTGTCATTAATGAGATTTATTACAATCCGCCGGAAACGCAAACGGAAGAATTCATCGAATTATTCAATCCAACCGATTCGACAATCGATGTTTCTGGTTACACCTTCGTTGACGGAGTGTTTTATACTCTTCCGGATCGTACTACTATTGAAGCGAATCAATATTTATTGATTGTTAGCGATCCTTCAAACCGTAAATGGAGAAATACCGACAATGTAGTCGGTCCTTATAACGGCCGATTATCGAACAGTGGAGAGACATTGCGGCTTCGTTCACCGGATGGCCGAACGATCGATGAATTTACCTATACAGACAAACATCCGTGGCCCAAGGGAGCCGATGGTTATGGATCGTCGTTAGAGCGAATTTCACCGGATTTAGACGCACAGGATTACCATTCATGGCGCGCATCCTTGAGCCAAGCGGGAACCCCCGGTTCGGCAAATAGTGTGTCCAATACCCCCGCCTATCCCACAATAATCACATATCGAATGGATCCATCTCATCCGACTTCAGAAGATACCGTACATATTGATATTACATTTGATGACTACGAAACAATTGAAAAAGTCCAGCTACGCCTAGAGAGACTGAATACAAATGGGAAAATCGGTTTTGAGTCTATTCCCATGGATTTGGATGCGCAAGACAATCAAATAAGTACTTATCGCGTGAAGATTCCTGCACAACAATCACAAACATTAGTACGTTTCGGTGCGGAAGTGACATTACAAGATGGCAGGAATGTCATTTTGCCTCATGCCGCAGAGCCGCGTCCCTTCGAGTCCTATTTTGTCTATGATAATGAAATCCCCTCTCTGTTACCGATTTTCTGGATTTTTCGCGAGCGAGTAACAGAAATACAAGATGAATATACTCGAGAAACCGGTATCGTCATAAAATCAACGGAAAGTGATGTGGTGGAGGTGTATGACGGTGCTGATTACCGTAGTTCACGAAACGGCCACAAAATTCGCTTTATCAAGGAAGAAGAGTATCGAGGTGACCGGACGTTGAATCTTATTCCGGAATCTCCACCGGAAGGAACTTCCTCTGGGGCGCAAGCTCCGCATGTTGAGCATCTGTCTCTCCAGTTGTTTCGCGAATTAGGAGTCCTTGCTTCCAGATGCGATTGGGTTCGCATTATTGATAGAGAAGAACAACGGCAGCAAATTGTCGTACAACAGCCGAATGAGCGTTTTCTTGAAATGAATGGGCGCGACGAAGACGGGAATCTGTACAAAATCGCGTATAACGAAGGGAAAGTATGGCCGAATCCGTGGTCAGGACGCATTCGTTATACTAATCAAACCAATCTCGACGCTTCAGATGATGATATATTGGAAATGCTGAATACAATCAACTTTACCGAAGGAGAAGAACAATCGGCTGCGTTGCGAAAATATCTTATCATCGATAAGGTTATGCAATATTCCGTGGCAGGTGTGTGTCACCCGCCGCGCTAATCTGACCCACCCGGAGTCACCCAGTTTGACCCGT
>CAYPPG010000014.1:0-130032 GCA_964412555.1 uncultured bacterium
GGTCAAACCTTTTTGGGTCGCACGGCCATAGGCCGTGGTTTAATAAAAGAATTATCAATTTCCCGCTTTTCGTAATACTCTTCTGTCATATAGGGTTTCCCCTTATACACATCCGGCATGAAAGCCATCTCCTTTCTCAGCATTTGAGACAGGTTACAGAGATCGTATCTATACTATGAATTATAATACAAGGGAATCTATTTTTCAAATGGATTGTGATTTAGCGGGGAAGAGGAATGAAAAGATGGTATCATAAATGCTTTAAGAGACGATGCCCAACGCGTGCTGAATCAAACTCAGGAGATGATCCAATGGCTACGATCGATAATGATATAAAAAATAAAATCCAAAAAGCCATATCAATAATCTCCCCCTATTGCAACATAGTCCGCACCTACCTATTCGGCTCACACGCCAACAAAACCACCCACCCATGGAGCGACATCGACCTAGCCGTATTCGCCGAAGGGATCGAGTCGTGGGAACTGGAGAAACGGGTGCGCATGGCGGCTTTGGTTCAAAAAGAAGCGGGAGACGTTGTGGACGTGCACTTTTTCCCTGCCTATGCTCTTACGAAACATGATGCAGCCGGTTTTGCGGCTTGGGTGATTCAGCATGGAATTGAAGTGAAGTAGTTATTCCTGACTTTCCCCAGCGGCGATCCCCACTGGCTTTCATCTCTTCCCTCCCCGTTTTCTCCTGTAATCATACCCTCCGTTCATCTGCATCAAGAAATTTTTGATTTTTTTTGCACAACCCCATTTACATAACATTATATTCATCTATTATTGTAGATGATCAACCGGTGAATGACATAAGGTGCTGGATGCATCCAAATAGACACATTCAAAAAGGAGAAACCCAATGAAGACTACCAACGAGAAGGCAGAATCATTCAAAGCCCGGTGGGTGGCGGCAAGCATGACTTTCCTGATTGCCGCTTTGTTGACCAACCTATGCGGCGGCAAAACGGGGATGGCGCAAAACATGAATTGGACGGAAATTACTATCCAAGAGAGCGAACGGCCTCCGGCTCGCAGTTGGCCGGGGATGTGTTTTGACACGAATCGTGGCGTGATTGTGTTGCATGGCGGACGTATGACCGACAGCAGTGACGGCAGCACAAAGTCCGGAAACGATACCTGGGAATTCAATGGCGCCTCGTGGAAACCGGTTTCTACGGATGGTCCCAGCCGGGCAGGCATGCAAATGGCTTTTGATGAAACTCGGGGAGTCTGCGTTCTTTTCGGCGGTTATGAAATTGGCAGCGGATGGATTGCAAAAGGGGATACATGGGAATGGGATGGCCTTGAATGGAAACAGGCCAACAAGACTTCCAATCAACCAGGGCAGATGCATGGATTGGTCTACGATCCCCATCGTCAAAAAGTGATTCGGCATGGTGGAGGAACATTGGAGGATCCTGCGCAATATTCGACGACCTATGAATGGGATGGAGAAAAGTGGACCTATATTACAAACGATGGCCCCGCCGGTTATGCCGGTCTTTATTTCGATACCCGTCTGCAAAAGGTGACAGCCCTGACGGCTCTTTATATACCGGATAGCGGGTACGAAGGGCATTTGCATGAATTGAATGGGGATCACTGGATTGAGAATACCGATTATTATCCCGATCAAGAGCCGCCTTGGGGAAGAAGTTATGCCTTTGATCCCATTCGAAACGTTCTTACTACTTTTGGCGGACAAGGGAAGGCTTCGCTTGGTTATTCCATGTCATTTTGGGAATACCGAACGATGGAATGGGATGGAAAGGTAAATTATGAGATGATCACAAAAAACAGCCCGAGCGAAAGGGCCGGCGCATCGATGATTTACGATCCCAAAGGCAATCGCATGGTTTTATTTGGCGGGGAAGATGAAACCGGTAGTATGCTGAACGATTCCTGGCAATATAAATCCACCGCCAGCGGGATTCAAAATGAAATCTGGGCGTTGTATTAATCCATTTTCATGTTCTCCCATTGACGAAGGAACATTTTTATCTATTTTTGTAGATACATTGACAATACGATCTGAAGAAAGGATGACCATGGCCCGAAAACCTGCCGATCCATTGACTCCGGCCGAGTGGAAAGTCATGAGAGCCGTTTGGGAAAAGAAATCCTGCGCGGCCCGGGATATTTGTGAAGTGCTTTGTGAACCGAATGGATGGTCGGTCAGCACGGTCAAAACCATTCTGGCACGCCTGGTTGATAAAGGATTCCTGAATACAACTCAAGTTGGAAACAGTTTTTTATATAAACCGGCGCGTTCCGCGTTCAAAACCCTAACCAGCGCGGCGGACAATCTTTTGGGAAACACCTTGGAAGGCACTACCGGACCTTTGCTCTCTTATATGGTAAAAAACAGCAAGTTAAGTGGAGAGGATGTTGAAGAACTGATTTCAATTCTACAACAACATAAAGAAGGCGAGAAGAAAAAATGATTTCTTTTGACCTTTTCAATCAATGGGCAGAATGGTGGGCATCCTTCATGCTGTACCAAACGCTGGATTCCATCGTGATCCTTCTTTTTGTGGGAATCTTGTGGTTATTTCTCCGCAAAAAAATGGCCGCCCAATTCGGGTATTATTTGTTTTTATTGGTGCTGATCAAATTAGTGATCCCCGGCCAATTTTCCCTATTGGATCAGTTCACTCTTCTCATTCCTGAAAAAGCGATGGAGATAAGTTATTTTCATCCCCTCCCGGAACCGGATCGACTAGTTGCGGATTCCAGCGTTTCTGGGGCAGAGAGTTTGTCTCCATCCCATGCGGAAACCATTCCATTGGAACAATCTATGTGGATTATTTGGAATCCTACCATTCCAGCGATTTTTATGATGGTTTGGGGATTGATTGTGGGCACGCTCCTGATTGGGTTTTTCTGGAGACAGCGCAGAACCTATCGTTTGATACAAACAACAGAATTGGTTCCAAGAAACGATTTGCCTGTCGATATCGAACACTTGGAAAAAATTTCCGAGATTCATAAAACTATACCGGTATTAACCGGCTCCTGGATTACATCGCCGGTTGTGTGGGGATTGTTTCGCCCCGTTTTACTTATTCCTTCTGATGTCAAAGAACGGTTTTCAACCAATCAGTTAACCTGGATTTGCCTGCATGAGTTTGCCCATATTCGCCGGTATGACAACGTGATCGTGTTTCTGCAAAAAATAATCCAGATTTTCTTCTTCTTTCACCCCGGTGTTTGGCTGCTGAATTGGCTCATCGATCAGCAGCGTGAATATGCCTGTGACGATCTGGCATTGAAAGGAGCGAATGTGCCGCGGGTTGACTGCGGTGAGGGGTTTCTAGGCGTCGTACTGTATGCGAATGGCATGCCCACCTTGGCCATGGCTTCATCCGGCATGATCAATGGCAAAACCCAGATCAAAAAACGGCTGGTTCGCATCTTGGATCATCAACGCCAATTGCGGACAACACTTCCATTATTATCCACGCTGTCGATTATCGCTTTAATCCTAATCGTTATCCCGTATGGTGGAAAAGCGGCGATCAAAACGATGGGCACCTGGTCAGAAATTCAGGTAAAAGAAAATAAACGTCCGCCTGCACGTTATTGGCCGGGGATGTGCTTTGATTCCTTCCGCAACGTTGTCGTCTTGCATGGCGGCCGCAATCATGAAACGGAACACGGGAAAAGTGAATCCATCAACGATACTTGGGAATTTGATGGAAACTTGATCCGTGAAATGAAAGTCAAACAAAGCCCAAGTCCACGATGTGGCGCGGAGTTTGTTTACGATACGAAACAGGGGAGATTTATTTTATTTGGAGGATGTGAGCCTTCCGGCGAGAATCAGAGTAAAGGATACAATGACACGTGGGAATTCACTTTTTCTGCGAATCCATTAGCCTATCATATGTTTCAATAATCGAAATTCCAAATGCGGATTGTTGTGTATCCTGTACTGCCGCTATTGAAGGAGTTCTTCATGAAACCGTTATTCAATATCATCGCACTTGTCTTTGTTTTTGCACTGAACTCGGAGATGGCTTTTTCAAGTTCATCCATTCCGCATTTGAAGAAACAAGGAAAAGCAACTCAGTTGATTGTCGATGGGCAGCCGATGCTGTTGCTCGGTGGAGAATTGCACAATTCCAGCGCATCAAGTCTCGAATTCATGAAGCCGGTTTGGAACAAACTGCAATCGATCAATGTCAACACCGTTCTGGCTACACTCGCGTGGGAGCAAATCGAACCGGTTGAAGGAGAATTCGATTTCACATTAATTGACGGTCTCGTCGAACAAGCACGGCTACGGGATCTGAAACTAATATTTTTATGGTTTGGCAGTTGGAAAAATGGTGAATCCAGTTATGTCCCGGCGTGGGTGAAAAAAGATACTCAGCGTTTTCAACGCTGTTTCAATCAAGAACAGCGTAAAACAAATGTGCTTTCACCTTTTTGCAAAACCACACAAGAAGCCGATGCACGAGCCTTTGCCGCCGTTCTGAAACATATCAAAACGATTGATTCAGAACATCATACTGTCATCATGATGCAAATTGAAAACGAGGTCGGCTTACTCTCGCAAAGCAGAGACTACAATCCCATCAGTGAAAAAGTTTTCCATCAATCCGTTCCCCAAACACTGATTGACTTTCTGGCTGACCGTAAAGAGACGCTTTTGCCGCATCTCCAAAAAACATGGGCGAGTACAAACTACAAGACTGTTGGCTCATGGCAGGACGTTTTCGGAAAATCCATTGCCACCGATGAGATTTTTATGGCATGGCATTTCGCTTCCTACATCAATGCAATCGCCGAAAAAGGAAAAGCAGAATACGCGCTTCCTATGTTTGTAAACGCCTGGCTTGCGGGGGATGGTGAGCCTGGGACATATCCTTCCGGCGGGCCGGTCGCTCGCGTCCATGACATCTGGCGGGCCGCTGCGCCGGCCATCGATTTGATCGCGCCGGATATCTATTTGCCAACATTTAAAGAAATCTGTCATAATTTTGTGCGTTCCGGGAATCCATTGCTTATCCCCGAAATACGTCGAGACGAGATTGTAGCGGCGAAAGCGTGGTGGGCGTTCGGCCAAATGAAGGCGATTGGATTCTCACCATTTGGAATAGAGAGTATTGACGAGGAAAATCCCCTTATCGACACATACGACAAACTCAATCAACTCATGCCGTTGATTACGAAATTCCAAAGCGCCGGTAGAATCGCCGGCATTTACAAACAAGACAATGAAGATCAAGATTCCTCTTCCGTCGAGATGGGAGATTGGCGTGTAACCATCCATTACAACCATCCTGTAAAAAATAAAACGGCAATGGGCATGATCATTCAAACCGGCGAAGATGAATTCATCGTCGCCGGAAACTGGTTTTATTTGAAATTTGATCCGGCATTTACTATACCGAGTTATGGTGGAATTCTGCAAGTCGATGAAGGCTACTTCTCAGAAGGAATTTGGAAGCCCTTACGTAGACTTAACGGAGACGAAACACACGTCAATAAACTGGTCAATCTACCTCCATATCATCCATTCGTTGATAATACTTTCCAGAATATAGAAAAGACAAGAATTTTAAAAGTTCAACTCTACCGATATGACTAAGTGTTTGCCATGATGTAACTTTAATCACTTTTGTTAAAGGATCATTCTCATGCATGAACGAATACAAAAGATTTGTGTTGCCGGCGCCGGCGTCATGGGCCAACAGATCAGTTTGAATTGTGCTATGCATGGTTATCCGGTAATACTTATCGATCAAGATGAAGAAATCCTACAAAAAGCGCAAAACTATCAAGAAACCTATTTAAAGGAAAACGCTTCAGCAAATGAACAAGAAAAAATCCTGCAAAAAATCCATTGTTCAACAGATTTGGAAGAAGGTACAAACCGAGCGGATCTTGTGATTGAAGCCATCCCGGAAAAACTGGAATTAAAACAAAGTCTTTTCAAGCAACTCGATGGCCTTTGCCCACCGCATACCATCCTGGCCAGTGTAGCCTCTTCCATTCGGATTTCCATGATCGAAGACGCCACGTGCCGTAAAGACAAAGTTTTGAATATGCACTTTTTCCATCTGGGCGCGACACTAGTCGAGATTATGCGGGGAACATGCACCTCGGAAGAAACCATTGCCAAAGTGAAATACTTCGCTCAGAACCTTGGATTGACCCCCATAGTATTGCAAAAAGAAAGCACCGGTTTTATCTACAACCGCATTTGGCGGGCGATCAAAAAAGAGGCTATGAAAATCGTCGATGAAGAAGTGGCCACCCCGGAAGATGTGGACCGGGCTTGCATGCATATGTGGGCATTGTTCGAAAAGTACTTGGCCGGTCCGTTTGGGTATATGGATCATGTTGGGTTGGATACAGTCAGAGATATCGAAATGATATATCACCGGGAATCCGGCGATGACTCCGATCTCCCTCCCCAATTTCTACTGGAAAAGATCGAAAAAGGAGAACTGGGAGTCAAAACGGGAAAAGGATTCTATACCTATCCCAATCCGGTTTATCGTGATCCCGCATGGTTAGTGAACTGTGAAAATAATGATACTATTGCGGGATGAGAACTCCAAAAAAGTTTAACCAGAAGATACATGAACCGCCCGCGCCTTCACCCCCCAAGACAACAACCGTATCCCCGCTTTCGCCTTCCGTTGAAATTCCGCCCAACTCCGCACATCCAGCACGCGCTTGAAAATATACCCCGCCCGCATGTAATACCGCCGGTAGCCCCATTGCATCAAGTTGATCAACTCCTCTTCTGACATCACTTCCGTCCACAGTTTGGGTTTGAAATCGGGGTGGGGATTGCGGGAGAATTCTTTCCAATAATCTTCTTTATAAAGATTCTCACGAAAACCCATGCGGTAAAGTTCCGTCGCCGGGAAGGGGGTGGCAACGGACAAGTGGATGAAATCAGCGGGGAGTTTGCAGGCGAACTCGATCGTTTCGATGGCCTGCGCCTTGGTCTCCGTCGGATTGCCGATCATGAAATACCCGAGTGTCGTAATGCCGCGCTCTTTTGTCTTGGCGAACACCTCGCGAATGCGTTTGAGGATAATCCCTTTTTTGATGACTTTCAAAATTTCATGCGTGCCGGATTCGACTCCGTAATGCACCCGGGTACACCCGGCGGAAGCCAGCGCATCCAGCACCTCGTCATTCATTGTGTTGATATGGGCGCGGATATCCCACTTGATCGTCAAACCGTATTCATTATACAAACGGCAGATTTCAAGCACGCGTTCCCGCCGTACCGTGAAGGTGTCGTCGTATACGAAAATTTCCCGAATGCCCATATCCTGGCATAGTTTCATTTCGTTCACGACACTCTCCGGGCTGCGATAGCGGAAATTCTTCCCCAAATGCGGCCGGTCACAGAAAATACATTGAAACGGGCAGCCGCGGCTGGTCATCATCGTCGTGATCGGTGTCTCCTGCGCCAACACGGAATAATATTTATCGACTGGGACAAGATGCCGTGCAGGCATCGGCAGGGAATCCAAATCCTGATTCAAGGGAACCAACGGAGTAGTAACAATATCATCATTGCGCTTGAATCCGATACCGGGAACGTTCTCCGGATCGCTTCCCTTCTCCAGCGCTTCCAGCAGCGCGGCAAACGTCACTTCCCCCTCACCGAGCACGATATAATCGACCTCCGAAATTTCGAGCGTTTCCTGCGGATAAATATACACATGCGGGCCGCCGAAAATGACAGGGATCGACCGATCGACCTTTTTCACCACCTTTGCCGTCAACGTGGCATCGATCAGAGTAAATGTCATCGCCTGGATACCGACGACATCCGGTTTCCGTCTGCGGATTTCCTCCTCGATCTCCTCATAACTCAAATGATCGAGCAGCGTATCGAGAATTTCAACCTGGTAATTCGTGTTCTGCTCCACAAATGCCGCAACGTACAAAATCCCCAGCGGCGGATACGCTCCACTCTCTTCGTCCACCACGCTGGGGACGTTGGTGGTGATCATATGAAATTCCGGCGGTTGGATGAGGAGAATTTTCATGGTTTTTACAATTCGTCATCTTATTTTCTATTGTCTTATTGTAACTCCGATGGAGTCAAATCGGTAAAATTTCACATTAAAATACAGCGTCATTGACTCTATTCAGAATAAATAAAAGCATAGAATAAATACTTGACTAAGTCAAGTATTTTGCATATCCGATTATTTCTTATAGAGATAAGCCCGCGCCTTCCCCGAGCGAAAAACCAATTCCCCCGTTTCCTGTTCCTCGAACGTGAAATAAAGATAAGGTTTCTCCGGAGGAGAGTTTTCATCCGGGAGCGGATTAGCCCGCCGATTGAGCCAATAGCGAAAATTGGGGACAAGATATTGAACGCGATTATCTTCTTGGCAATAAATGGGAATTCCTTTCCAACGCCCTTTCTCCAACTGCTCACAAAATCGATGAACATCCTCGATGTTCATCACTTGAAGCGTAAATTGCTGATCTTCAAGCATGTAATCATATTCACTGCCTTGAATATACAGAAGAAGCCCGACCATGACAAACAATCCCCATCGGCGGTTCCGTAGACAAAGAGCGCCAAGACAGAGGGAGAGTATCAAGAAGAATATACCGGCCGCCAAGACGGAGGTTCTGGAAAACTGTCTCATGTAATCCAATGAGGGAGAATTGCAAAAATATCGTTGACAATGCGTCAATCCATCCCATGCCTCCCGAAAGAAAAATCCGCAGACCAAAAAAATGATAATCGCCAAATACATGAGCAGACGGCGCAAAAAGTGGGGAAAGGTCATTGTGGAATATCGTCCGACTGCATAAACAGAAACGGGAAGAAGCAACAAATTGGAATAACACACATGCCTCAGAGAAACCGACCACGGCTCAATCCCGATTCGCATTACCCGATACCAGGCAATCGAGGCCACAACAGCGAAAGACACGATGAAGAGAAAATAGATCATCTCCCGATGGTTTTGAGAAATCGGTTCGCGAAAGAACCATATATTCAATAAAAGAAAAAGCGCCAGAGCAGGAACCAAAAGTGCACCCTCAAGCCACAAAGCCGTCCAATGGGTAAGAAACCGGTTGAAATAAGAGGAAAAAAACTGTTGAGGATTGTCAATCGAATTCTCATTGACTTCCGAATAGATGAAAGAAGCTTGATCCATCGAAAGATACCCGACTCCCCACCAAACACAAAAAATGAGCAACACCGCAATGGTACATGCCAGTATCGGACGAGAAACATTTTTTCCTTGAATCCATCGGCGCATCAAAATCCAACCAATCACTGCAGCGGCGATAACAACAGCCTGCACCCGCGTCAAAACGAGCGCGGCAAGTCCTATACCGAGAAAGATCGCATCCGATCTCGACGGTTTCTCGCAGACCAAAAATCGGATTGCGTAATAGGCTGAAAATAATGTCAACGGAATCGCGAGATTCTCACTCACGGTCCATTGTGTGTAAATGACGGATGGATAGAAAAGAAAAAGCACACAAACAGCCGCGCTTTGTTTTGCATTCAATAAAAATCTCGATAAATGATAAAGCGGGAAAAAACCAAGAAAATAGATGGCCGGATTCATCCACGAATGAATCCATTCGATCATTCGATACGACTCGGCATAGCAACCGAATGACAAAAGGAAAGGATACAAAATAGGAACGGGAATATGGTTTTTCAATTCAAAATGAGCGAGATCCGCCAAACCAAAGGCCATCGTTTTATAAAAAACCACATCCCAATACACGTCGACAATCGGCAGATTGACATTGGCAAAGTATCCATGAACGAAGACAGCCAATCCGTACAAATACAGCAGCCGTATTTCTCTTTTTTTACTGAAAAAAAAACTCATCTGCGCAATTCTCTTTCCATCTCGAAGGGGCTTGCCATTCGCTTGCTTAAACAATTCTGTCTATGATATGATAATTGGTTTAAAATCTTAATTTTATCCCGGTTTGTCAAGAACCAATCCATATTTTAAGAGAACATACTGTTTTGTATTGAGAAATAACAGGAATTCTTTCGCACGGATTTTTCCTCAACGAGAGAATAACAATATGACATAAAAATTATTGAATCACTGAAAACACAGATTTGTAAGGTTATCGCAATGATTGGGAATCTCGTCTTCTTTATCGTAACCGGGTGGTGTGGAGTCAAATTAAACCGATTGATCGTGGAATACAACGGATCGATTGCGGAAAGAATTTCTTTTGTTTTTCTGTTTGGTTTTTGTTGGTTCTCTCTAATCGGATTGCTCGCGTATGGGATTGGTTGGTCCTTCTCGACATTTTCTCTCTTCTACGGAATGGCAAGCGCATTCATCATCCTATCGGAACCGTTTTTCCGGTCGAAATTGTCAAACCGCGAAACATTTTTTTTAAAAAAAATGAATGCTTTAATTGCCTTGTGCTTGATCGGTTCTGTTTCCATCGCGTTTTTAGGGGGATTCATGACTGGGGATGGCACGTTTCATCAAGCCAAAATTCAGCATTTACTTGCCACGAAGAGATTTGATAACTCAGATCCATTCATTACTTCTTTGCAGGATGATCGCTACTTTTTCAGCATGTGGCATGTGTTGTGGAGCCTCTGCCTTGATTTTTTGTCTGATGGATATCGTTGGGTTCCATTTGTCTGGTTGTGGTTACCAACCTTGCTTATGCCACTTGTCGTTTTCTCCCAATACACCTTCGGCGTTGCGTTGTTTCGGCAACATTCCGCGGGGATCCTGATGGCTGTTCTGTGGATTATTCATTTCATTTTTCTGGCGTATACTGATTCCCGTTTCTGGTCTGATGCTCAAATTCTGAATTATCCATCCGGTTTCTGCGTTCATATTCTATTTCCAATCGGAGCGGCTTTGTATCTTACAATTTGTGAAAAGAAACACAACTCTTTCCTGTTTTCCGGTATCCTCATAGGGATCTTGATTATTGTTATCGCATTGATTCATCTTTTCTACTCTCTCTTGTTTTGTCTGGTATTGACGTTTCTGTGCATTGCAATGGCATTCCAGGGAAGAGAGAATCATAAGTGGAGCCATAAATGGTTGTTCCCGGTATTGATTGCTTTTTTGATTTTTTTACCATGGATATTATTTCGCACCGTGACCATGTCACCCATTCAAAATTCGTTTTTCCTTGCTCCCTATGGATGGGCATCCAAATTTTTGTTCTTAACGAAGAAGGCCTTTATTCTCGATCCGAAACTCACCTATTCGACTCTCGGGCACTATCAATCCGATCGAATTGTGTTGCTGGCAATTGTCATTTCATTGATGTGTCTTTTGAAAATAAAACGGGAGCGATGGGCAGCCTATGTGGGAATAAGTACTCTTACTGTTTTAATCATGGTATCTGTTCCGTTGTTTGTTCAGCTGCTTTCTTGGATTGTAACAGCGTATAAAATACCACGATTCACCTTACTCATTCCCGTCTTGCCGGCTGTGACAGGCGGACTACTGATGTTTGTTCAATTATGGAAACGCTGGAAGAATCAACTTGTACGTGGCATTCTTCTCGTTATAGGAATGACGTGCTTGTTCTGGATTTATCAAGACAGTTGGCAGCGGTTGGGTTTTTATGCAAAATGGTGCAGGGAAGGTCATATGCACTATGCTCGAAAAAATCCGGATATGATCGGAGCACGAAATCTGTTTGTGGCCCTCGAAAAACGGCCCAGAGTGCTAGGGGATGAAGGTCTTACGTATGCTCTCGGCGCGTATTATCCGATTCATGCGATCTTTTTACCTGCTGCTCATGCAGCGATTGCATTCGAGTACCGCCAGCGAAACAATCTCTTTCGGTTTATGAACAGTGAACTGTGCACTCTCCAAGACCTCTCTTTGATCACGATTGATCACGATGCCGATTATCTCATTCTGAAAAATGACAGGCCTCTCATTCAACGATTGCAACCAATTCAAGTCTATTCGATCGGCAAATATGATATGTTCGATCTCACGATGTTGTCACTCGTCATCGACAACCGTGAGAATTCACCTTTCATCGAATGGACAAACCGCAATCGATGGATAAAAATTCCTTGCGCTGATGAGAACAAGACCGATTCTTGGGGGCCAAGCAATCTTGTCATGCAGAGACCGATTCCACAAGGTATCGGTGAAACATTTTTCGGACGGGAGATGGTTTCCGATGGGTTGGAAAGAAGTCTGATCTATACTCCCCTGCTTCCGTCCCCCGAGGGGCGTGATCCAAGATTTGTCTCGTTCTGGTTGTATATTGAGCAATCAAAAGGTTTCACTGTCGAACGCATGGAACTAGCCTGGCCAAAAGGCATTCTTCATATGACTACGGAGGACATTCAAAATATGGATCTTCTTGAGAATGTGCATAAGGGCTGGAATGCAATCGCCGTCCCAATCGCTCCTAATCGGGTAGTCTCGAAAACCGTCACCGAAGAAGCGCCGGGATTCGTTATGTCCATCCGGTTCAAGGCCACAGTTCCTCCTCAAACCTTCGTTTGCGGGATTCGTGGGATTCATGTATATATGGATCGTACACCAACAATGGAGTAAGTAGATTAATGCACACTAAAAAGCATGTAAAGAACCTATCCAACTTGTGAAATAACAGGGCATTAAAAATCCAAAAAAAAATGGTGTATCGGTGAACGCATGCCAAGGAGAGTTGCTATTCTGCTGTAGACGCACGATCTTTCCCCGGCCATATCAACCGGATCATCCATCCTAAAATCCCCAATCCAATAATAAACGTGACTAGAAACAGCACTAAACTGGAATGCTCCGGCCGCGCTGTCAATTCTTGAACCGTGTAATACTGCTCGAGGGAAATGTATCGAAGGAGTTCCCGCCCCATCACCATTCCGAACAAAATTACAACAGATAAAGCAACGGCCGACCATACAAATTTCGGATTCTCCTCTTTCACGAGCGCAAGGATCAAACAAATCAGCAGGGCAAACGCCAAAAGAACACCAATCGACCAGCCGACGAATAAAAATCCGTTTCCCATAAACGCGCGAATCGTATCGATACCAAGTGAATAGAGATACCAAAACCCAACCATCATCTGGATAACGAGCACAATGGTCGACCACAACAAGCCATTGTGAGTCAACCGTTTCGCCATTTCGGCCCGCTCAGGGTGAAAATAGTATTGATAACGGCCGATTGCAGCCAACCACAACCCCCCAACCACCAGCGAACCAAACAGATTATGGAAATAACGGGGAATAAGAGATGCATCCGGAGCGATGAAACTGCGCTCTCCGGCATAGATGGCTTTCCAATATTCCGGATGTTCCACCAACAATCCGTTGTTGGTAAAAATGAACATGACAAAAAGAAGAAAGATCATAGACAGGAAAGACAAAACTTTCGTCACGGCATTGGATTCCGAATGCTCCGGCCGTTTCGCGATCATGATATAGAAAAAGTAAAACACAAGCGTCAACAGAACAAGAATGGAAAGCCACCAAAATCCATTCATGATGTTCGCGATGTAGAAAAATTGTCCGTATAGGACTTGCACAAACAGCAATGGAGCGACTCCCATGGTAATAGCGAGAGACAAACAGACCGGCATCATTCGTACAAGAATGGAATTGCCGGCAGCAACGTCCTTATTTTTCCCGAAGAACCATTCATTGACTGTAACAATGATCATTCCGCCAAAGACGTAATTCATGAAAAGAAAATGCAATACAAGTGTAAGGATCGCCAACACTTGGAATATCAAAACCGGTGAAGGGATACCGAGTGGATCGGGTGGAGGAATCAGGTTTGCTGTGTTCATGATTGTTCCTCCTTCTCGTTGGATTGCTGTTGTGGCATTTCATCGGATTGAGCTAAGGTCAATAGATATTGTGTAATATCCTGTAAATCCTTTTCGGGACCGAAGAAGGGCGGCATAAAATATTGCTCCTCATGAAGATTTTCGAGCGAATGTCGGATTGAATTTTCCGACCAGTTTTTGATAAGAGGCTTGATCCCATTGAATCCTTCCATGGTATGGCACCGCGTACACTGAACACGATAAATCGCTTCACCGCGCTCGATCTGATTCATCGCGGAGACTTCAGTGTTCATCGCTATAGCTGCCCATGGCGCCCAATCCAATACTCCCTTCTCATCGAGTTCTTCTGCTTCATCCATAGTGATTCCATTGGAGTACATATATTCATAAATGATATAGGGTTTGCGAATTCCTTCCCGTACGAATTCCATCGATCCGGTGGCGATAAAGGCGATCAAACCCAATAAAACGGATGTTTCCAAATTGATATAGCGCCGCCGTAGAATCAAACCGAAATACGCATAGAAGCCAACCAATGTCGAGGCAGTCAAACCAAACATCAAAAACAAAGTCATCGCAATTGCCTGTCCCTTGACTAAATCTCTCGCCGCCTCGGGAACATTGGCGAAAAACCAGATGGAGATGGGAATCATCAAAGCTAACGGTATCAACCACCGCCCGCCGGTAACGATAATTTGATGACGTTCTTCCCGTGTATAGCCTTTCGCGATATTCGCAATGATGGTGACAAATATTGCGGCGATGGACAACGAGCTGATCGTACGCAACAGAAGAGAAGGCCAATAGGTGGGATTAAAGAAACCGTCCCAGAAACTTCGGGTTTGCAACCATTCGCCCGGTGAAAGCATAAACGAAATAATGCCATTGATGACCACCAAACTCATATAGGCCGATATTGCGTATATCCAACCGATTGTAACGTGTTTTTTCGTCGATAAACGGTCCCACGTATAATAGTAGATGTAGCCGGATATAATTTCGAGTATGAAAAATACCCATTCCGTTCCCCAACCCCATACATATTGATGAATCAAGGCGGAAGTGGCTTCCGGACTGACCAGAGAAATCGAAAACCAGATTCCCACACCGCTCAATGCCCCTAACACGAAAGAAATGAGAATGAGATATCGAACATAATCTCTCAAAAATCGCAACAAAAGTTGATTATTCTTTTTCCAGGCGTAATGTTCAGTGACTGCACTGAACAATCCCGCTCCTACGGCGAAATGAGCAATCGTAACGTGAAAGATAGCAATCATGGCGATAACCATACCGCCACCAATCTGCGGGACGTCCCAAATTGGGTACTGCATTGCACTAGCCTTTCTTTAGTCCATGCGAATTTGGGTATAAAGCAATAAATGTAATATATTATCAATTGATAGAAGAACTAAGGGTTGAATTCCTGTGATTCGAGAGAATTTTTCAAAAAAATTGTGATATCGAAAAAATAGGGATGAATTTTACCTTGAACATTGACCGGAAAGACTCGCACGGATACAATATTTTCTTCAAAAAGATCTCAAAAAGGTGATTACTAGTATCATGAAAAAGGGTATACATCCAAACTACTATCTTGCAACAGTTACGTGCGCATGTGGAAACACATTTCAAACGGGTTCTACATCAGAAACGATTCGTGTGGAAATTTGCTCTGCGTGTCATCCCTATTTCACAGGAAAACAAAAATTTGTTGACACGGCTGGAAGAGTAGAACGCTTCAAGAGAAAATACAATCTGCAGTAAAATCCAAAAAATCGCATTTGAATAAACGGGAGAAGAATAGAACACTCCCGTTTATTTTTTGCCTTACAGTTCGGCATTTTCCTTCACCGAAGTATCCTCTTGTTTTCTCTTTTTGCGTTCTTCAAGCCATAACTTCAATTGGTCTCTTTTTGTTCGGATGTAAGGAATATCTTTGGAAAGCAATCCCAAACCGAGCAGAATAAAAACCCATCCTTGTAGAATTGGGATAAATCCACCGATAACACCGATCAAAATACAGATAACACCGCTTACAATCCGTAATATTTTTAAGGTAAACTGTTTCATTTACGTCACTTTCAATTTTTTTATCCGGAAACCGAGTAATGATCAACCCAAATTATGCGGTCCAAGTGGTTTTGAACCAATTGATCAAAAACAGGCTGTGAACAATGAAGCGCCAAACGGATTCCTTGACTTCGGCACTTGCCATTCAATACGACAATTCGACCGATTTCTTGCAATGAAAGCACATTTTCTTGAAAAAAATCAACGTTCAAGGTATGAATGTCGTGATTCAGATCAACATGGCTACAGGAAGGCAATAATGCGTACAGCGATTTCCCGTTCTTTTCAGGCCGATAATCATACATTGTTGTGCTCATGGCTTTTCTCATCCAGAATACGAGAATTCATATTTTTTTATGACATTCAAGAGTGTTTCTGATTATAATAATATAAGACAAATTAGAAAGTGACAAATTTTGCACCCCCGGCATCTTACCGGCCCATAAGCGTAACGCCGGCATCTTGCCGACCCATAATCGTAACGCCGGCATCTTGCCGGCCAAATATCTCGAAAGAGAACACCATGAAACATACATCTTTTATTCCTCTTCTACTATTTTTCGTCCATACTGCCTCCGCCCAATGGGTGACCACAGAAGACGATTATGATATGGTGGCAATCCCCGTCGGTGGTACGCATACACCTTCAACCGGTTCTTTCGATATTGGTGAAATGACGTTTGCGGCGATCAATCATGTCCCCGGCTATGATCAACGTTACCAAGTAAATGCTGTTGGCGAAGGTAGAATCGATGTTCATCTTCATGAAGGAGACGGTGTACAAATTTGGAGTGAAACCATTCCTGTGTCCGCCACTTCGGTTTATTTTTCCTGCATTGCTTCCGTCTCCGGTGAGCAACCTCAACAAGCCGCCATAGCCATCATCGACGCTGAAGATTCCTCGAACATAGGAGTATCCATTTCGTTGAACGAGGATATCCCTCGGACACCACAGGAATTTACGATGGAATATGAATGCCGCTCGAAAACGATTCATTTCCTCATTCAACTCCTCGGTCCGGAAACGGGGGAGACAGTCGTCACATTGGAGCGCTTTCGCGTAATGAGCGGATACAACGATCTGGATTTTTCTCTCGGTTCCACCGCACTCACCTTCGTCGAACATTTCGGAAATGGTCTAGACAAAATAGAGGAAACTCCTTCTACCTTACCCGGCGGTTTCATGGGAATTTCAAGTCAAGAAAACCGCACCCATTTCCCACAAAGCAATGATCAATCTTTGGTAATCGGAACACAATCTACATTCGATGAGAACAATGTCATACAGGTTTTAATACCGCTGGATGCCATACCACTCATTCCGGATTCACGCACGTATCCTTCTCGAATGGTTGGCCGGGCGTTCATCAAGCGAATCAGTGGAGACAGTGGGATTTTTTCCATCGGTCTATTCAGCAGCACGACAGGATCTCAGGGATATACAGACTTCGCTGTCAGTACCATTCCAAACGATAACTGGTTACCCATAGAAAGTCCGGTTGTCTTTACTGAAAAAGGCGCTCAAACACCTTCCTTGATCGTTCAAATTCGCAACGGTAGAGCAAAAATTGCGGTGGATGACGTTTCGCTTCATATGCGCCGGGATTCACCCTATTTTTGGGATGCTAGTATCATGCAACCCCCCGACCCTCCTGTCAATCCAATCGTGGAAATTCCGAGCGGCACGTTTTTGAGAGGAAGCAAACTCACAACGGAAGGCGGAGAAGTTCCGCCGGATTATGTGGATTGGTTGGATGAAATCCCCCAACGGGCAATAACCATCACGGGTTTCTATACAGACCGGTATGAGATCTCCAATCAAGCGTATTTTCAATTCTGGCAGCATCCGAACGGAGGGAACAAAACGGATCATACACCAGGGCAAAGAGGGGACTCTTTGGAATCCGATCCATTCGGGGATCCATGGCCGACGCCTGCCGCAAAACATCCGGATCACCCCGTTGTTTCCGTAAGTTGGAAAGATGCGATGGCGTATTGCGCATGGAGAACGCAATTCGAAAAGATTCCCTCTCCCTATCGATACCGCCTCCCCACAGAAGCCGAATGGGAATATATGGCAAGGGGGACAAGCACACCCCCTAATAAATATCCGTGGGGTATTAAGAATCCTTCTCAATTCCAAAATCCACCTGCCAATTATGAAGGACTTGAAGATGGTTCCCCATTTACAGCCCCTGTTACTGCATACGAAAACGGCGCTTCGCCTTTCGGGATTTACAATCTAGCGGGCAATGTATGGGAATGGTGTCTCGATTGGTATGATCCCCACTATTATGATGACTCTCCAACCCAAGATCCGATGGGGCCTTCTCAATCGCCTTTGAGCTATCATGTTATCCGGGGAGGAAGTTGGAACAATAGCCCGGCGGATATGCGTGTCGCTCATCGCGTAAGTGCAGCCGAACGGGGAAGAAATGAAATTGGATTTCGTTGTGTCTTGAGTGCCATTCAACCAACATATTCACCGACTCCTACTCGACCGCAAGAACCGACAAATACTCCTATTCCACCCCCCACAGCAACTCCATTACCGCCGACACAAACTCCTATACCTTACCGGCCCGGTGAAGTGTATCGTTCGGAGGTTTTGCGGGTCGATATGGTCTATATTCCTCGAGGAACATTTCTGCGCGGAAACGATCCTTCAGATGATTTCGGATTTGGAGGAGCGGATGAGGCGCCTCAACGTGAGATAACGGTCAGTGCATTTCTGATAGACCGGTTTGAAATGAACATTGGGCTTTATCGCATGTTTTTGCAAGAAACCGGTATTCAAACGCCAAGTGTTTTAGACGATCCTGACTTTTCCGGCATCAATAAACCCGTTGTCGGCATTACGTACGATGAAGCGATCCGTTTTTGCGAATGGAGGACTGAAAAGGAGGGGCTGCCGAAAGAAAAAGCCTATCGGCTTCCGTCGGAAGCCGAGTGGGAATATGCGGCCAGAGGATCGGATTTGGTGCAGGATCGACCAAGAATCTGGCCATGGGGCCATACTAATCCCTCTCAAAATGATACCTATGCGAATATCGAGGGTGAACAAGATGGATATAGAAACACATCTCCTGTAAATGTTTTTCCAGCAGGGGCATCTGTCTTCAACGTACTCAACTTATCGGGCAATGCTGCAGAATGGTGTTTGGATTGGTATGATCCGAATTATTATGAAAAAGCATCTTCGATTGACCCAGTGAACACGACTGCTAGTGAATATCGTGTGGTTCGCGGAGGTTCATGGTCGAGCATAGCTAGAGACACTCGTTGCGCAGCCCGTGATTTTCTCGCTCCCGAGAAACGAGTAAGCACAATTGGTTTCCGCTGTGTGCGGAAACCGTAACCGATGTGACAAATTTTTACAATTCTTACCATTACCTTTCTTGTTACTTCAACCGTTTAACAAGTAGAATAATTGACAGAATAAAGGAAAGAAAAAGGAAATAGCCCGAACCTTTTTAAAGTTGAATACGACGAATGAATACAGAGAAGATGGATCAAATATTGAAATAAAAATGAGGTTTGGGGATAAATAGATTTAAAAGTCAGAATGGAGTTTTACCTAAGTATTATCTGTAGAGAAACGTAACAAAATCGAATGTGAATCGTTATGTAATATGAGGCGGGGTGTAAAGAAAAACCAATTTGAATACATTCCCTCCCCATTCACACAAATACCACACATTCCCAACTGCTGCGGTTCCTCCTGAACCGTTTTCCCTCTGGTCCACCCTCCGCCAGAGGGGTTTTTTTGTCTGGCCTTGATTACACTTTAGTATATTGGCAATCCTGAAAAGTGGTATACTGAAAATCAAATTTTAATAGATTCCTAATCAAGCGATACAATCATGAAAAAAATCTACATTTCGGCCGATATGGAAGGAATCACCGGAGTTTCGACCTGGGATGAAACGGAACGTCCAAAACCGGAGTTCGACCGTTTTCGAAAAATCATGACCGATGAGGTCAATGCCGCTATTGAAGGAGCGTTTGAAGGAGGCGCAACGGAAGTGTTGGTGAATGATTCCCATAACTCGATGCGCAATATCTTGATCGAACGCCTTCATCCTCGCGCAGCCTTGATCAGTGGAAATGTGAAACGGCTTTCCATGGTGGAAGGAATCGACGAAAGTTTTGATGGAGTATTCTTTCTTGGATTTCACTCCGCCTCCGGTACGTTAAACAGTATTCTCGATCATACCTATACCTCTCGCATTCATCGCGCTTGGATCAATGAGGCCGAAGCGTCGGAATTCATTATTTTCGGTGCGGCCGCCGGATATTTTGGTGTGCCGATCAAATTCTTCAGTGGAGATGACAAAGCCTGTCAAAGCGCGAAAGATTATTTTGGTGAGATAGAAACGGTCGTCGTAAAAAAAGCCATTTCCCGGCAGGCTGCTTTGATGTTCCCGCCTGCGGTTACGCATCAACAAATTCGTGAATCCGCCAAGTGTGCGGTGTCTATCGAAGGAAAAGTGACTCGTTTCAAGCCGCCAATCACTTTGAGAGTTGAATTTGTCAGCACACGGGAGGCGGATGGAGCGTCGATCCTTCCATTAAGTAGAAGAACCGATGCGTTTACTCTTGAATATACGCATGACGATTATCTGGTTATCATCGATGCGTTACTGGCCATGTGCCGTTTGTCTGCTTCATAGGCACAGACATGACCAATCAGACATTCCGAACGGTGGAAAATACATACATTGAATGATGCGGACAGGGATGTCCGCGCTCCGACATTTTTATGGAAACAAATGATGCGGACAGGGATGTCCGCGCTCCGACAATTTTGTGGAAACATATGAACATTCAAGAAAAACAACAACGATTTGAGCGATTGGAACGGCAAGTAAGGCGTTTTTCTAAAATTATTCAACGATTGGAAAAAAGAAGCAATCGATTGTCTTGGGCGCGGTTGATAGTATTTGTAATTGGCGTGATCTGTACATATATGGCATTTCAATTTGCTGCCCTTGTATGGGGATGGTCTTTTTTATGCGTATTCACTTTGGCCTTTTCGACTCTCGTCTGCTTTCACATTTCTGTGGAGCGTGGAATCAAGCGGCATAAAATCTGGCGGAACATCAAGCAAACGCATATTGCGCGAATGCAATTGGATTGGGAGAACATTCCTCACCGGCCCATCCATGCAGAGATGAAGCGGTCTCATCACGAAATCGATTTGAACTTGACGGGTGAGCGCTCACTTCTTCATTGCCTCGATACAACAGTTTCTTATACATCGCGCTATCGCCTTCTCCATTGGTTGCTGGATACAAAACCGGAAATGCCGGAGGTATATCGAAGGCAGAAAACGGTTATGGAATTGAAACCGATGGAGAATTTTCGGAATCGTCTGATACTGATTACCGAATTCATGCGAAAGAAGAAAGGAGAAGAATGGGAAGGAGAAAAATTGCTGGATTGGCTGAATCGCCATTCACTGCAGATGCCGTTGAAAAGAACCGTGTCAATACTTAGCCTGCTTGCGGCAACGAATATCGTTCTTTTTTTCCTGACTTTCAACTACCAATTCCCTCCGCTTTGGACAATTTCGTTTTTGATCTATATCCTTTATTACCTCTCAAAAATAAAGATCGCCTCCCGCTTGTTTCATGAAGCCACTCATATTCAAGAAACGCTGGAAACTTTCCGTGCTCTTCTTCTTTTTTTGGAGAACTATCCTTATGAAAAAGAGACAAATCTCTCCCGCCTTTGCGAACCGATTTGGAATCATGAGCATAGCCCATCCGTTTTTTTGAAAAAAATCGAATGGATCGAAGCGGCAGCCGGATGTTCACAGCGCAATCCGGTGGGTGGAATTGTACTCAATATCATTTGCCCGTGGGATCTCATTTTTACATTGCGTCTCGAGGAGTACAAAAAGAAAATCCGACAGCCTTTAAAGCATTGGTTGGAAACTGTATTCGAGTTGGATGCGCTTTGCTCTTTGGCCAATTTTGCCGACCTGAATCCCGAGATGATATTCCCAACGATTCAAAAATTGCCTGATAACAACACTGCTGTTATCTTCGCGGCGAAAGAACTGGGACATCCTCTTATCCCGGATTACCAACGAGTTTGTAACGACTTTTCGTTTCATGAAAGCGGTGAAATTGCGATCATTACAGGCTCCAACATGTCGGGAAAAAGTACGTTTTTAAGGACGATCGGAATCAACCTATGCTTGGCGTATGCAGGAGGACCGGTAGTTGCAAAGGCTTTCGAAACGATTCCATTCCGTTTGTTCTCCTGCATCAACGTCAGCGACTCTCTGAGTGACGGGCTGTCACATTTTTACGCCGAAGTGCGCCGATTACGAAAACTGTTGGATGAAATCGAGAAAAAACACCCCTACCCGGTATTTTTCCTCATCGATGAAATCTTCCGCGGAACCAACAACAAAGAACGGCAAATCGGCAGCACCGCCTACGTCAAATTCTTGTCAACAAAAGACTGCGTGGGGATCATTTCAACGCACGATTTGGAACTGGTTCATCTTGAAGAAGAATGTGAACGGATTCGCAATCACCATTTTCGGGAACAGATAGAAGAGGGACGCATGAGTTTCGACTATCGCCTCCATGATGGGCCATGCCCGACGACGAATGCGTTGACGATTATGCGGATTGAGGGGTTGCCGGTAGAATGAAAAGAGTTTTCATAAACACATAATGTAAATTTGATTCGTAGATAGTGGAGAATACAATGAAAGCGATTGAAATGGAAACCATCATTGATCCGGAAGGCAAATTACCGGATGCTTTTCAGGAAGTATTTGGACGAAAAGCCCGCGTCATCGTACTGTATCAGGAAGAAAGCCAGAATTCTTATGAAAATGTATCGGTTCACCTCATGGAACTCGCAGGGAAAATAAACGCTTTTCAGGATATTGAAGATACAGTTTCGTTTCAACGAAAATTACGTGAGGAATGGACGCGGGAATAGAAACCATGGATGATGAACACTTTCTGATCGATACACATATATTCATCCTTCTTTTTAATAACCGTTTGAAATAATGCTAATCAAAGAATACCGCACGTGCCTGATTTCCGATGTGGTAACCGGAAAGATCGATGTGCGGAATGTGCTGGTTGAAGACGTGGATTTGGGCAAACTCGAAACCGTGGATGAAATCCATCGAGCAAGAGGAAGATATGGTTAAAGAAGACGCCTTGTACTTGCAGGAGGCATAGATGACCACCGTTCGCTCTCCTGATTATCTAGTTAGTTTGCTCAACGAGTTGGTCAGCCTTGATCGAGAAACCGAATGGCTGGAACTCAAGCATAACAACGCTGATCCTGAGCAAATCGGTGAGTACATTTCCGCTCTTTCCAATTCCGCCGCACTGAATGGTAAAGCCAATGCCTACATGATTTGGGGCATCGATGATTCTTCCCACGAGCCGGTAGGTACTTCATTCAATCCGATGAAGGCCAAGATTGGCAATGAAGAACTTGAGAATTGGCTGTTAAGGCAAATAGAACCGAAGATTGGTTTCGAATTTTATGACATCGATATAGAAGAAATGATTGTTGTATTGCTGGAAATCGAATGCGCATTCCGCCACCCGGTGCAGTTTATGAACCAAGAATTTATTCGGGTGGGAACGTATAAGAAAAAACTGAAAGACCATCCAGAGAAGGAACGCCAACTTTGGCGAATCTTCGATCAAGTTCCCTTTGAGAAACAGATAGCCGAAGAGAACATATCATCCGTAGACGTTTTGAAACTGCTCGATTATCCCGCGTACTTTGATTTGCTGAAAATCCCATTGCCTGATACAAGAAAGAACATTTTGGATTCCTTGGAAATAGTGCGGCGGCATCCCGAATTATTAGAGACACAATTAGTGCCAAATTAATTCGATTGCATGATCCGGAAGCAACAAGAAAGAATGCGAAATATGTTCCATTTTGGGCATGAAGAATCAAGCCGGTTATATTTGATGGATATTTGATAATCTGCCAGTATTTGGCCTTAGAAAAGGTGTATCGTATTTCTTAAGTTGAGTGATTTCAGGAAGTTGTGATAAGAGTTGGTTTGATGGTCATATTTGATGGGTATTTGACAGATATTTGATTGACTGGCACGAAATCCGGTCAAATTGAGTCGAGACCAAAGCGTAAGTCATTAAAATTCAGTGTCTTAATATTAGAGAAAAACGGAAGGTCTTATTTGACGGCTATTTGACAATCACGGGTGAGAGATAGCCCACGGCTTATCGACCCATCGAGCCGCTTTTGAGTACAACGTGATGGGTCAAAAATCGCGACTCATCATTCCAAATAACTCCTTGACAAAGTTAACCTGTATGTTAACATGATATATCATGCGTGAGATACTATTTTATGAAACGGCATCAGGTAAATGCCCCGTCGAGGAGTTCTTAAATTCTCTAAATCCAAAACAGGCACAAAAAGTAACTTGGACGTTAAAGCTAATTGAAGACTTACCTTCTGTCCCATCGCAGTATTTCAAAAAACTGGTCAACACTGATGATATTTGGGAGGTACGAATTATTTACAGAAACGAAATTTTTAGGTTGTTAGGGTTCTTTGATGGTCCCAAACTGGTAGTGCTCAACCATGCCTTTCAAAAGAAAACTCAAAAAACTCCGCAAAAGGCCATCGAAACGGCGGAAGCAAGAAAACGAAATTATTTCGAAAGGAGAAAAACAAAATGAAAACATTAAAAAAATATATTGCAGTCCGTAGAGAATGTGATCCCAAGTTTGCCAAGGATTACGACAAAGGATATGAACAATTTAAAATTGGTGTCATGTTGAAGAGTGCAAGAGAAGAAGCCGGCCTTACCCAGGAACAGCTTGCTGAAAAATTAAAAACCAAAAAATCTGCAATTTCCCGCATTGAAAACCATGCAGAAGATATAAAATTATCCACCCTTGAAAAATTTGCCCAAGTTCTCGGTAAAAAACTAGAGGTGCGAGTCGCCTAACTCTATCATGAAACAAAAACAGCGAACCAAACGGTTCACGATTTAAAAGTTGCCCCGGGAAATCGTTTGGAAGCACTGTCGGCGAATCGTGATGGGCAACACAGTATTCGAATCAATGATCAACACTGCTTGCACCGTTAAGATGAGAAGAAGTTCATATGGAAAAGGCGCAAAAGGGGATGCCTGCTTTGCCCACGTTACCCTTCAACAACAATGGCGTCCAATGTTTTCAGCACAACGGATTGGGCGAAATCTACTCGAGTCGCTGCCCATCCTCAATCAACTTCGCCTTCAATTTCCCGTAAGCGATATCCTGCAATGCAATCCCTTCATCAATCGCCAACGCCGCAGCCGTTCCGGCGCTTTGACCCAGCATCATGAAAACCGGTTCCATGCGGATCGAACCGTAGGCGGCGTGCGACGCGGATAGGCAGACCGGCACTAGCAGATTTGCGCATTCTTCCTTTTTCGGAACGATCGAGCGGTAGGAAACCGGATAGGGACGCGGGCAGCCCTTTCCAAAGCCTCCCTCGTTTCTTACAGTCTTTACGCCGTTTTCTTCCACGACTACACGCTGACAGAAGTGAGAATCCATCGCGTAGGACGCCAGTCCGACGGAATCGTTCACGGTCCTTTTCGATTCGCAGTTTGCCTGCGTCATCACGTATTCGGAAACCATGCGGCGTCCTTCACGCACATACAGCTGGTGAGGCCAATGTCCCGTATCCTGAAACTCGCGCGGATCGAGTCCAAAGCGGTTCACTCTGTCTTGCAATGATTCCGGAACCTGAGGATCGTTCGCCAGGAAGTACATCAGCCCTTGCTGATATTCGACATGATCCTGAAAAATACGCTCACGCAATTCATACAATTCGTGGAAGGGCATCTGCAATCCTCGCCGCGGTGGAGGGAGTTCCGTAAAAGAACCCGGTTCATACGTTCCGTCAGGCCAGCGATAATTGCCCCCGACATAATCCGATGAAAAACTCCCCGCATTGTTACAATCACCGTTCCGTAGTTGTACCGGACCATCGGTCATGGGAGCCGTCGTGTAATTAAGAACCCATCGGATGTCCGGATCGGCATTGAGAAAGCGGGTCAATAACGCATACCGGTATGGAACATATCCATGCGGTTTCGGGAATGGGATTTTTCCCGCCTTGTCGGTACATTGTATTCTGAAATTGTAAGCCTGAACTTTAAAGTCTCCTTCACCCGGCTTTCTGGGTGGTTCCGAAGCGATTTCAGGGAGCAGACCCGATTCCGGTTCGCCCGGTTTTACGTAGGGACTGATCGGAAGTCTGCAGAACTGGTAGACATCCTTCCACGATTCTTTCTGCCATTGCCCAGCCAGCGATTCTTCATAAGCGCTGGCAGACTCCCGGCCGACACGGTAGGATACATTCGCCGCCGCTAGTAGGTCACCCTCGTATGTGGCATCGACAAACATATCTGCTTTTATGGTTTCTCCGGTCTCCATGGTGATGGACACCAATCGGGCGTTCTCTATTTTTACAGACTCCAGGCAGCGTTCAAAAAGAACCTGCACTCCCGCCTCATCAAGCATCTTCAAAAAGAGCGATTCGGCCTTTGAGGGGGGGAAATTGCTGATTTGGCCGATACGAGTGTAAAATTCCAGCGCAATTCCGCCGATTGAATCCCTATTCCCAACATCGGTAGCGGTCAATCCACCGGTGGTTACTCCTCCCACGTGCCGATGGAAGGACATCAACACAGTTTTTTTACCCATGCGTGCCGCCTGGATCGCAGCCGTTATCCCGCCAGGCGTGTCTCCGTAGACGGCGACATCGCACTCGATCAGCGCCGGCTTACCAGGCTCAACTTGCCGGTAGTAACGAAGATCGCTACCCTCAGAATTCTTATCGCACCATCCCCACTGCAGAACGGTACCCAAAAGCGACGCAATCACAGTTACAAACAACACTGTCTTTTTTATACTAAATAACATATATCTCCTCTTTGTGTTCCTGTACTTTTTCAACTTTCTTTTTCCTTTTCCTCTTCAACAATCCGCCCGTATAATTTCGACAAATCCTTCAAGCGCTCTTGTGCTCGTTCATCGAGCATCTCCGGTGTGTAGCGCCATTGCCAATTGCCGTCGGGGCTGCCGGGCATGTTCATTCGTGCTTCTGTACCGAGTCCCAGTACATCCTGCAAAGGCATGATCGCCGTATCGGCGACGGAGGCTTGTAACAAGCGAATCAATTCCCAATGGATTTCATTCCCTTCGGAATTGATGTAGTTTTTGACATGATTCTTTTCTTCTTCAACTTGTTCCGGAGTTCTTGTGCTGTCACCACCACCGCTGTTCCACCATCCCACTGTTGTGTCGTTATCGTGAGTACCGGTATAGGCGACTAAATTTTGTTCATAGTTGTGAGGGAGATAGGGATTGTCGGGGCCGGAGCCGAAGGCGAATTGTAAGATCGCCATACCTGGAAATTGAAACCGTTTACGTAAGGCTTCCACTTCGGGAGTGATGATCCCCAAATTTTCGGCAATGATCGGGAGTTCGCCTAATGTTCGCTCAAGCGTTTCAAAAATGGCTTTTCCGGGACCCTGGATCCATTCACCGTTAATAGCGTTTTTTTCTTTTGCGGGCACTTCCCAAAACGCTTCGAAACCGCGAAAGTGATCGATGCGGACAATATCCACCAAATTGAAAGTTTCATGAAAACGGGCAATCCACCACTGGAAGTCTCTTTGCGCGATGACATCCCAGCGATAAATCGGATTCCCCCATAATTGACCGGTCGCACTGAAGTAATCGGGGGGAACACCGGCAACATGTGTGGGTTTTCCTTTGTCATTGAATTTGAACAAATCCTGATTCGCCCACGTATCAGCGCTGTCATAGGATACATAAATAGGAATATCACCAATGATCTTGATGCCTTTTTCATTGGCATATTTCTTCAAAGCCTCCCATTGGTTGAAGAAAACGTATTGCCAATATTTATGCGATTCAATTTCAAGGGCTAGTTTTTCACTCCAACTGGAAAGGGCATCTTGATGACGTTGTACGATGTCTTGTTCCCATTCACTCCATACAGCGCCACCATGTGCATTCCGCAGAGACATGTATAACGCGTAATCATGAAGCCACCAACCACGCTCCCAACTAAATTTTTCATATTCTTCTTTGGCGGGAGGGGAAGCGTTGTTGCGGAAATTCATAAACGCTTTTTTGAGCAAGAAGAATTTCGTTTCCGTGACTTTGCCGTAATCGACATACTGATCGGGCAAGGAAGGTGATTCTCTCAAATCATCTTCGGATAAAAATCCTTCCTGCGCCAAAGCTTCCAGATCAATCAACAACGGATTCCCGGCAAAAGCTGAATAACATTGATAAGGTGAATCCCCATATCCTGTCGGTCCGAGAGGAAGAATCTGCCAGAGCGTTTGTCCCGCTGCAGCGAGATAATCCACGAATCGATAGGCTTTATTCCCTAAATCCCCGATCCCGAATCGGCTTGGAAATGAAGTCGGATGAAGTAAAATACCGCTGGCTCTTTGGAATTTCACGTTGATTCCTTGTTTTGTATAAAATTCGGTTGTATTGAAGAATTATCATACCTGCTCATCGTTTTTTTTCTAGTAAATCCTATGAAATTTCGGTTCTGCATTATTTTTGCATCGAGAGGATATTGTGGGAAGCCCCTTTTTTAGAGTTTTTTTCCTACGCTCCGATAAAAAGAAAGTGAAAATACTGTTTGCCTAGTTTGAATCTCAAACATTCAGGTTTTTTCTGGATTTAGATTGGCAAAGATTGAGTCATGTTTAATATAACCACGTTCACGAGTGAAAAAAAATGTAGGGAGTGGGATTGACCAATGGGGTATGATCCAGCACAATAATATCCCTTATCGTCCAAGAAAACGATCTTGAACAATTGTCATGGAATTAGGTTGAGGGTCTCACCGGCCTGACCTCATTAGAACAAATCGGGAACATCATAAAGAACCTTTGTAATCCAAATTATTTAAGAGCTGATTATCATGGTAAGAGCAGAATCTCCGGCATCCGCGGAACGGACGCTGCCTCACAACCTGGAAGCGGAAAAACAGGTTTTGGGAGCGATGATTCGTGACATCGAAGCGTTTCACAAAGTGCATGATAAACTGCAGGATTCCGCTTTTTACCAACCCAGCCATCAGACCATTTATCAAACATTGATCGAACTAACGGCGAACAATGTCGCCATCGATTTGATGACACTTTCGGCAGCGCTGGAACAACGGGGGGAATTGAACACCGTCGGTGGTCCTTATTATCTTTACGAGCTAGTGGATAGTGTCGCTTCTTCCGCGAATGTCGAGCATTATGCCGCTATTGTTCGAGAGCGGGCGCTGCGCCGTGTATTGATTCGCCAATGTTCGGATATCATTACCGATGCCTATGAAAGCAGTGATGAATCGGAAATGATCATCGCCCGCGCCGAATCCCGAATTTTTCAATTATCCCAACAGCGAACAGGCCGATCTTTTGATCGTGTAGGGCGGTATCTCGATATCGCCATCGAGAAAATCCAATTGGCGCATGAACGGCAAGGTTCTTTGACCGGTTTGTCCAGCGGATACCGGGATTTGGATCAAATGACATCCGGTTTTCAGCCGTCGGATTTAATCATTCTAGCGGCACGCCCCTCCGTGGGGAAAACGAGTTTGGTATTGAATATCGCGGAAAATATCGCTCTCGCCGGAACACCGGTGGGTGTGTTTTCGCTGGAAATGAGCAGCGAGCAGATTGCGGAGCGCGTTTTATGTTCGCAGGCAAAAGTGAATCTCAAACACCTTCGTTCCGGTTTTGTGACCAAGAAAGATGCTACCTTGCTTTTTCAAACCGCCGATCGAATTCACGATATTCCCTTGTATGTGGATGACACACCGAATCTCACTCCGACGGAAATATTGAGCCGTTCCAGACGATTGAAATCGGAACAGCCGAATTTGGGATTGCTCATTATTGATTATCTTCAACTTATGTCTACTGGCAGCAAGCGTACGGAAAGCCGTCAGCAAGAAGTAGCGGAAATATCCCGTTCATTAAAGATTCTTGCTCGTGATCTGAATATACCCATCATTGCTTGTTCTCAGTTATCCCGTGCGATAGAAAAACGTGACGATCATGTTCCTCGATTGTCCGATTTGCGAGAATCCGGTGCCATCGAGCAGGATGCGGATTTGGTCGTTTTTCTTCATCGCGAACCGTTAAAAGGCACGTTCGAGGGAGAAGAGGAAGAAGAACTTGAAGCGGGAAAACAGATTCATTATGCGTACAAACTGATCATCGGAAAACACCGAAACGGACCGGTGGGTGAATTGGATATTTATTTCGCCCGGGAATACACCCGCTTTTTCGATGCGATGTCTGAAACTCCTATGGATGATGACACTCCGTTTTGATACAAAAGGCGGGATTATTTTTTGGAGTTTCGTGGATGAAAAAGTTGATGAAGTTCGTGAATTCGCCTTTCATCCGTATGCGTGTAGATTTCCGTAGTTGAAATGCTGGAATGACCTAGCATTTCCTGTAAAATCCGCAAATCAACTCCATTTTCCAGCAGGTGAGTAGCGAAAGAATGCCGCAACGTATGAGGTGAAAGATCAGAAGTGATCCCCGCCTGGAGCGCATATTTTTGTAATATTTTCCAAAATCCCATACGGCTGAGCGGTGTTCCGCGACGGTTTACGAATAATACGTCGCAATTTCGTTTGGCGCAAAGTTGCGGCCGTCCCCGTTCGAGGTATTCCGTGATTTTTGCCGCAGCTTTCTCATGGAATGGAACCAATCGTTCTTTCGATCCTTTCCCCATTGTCCGTAAGAAGCCAAGTTGCAGATTGAGATCCCCCGGCCGGAGTTTCAACAATTCGGAAATTCGCAATCCCGACGCATAGAGCAATTCAATCATTGCCTGATCCCGCAGACGAAGCGCATCATCGCCTTCTTTTTCGGTGGCTTCGAGAAGACGCTGCATTTCATCTTGAGTGAGTGCTCCTTTGAATCGTTTTGGGGTACGAGGCGTACGAGTGAGACGAGTGGGATCTTCCTGCAGATATCCTTCACCAACCAAATACAGGTAAAATCGCCGTAACGATGATATTTTTCGGGAAATAGAAGCCGGCCGCAGTCCTTTTGCGTGAAGATCCTCGATATATTCTGCAAGGATATTGCACGAGACGGAGGTGGGGAAAGGTATATTTTTCTTTTTCAAAAAAGAGAGATGTTGAGTCATATCCCGTTCATAAGCATCCACAGTTGCGGAGGCAACTCCCCGCTCGATTTTCAAATAATCCAGAAATTCACGAAGATAGGGATGTTTTTTCGCGGTCGGTTTATTCTCCATCTCGATTCCTGCGGTCTATTGTAAGAAGGGATTGTTGCGCCGTTCTTCTCCGATTGTTGTCGTTGGGCCGTGCCCCGGGTAGACGATTATATTATCGTCCAGTACAAGTAATTTTTCACGAATATTTTTGATCAATTGTTCATGAGAACATCCTTCCAGATCGGTTCGTCCGATAGAACGTTTGAATAACGCATCTCCGGTAATGACATGATTCCCGATCAGAAATGAACTGCCACCGGGGCTGTGTCCGGAAGTTTCCAAAATTTTTATCTCTTGCCGGCAAAATTCGATACAATCTCCTTCTTGAAACATATTATCGGCAGAGGGTGAAATTATCTCGAGTCCCCACAAGCCGGAAAGGTTCGCTTCGGCATCGATCAGCATTTGTGTTTCCTTGGCGTGGATCGAGATGGGGATGTTGTAGATGGATTTGAGATATCCATTGGCGCCGATATGATCACCGTGGCCATGGGTGTTAAGAATCATGATCGGTTTTAGATGATGGGAATGAATAAAATCAACGATTCTTTCTCCTTCGTCTCCCGGGTCGATAATGATTGCCTCACGCGAGGCATTGCAAACAAGAATATGGCAATTGGCCTGCAAAGGTCCAACAGCCAATGTATGAATTTCAACGGTTTGATTTTGCATGATTTCTGTTCTCCATCATAAAAAATACGCCGCTTAAAGCGGCGTATTCTCATCAATTCTAACGTATGTCCAAAAACTTTCAATCAATAATCCAATTCCGTAAACAAAATTTCTCCCAGACTAAAGACTCCATTTGAGGGATCATATTCAATCATATTCAACGGATTTTTATTGTTTGATCCACGTCCCAATCCTTCATCGCGAAAATCGGTTTGATCCGGGCCGATGCTTCGTAAGAGCCAATAATTTTCGCTTATATTTTCCGTCAAGGCGGAATTTGGAGAATTGGCAATCATTCTTGCAAGAATATTTTGATAAACCGGATTTTTGGGAGTGGGATTTTCATAGGAAACGTAAGGATCTGCATAGAATCCGCCATATCCTTTCAATCCTTTTTTGAAGCGGTCTTCCGGTTTTGCTGATAACATTTGTAATTGACTCAACTTCAACAAAGGACTGGGGGATGAATAAGCGTAAGAGTTTTTAAAGGGAAGAATTTTGTTATAATCGATTTTGTATTGCAATAAAGCACCTTGGATTTCCCGGAGCGTTAAGCGCATATCTACCACTTCCGCACGCACTTTTGCGTCCAGATATCCAGGAACAGCGATAGCAACCAGTATTGCAGATATTCCTGCAACAAGCAACAATTCTACGGCTGAGAATGCAGGCTTAATGGGCATTCTATACCTCCCCACGAGTAGGTCAAAACAAACAACCTATTCATGTGCCCTTCCAATCAGCATACTATTTTCGTCTCTCTTGTCAAGAGCAAATTTTCAGGTTCGATCAATCTCATGAATTCTACCCTTTGGTTTATTCTAATGCAGAAATATGTTCTGTTAAAGAGATATCTCATTATTTTTTCGTTAAAGATGAGTGTGTGTATTCTTTATTCCCGATAGCCGAATTCTTTGAGCCGTTCGCTGTTTTTCCGCCATTTCGGAGAAACCTTTACCCATAATTCAAGGTGCACTTTCGAACTCAGCATTTCTTCGATTTCCTGCCTGGCATCTGTTCCGATCTGTTTGATCATCGCGCCTTGCTTGCCGAGGATGATTCCTTTTTGTGAATCCCTTTCAACGTGAAGCACCGCTTGGATGTGGGTAATTCCATTCTCTCTTTCTTTGAACGCTTCGATTTGAACCGCGAGAGAATAGGGCAATTCTTGCCGCAATAGCAAGAATGCTTTCTCACGGATCAATTCCGCTATGAAAAATCGTTGGGTTCGATCGCTCAATTGATCGGGAGAGAAAAATTTCGGTCCTTCCGGTAAGTATGAAATCATGATCTCCACCAACTCATCAACCCGATGGCCATGCAAAGCAGAGATATGCCGAATGTCCTGCAAGTTTTTCAATTCCAGATGCTGGATGGCTTTCTCTGTATCCTGAACTTGGTCAATCTTGCATTTATCGATTTTATTAATGGCGGCAACAAGGGGCAATTCCAGTGAATTCAGTGTCTTATCAGCGATGATTTTTTCGCGGGGTGTTAATCCTTTGATTCCATCGATCAACCAAACCGCCAAATCGGAATCTTCCAATGCTCGTTGTGCCTCGCGAACCATGAAATCGTGCATCGAATCTTTCGGATCGAGAAGACCGGGAGTATCTTGAAAAACGATTTGCACGTTTTCCCGGTCGTAGATACCGAAAATGCGATTTCGTGTTGTTTGGGGGCGTGGGGTTACCGCCACTAGTTTTGTTTCGAGGATACGGTTCAGTAATGTTGATTTGCCCGCATTGGGACGGCCGATGAGGGCGATGTAGCCGGATTTATGGATGTTTTCGGGCATTCTATTTTTTACTTTCGTATCACGTTTGTGATCGCTCATTAACAACGAGAAGAATGATCCAATGCATACGAGTGGGTTTTTAACAGATTATTCAGATTTTCTTTAAAGCAGTTCAGAGAATGCCCAAGAGATATCGTTTGGTTTAAATAGGCATTCAAACTTATCCCTTGATTTTTGGCGGATAAGACAAGATCTCGATGCATTTCTTTGCTCACACGAAGCAGTATTTTTCCACTGTATGTTTCTTCGAAACATTCTTTCGGTTCCGGAATATCAAGACCTTTCTTCAACCACATGGAAAAAAGTGATTCTTTTACTTCATCAAGGTTCTGAAGAGCTTCGCAAGGAGTTTCTCCACAACCGTTCATAGTCAGTCGGCCAAGTTGAGGGATAAATGCTTCAAATCCTCCACCGTCTTCTATAGGTATTGGAGATATTTCAATATTATATTTCAGAGACATGTAATATTTTAGCTTATCATTGTTACTCATATGCTTTTCTTTAATCGAGTGAAGTATATGATATCATATACAATATCACATAGAATAAAAGGGGGATATCTAGTTCTTGTATTCCTCTCATTGAGGTTCACGAGTGGATGGGTATAGATGCGTTGAAAGATGCGGGCAGGGATGCCCGCGCTCCCAGTATGATCATAAAAATCTCAACAACGTTTCCACCCGTTGTTTGGCGGTATTTTCGTCCAGTAGTCCTTGTTTTGACAGTGAAATCAGGGTGTCGGCGGAGGTTTTGAAGGCGCGTGCTCTGTCGTAGACATCCAAGTGGTGATGGGGAGCGAAGTGATGTGTTACGGTGATGGGCGAACCGTGGAGAATGAGTTCGAGGTTGCGAATCCATTCCGCGAGGCGTTTAGCGCCTTCTTGTACAGTTTTCGCGTTATTGGTCAGCAATTGATACTGAGCGGTTCCCCACGATTGGGTCGTTCCCCAGTTTCTGCCGATCATGAAAGGTGCAAGATGAAGAGCGGAAATCACCTGCTCGCTAATGGCCTGGATACTTTCCGACCATTGAACCGAGTGGCCGTTGGGACCGACATATTGGATTTCCACATTATCGAATGTGACCAGGTTGCTGTCGGCTCTTTTTTCGCGTACTTCATCGCGAAGGGATTCCAATTCAGCGCTAAGCCGTTGATTATATTCATTTTCCAACTCTCGATCCTGCTGTTCGGGCATTGTCATGCGAAAATGGACCGTGGGGTAACCGGCGTTGTGTTGGGCAAGTGACATATCCTGCAAAAGTTGCTGCTGGAGTTTGACCACCAGTGGAAGAGCTAGGAGCGGGGAACGCCCGTACGGGGAAAGCCCATCGGTATCAAGCCCGAAATAGAAGCAGGACGCCGGATTGAGAGGGCATAAGGTACTGCCCTCCCGGATTTGATAGGGGCGTAATTTTCGGGTCTCGTAATCGAGCTTAAAGCGAATGGTGGACGGATCGATCACAACAAAACTCTCGATCATCTGGCGGCTGTTGTCTAATACAATTTCGCCGCAGAAACTGCCGTAGGTGAATACCGAGAGAAAAAAGTTCTGAACCAGTGTTTCAATGCCGCGTTCCCTTTCATAGCGGCCGGAATAGATGCGCTTGTCCAGATCGAAAAGAATCTTTTTCGCATCTATGAGTTGACTTTCATTTCCTTCTGAAAAAGAAAATGACTGAGGCGTGGAGCATAAGCGAACCCAAGCCCATACACCGGCGGAAACATCTGGAATATAGTCACGCAATTTGCGTAAAAAAGGAAATAGAACACGGGAATCCACTCCTGGCGGTACTACGCAATCTTTCCCATCCTTCAACAGTGATAACGGTTCAAAAGAATATGGATGAGATAAAGGGTGAGTAGGCAGGTTCTCTTTCGGAATCCAACGTAAAGAACGGAGGGTTGTGTGTGGTTGCCGCTTATTTCGATCAAACCATTTGCGAAGTGTAAAAAACATGGTCTCCTCCTTGTTGTTTGCTGAAAAAATGTGTAATCCTTCTATAATTAGAGAGAGAACCGCAAAATTTAGGAAATAATGCTGCGGAGGGAAAAATGTATATTGAACTAACTTGAATAAATATAGGGAATTAAAAGAATTTTACTGTGTGCTGACCAATGACAAACTTCTGCGGAATAAAAAGTAGTTGAAAATGGAAAGGTTGAAAGATGCGGGCAGGGATGCCCGCGCTCCGACGAAGTTGATCGATGTGGGAAAAATTGGATAGATGAAGATTTGGATAAATGAAGATAATGTCAACAAACTTATCGTTTGAAATGCATCCCCCGTTTTGGTATGGAGCCAGACGGAGTGTTTTGCGCTGAAACTCCGAAGGAAGTGCTTCCGAGGCAACCGGCGCATTTCGTTCTTCCGGCCATGATGGTAGTTCCACAGACAGTACAGAAAGAAATACCGGAGAGTTGACGAAAATTCATCATTTTTTTATTGATCCACCGCAAAACCCGCCGTTCGAGTTCATTGTATACTGCTGCTTGATCGTAATTTTCAATATCGTCTTGTCTTTTTTCCAAAAATTCGGCGAGATCGTCGTAAAGGAGTTCAACGACATCATCGATGCTGCACTCCCGATCTTGAAATTCACGCATATGACCTTTACAGCAAATGAGTAAATATTGATCTTCGTCTTTGCAGCAGATATCATCACCGCCTTTTCCAATGTGACCACCGCAAATCGTACAGGTTCTTTCCATTTCATTCACCATTGCACATCTCCCATGCCGGTTTTTTTGCACTCGGTTTATGCTACTATTTTACACTAGAATTCTTGGATTATAAAGTACATATTTAGAGATACTTGTTGAATTTCCATAATTCACGATTTTACCAAAAAAATCCAAAACTGTGATATCTTTATTGTAACCTTTAGAATCAAAAACCTGTCTCAATCTTTCTGTTAAGGAAAAGTGGAGTTATTGTATTGCTCTAAACGAGGCTATGTTCGCTATAATTCAGAGAACCGATAAGGAATTGAATCATGCCCAATGAATCCATTCGTGTAACCAAATATGGTTTGTATATTCTTGCCATTCTCTTGTTTGCTGCGTTTATCCGTTTGTACGATCTAGACCGGATGGCTTTCCATCATGACGAATCCATTCATGCTTTTTATTCCCATGTGGTTTATAAGGGGGATTTGAAGAGTTACTCCTATAATCCGGTTTATCATGGGCCGTTTCTTTATCATTATGGCGCATTGTTTTTCCTCCTGTTTGGTGACAATGACTTTGTCGCGCGTTTGCCCTTTGTCAGTTTCGGCTTGCTTCTTTTTTATTTTATTTGGCGGTTGAAACCCTACATCGGCAAAGAGGGAGTTCTTGCCACGATGCTGCTGGTTGCCATTTCCCCCACCATGACTTATTTCAGCCGATTTGCCAGGAATGATATCTATATGGCCACAATGGCGATGGGGATTCTCGTTTTCGGGCTTGAATATCTACGCTTGAGACGTAATCGGGATTTGGTAGGAATGACCTTTTTTTTGGCTTTGATGTATTCATGCAAAGAAAATTCCTACATGACCGGTTTCTTTTTAGGTTCATTTATCGTTTTTTATGGAATCTATTATTTTCTGAGTTATCCGAAAGAGGGGCGAAAGCGGGCGTTGTATGAAATATTCGATCAGCGATCCCCTTTCGTAAAAGTTGTCACCATTTATGCCCTCTATTCCTGCTTCGCTTTTTCACTGGTGTGGTATGTCGTGAAAAGTTGGGACCTTCCACAAACGTTCGATCAGCATTCACAAAACACAATGAATGTGCTTCACAGCACATGGGATACATTTTTGAAAAACAATACCTGGGTCATCCCGGTGTGGATATTCACGGTAGTTGCCGTGCTTTTCAGTTTATTTATCCTGTTCGCATGGATCAGCCGATGGGCCGCGCCGAAGGAGGAGGAAGGAACACTTTTTGAGAAGATCGCACGAAATAATGTTGCCGTCGTGGCGTGTGTTCTTGTTGCGTTGGGTGTCTACGCGCTTCTTTTCACGACGCTCGGTACCAATAAAAACGGGATGAAAGCCGGTGTCGTGGATTACTTGATGTACTGGATGTTCCAACAAGACAATCCCCGCATTGCCGGACCTGCCTCCTATTTTATTCCCCGTTTGTTGATTTATGAAATTACCGCTCTTGTTTTTTCGGTTATTGCTTTTTTCGTTTATACCTTCCGCGGTTTGGGGGTTGTGAATTTCATCACCTTTCAGATCGGATTTTGGGGAATTGTTACTATTTACTGCCGATATGTTCTGTCCGGTTCCGGTTCTTGGCAGGAAGCGTTCATTGGTAGCATGTTTGTGCTTTGCATAGCCGGAGTTATTTTCATTGCCCGCAAACTCGTAAAAGCTTTTTCGTTTATTCCGTCGGAGATCGAAGAAAAAGAATCCGCAAGAGCACAGGATGAGAAAGGGTTGTCTCCGGACGGTGTTCGAGTCTTTTTCATCTATTGGAGTGTTTTTTCGCTGTTGATTTATGCCTTGCTTCAGGAAAAAGTTCCTTGGTTGATGGTCCATCAAGCACTCCCTCTGTTACTGCTAGCCGGTGTCTTTATCGGAGACTTGTGGCGGAAATTGAAGCCGGGTACGCTTCGTACCCTCTTTGCGGTGATCTTCGGATTGTTCGTAGTCTACGAAGCACGGACCGATCTTATTCTCAATCTGTATAATAATGACGATCCTCGTGAAACGATCGTGTATACCCAAACTGGGCATTCCATCGTTACCATCATGGAAGAAATCGAGCGAGGCGCCAAAAAACTGGGATATGAATATTTGCCCCCGAATCCGACAAAAGTGATTGTCGCATTGCAGGGGGAAGCGTCATGGCCATATGCGTGGTATTTGCGAAATTATCGCACCAGTCCGCAGGGAATGCCTAAAAAAAATGTACCCTATGCATTGGTTGATGATGAAATGGAATCGCAAATGAGAGCATGGGCGAGAGGAAACTATACAAAACGATTGGTTAAACATCGTGTGTGGTGGCCGGCTCCGGGACAAAGTGAATTACCGTTTTCGTCTTTCAATAAACAAAGTGAAGCGTGGAAGGCATTGTGGGACTATATTCTTTATCGAAAAGTATGGGGATCGCCTCCCGGCTCTGAAAATATTCTGTTTTACGCTAGAACCCCCTTGCTCGAACCGGTGCCGAAGATCGAAGGTCCGAAGGGATCGGAAGAATTTCCCAAACCGCTGCGCGTGATCAAGATGGTTGGCAAATCCGGAACAGAAGAACAGGAATTCAACCAACCGCGGGGGATCGCGATATCTCCGGATGGAAACCGACTTTATGTTCTAGACGCTTTAAACGGGCGAGTACAGGCTTTCGATAACAACCTCAATTATATTGGGTACTTCGGGGGACCTGCCTCGAAGAACAATCCCAAGATCAGTAACGGCGAATTTACTATTGACGAAGGAGATGGACCCAATGGAGGAATCGATGTCGGTCCCGATGGAACGGTTTATGTTACCGATACCTGGACTCGAACATCCTGGACTGACAGCAACGGAAACCGTATCGAAGGAAGTGGGCGTATTATCCGCTACAAAGTCGAAGAAAATGGAGGAGAATTTTTGCCTCCGATCACCCGTGCCGGCAACCAGCCATTTTTTGCACCTCGAGGCCTCGATGTTGCGCCAGATGGTACTCTTTATGTGACAGATACGGGTCATCACCGTATTGTCTGGTTCAATCCGGATGGAACGTTCGGAGGATTTATTGGAGGAGGAGAATTGCAGGAACCGGTCGGGATTACAGTAGGGCCGGACAATTTTATCTATGTTTGCGATGTCGGTCATAAACGAGTTGCGGCATTCGACCGAGCGGGACGTTTCATCAAGCAATGGATGGTCGATCCGGGCTGGGTTTCGAAAAACGATGTCGATATTTTGTGGATTGAACCGTATGTTACGGTTGATCGGCAGAGAAATGTGTATGTTTCCGATTCCACAACTCATACAATATTCCGTTACGATTGGATGGGGCAGCAAGTAGCAAAGGGTGGAGGATTCGGTTCCACACCAGGTTCCTTGAACCGGCCAAAGGGAATCGCAGTGGACGCTCAAGGAAATCTCTATATCGCGGACAGTTTCAACCATCGTGTCGTGAAGGCTAAAATGCAGTAAGAGTGCGCAGATTCAATCATGAACTAAAATTTCATTATTCTTCATCGCATCATGAAGGCTAGAATTATAAAGATGGCGGATTCCAATCATAATCTCTATAACAAATTGTTCATTCCCAAGGAAAAACAAGTTCTTGAGCGCCCAAGAACCTTGGTAGCAGTGGGAATAACAGACGATGACGCCCAATATCTCGATTACTTGCAAGAGATAGGATACATCATTGAAAAGCATGATCCCTCCCGTCGTCTACAACAGCAAATTCTTGCCAATATTCCAAACGTGTTGCTATTGGACATGGACGGCTTGAAAGAAGAAGCGATAGCCATTACACAATTACTCAAGGAAAATCCACTCACCTACACGATGCCGATTATCATCGTCATCGGAATACGCGATTTGATGAAAGAGATCGAAACGCTGGACGCCGGGGCGGAAGATTTTGTCGCCAAACCGTTTCCCCCTCAAGTGTTGGCCGCACGAATCCACACCAGTATGAGGCGGAATATACGGTTACAGGTTTCAAATCCTTTAACCGGTCTTCCGGGAGCCATTCATATCGAAGAGCAAACCACCAAACGGCTAGAGCAGAAACAACCTGTTGCCATGTGCTATGTGGATTTGAACAACTTCAAGGCGTTTAATGACAAATACAGTTACAATCGAGGAGACAACGTAATCCGTATTCTGGCAACCATTCTCAACGAAGGGATGGCGCTCTTTGGCAAGAAAGGAGATTTTGTCGGGCATATCGGGGGGGACGATTTTATCATGATCACGGATTACGATCGCGTGGACGATATTTGTGAATATGTGACAAACAGCTTCGATACCTTGATTCCTTACCAATATGATGAAGAAGATCGGCAACGAGGATTCATCGTTTCCATCAATCGTCAAGGGGAAGAGATGAAGTATCCGATCATGACGGTATCCATCGGCGTGGTTACTAATAAACAGAGAACCATTGACAATTATCTAGTTATGACAGAATTGGCAGCAGAAATGAAACAGTATGCCAAAACCATCTCCAACAATTCCACTCCACGGCGTAGCGTGTATCGTATAGATCAACGAACAAATTGATTTCATTTTCAATCAGGAGGTTCTTCAATGGCACCCAATGTATTTGTTGCCAGGCAAATCCCCCAACCGGCATTGGACCGGTTACGACAAGCAGGCATTCAATTCGACGTCTATCCGGTAGATCAGGTCATTCCACGGGATGTCCTTTTGCAAGAAGTGAAAGGACGGGATGGAATACTTCCTATCTTGACGGATACGATCGATGAAAAGGTGATGGAGCAAGCGGATCAACTCAAAATCATCGCCAACTATGCGGTCGGTTTCAACAATGTGGATGTCGAAGCGGCGACACGGCGCGGGATCGCAGTCACCAACACACCCGGTGTGTTGACTGATGCTACGGCGGATTTAACTTGGACATTGCTTTTTTCCACAGCGCGAAAAGTGGTTGAGTCGGACGCCTATCTTCGTGCGGGGAAATTCAACGGTTGGGGGCCGCTCCATTTTTTGGGAATGGATGTATCGGGAAAAACGCTTGGAATTATTGGTCTTGGGCGAATCGGAAAGGCCGTTGCGGAACGGGGAGCGGCTTTCCGGTTAAAGATACTGTATTTTTCTGCGTCTCGTGATGAGGAGTTTGAAAAAGCGTATCCATATGAGGCAGAGTTTGTCGAATTGAATGAACTGCTTTTAAAAAGTGATTTCGTGAGTATTCATGTTCCACTGACGCCGGAAACGAAACACCTGATCGGAAGAGACCAATTGAATCAGATGCGGTCCCATGCGATATTGATCAATACGGCCCGGGGTCCGGTTGTAGATGAACAGGCATTGGTTGATGCTCTGAAAGAGCAAAAAATTTGGGGAGCGGGTTTGGATGTGTACGAAGAAGAACCGAAAGTACATCCGGAACTTATTTCATTGCAAAATACAGTACTCCTTCCGCATATCGGTAGCGCGACTTTTGAAACCCGTACGAAAATGGGGATGATCGCTGCGGAAAATCTGATTGCATTTTTTGAAGGGAAAAAGCCACCGAACCTCGTGAATGAAAAAGTCTGGAAAAAAGATTGATCCTATACTATTCTTTGGAAGAGGAAGAGGTAACAAGGATAGTGTGTATACCTGTCCTTGAGATTGAGTGCCATCAAGGCAAGGGTAGACTTCGCTTACTCTTGCTACCCGCATCAGAAACACCGTCGGGACGGCATTATATTATTGCCCAAGGAAGGAAAAAAATTCCATGGATTTATTGGAAAAAGGGAAAGAATTGGCTCGAAAAGGAAAACATGAAGAGGCGCTGGATCATCTCACTCTCGCGTTGGAGAATGACAAAGAGAATCCGGATGTGCACTTTTTCCTTGGGCTTTGTTATAGTGCGCTCGATCAATACTCCTATGCGAAGCATCATTATCAGTTGGTGAAAGTACTGCAACCCGACCATCCGAAATTAAGCCTGGTTTGGGATGGATTAAAAGGTGTCGATCCGGAAAAACCCCCAGAGAGAAAGCGTTCGCGTTCAGCAGCCGCAAAAATGCGCAAAGAGCAGCAAGCCGGTGAAGGGGAAGGCAGGCCTGTTGAGGAAACAGAAGAAACGGTACAAGTCGATTCCACGTATGAACCCTATAAAGTGACAGAGTCCAAATGGGAGAAAGCGTTTCCGTCGGAAGAGTTGACGAAATCGGATACGGAGATGTCAACAACTCAGAAAATTCTCATAGTCGTGCTGGGGGTGGCGATTATTGGGGTGATTGTGTATTTTGTTTTGGGGGCGATTTATAATCCGGGGCTGGCGATGTGAAGTAAGTGCGGTTGTCCTTTAATTTTTATCTCACCTTATTGTCCTTCTGTTAAACGGGAAAAGACATTACCGCTCAATCGATTCGGTTTGAAATTTTTGGGAACCACTTCGTATACCCACCGTAGTAGTATTTTTCATGCCTATTGATCGATAAAATCGAATCATGTTCAATAAGGAGTAAATTATTTATCTAGGAATAAAAGGAGGGACTTATGGTACGATTTGTCGGAACTTGGAAGCTCGTATCGTTTGAACTGCGCCATAATGATGGGAATGTTATCTATCCTTTCGGTGAAAATGCGACTGGATACCTTCTTTACAATTTGGACGGTTATATGTCCGTCGCATTCATGCGAGCTGACCGATCGCCGTTTTCTTCTCCGGATATGACCCAAGCAACTCTGGAAGAAAAAGGAAAAGCATTCGATGAAACCCTTTGCTACTGCGGGAAGTACACCATTCACGATAACCAAATAACCCATCACATCGAAGTCAGTTTATTTCCGAATTGGATAGGACTGGATCAAATTCGGTTTTATGAATTTAGCGGAAACCTGTTGACGCTAAGCACACCGCCTTTGAAGGTCTATGGAAAAACGCAAGTTGCTAAGTTGATCTGGGAAAGAGTAAATTCAATGTAAAACCGAGAATGGTATCTATATTTAGACGGCTTCATTAGACGGCTTCATCGGATGAAATGAATGAGATAATCTGTAATCGCTGTATCTTTCTATCAAACGAGGAGATCGATCATGAAACAATTATGCTGTCTTTTGGCTTTTGTGTTTTTTGCCCTACCGATGATGGGGAAAGAGGAAAGCGGTATCCTTGCTCCCGGAGCTGAACTGAAGAAACTTGCCGATGGTTTCAAATTCACCGAGGGACCAGCGGTCGATGCCGAAGGGAATGTGTATTTTACCGATCAGCCCAACGACCGGATCATGAAGTGGAGTGTAGACGGGAAGCTGACGACTTTTCTTCAACCATGCGGACGGTCGAACGGTCTATATTTCGACAATGAAGGAAACCTTTTGGCCTGTGCGGATGAGAAGAATGAACTATGGTCTATCGGCATGGACGGTGAGAAAACCGTCTTGGTTGATGACTACAAGGGGAAATTGCTGAATGGGCCGAACGATTTGTGGATTCGTCCCGACGGCGGTGTATATTTTACCGATCCGTTTTATAAACGGCCGTATTGGGATCGCGGCGGAATCGAGCAGGAAGGACAATGCGTTTACTTTCTTTCCCCCAATTACGAAAAACTGATTCGTGTCGCCGACGATTTGGTGCAACCGAACGGGATTATCGGAACGCCGGATGGAGAAAAACTCTATGTCGCCGATATTCGGGCGAGAAAAACGTATGTGTACGACATCAACAAAGACGGTACTCTTTCGAACAAGAAACTGTTTTGTGAGATGGGATCGGATGGTATGACGATAGACAATCAAGGAAATATCTATCTAACCGGAAGGGGTGTGACTGTCTTCGACAAAGAGGGGAAGCAGATCGAACACATTGCAGTGCCGGAAAACTGGACGGCGAATGTGTGCATCGGGGGGAAAGAGCAGGATTTGCTTTTTATTACGGCGAGTGAGGGGATTTATGGAATCAAACTGCGGGTGAAGGGGGTGAAGTAATACAGAATCGAGTTATTTTCGCCTGAATCTGGAGTGGCGTGGGCAATGTCGCCGACACGAGTAGGCTGGTGGACGGATCATAAGCCATCTCTGCCACCCACCCGGCAGGGTCAATTATCTTCTTTACATCACCATAGGCGTTATACTCGAAGGTCACAGTGCGATTGAGTGGGGAGGAAACAGTTATGATTTTTCTAATATCTCAATACATAAAAGTTATATCATAACCAAACGGATTGGTGGCGTTGGTTACGTTCTCGGTGGCTTTGTGGCTGAACGCCGCGACAATATTTTCTTGGTTCTCATCGATGACGGATTTGGTTAACGGACTGTTCTATTTGTCGAGATCATACTCATAAAAGAATTTTGAATTTTGGGTGTTGCAAGTGCGAAATCTGTAAAACTAAAAAATAACGGAACAGGGATTTGCTTTTCCTTTCCTGAGGATTCTATTTAGTCAGTGGAACAATGGAATATATAAATTGAGGAAATACAGTAGGTTGCAGGATATTACGAAATGTTGCGTAATGGTTCAGGAGAGAGTTTCTGTGATCCACAGTCAGGCGCTCTAACCAATCTGAGCTATCCCGGCATATCTAATAAATTATAATTTCATTTGATAAAAACCAATATCACAAGGGATCAATCAGGATTCTCTGACGTTGTTTCTTATTCGTACAACATCCCTAACGAGGCTATCGAGATTTTTTTCGCTCCGTTTCTGACCAAAACCGGTATGATATCTCGTGATTGTTCTTTATCGATAATAATTTCCAACAATTTTATGTGATCCTGGCCATCCCAAACGGAAAAATTTGCGTCGCTGGGAATCAAGGCTTTCACAATTTCGGCATCGGACTCATGAACCTGCATATGGAGACTGACTTTCCGTTCGGCCGCCAGACAACTATTCAACAAAAGGGCTATTCCATCCAGTTTCCATCGTTTCCAGTCGTCATTTTTATAAATATCCTTGTTGGCGAAAAACTGGGTGGTCGATTCTAGCAGGGTTTCTACAATGCGAAGTCCGTTTGCCCGTAGAGAAGAACCGGTTTCTGTACAATCGACGATCGCATCGGCGAAATGTGGGACTTTGGCCTCTGTTGCCCCCCATGAAAATCGCACATCAGCGATAATGCCCCGTTCTGACAACCAATTTTCAGTGACTTTGCATAATTCCGTAGAAATTCGCACTGGATAATCTAAATTTTTTAGATCACTGACCTTGTGAACACCCGAATCATCCGCTACTGCCAATACCCAGCGTACCGGCCGAAAACTGCGTTTCGAATAGCATAGATTGGCGAGCAATCGAACATGTTCGGCGCATTCATTTTCGACAATCCAATCCCAGCCCGCCAATCCGCAATCCAAACGGCCATTCGCGACATAAAGAGGGATCTCCTGCGGACGAAGCAATACAGGCCTTAACTCCGGATCATTGGAGGTTAACCAGAGCAATCGCTCGGATCCGTAAAATCGGAATCCGGCTTTGGCGAAAAGGGAGATCGTGGATTCTTCCAAACTTCCTTTTGGTATGCCTATTGTAAGCGTATTACTCACTGATTCTTATTCCTCTGTGAATAAAATTTTCCAATCGATCAAATTGATAGCCTTTTTGATTATAAAATCAAGGAAGGAATAGGAGTATTCATTGTTCATTTTACGAGTAAACAACCCTTAGAAGAGTAACGAGAAATCTGTTTTGTGCAAGGGTTTGTTCAGTAGGATGAACGAAAAGTCCTGATACAATCTCTATGCATTTTTGTCCGAATTCAAAAAAAAACGATGTCGCCGTTTATCGGTGTCTAAATGATCCTTGTAGAGAAAGTCGATTATTCACGTCCGGATGTTTTCAACGCCACCAAGGCATCGGTCAGATCGAATATAGTCTCGCAAATCACATCCGGTTTGGCTTCTTCCAAATATCTTTTCCCCTGATTTCCTATTGCTCCGGAAAGTACTGCGGCACAGTGACAGCCGATTTTTTGAGCGGCCCAGATATCGGCTTGTGCATCTCCGACCACAAGAATTTTATGGGCATCGGGCAGCGATGATTCCACTTCTATCAACTCCACCGCTGATTTTTCAGGATAAATGGACTGCAAAAATGCGTATGGATGCGGTTTTCCGATATTTTTTTCAATGTTGCGTTGTTTCAACTCTTGTTCTGCTTGTTCCACTTCGTCGTGCGTGACAATCCGTTCCTCTTCAAAATAATGCGTCATGCCCCATTCCTTCAGTGGAGTCATGATTTCCATGCGTGGACGTCCAGTGGCAATGCCTAATTTCAGTCCGGCATCTTTTAATTTCGTTAAACATCTATGGGTTTTCTCACGGCCGAAAAGGGGTTCCTCATTATGCACGAGACCTGGTTTCGGTCCGTATAGAAGAGGTTGATCATAAATTTTCTCGTACAATTCCTGCCCGAGATACCATCGCTGAAACAGATCACGGCAATCTTCCCACAAGGCTGTATTCCGCCCGAAAATCGTCCAGCGATGAGAATGCTCACGGCATAACAAAGTATTCAATTCGTCAAGCAGCCGCAATCCTCTCTGGTCCGGATGAAAATCATCGATGATGCGTAGAGTAATATTGCTAACCGGCGCTATACTCCACTTCAGTTTCCGATAAAAGGCTCCCCACAAATGAAAATCAGCGGTTCGCAGGAAGGTTGTCCATTCTCCGTGCTCCGCTTTGCTCAAAAGATCATCCCACCGAGGAGAAAGTTCTTCCTTAAGCCAATCGACTTTCTGATCGTCGATCTCAAAGGAAGAGGGTATCTCTTCATTCCGTATCTGTTCTCCTACAGAATGAAACTTGCCATGATCTCGTTTTCCTACCCTACTATATCGTGCGATGGTGCATAACGTAGATGAAAACAAAGGTGCCAAATAAAGCCCAACGGTCAAATAGGCCAGATCCCAATTGCTATTGATGCCTCGGGACTTGAAATGACGGATTAAATCGCTTGGAAGATATTTACGCATTCGGGAGTGGTCCGCTCCCACCAATTTATGATAAAATACTTCGGAAATCGGTGTGTAATAAGGTGGGCTAAGCCCCAAATACGCCGGACTCTCCAAAATTTCGCGAACGACGAGTCCTGCACTGTCCCAATAGGCTTCTTCGCTGGTAATGACCCCATCCATATCGAGGATAACCAATTCGATGTCATGAAACTGTGCTGGCAAATCCACCATTCTTCTCTAAACTCATTTCCTTCGAGTGTTGATTATTCGCTTACTCCTAAAAAGACACAAACCACGATCACAAAAAAAACAGTACAGATACATTATTCTACAAAATTATTGTCTAAGATTTAAGCCACGACAGCGGGTAGCGGTTCCGCTCGGGAAACAGGATTGAATAACGTATCTCGTTCCACAGGTTCCCGACCCGCTTCTTCGATAAGCCGGCGTATTTCCGATACTTTTAACAGTTTGGGGGAGGACGAACCGGCCATGTGTACGATTTTTTCATCGACCACCGTTCCGTCGAAATCGTCGGCACCGAATTGCAGCATCACCTGGGCGCATTTGACTCCCAGCATGGTCCAGTAGGCTTTGATATGGGGTACATTATCCAGAAAAACACGCGATACGGCGTGGACGCGTAAATCCTTCAATCCGGTACACATCACCCCTTCAAGCCTTGTATTTCGTGATTGGAAACGAAGAGGGATAAAGGTCAACAAGCCGCCGCTTTCATCTTGCAGCACTCGGATATGGGCAAGATGATCGATGATTTCTTCCGGTTTTTCCACATGCCCATAGAGCATCGTAGCATTACTGCGTAATCCCAAAGCGTGGGCTGTTCGATGCACGTCAAGCCATTCATCCACATACAATTTTCCCGGACACATGATATCCCGCACCCGCTGTGCGAACATTTCGGCCCCTCCCCCCGGCAATGAACCAAGTCCCGCATCGATCAAATCCCGTAAAACCTGTTCGATACTTCGATGAAACAAACGCGCCATGTGCGAAATCTCAACAGCCGTAAAACATTTCAGGTGAATGGCTGGAAATTGGATTTTCAATTGTTTCAACAAGTCAAGATAATATTCATAAGGCAAATCAGGATGCAGGCCGCCAACAATATGAAACTCCGTTGCCCCTTCAGCGGCTCCCTGCTCTGCCCGCACCAGCATTTCATCAAGAGAATACTCGAAACCACCGTCTTCTCCTGGTTTGCGTGCAAAAGCGCAAAATTTGCAGGAATCGATACATACATTACTATAATTGATGTGCCGATTGACGATATAATAGACCTTGTTTTCATTCCAACGCCGCCGCACGGCTTCAGCCATTCGTCCAAGAGCATGGATGTTGGGTGTATGAAATAGAAAGTGAGCTTCCTCTTCTCCGATCCTTCCACCGTCCTGTACTTTTTTTTCAATCGATTGTATGTCCATATTTGTTTCACTATCCTCTATATTTCCTCTCAATATGATGACACCGGAACGCGGAGTGGAGAAGGTTAAAAAGGAAAATTTAGACAAGTTCCCAGATAGGAGAGTTTCATTTCTCAATCAATTTTAAAATAAATCAACCGATCATTCTGGAAATCAAAAAGGGGCAGCTGACACGCTGCCCCGAATTGTTCATCAAATACAAAAGAATAGAAAATTACATCGATTGGACTTTGTTCTTGATCCATTCCGTCGTACTGGATTTCGGACGTACGATTGCAAGGCCGAGAGCACGGGAAAGAACGTTTTGAGAACAAATCCCCAACGCACGAGAAACACTGAATAGGACGGTATAATAGGGGAATTCAGTAAGCCCATAATGATAAAGTAGAGCGCCGGAGCCGGCATCAACATTCGGCCATGGATCCTTGATCTTTTTGACTTGCTGTAGAACACCTGGAACAACTTCGAATACTTTTGCAACAATCTGGAAGACTTCATCGTCCGCGCAATACTTTTTCCCAAAATCAAGAAATGCATCGAAACGGGGATCGGTAACACGGAGTACCGCGTGACCGTAACCGGGAACGACCTGTCCGCTATTGAGTGTTTCCCAAGCGAAATCACGGAGTTGATCATCGGTGGGAACACCGCCGAATTTCTCCTTGACCATGAGAACCCAACGTAGACATTCTTGATTGGCCAGACCATGCAACGGTCCGGCAAGTCCGTTCAAACCGGCTGAAAGAGCATAGTATAAGTCAGAAAGAGCGGAGCCGACTGTATGAGCGGAAAATGCACTAACATTTCCGCTTTCATGGTCGGAGTGCAAGACAAGATACAGTCGCATCAATTTGGTAAAATCGCCATTCGGATCGGGGAGACCGAGCATTTTTGCATAATTCGCGCCCCAATCGAGGTTGGGATCGGATTCGATCAATTCACCTTTGTTGAAACGAATGCGATAAACACCTGCCGCAAGTGCCGGAAGTTTTGCAACAATATTGAGTAAATCTTCCAAGGAAGGTTCCCAATATTCCGTCTTTTTTATCCCTTCGGCGTATTTCTTTGCAAACTCCGCTTCTTTTTGCATGACCAAGATTCCGGTGTTGAACATCGCCATAGGGTGAGAATCCGCCGGCATAGCCCGTAAAACATTCCACACATACTCGGGAACCACGCGGCGTTGGCTCAATTCATTTTTCAAATCTTCCAATGCCGCTTGATCAGGCATATCACCGGTCAACAACAAGTACAAGATTTCTTCCGGGAGTTTCTCTCGCAACTCCATAACAGGAATGCCCCGGATAGCCAATCCTCGGTCCGGTTCGACGGAGGATGTATCGCAAATCAGACCACGAACACCTCTCATCCCCCCATAGACTTGCCTTACGGTAACTTCGGAAACCACTTTATCCCCGTGTTCTTTGATGATACTACCCATTTCTTCGCGTAAACCGGGAATAATCTGCGCTAATTTTTCTTTTAATGCTGCCATGCTGCTGCCTCCTTTTGGTGACATAGTCTTTTTTGCAGAAACGGCTGAAACCGTTGATCTCTACTGTTCCCCACAATACAAATCGGTGATTCTACAGCATATTACCAAAAAACCGCCTTATCAGGCAAGGGATTCAATACAGCAATTGGATGATATTTTTCAGCACACTTTAATGATAAAGATTAATTTATATCAATAAATACCTATGATGATTCTTCCTTTAACCAAAATCGTTTCCCCTGTACCTCATTAAATAGAGGATTCCAGTCCAGAAAATTTTGAAATTTTCAGCTCTTATACCTTTTCCAGAAGGGAAAAATTTGTTATTATCTTCAATGAATCGCAAGTGCGAAAGTCGAATTTGTGCGACGCCTCAAATAGCGCTTAAGGGAAAACGTGTCAGGGTCGCGAAATGTAAACTTCGTCGGACCTGAACTGAAAGGTCTGGGGACCACTAAAACAGCAGCTGGGGAGGAAGGTGTCGCGATGCTGATGAAAAGATCGCTTTCATTTGAAAGCGATCTTTTTGTTTTTTTGCCTTTTCTACTTATTCAGGTCACAAAAAACTCACCAAGACAATAAGGTCTTAAACCAAAATCAAAAATGAAAGACCAATCATATCAATGCAGAAATCAAAATTTGATTAGAAAATGTCGTCTTCACTTGTTCGTTGAAAAGAATATTCTTCTTGATCGTTTCCATGAATGAATCCAAAGAAAATGGTTTTAAAAGGAACTGGCCATGGGGATCCTGATTCAAGGTTAAAAGACCATTATCCGGAAGTCCGCTTGACAGAAGAATAAAAACAGAAGAATTTCGATTCCGAATCGATCGATAAAGATTCAAACCATTCCCACAGCGCAGATTATAATCAATATAAACATATGAGATTTCCTGTTCATATTGGGAAAATAATTCAATTGCTGTTGTTTGTTTTTCTGCATGCAGTACCTCAAAATCACAGATATTGAGAACGTGTGTAACAAGTGACCGAACGATGTTGTCTTCTTCGACAACCAAAGCCAGTTTTCTCATAATCGACTCCCGACTCTTCCAACAAACCATTTAAATAATTAATATGGTTGATTATACCTTTTTGTGAGTTCGAGTAAAGTAAATTGATACCAAAAAACGTTACATTTCGAGGATTGCAGTAGAATTTAACTGAATGAACAATATGTAAATTGAACAAAATGAAAGGATTAAATTGAAAATTGAGAAACTCAGATTATTGGGAAATTATCGTAGAATCAAGGAAATTTTCAACTACAATCAATGTGTCTTATTTTATTTTGCGCCCAAGTCACTAATTTAGAGCAAGAAGAGAGACAAATGGGAGACAATTCTTCGACAAAATCGAAACATTCTCCCGTAATGGATAATACATAGGCCTCAGGTGTCTTTCCATAAAGAAACTTAGAAAGAGTAAGAAGAGAGGTAGGAGTAAAATCGTGAGTCAAGGATATCAAGTCGTCGTCACCCGCCTCTAGAGCCAACACATTGAACGATCCTGGTAATCCCTCGATTGAAGCGTCGATAAAAAGAACAAGATCGGCACGTGAAATATCTTCAGCAAGTTCAGGAGTGAGTTGATGGCAAGTTATTATATGTACATTTTCATGAGGAAATATCTCCTCGAGTCGGCGAGCGGCAAACCATCCGAGGCCATCGTCGCCTCGCAGGGGATTACCATAACCGATGATCACAGTTCGATTCATCATTCCCGTTTCCGTTCATCCATCACTTTACCTTCGATATCCATGAGTTGAATATGAAGTTTCATTTTTCCGAGGGCATGTGTCGAGCAGCTCAAACAGGGATCATAGCAGCGGATGACGGCTTCCACGCGATTCAGCATACCTTCTTTGATGTTTTTGCCATCGACAAAGTGCTTGGCCGCTTGAAGAATCCCCCGATTCATCGCCAAATTGTTGTTTCCGGTTGCGATGATCAAATTGGCCCACTCTATAAGCCCTTCTTCATTGACTTTATAGTGATGAAAGAGAGTTCCACGGGGAGCTTCGGAGACTCCGATCCCTTCCCGATTATTCGGGCCGGCATATGCGCGAACGTGGGTACTCAAAATATCGGGAGCGTTCAGGATTTTTTCAATGCGTTCGATCCCGAGAAGAATTTCGATCAAACGGGCGTAATGGTAGTGAAATGAACTAAGTACCGAACCCCGCTCCAACAAACGAAATTCAGCCCATTCTTGATCTGCTAAGGGAGTCCCGCATTTATCGATAATATTTAAACGAGCCAAAGGACCGACTCGATAAATCCCTTGCGGATATCCCATCGGTTTGTAATAGGGAGATTTGAGATATGTCCAAGGTTCGACTGCTTCACCAAGGTATTCATAAAATTTACTGGGATCAAGACGGTCAGCAACGATATTGCCTGTTCCATCGACGAGTCGAATGCTCCCGTGATAGGTTTCAAGTTCTCCGTCCGGTTTGACCAATCCCATAAAGAGAGTAGGAAAGTTGGCGAAGGTTCGAATTTCTTCTTTAAATTTATCTAATGTTTTTTTAAACCAGCCCAAAGTCCGTTGAATGATGCTCAGCGCTTCGGGGATCATGGAGAGGATTTTATCCCGTAGTTCGGAAGAAAGTGGTTCGTTCACTCCACCGGGGACCACCCAAGCGGGATGAATTTTTTTGCCGCCAAGCATTTCGATGATTTGCTGGCCAAATTGCCGAAGACGTATGCCGTCTTTGGCCAAGGTGGGATGGCACTGCATCACTTCGAAAATATGGCGTTTCGCCGGATCGGCATCCATGCCCAACAACAAATCGGGGGAGGAAAGGTGAAAGAAACTCAACGCGTGAGATTGAATCATTTGGGCCAGAATCAGAATACGTCGAAGATTGAAAGCGGTATCAGGGATTCGAACCGCCATGATGTCATCGCAAGCCTTCGCGGAAGTGACAAGATGGCTGACAGGACAAATCCCGCAGACACGCGCCATCAGGGAAGGCATCTCATAAAACGGGCGGCCTTCACATAATTTTTCAAAGCCACGAAATTGAGTAACATGGAATCGAGCATCATGAACAACACCATCATCATCGAGATGAATAGTAATTTTGGAATGGCCTTCTATACGAGTGACCGGATCAATAACAATTTTTTGTGCCATAGTAATACTCCTACGCTCTCAAGCGTGTTTTCACAAACCAGGGCAAACGGGACTTGCCTTGGACACCCCTTTATTGCTTTTCCTGGGTACTCTGAGCAATCATTATTCTATGCTCCGAAGCGTGTTTTACCGGTTAAATCCGGTTTCCGGCCTTCGAGCAACTCACATAACGCGAAGTAAATTGCATCCGCCGGAGGAGGGCATCCGGGAATAAACACATCAACGGAGACGATTTCATGAACAGGGCGAGAATACGGAAGCAAATGGGGAATATCTTCTTGAGGTATTTGCGGCTGAATGGTCACATTTTCCGTATACGCCCGATCGAGAACGTCCTTCACCAAAAAAGGATTTCGCATCGAAGGGACATTCGCTGTCAGGGCGCAGTCGCCGAGTGAAACAAGTGTTTTTGTTTTTTGGCGAATGTTGATAATTTTATCCCGATCCTCATCGGTACTTACTGCCCCTTCCACAAGGGTGACATCAACGGCCAGTGGAAATTCCTTGTTATCGACAAGGGGGCTATAAACGACCTCCACTTTATCAGCCAATTCAATCAGACGTTGATCCAGATCGAGAAAAGACATATGGCAGCCGGAGCAGCCATCGAGCCAAACCGTAGCAAATTTAATTTTACTCATCGGCCTTCCCTCCCACGCATCCAGGTGAGATAGGGCAGGAATTGTTGTTTCTTTTTCATTTCCGCCGTGGATTTTCCTTTCTCCGATAATGCACCGGTGGGACAGATGTGAACACATTTGCTGCAACTGGTGCAAGACTCCGATTCTCCCCACGAATTGTTCAAATCAGTGATGACACGGCATTCGACTCCGCGTCCCATGACATCCCAAGTATGAGCGCCTTCGATTTCATCACAAACGCGTACACAGCGAGTGCATAAAATACAGCGGTTGTGATCGACAACGAAACGTTCATGAGATGCATCAACCGGTTGTATGGGATAGCGGTAAGGTACTCTCACATGGGTCAACCCCAATTTTTCTGCCAAGGATTGTAATTCGCAATGTCCGTTGGACACACAAACGGAACAAACGTGATTTCGTTCGGAGAACAGAAATTCCAAAATTCGCAAACGATATTTATGTAGGCGCTTGGAATTGGTAATGACCTCGATACCTTCTTCGACCCGTGTCACGCATGAAGCATACAGTTTGGAAGAACCTTTCATTTCAACCATACAGAGACGGCAAGCGCCAATCGCCGATAAACCGTCCATGTAACATAAGGAGGGGATAAAGATTCCATTTTGACGAGCCACTTCAAGGATTGTTTCATCTTCGCGGGCGCTGACATCGCGATCGTCGATTTTAAAGGTTTTTACGCGGACTGACGGATTCATGATACGACCTCCTTCCCGGGTGACATCTCCGTCTCTCCGGCAGGACTTTCTTTTGTGACAACATAGGACAAGTATTCATCCTTAAAAAAGCGTAAGGTACTCAGAACAGGATTGGGAGCCGTTTGTCCAAGCCCGCATAAACTTGTCATTTTCACCATATCGCATAGTTTCTCGAGCAATTCCAGATCGTGGGGTCTGGCTTGCCCATCCAATATTCGCTGTAAAAAGTCATGGATTTGTGCTGTCCCAACGCGGCAGGGAACGCATTTCCCGCAGGATTCTGTCATACAAAATTCCATAAAGAAACGGGCGACATCGACCATGTTCGATGTCTCGTCCATCACGATCATTCCGCCCGAGCCCATGATGGAACCTAATTCACTCAAGGAATCATAATCGACGGGGACATCCAAATGTGCTTCGGGAATGCATCCACCCGAGGGGCCACCGGTTTGTACGGCTTTAAACTGCTTTCCTTCCGGGATTCCGCCACCGATATCGAAGATAATTTCCCGAAGAGGAATCCCCATCGGGACTTCGATCAGGCCGGTATTTTTCACTCGTCCCGCTAAAGCGAAGACCTTCGTTCCCTTACTTTTTTCCGTTCCGATTGCCGAAAACCACTCTGCACCCTTCCGGATAATCGGCGCGACATTTGCAAATGTTTCGACATTATTGATCAAAGTGGGGCATCCCCACAATCCATCTTCCGCCGGATAGGGGGGGCGAGGGCGGGGTTGGCCTCGTCTTCCTTCAATGGAGGCGATCAGCGCTGTTTCTTCGCCACAGACAAAAGCGCCTGCTCCAAGGCGAACTTGGATCGTAAAACTAAACGTCGTGCCACAAATATGATTGCCTAATAATCCAAGACGTTCCGCCTGGCGAATAGCGGCTTGCAGGCGTTTGATGGCAAGAGGATACTCGGCACGAACATAAATATAGCCCATGGTGGCGCCGACCGCATAGGCGGCGATAGCCATGCCTTCCAGCACGCGATGCGGATCGCTTTCCAGAACACTGCGATCCATGAATGCGCCGGGATCGCCTTCGTCGGCGTTGCAGATGACATATTTGGTGTCACCGACACCTTTGGAAACCGTGCTCCATTTCAGGCCAGTCGGATATCCGGCGCCGCCACGGCCTCGTAGGCCACTCTTGAAGACTTCGTCGATCACTTCTCCGGGGGTCATTTCAGTTAAAGCAATAACCAATGCTTCATAACCATTCGCCGCAATATAATCTTCGATGCGTTCCGGATCGACTGTGCCGGAATTTTCCAAAACAATTTTCAGTTGTCTTTGGAAAAATGGAATATCGAGCGGGGAGATCAAGCGAGAAACCGGTTCATTATCAAGACTTTGCACGATTTCTTTGGCATCTTCACTTTTTACTTTTCCGTATAGAACACCGGTCGGTTCGACATAGACGAGGGGACCTTCGGCACAAAGTCCCATACAGCCGACTCCTTTGCAGAGGCATTCTTCTTCCCGTTCGGCTTCTTTGATTTCACTTTGCAGGGCTTCCAAAACAGTATCTCCGTGCGAAGAAAGGCAGCCGGCGGCGGTGCAACAATATAAGCGGTGTTTATACTGTTTTTGTTTTTCCTGTTCTTCTTCAGCGATTTGATAGAGTTCTTCCGGTGTCATTGTTGAATCCACCTCCGGATTCGATTCATTGCATCGTCGGGGGTAACTTCTCCCGCAATTTCTCCATCGAAAACGACGGCCGGGGCGATTCCACAAGCCCCGATGCATCGTGCGGTCAAGACGGAAAGTTTTCCATCCTCCGTTGTTTCTCCGGCTTTGACGCTGTATTCATTTTCGATGGCTTTGAGAATATCGGAAGCGCCCTTGATATAGCAGGCGGTTCCCGTGCAAACGACGCAGGTATGTTCACCCTGCGGCTTCAAATTGAAGAAATGATAAAATGTTGCCACTCCGTAGACATGGCTCAAAGGAATGCGCAGAGAGTTTGCCACAAAATAAATGGCGTCCTCATCAATATATCCGAAGGTTTCCTGCACGGTATGGAGCGCTTCGATCAGGGCGTGAGGTTGAAAGCCATGCCGGCGCATCGTGGCACCGATGATTTTCCAACGGCGATCATCCGAGGGAGGAGCCGGTTTGCCAAAGGAAGTTCGCATTGAATGATTCTCCTTATTCCCCATCCTTTTGAAAGATGGTTCAACTTCAATCCAACTATTTCGATATCCTGATCAAGAACAGTTGGGAAGAGAGACTAAAATTCACATTTCATACAGATAAAACAATTTCAAATCCATGTAAGAAACACTGAATTACTTGGCTATTATTTTATCCATCAAAACTGAACAGTCAATTAAAAACTACCAATTTATCGGGGCTATCTTTCATAAAAATCTGAAATAACAGGTTTAATTCCGCAACAGTTTCTCTATGCACAAACGAAACCATTCAAAAAAATGGCTCACAATGGTTAAAAAATAATCTTTTTCTAACAAGGAGATTTCAATCGTGAAAAGGGAATCGTTTCCTTGAGTACCTGATAAAACATTATACTCGATCTAAAAAATAGACCTAAGTGTTTCCGAGGCCATACCTCAATAATTGGAACCGGTATGGATATAATTTTCTACTTTAATTGCATAAATCGAGTTTACAGCGTAAAGGAAGTATCATGACTGTATTTCTACATTCCACTTTTATCTTCGTTTTGTTGTTCATTCCTTCATTCACTACCTTTGGCGAGACACAATCTGAAACAGGGATTCATGTTTTCGGGGCCACGGATTCGATCCAGTGTATCGATGTGCAAACGGTTTATTATGTTCCCTTCGATGGAGAACCGTTACAGGATTGGCGAACTAGAATTGAATATCACATGCAGCGCGTCCAAAAATTTCATGCGCGTGAATTGAGCGGACAATCGGAATTGAGGTACACGATTTATCCCTCGCCGTTTATCGCATCGGCTACAAAAATGGGATTTCCGCAGGACGATGTGAACCGGTTTTATTGGCATATCATCAATGAAGTGTGGCATTCCGGTCGTTTGACCTTCGAGCCAGGGACATTCCCAATCATTCTCGTTTTTTCGGACAACAACTTTTCTCCCGGTTACAATGACTGGACACGCACCTGCAGCGGTGAAGGATGTCCTTTCCCTCCCCCTCATTTAAAATGTAAAGGATATGTCAACGATCAAGGCGAAGACCGGCCGGGAACACGTTGCGGCGGAGCACGATCAGTTTATTGGCCGGAAAAACATATGGGGTTCGGGCTGGTGACGGCGGACGGCTGGCGAGTACCGATCAAAGGAACGGATTGTGTGGTATATCACGAAGGAATCGGCCACGCCATCGGTCTGCCTCATCCGGAGCCAATTGACAATTCAGTCATGGGGCTGGCGCAATATGCCGATTCGATCAATAAGGCAGTCATCAACAAAAAACAAAAGATTGCACTTGGATGGGAGCAGGAAGAAATCAAAAAAGACGATCTTTTTTCTACTTTCGAAGTGACTCACTCCCCCTCCAAACCCTCTGCAACCAATACAGTGAAAATCATCGCAACATTTCCTCAAGAAATAAAGTGGAAGTCGCTCCGAGCGGAAATCCAAACCGGCTTGCGCGAACCATTCCAAGCCATTGGACCTGCTGAAATCAGTAACCAACAAGAAAGCACACAGGCGGTTTGGTCTCTTCCTCCGATACCCAAGGATCAAAGTATAGCTTATCGAGTAACAGTAGAGACTCAATCAGTGGAAACAGAAGAGATTTGGGACTATTACAAGGTAAGAGATTAGGTTGTTCGATCCATTTTTCTTTTTTTCTTCCTCTAATAATGGTACAATTGAATAAAGAGGTAAAAGTATTATTTAATCCGTCTAGGAATACGCTACTTCACAAGGGCGTAGATTGGAAATGAGAGATGTCTGTTCAAACCACTAACAAAACAGTGACTGTGAATGAATTTTACCGATTAGCAGAGATGGGAGTGTATTCCCATACGGATCGGGTTGAATTGATCGAGGGGGAAATCGTTGAAATGTCTCCAATTGGAAGCAATCATGCGGGATGCGTCGATTATCTGAATGGAATTCTTTCCCGTCACTTAGGTTCAAAAGCCATTATTCGCGGACAAAATCCGATTCGATTCGATTCCTTGTCAGAACCGCTGCCGGATATCGTTGTTCTTAAATATCGCGAAGATTATTACCGAAGTAAGCATCCTGAAGCGAAAGACGCTTTACTTATCATTGAAGTGGCAGACTCCTCATTGGATCACGACCGCAACCGGAAAGTTCCTCTCTATGCCCAAAACGGAATAGAGGAAGTGTGGATCGTCAATTTGCTTGCTCGAGAAATCGAAGTATATCGGCACCCGGAAGGTGAGCGCTATAAAGAGATCAAGCAATATCATGCAGGACAAACGATTTCCCCCATGGCATTTCCAGAAGTATGTTTGTCCGTTGAAGAAATAATCGGATGAAAGAAATACATCTTCATCAAAAGAAGGAGTAGGCCTATGCCAGTAAATACCTTGAAGAAACCACTCACGGTCGAAGAATTCGAAGAACTTGGAAAATCAGGAATCTATCACGAAGACGACCGGGTCGAATTGATTGAAGGAGAGATCATAGAAATGACACCGATTGGCCGAACCCATGCCGGCTGTGTTTTATTCCTAAACCAATTTTTTACGCAACATCTGGGCAATCAAGTTTTCGTCAATGTGCAAAATCCTCTGGTGTTGGGTGACTATTCCGAACCGCAGCCGGATATTGTTTTATTGAAACCGCGTGAGGATTATTACCGGGGAAAATTACCTGAACCGGACGATGTCTTGCTAGTTGTCGAAGTGGCGGATTCATCTCTCCAATTTGATCAGAAAAGGAAGGTTCCGCTCTATGCGAAGCATGAGATTCCAGAATTGTGGATCGTGAATTTGGCCGAGCGATGCCTCGAAGTGTATCGTCAGCCCAATGAGGATGAATACGGAGAAAGGTTTCAAGCCGATTCAGGACAAACGATCACTCCACTAGCCATTCCAGAACTTATTTGTCCCGTCAGTGAAGTATTGGGATAGTGGATTGTGCACCGCTTCACCCATCTTCCTTTTTGCCGTATAGTACTCAAAATCCATTTTATTATTCGAGGTGAAGCGTTATGAAGCAAATCATGTTTTGGGTTATTGCGGCATTGGTATTGACCATCGGTTCCAGTGTTTACGCAGCGGAAGGTGAAGGGAAGATTCAAGTCCTACTCATCACCGGTGACGATGTGGCGCCTTTCCACGACTGGCGGGAAAATTCGGAAGCCACGCGGGAAGTGCTGGTCGATTCGGGGAAATTCGAGGTGAAAGTCTGTGAAGATCCTTTGATTCTAGAATCTGAAGAGGCTTTGAAGAGTTATGAGGTGATTGTCTTCACAATGTACAATCGCTCGAATAAACCTATCAACGATGAAGCCAAAGAAAATCTATTGAACTTCGTCAAAGGTGGAAAAGGCTTTGTCGTCACCCATCTCGCCAGTGCTTCTTTTAAAGAATGGGAAGAGTTCGGCGAGTTGTGCGGCCGGCATTGGGTGATGGGAACCTCAGGACACGGTCCCCGCAGCCAGTTTGATGCCGATATCGCCAATAGCGACCATCCGATCACGAAAGGTTTGAAAGACTTTAAAATATTCGACGAGCTCTATGCGAAATTGCAAGGCGAAGGTGAAATCAATGTTCTCGTGACTTCCGACTCGGATTGGAGCAAGCAGACGGAACCGTTGCTCTTCACCAAATCCTATGGCGAAGGACGAGTCGTCCACGATGCCTTCGGACATGACCGGAAGGCGATCATGAATCCGATCCACAAAACGCTTCTTATCCGCAGCTGTGAATGGGCGGCGACCGGGAAAGTGACGGAATAACATTTCTTGTTTTCAAACCGGTAATGGTTTACATTGGAGGGGCACGTTTGGAACGTGCCCTTGTGTTTTTAGGAATCGAAGAAAAATCGGGAATACAACTTAAGGGGGGGGAAACACATAGGTTTATCCCTACAAATACAAAAATGAATACAAAAGGGAAGATGATGGTTACTTTTTCAAGTTTATTTTTTTGTCTCGTAATGAGTCTTTTTCCAATGTTGGCGCCGGCGGAACCGATAACGACAGGTTCTTTGATTGATGAAATGGCCGATATGAATCATTTGATCGAGTTTCCCGATCCCATGTATGAAACGGTTCAATTTTCGTCGTATGACCATCGCAGCACACTGCCCGGCGGACCGGATTGGTTTGCCAATTCCGATGGCTTCGGCGGTGAGCCGGTTCCCAATTTCGAAAAAGTACTCAAAAAACCAGGAGAAGACGGTGTCGGAGAATATCTCATTTGCGATGTGGAAGGGCCGGGCGCGTTGGTGCGTGTTTGGACGGCGGCCATTGAGGGGACGATCCGGATGTATCTGGACAGCTCGCCAAATCCCATTTTCCATGGAGCGGCACAGGATTTTCTCTCCAATCCATATAAGATAATTGCTGCAGAAAATCAAATGAAAATTTCTGATCTCAGCGGTACTTTCCAGCAGCGTAATGCCGGATATTTTCCCATTCCCTTTGAAAAACGGTGCCGCATTGTCTGGAGAGGGCATGTCAAACGTATTCACTTTTATCAGATCCAAATTCGCTTGTATGAAGAAGAAGCACAGGTCACAACTTTTCAACCCGGTGATTTTGAAACCTATCAAGACAATATTCTTAAAGCAATAGAAATCTTGAAGGATCCCGATAAAAATTGGCAGTATGCATCCTCCTCAACAACGCCCCTTGCAGCAGTGGTTTCTTCGAAAGAGACACAAGAAATACTCAATTTAGAAGGTCCAAAAGCCATTGAGTGTTTAACCCTCAAAGTATACGCCGGTGATTTGGACAAAGCGCTGCGGCAAACGATCCTGCATATCACCTTTGACGATTATCCTTGGGGCCAAGTGCAATGCCCGATCGGTGATTTCTTCGGAGCGGCGCCGGGGATCAATCCTTTCAACTCTGTTCCTTTCACCGTTCATCCGGACGGAACCATGACTTGCCGTTACATCATGCCGTTTGCCAAATCGGCGGTGATCAAGATCGACAATCGCGGTGATCAACAGGTAACCGTTTCCGGTAATGTCCGTGTGATGGATTATGATTGGAATGAACAATCCATGCATTTTCGCGCCCGCTGGCGTGTGGATCATGACCTGGTTGCCTCCAACCGCGCGGTACAAGATCTACCGTATTTGATTGCGAATGGAAAAGGATTGTATGCCGGATCGGCGGTTATGCTGCTCAATCCGAATCCGATTCCATGGCCGTATGGCAGCTGGTGGGGAGAAGGGGATGAAAAAATCTTTGTAGATGATGATGTTCGTCCTTCGACATTCGGAACCGGTTCGGAAGATTATTACAACTATGCCTGGTCTTCGCCCGAGATTTTCGTCCATCCCTATTTCGGCCAGCCTCGCAACGATGGCCCGGCGAATCGCGGATTCGTTACGAATCATCGTTGGCACATTCTCGATCCCCTGCCCTTTCAAGAACGAATTGCGTTTTATATGGAACTTTTTAGTCATGAACGCACACCCGGTGTTTCCTATGCGCGCATAGGTTATCATTACGGCCGCCCCGGTTTGATGGACGATCATGTGCCGATCACGGATGAAGATGTTCGTCCACTTTCCTTACCGAATAACTGGATGCCGGAAGCCCGGATGGGTGCGGACAATTCCGTATTCTATCAAACCGAAAATATCCTTCGGGGTTCTGCCGAGATTACCTTCGATGAAAACAATATCTGGTCGGGCGGAAAAGCGATGATTTGGCATCCGCAGAATCAAGAAGACAACTTGACTTTGGCACTCCCAATCGAGGAGGAAGGAAGATATAAAATTCGTTTCGCGACAGTTCAAAACGAAAATGTGGGTACTTTCTCCGTGCAATTGAACGGAGAACAACTCAACTTCGAATCCGGTGAATCGGTTGCCAATCTCTATGTTCCATATCGCACATTGAATCGGATTGTTTCCTCACAAGATGTCGAACTGCGAAAAGGAGAGCAGGTATTGACGATACGGTTTGAAGGTACACGGCCGAGAGGCGGGGGGAATACGTTGGGGATTGATTTTGTTTGGCTGCAAAAGCGATAGCCTCTAGAAATTAATTGGCCGAAGAAGTGACAACAATAGCAGGGATGATTGCCGCAACTACCATAGCGGCCTGAACCGCATCAATCACCTCTTTGGCGGCTTTCCCCATTACTTCCCCGTTGATGATTTTGTTGATCCGTTCCTTCTTGGCCTTCAGTTTCTTTTTGTCAAAAACCATTCGCAACAAATCCGCTCCGTTTGCCAGGGATAAAAGAACCACCGTGCGCGGCTCGATTTCTTTTGTATAGGTAAATATAGCCTTTTTCAATCGATCCACGATTTCCCGTTCCGGTTTTGGATCGATCTCGGGATAGATTTGACGTGTGAATATGAATAATACTTTTCCTTCATCCGATTTCAAGATTCCGCGTTCACACAATTGTTCCGCCACCCGATGCTTCAACTTTTTCAGTTGAGCAAAATGAGAGCCCCAATGCTGCAATCCTTTCGGCCGCTTTGCGGTTTGAATTTTATCCAGACATTCATCGAGGATGGGATCGCCAAGCGGTTTTCGATCGATCACTTCCACCTTTTTTTTCTTCGAATCTTCGACTCGAATTTTTCGTTGCAGCAATAACTCCGCCAGAATACCGCCGCTGACGGCATAGGGATACATACTTCCCGCTTCCACTGTCCCTTCTTTATCACGAAGAGCGAGTAACAGAATTTCCTCGTATAAAAACAATGGCTGGTCTTGATTCATCATTTCCTCCCTTCCTTTTCCATCCTTTTATTAAATACGAGCATTTCAGATTTTTCGTTCAACAATCTCCATCAAAATACGTCCTTAAAATAAGTTCACTTTTTCGGAATTTCGCTGGAAATCACTTTAAAGCCATGGTAAGATGAAATGATCACTCACTTTATAATCGTATTCCAAACAAGGAGATCAATCATGTCCAAATCATTCATTTGTCTTGTATTTTTTTCGATCTTTGTCTCCATATCCCTTTCAATGGCAAATGCGGATGGAACATTTTTTTTCTGGTATGGAAGTGTACCGACTTCAGTCTCCTGGGCGCCATTCCAATGGGAAGATCAAGATCGTGCCAGTGGTTTTGCATCCAGTGTCCTTGTTGGCGAATTCTATAACCACACACCGGATGCAGATGATGATGACCAGCTGAACACATCTCTGACTTTCAGTTTGGATGTAATGGGAAACCGAGGTGCCCATCACCCTACCGTCCTTCCGGAAGGAAGCGGCACAGTCAGTATGTGGTTCTATTATGACCTCGATTACGGAATGAGTCTCAACGAGCAGGCGAATTCAATCTATCTGTCCGTCCTGCCAGGTTCGGATCTGGTCAAAGACAATTTTATCGGAGTAGAAATGATCGTTGGGGAAAGCAATTTTCGAGTCATCACGAATGACAATCCAACCGGTGTCGATGGCCCATCTCTGAAAGCCAACGATTGGAATCATCTTGTGTTTACAGACGATGGGAATTCGACAACGGTCAGCATCAATGATACCAAGGTGAATCTCACTCTTCCTACCGGCAGTAATCTGTGGTACATCAACATAGTGGAGGGCATCATTCAAAGCGATGGGAGCATCGAGAGTGGAGACTGCCCGGAAACGTTTTATATCGACGATATCGTCTGCACTTCGCCCATTCCTTCCGGTATCGAGTTTATCGACGTTCCTCTGACATCGAATACTGTCACCATCGATGGTGTAATCAATCCGGACGAGATTGCCGGTGCAAATTCTGTCAGTTGGAACGGCAGTTCGACAGAACGTCCCGGTGTTCACGCCCAATTTTACGGCCAATGGCAATTACCTACGCCGGAAGATTTGACGGCCACCGTTCATTTGCAAAACGACGGATCGAAACTGTATATCAGTGTCGATGTCGTGGACGATGTCATTTCGTTAGCGGCCAAAAGCAGCTGGTGGGAAGATGACAGCACGGAAATCTATATCGATCATGATAACAGCCGCAGCACGACCGATGCTCCGCAGATCAGCGTCAATGCGGATATGACTTTCGGCAATCAGGATACTTTTGCGGATTGGCTGGTGATCACATCTACACTCAAAGAAGACGGGAGCGGCTGGCAGGTGGAAGCGGAAGTGGATATGGCCACACGGGAACTCGCGCAAGGAGAAACATATGGTTTCGATATCTCCATCAACGATTCGGATGGCGAAAACGAACCGGGATATCAAGGCGCGCAGGAATGGCTCTATGCCAGTTACGAATATGCGTATAACAACGAAACCTATTGGGGGAATATTCGTATCCTTGACAATGCACTTACTCAAGTTCAACGTTGGTATTTGTATTAGGTTGAACATAAATATTTTAAGTCAGCGTCCGCAACCAAACAGCTAGCGAGAATAAAAAAGAGAGAGGATTAAGGTTTCCAATAGCTAGACGTAGATCTTCACATAAATCACCGGTTCTTAATTTCGAAGGATCAAGGCGTTCTGTATTGATATGTAAGTGTGAGGGAGGATGAGCTGGATTAAAACCAATATCGTACGTCCAATTTCTAAGCCATTTTTCATAGGGATAATTTTTTGTTGGTCTAGTATCCCATTCCCACCGCAAATTCATCAAATTATGATAGTTATCTGGCACTCCCCAAATCCGAACATAGGCTTGACTCATTTCTAAATAGGGAATTTGTTGTTGGATAGCAAACGGTACGATAAGTCTCATCGGATTTGAATATATTGAATTACCATCGTAAGCTCTTACGACAAATAGCATTGAAATTTCACAACGCTGTTTAAAAAGAATAGGAAATATTGAATTTTCGGCACGCTTTTTATGACCAGAAAACCATTTATTGGCTTCACTTTCGCATAAACCCGCAGCAATAACAAGCCATGTTTTGTTTTCCTTGTGAATTACCTCGGATTCAAATAGTTTTCCGTCTGAATCAGGTCTATGAAAAACTGCGCAGTCTTCCAGGCATTTACTGAAAATATTTTTGATGGAAACAAGAATGTAATCAGACATCTAATCCTCATTTACAATATCCATTGTCAATGGCGGATGTTGTTTTAACCAGTGGTCAATTTCCTTTTTCGAAGGAGATTGACCTGGAAGCTCATCCAGAATCGTACAAAAATGATAAGGCAATACACTTTTTATTTTTTTAGCAGTTTTTTCTCTCCAAATTGAAAGCATAGTTGCTGAATCATGAATTTTCGGTCCGAAAAACGAAGCCAAATCAGGTGCAAAACGTTGGAAATCAGAAAAATCCGCATTTCGAATGACTAATATTGATCCTGGTTCTTCCGCAAGAGCGCGTCGCCACCCATTAAGCCATGGACCAATAGAATGACTCGTAGCTTGTTGTAAAAAGATGATTAATAAATCATTTCGAACTGGTAGAAGTGAACCTTCCTCAAGATGTTTTTCTTCCGAAGTAGATTGTAATTCAAATATTGGCCGAAGCAGGCGACTAGCTTCCTTTGAAGAAGAAAGTAATAAGGGATATTTTGGAAGGTCTTTTAAAACTGCCAACATAACAAGCAACGAACGAACAAGATCATCTTGATTATTCCATAAAAGAACATGGATCCCTCGCTTTTCAAGCAAGATCGATTTGGCAAATTGTTCCGCTGTAGCCATCCTAACCTACTTTTTCTCCTTTATTGATGCGATATCGTTGCAATATTTTTTCAGATAAAGGATGAATTCGTAAAGGTTGCTCGCCTTTATCAGGTTCCATTACAAGTAATCCAATCGGAGATCGCAATAAAGTGGCAGCTGCGCCTAGTCCAATTTTATTTTGATCTATTTGATCCAATAATTCTAATTCAGTTGGACCATAATCTTGATAAGCTCTTTGTGCATTGTAGATAATAGCTTGTGCATCCGAGATTTCAATGCGTTTATGGCCAGATAAGTGTGCTTCCTTACATGCATCAATCAAAAATTGGATAAAAGTTCGTGGAATACCACCACTGTAATGTGCTAATAATTTCAGACTTTCGGGAGGAATCAGTTTTGCTAGTTCACAACTTTTAAGAATTTCCTCATAAATGGATGGAATGTTATCACCGTCCAATTCAGGAATATCCAAAGGATAAACCATTAAAGGTTTTCCCCAATATGATTCGACTGAATATCGCATTTCACCAAGCGTATATTCATATGGAGCCGTCATGATTATTGAAGCATTTATTCTTTGCCATTGAGGAACAACTTCGATAAGAACTTCTTTTGCAGATAATGAATTCCGAATTTTATCAACGTGGTCAACGATAAGCACGGGTGGTCGTCCTCGATGTATATCTTTGAGCCATCCTAACAATCTGTTCAATAGATTTATTAAACTATCTGGAGCCAATCCAAATCGTTCAGAACGCTCTGAAACAGCTTCGTGTTGAGCGGCTTTACCAAGGATCAAAGCAACAGCTCCTATTTTATCATTCAAATAAATCGGAAAATCCATTCCACCAAAACTGAATATCGCTTTCTGATTATCCTTTGTTTTTTCTCCTTGCAACCAATCGATTAAGCGTTCTAATATTTCATCTTGTAATCGAGAATAATTATTACGAATTTCTATTGGTTGCCTATCCAAATTTTTTGTTAATTTCCTTGAAGCACTCCAGCAATCCCTAAAAATCGTTAAAAAAACACCGGTTGCACCACAACGTTCAGGATGCTCTTCTTTTTCTAAGTCACAAAAAACCCAAAATCCAGCACGCTGTTTTTCAAGAACTCTCTGACGAAAAAAATACCATAATTCAGATGATTTTCCTACACCAATCTGGCCAGTTACAAGAACTCTAGCTTTGCCTTGTTGACTTTCAATTTCAAGAAGAAGCCTTTTTGTAAGATCTCCACTTTCTCGTTCTTGATGTTTTGTCTCTCCCTCATACATTCCTGTACCTGCAGGTTTTTCTGCGTTAAGACGTCCTAAAATCTTGCGTAAATCTTGAAGATTATTAAGAGAAGGCATTGAAATACCTCGTAAGATCAATCAACAATTTCTATAGATTATTACACACAATTCAAATAAAGTAAAGAATTCTGTAATATGGATCATTTCAAGTACCATTAATAAGGATTTATAGGTTGTCAGTAATGCAATATGAAGGCACAATACCGGTTGAATAATCATCGAAAATTTCACTAAACTGACTGTGAGATTACAATCTATGACATTACAATCTCTTTTATCAATCTTGATGCTCCTAACAGTAGAATCCGAGTTGTTCAATGATTGTTTCGAAAATACACTTTCCAATTGGAGTTCCCTTTGGACAAGAGAAGCGAATGCAGGATCGGCTACCCTTGAAACACAGACGGCATTCAAAGGAGATCAATCCGTAAAGATCGTACATCACGGTGAAGAGAATTGGAGTTTCTCTCCCCATGATCGCATCCCGGTCAAGCCAGGGGATTTATTCATCTTACACGCCGCGATGAAAATCGAGGGAGAAGGTTCTGCGACTCTCTGCGTGGTTACGCTCGATGAAAAGGATAACGTCCTTGATTGGTCTTATGCCGCAGAAAGCCGGAAAGGAACGAGTGACTGGCAATCCGTCTTTTCCCATTTCATCACCACGGATAACGTTGCCACCATCTATCCTCGTGTAATCGGAGAAGGCAAGGCAACCGTTTGGGTGGATGATTTCCGCCTTGCGAAGTCTGGAAATATACAAACGATTCGCGATCAATCCATGCCGAAGGTAGCTTCACTCGAAAATTCATTTCTTTTGCTGGACTTTCATACTGATGATGGAACTATTTCGGTCAAAGATAAACGCACCGGACAAACTTGGAAGCAACAATGTATCAATCCCGATTGTGCCATTACAGATATCAAAAAAAGTGAACGCAAAATCGAAGTTCGACAGATACAAATTGAATCCACACATAATATCACAACGACCCTAGAGCTTGATGAAAAGAAACCGGAATTCCTTTTCACCATTTCAAAAGCAGGTGAAATCGGGGAACTGCAATGGCCCATTCGGTATCCGTATCCCTTTGTGAGTCATGCGGGAACCTATCTTGTTGTTCCGATGAATGAAGGAATTTCTTATCCGGTCGACGATCCATCGATCTCACCCAGGAGACTCATCGCTTATGGCGGACACGGAATATGTATGCCGTTTTGGGGAGTTACGGATGGAAAGAGAGGACATATGGCTATTCTCGAAACACCGGACGACGCGTCCATACGCATTGGGAGGCAGGATGGCAATCTTTGCATCGGTCCGGAATGGGAAGCACAGAAACGTCTTTTCGGCTATAACCGTCAGATTCGTTACGTCTTCTTTGATCAAGGCGGTCATGTTGCCATCTGCAAACGCTATCGGCAGTATGCGAAAGAGCATGGTTTGTTGAAAACCCTTCAGGAAAAACAACAGGCAAATCCAAATGTCGACAAATTGATCGGAGCGGTCAATGTTTGGTGTTGGGAACGGGAAGCGCTCGGAATTGTCAAGGAAATGAAATCAGCGGGGATCGATCGTATCTTATGGAGCAATCGTGAATCCCCCGAGGTAATTAAAGCCATGAACGACATGGGCATCCTCACCAGCCGTTACGATATTTACCAAGATACGATGAATCCCGATCATTTCCAGTATCTACGCGGTGTGCATCCCGACTGGACAACCGAAGCCTGGCCGGACGACTTGATGCTCGATGCAAACGGCGACTGGCGCAGAGGCTGGCGCGTGAAAGGAAAGGATGGGGAATGGTATCCTTGCGGTGTGTTATGTGACAAGCAGGCATTGAAATATGCCCGACAGAGAATTCCGAAAGAATTAAACAACCATCCTTATCAATGCCGTTTCATCGACACGACCACTGCTTCTCCATGGCGGGAATGCTACCATCCCGATCATCCGATGACACGAAGCGAAAGCAAGTATTGGAAGATGGAACTTCTGCGTTATATCTCCGAAGAAATGAAGTTAGTCACCGGTAGTGAAACGGGGCATGACGCCGCCGTGCCGTTCGTGCATTATTTCGAAGGGATGCTGAGTCTGGGGCCGTATCGGGTACCGGATGCCGGCCGGAATATGCGGCAAAGATGGGAGGAAGTTCCGGAACGAGTGGAAAAATTTCAAGTTGGGCACAAATACCGTCTGCCGTTGTGGGAACTCGTGTATCACGATTGCGTGGTGGCGCAGTGGTATTGGGGAGATTACAACAATAAATTACCGTCGTTGTGGGATAAACGAGATCTTTTTAATATTCTATATGGTACACCACCGATGTTTATGTTCGAAAAACAATATTGGGAAAACAACCGGGAACGATTTGTGCAAAGTTACCAGAATGTTTGCCGTGTTGTGCGGGCGGTGGGATATGCGGAAATGACGGATCACCGCTTTTTAACCCAGGATCGTGATGTGCAGCAAACTCAGTTCGATAATGGAGTTGTGGTCACTGTCAATTTCGGAAATTCGCCGTATCGCTTAAATGATCAAGTGAACATTCAACCCATGGATTTTCATGTTACCGGAATGCAAATTCGATAAACGGGCTTACAGCATATCCGTTACGGAAATTCCCAATCCTGTTTCTTTTTTTCACCTTTCCTTTTTCATACGATCCATTCATCGTGATATTCTTTCTCAAATGAACATTCTTATCCAACGATTTGGAAAGAATCTTTCTTTCCATCATTTTGGCTTGCTCTTTGCGAATAGGAAAAGAAAACGGATCGTTCGATATATAAGAATAATGAAAAATCTCTTTGTTTCATTCTCACAGTTGACAAAAAAACGATGTCAACTATACATTTATAAAAAGACAAAGTGTTGGTTTCCTAGTAATAAAGAGTCCTCACCATTATTCTAGCGTTTCCACGACAGTCACATACAGAACTTCTATCCGCATAAAAGATTTGAAATCCTTTATACGAACGAATATCCACCTGAAAGGAGCAATGATCCATGAATCATGGATTCACGTTAATCGAGTTACTCATCGTTGTCGCAATCATTGGTATCTTGGCGGCAATTGCCGTCCCCAATTTTTTAAATGCCCAAGTCCGCGCCAAAGTAGCCGGTGCGGAAGCGGACATGCGCAATATCGGCACCGCTATTGAAATGTATGCGCTCGATTATAACAAACCGCCGCGGACATTCACCGGCGGATGTTACACCGGAACATGCGAAGGAAGCCAAATGTCACGCTACCAGCGTATGAGCCAATTGACTACACCGATTTCCTATATGAGCAGTATTCCGGAAGACAAGTTCAATCGAATCGAGATCGAGACCAGTGAAATCGTGAATACGTATCCCTATTGGGAACCCGGTTTTGCCGACAACTACCGTAATCCCAATGCATTAGGACGTCATTTCAAGAACCAACGCACTCCAAACGGCCAATGGGCATTGATGAGTTTCGGTCCGGACGGTGATTTCGAAGCCGCCGGCGGCGGAGACTTGGCTCCCTATATGCCATCAAACGGTCTCAATTCCAATGGCGACATCATGCGATTCGGATAAGAAAAAAAACCGCCTCGAATCCGTTTGTACTAGACGGATTCGAGGCAGATCATTTTCTAGCGGGAGCCAGTGTGTTCTTGGCTCCGACACCTACATGCTCTTGAAAGGAGAATCATATCATGAACATCAAAACTTTGCTTGGTGCTGTATTGTTGACAGCCCTCGCTGTCACAGCAGTCAGCGCAGCTCCGTTTACACCGGGAAACGTCGTACTGTGTGACGCGGCGGAAGACCGGTTGATCGAAGTTTCACTCGGTGAAGAGGAAGCGACCGTCGTTCAGGTAGTCACGTGGGAACTTGGCGACACCAGTCGCCGGCGTCCGTTAGGGGTAGCGTTCGATCCAGCCGGCTATTGTTATGTGGGAATCACTGGAGTTCCGACCTCCGCGACGGAAGCAGTCGAGTTTCCGGAAGGCCGAGGCGAGATCATGCGGATCGCTCCGGATGGTTCCATGGATTTTTTCGTGTTACCGGAAGAAGTGACCAAAGGCACATGGGTCAGCAGCTATGATCCTCATGAAGTGTATATCATGAGCAATGAACCGCCGCCGCCTTTGCCTTCTCATCTCTTCCGCTATCAATTTACCGGTGATCAAATCAGTGAACCAACCTTATTCGAAGTATCCAATACCGCACAAGCAAACGGCAATGGCGGATACGGCAAAGCGCTGGAATTACCGGACAGCAGAATTTTTATTCCCAGCAATACAGAAAACGTCATCAATATTTATGATCAAGAGGGCGGCGCACCCGTCGATTCCATTACGACGGAAGTGGGATACCGGTCTTTAGCGTTCATCGAAGGCACGGATTATTTATTGGCCAATCCGGATGGAACGACCGTCGACCGTATTACCTTTGAAGGTGAAGTGGAAGGCACATTTGATTTCAGTCTTGATTTCATGGGTGGTGTATGGAACTTCACCATCTTGAGAGATGAAACGGAGCGTTTCATTGTCACCAATCACAACGGTCCTGCTGATTCAAACAACATGGTTTATATCTATGATGCTTCCGATCTGCAGAATATCTTCCCGACAATGCTCCCGATAGTCGGTCTGTCCGATTTCGGGGATGAAGACGGTATGGCAACTCAATTGTTCGATTCCGCCGCTGTTCCTGAACCTGTCAGTGTTTCGAGTTGGTCAATCTATTGATCGAAAAAACTCCTTTAAAAGGAAACGATTCATCAAAAAAAATGGGGATAATTCATTGCTATTGAGTAGGAATGGATGTCTCCCTTTCTTATTTGTGTCATCCATGTAGATAATAGAGGGTAAAAGACGTACTGTAGGAGAGCCATCATGTTCGGTGTATGTCCCCGGCGATCGAAAGATCATCCCAAAGCACGGTTTACAACCTTGAAAACACTCCTCAACAAAGAAAAACCGAAACCCGTGGCAAAAACGGTTATGTACGGCATGATCATTTTGCTGTTCTTATTGGTGATTTTTATCATAGGAAAAGCATTGTTGTAAACTCACTTTGAGAAATGGGAGAAAAAAGGAGTGATTGTTTTCTCCATTTTCTTTCTCAAACAAAACGAAGCGCACTCTACAAGTCCACCCTCGTGACACAGCTTTTATTCTTTACTCCTTTTGCAATTTGATTCTCTTTATTAAATTGACACTCATTTTTCTCACAATCTCTTCCTTGTCTCCAACTTCTTGAAATTTCTTAAGTATAGATAAATCAGTCCGATAATGTAAACAGTGAAAAGTATTCCCGCAATGGGTACTCTTTTTGCTAGAGGAAATGTCGCAAAAGAGAGAATGCAAATGGAGTATTGTTGAAATGATCTTAACTCATGGAAATACACCGGTTTTTGTTCCTCTTCATTCGTTGGAAGGGATCTCCGTGGTGGATTCGCATTTGAATCATGTTGTGTCTTTAGCGAGTCTTGCGGATCCGGTGTCTTCAACGTCCCAATTGAACACGATGGAATCGCTTTTGAACTTCCCGGGAATCCGAAGGGCGTTTCATTATTACTATGAAAACAACAAAATTCATGGAATCCCCTCGACATCGTTGGGTCCCTCGATCATTCAGTTGCAGCCAGGGGAAACGGTGGCTTCTCTTCTGTATTTGGAAAAATCCCCAAATTACGGACTTGTATACAATATTCTCTTGAAAGAATATATCGTGGAAGAAGGTGTCCCCTCTTTCTCTGAGGAAAACATCGACTGTATCAATGTCGCCCGTCCGGAGCATATCCGCAAATATTTCAATCGCGTCAATCCGAACAATGCCGTATTATCAACTCTTATTTCTTTAGCCAATGCCATATACCTTATTGATCATGGCGAGGATGAAGAAATCATGTCCTGCCTGGAAGCCCGCCTTGATTGGATGGAAGAAGAACGAAAGAAAAATATTGATAATCCCTCAGGATTGCTTTTGGCGCCATACGGTTGTTCAACCAATGGATTGGATTTTGGAATCGAACCGGAAACACCAAACGGTCATTTAACAGGAATTTGGAAGGAAGATTTTTATGAACTGCTCATGAACTTTCGCGTCTACATTCCGCCTCTTCTTGAGTACATCAACAACCGCAAATCTTTTTCAGCGGCTTCCTCCTATATCAATAGTTCTATTGGTCCGATTCGGTTGAAAGACAAAGAAGAAGAGCAAGCGGAAGGATTGTTCCTCCATATTCGCTCCAATTCGGGAAAAGGATTTGAATTTTGGATCGGCAATGTCCCCTATGAAGGGACACTGGACTCCCCTCAAATCTTTTACGATAAAATAACCGTCAAGAAAAAAGATGCGTCCGCCGGTGACATCTTATCGTGTTTTCCTATGATCGATTCTCTGGACATGCTGCTGCCTCTATTCTTACAGGCCTCTCGTGAACAACGCCATTTTCGGTCCCCGGAAAAATCGATTTCGGAAATCATCACGGAATGCCGCCGCAATCATCCTCATGAAACCCGCTTTGCATTGGAAAAGCTGGCTCGCGATCATTCGTGTACCGTTCCGGAAGTAACGGAATATTGCCCGGAAGATGAGATTCGTGAAACATTGTACAACTCGATTCGGGTCAGTGGTGAATCACGATCGGTCATTCATCAAATGATGTCTTATAAAAAACTCGGTAGTGTGAACGGGATACTCCTGCCTGGCAGTAAAGAAGAATTTGAAATGATCAAGAAAGAAAGAATACGGGCGGTGCGGGAAGCCGAGTATAAAAAACGATTTCAAGAAATGAACAAGAAAGTTCTCATGAAAACGGACGGTTAAATATCAATGTACTCTCCCCGTTCGGGTACTTGTATATTGGAAAGTCCTTTCGAACGCAACCGTTGCGCCATCGCCTCACTTTGATCTGTTTCGCCGTGCACCAAACAAAGTTGTTGGAGTGTGTTTTTCGACGCCAGTACGAAGGTATCCAGCCCATTCATGTCGGCATGCGCGCTGAAAGCATTGATAATCCGTACTTCCGCTTCCAAGGAATGCTCCAACCCGAAAATGCGGACAGTTGACTGGCGTTCCACGATTTTTCTTCCCAACGTGTGCTTTGCCTGAAAACCGACAATGAGGATGATGTTATCGGGATTGCCGATATTGTTTCGCAAATGATGCAAAATCCTCCCCCCTTCACACATTCCGGAAGCGGAGATAATAACCATAGGGCCGTCTTGGTCATTCAGGGCTTGAGAATCTTCTTTGCTGCTAATCATTTCCAAATCGGGAAAATCGAACGGATCTTCACGGGCATCGAACATACTCAAAATCTCTTCATCAAAGCATTCGGGATGGAGGCGGAAGATTTGAGTTACTCGAACCGTCAAAGGGCTGTCAACGTAAACGGGGATACGGGGAATTTTGTTCTGTTTTAATAATTTTCTCAGGCTGTAGATGATTTCCTGTGCACGTTCGAGCGCGAAAGAAGGAATGATGAGTTTGCTTTTGCGTTTGTAGACGGTATTGATCGCATCTGCAAGACGGTCGTCCGCTACTTCGAAGGGATCGTGCTTCCGGTTTCCATACGTGCTTTCCATCAACAGGATTTCGGCGTTATCGATCAATGTCGGATCGCATAAAATCGGGAGATATTTGCGTCCGATGTCTCCGCTAAACACCAGCCGGCGTTGTTTTCCGGATTCCTCGATATCGAGCACGACGATGGCCGAACCCAAGACATGACCGGCATCGTACAGCGTCATTGTCACTCCATCCATCAGAGGAAACGGGCGTCCATAGTTGAGAGCGATGAATTGTTTTAAACATTTCTCTACATCATCGTATCCATAGATCGGTTGGATATGCTGTCCGGGATCCTTTGCGATCTTTTTATTGAAGAATTCCGCATCCTTTTCCTGAATATGGGCGCTGTCCATCAACATAACCGCACACAGATCCCGCGTAGCAAGAGTCGTGATGATATCGCCATCATATTTTCTGCACAACAAAGGAATATTGCCGCTGTGATCGATATGGGCGTGTGACAAAACCATGACATCCACATTTTCGGGAGCGAAGGGAAGATTACGGTTCAACTTGTTTGATTCTTCCCGCCGACCTTGATGGAGTCCGCAATCCAATAAAATTCGTTTCCCATTGACTTCAATCAAATGCATCGAACCGGTTACACCACCGGCGGCGCCAAGAAAATGAATTCGCATAATTATCCTTTCCACGTACAAAATTGACTGACAATATCGTTTACTTCCCGAGGCAGTGTTGAACTTCTATCGGGTAAAGCAAGCGTCTCGTTTGCCTCATCGATACAAGCGGGGACGCCTGTTCTATCTACAATTGATAAAGGCGGGAACACCTGTTCTTCTCACAAATAAAAATTGGGATAATTTGCTCTTGATTAAATCAAGAAAGCGATTCGCCACCGATATTAAATATCCGATCCAGATCGTAATTACTGAATTGGCGAAATGCGAACAAGGTCGTCGTTTTCGTAATTCCCTTGACGGTGATCATATCATCGGTGACGAGTTTGGCGAGTTCTTCATTTTGTTTGACACGAGCCACTGCCACGAGATCCCAATCTCCTGTCACACTATAGACTTCCGCAATGCCTTTTAGATTCAAAATTTCCTGCGCGGCACTCGCTATATGATCGCGTTCGGCGTTGATGAGTATGAATGCGGTCACCATCTTCCAGTCTCCTTTTATAAGAGAGTATGATGAGAATATGGTAGCATCGATGGAAAGAAACGCACAGCGGTTATAAAAGTTCATATCCTTGAGAAATCTTACCATCATATGTTACAATAGATGGAATTCGTAAGCGGTTTATTTTTAAAACATTCTAGTTAGAGGAGGAAAGAATTATGAGGTTATCTTTGTCACTTCTTATTGTTCTCCTAGGAAGCGTAACAGCTATTGCACAAGAACCAATTGGAATTTTTGACAATCATGTCGATGTAGGAGAACCGGCGATCCCCGGTTTTGCAGATTACAAATCCGACAGTGATATCTACTCTGTTGATGCAGTGGGGGAAACCATCGGGGATGAAAGTTATACCGATCAATTTCATTTCGTGTACAAGGAAATGAATGGCAGTTTCGCCATTGAAGGCGCTCCTATCCCGGCTGGAATTGGCCAAGGGGGATTGATGATCCGTCATAATTTGGATGCAGATGCGGCCCATGTTTCCATTTTATTGGGGGATGATTTCACCGTGCATCCGAGATTCCGTACGATCCAAGGCGGCGGAACGGTTTTTGATGGAGAAACGGATCCCGGCGGATTGACAGCGGATCATACCGGCAGAATACGTCTGGAAAAGCTGGGGAACAGCATTTATCTGTATACCTTCAATGAAGCGGGTGAAAAAGTCCTACTCCAAAGCGAAGTGGTTCCGTTCGAGAATACGGTTTTTGCAGGATTGGCCGCCACCGCGAACACCGGGACCGATTTTGGATTATTTGACTTTGAAGAAGTATCTATTGAAGAATTGCCCCTGAATGTGTATCGCACACTCCCGACAGAAGAGTTCGAAGCCGGTGCCAGCCTTACCGGCATACAAGTCACGGCAAGTGTGCGCGAGGGACAAACTGCCGATACCACGGTTCATGAAGTGGTTCCCCCAGGCGCGACGATCTCGAACGTCAATGTTTCAACAGGGAGTGTCACAACGAATGAGGATGGGAGTATCGATTGGACACTGACCGGCTTATCCGGAGAAGCAGTTCTTACTTACGATATACAACTTGGAAATGGAGCTTCCGCCGTATGGCAGGGAACATTCAATGACGGTTCGAACGCAGAAAGTTTTATCGGAGCGGACACGATCCTACCGAAAAGTCCCCAAATCGAACCGCGTGAGTCCTTTGAAGTGGATCGATTCCTACCCACGGTCATGCAAGCAGAATGGGCAACCCCGATTGGAGACAACGATTTCGGTTTGATGGTCGATCCGCACACTCGCAGCGGAATTACCCTCATTTCGATGGACGAATACTCCAATGACACGCTGCTCGAATTTGTCTTGAATATTCCCGAAGACGGAACCTATTATTTCTTCGGCAATGTACGTGCGGAAGATGGAACCAGCGATTCGTTTCACGTCGAAGTGGATGCTCCACCGATTGGGGATGATTCATCGCGGTGGGGGGTGAGCAGCCGAAAGCAGTTCAGCATCGAATGGACTAGCAGCGAGGATCCCTCTCTTGATCCCCGCCCGTTTGAACTCTCCGTTGGTGAACACGCTCTCTATATCGGCAATCGTGAAGACGGCACTAGTATCGATTGGATTGCCATAACCAATGATCCCAATCTCGATTTGAGCACCTATAGTCAAGATTTACATGGTATGATTACAAGAACAATTCCAAATAATTTATTGGACCCCGGAGAAACGAAAGCGGCAGTGGAATTAAGCGCCTATATTCAAGCTGGTATCACCGAAGCAGTAAACGTTCTTGAAGTGTTACCTGCCGGTTTCTCCGTGGAAGACTTGAATGCTTCCGATGGGAATGCCACTGTCAATTCGGATGGCAGTATCTCTTGGAATCTCAGTGGTGTCACGGGAACAGAAGCAACATTGAGTTATACGGCCGTCGCGCCGTCACCCGATCCAAATATCTTTACCTTTGAAGGAACCATGACAATCGGTTCGGATACTCCGATTCAAACGAGTGGAGACGCTGTCCTGGGCATCCGAAAAGAGCCGTCGGGGAAAACGGTATATCTTATCCGGCGGATCAGCGCCAACATAACAGCCGAAGTCTTGATGAGTTTTTATCTGCAAGCGGTTTTCGGAGCTACCGTGCAAGAGTTCGATGACACGAATGCGCCTGGATATGAAATGCCCGGTGATTTGACGGGCGCCGATTTCCTGATCGTGGCGGAATCTGTCAGTTCGGGAAACGTCGGGAATATGAATTATCATGTTGACAGTGAAATTCCGATATTCACACCGGAAGCCTATCTGTACGATGATTTCCTGAATCAACCGGGTGAAGGATTCGGGACGGCGGATGACACCGAAATCGAGATCGTGGACAATAGCCATCCGATCACGGAAGGTTTCGATTTGGGAGTAATCACCGCATTCGAAGAAGAAATGTGGATGGGACACATGGATGACCCTCCGGCAGGTGTAAAAGTCCTGGCAACTGCACCAGGAGCCCCCAACCGCGCAAGGCTGTGGGTAGTGGAAGCCGGTGAAACCGTCAACGGTCAAACGGTTCCCGGACTGCGAATTGGCGCTTTCCTGCAAAATACGGGATTTGCCGTTCTAACCAGCCAAGGCCGCCAACTTATGGCGCAGGCTTTTGCCTATGCATTGAATGAAGAACCGCCGGTATCCGTGAACGATTATATGATTTATTAACTTAATAATTCTTAAATTTCGATTATAGGGGTATCTGAAAAAGGTACCCCTTCTCTTTATTCTCAATAAATTTCCCATCTCATCACCTTCGTTTCAGAATCAAAGGTATCGGAAAACACAACTTTTCCATTGACGAGAACTTCGAAATTGTCGAATTGAGATGTCAATCCATTCAGCGAGCTGCCGGTAAGGCCAGGATACCCGGGGGATCGTTGAGCCAAACGGGGATCTTCCCAGACGATTTGAAACGGTTTTTCATTGGCTCCTGTTTTCCGAATGCGCCCCAGCAACCGCGCGCCCTCGGCTTGAAGGATCATGGTATACCATTCTCCGATTTCCCACGAATAATCCCCGTTTGTTCCCCACGCAACCAGATCGTTGAGAAGATCGACGCTGCCAGTATCGTTATGGAAAAGAAGATTCAACCCCCTTTCCCCATCGTTCGGATTGACTCGAACCGCGACACCGGCGCGAGCGAGATCTTGATTTTCCCAATCCACCATGCGCACATCGGCTTTGACGGTGTAATCCCCCGTTCCGAAATTTCGCCCCACCCAAACATGTTTCGGATCAGTGTTGGAATCCGAATAACATGTCAATACGCCGTCCGTTACAGCCCACAGACCGGCGCCTACAACCCAATCGGAATCCAGCCCACCGCTTGGAAGCGAATATTGGATTTCCGAATCGGCGATTGGATATTCCGTTTCTCTATCGGCAGCCGTGCCTTCAAGGGTTGCTTTAAAAGGCGGATTGGAAAGAGGAGCTGTCAAATCATAGGTCAAAACAGCCTCACCGGTAAAATCGGAAATACTCCAAGTAATCGTATTGGAACTAATAGATACAATGCCGGTGTTCGCACGAACATTGGATACGGAAAATCGATCCGGAATGTTTTCTTTTACTGTTGCAAATATTCCTTTTTCCTCGATGGATTGAACAACAACTTGAATCCCCACTATTGTCGAACCGGCTTGGTAAGTATTCCGCGGCAAAATCCGCTCTGCCATAAATGAAGTCGGAAAATGTGTCCGTAAAAATTGATGGCGATTGTGGAGGAAAAAACGCATGGTGTCATACGATTCCGTAATTTGGTTACGCCGGGTACGGCGAGTGCTGCCGGTATAGGATTCGAGCAAATCCAGATCGTCGAGTAGCAACTGTTCTTTTTCATCGATCATTCCGCCAATGCGCTCTTCAGAAAATAAGCCGTCCAATGCTTCTTTCACCCGGCGTACATATTCCTGATGGAGTTCCGGATCCATATGAAACGGGCGGCTGATGGGGCCAATCAGATTCCGATTGATCAATTCCGGAGAGCCGGGCGCATGGCCGGTCAGTGGAAAATCGACCGGCATTTTCCAGAACATCGGATCGGAATCAGTAAAACCGAAGGTTTTATCCAAATCCCAAGGAATGATTTCCCACTGATCAATGGGAGAAGGATTATGATAGAGAAACATGTTGTTCTTGATGCCGTCCCAATGGCTCATCAAATTCAAAGCGACCTCATATCCCATGATTTCATCGATTACTAGATACTTGCGCAGCGATTCGGAAAGATTCGTACGGTTGTTTCGATTCACATTCTTAAAGAGTTCCCGGTAATCATCATCGCCTTCATCGAGGTTGGTCTTTTTGGAATAACCGCCGGGTTCGTTGTAAGCGATTTTGTAGATGTTGCCGTCCGCATCCCGGTTGTTGATGCGAAGAAATTGTTCATTTGGTTGCTGCACATATATCCGTTGAGTGTGATTGCCGCGCTCGATGACTCGCAGCCATTCACTTTGCAGCGACAAGACACCAAAGTCTTCAAAAATACGAAATGAAAGTTGCTCCACATGAGGCGATTGCGGACCGGCAGTGGTACCGCCTCCAGGTCTTTCAGGAATAATATTCAGTGTGCGATTCCCAAGTAGTTCTTCTCCCTTGATAAACTTTATTTTTTGCCCATTACGCGAATTGATAACACGCGCCCCATCGCGAACAAGAACCGGCTCATTTCCGAGAGGCTTATACACAGCTCCGCTTATCATCATCGTTTGATTCTGGATATGCGTTGCGATACCGGGATACATCCATAAAATTGGAAGCCGAGCCGGGATCTCATCATACACAAAGTAACTTTCAAAGGGACGCGGCTCAGAAACATGAGGCAACCGAATTTCTTGTCCATCGAGTAACTTCACATTCAAGCCGAACCGAATTAACGATTGAGACGGCTGCTTGGGAACTTCGGCATAATAAGCACTGATATCGCCTGCCATTTCACGAAAGGACATTGGAAGAGTAAATGTATCTCGTACTGTTGTGTTTCGAATCACTTCCACTAGTAAAGAAGCGGAAGCGATAAGGTCGGAACCGTCCAAGAATATTTCGGCCTGCACCGCATCTGCAGATGATGGATACGGCGGATCGAGTTGATAGGAAACAATGGTCGGTTTGGGAGGTGTTCCATTCACCGTATTCACTCGTGCGGGAGTTCCTCCATCTTGGAGAGAAGCACGCCAGGAATGATGGTCATCTGTCATTAGGTTCGGTGAAATACGTTCCAACGTTGCGCCATATCCATCCGCTCCGCGCGACCAGGGCGGATCATCGCTGTAAGTCATACTATCAACGATGGTTCCATCGGGCGAGCGAAGGATTATCGATTCACCGCTGTTAGAAAGTTTCCCAATAAAAGGACCGGTTTTTGAAATATTCCGCCAAGCCCGATGAGAAGGATCCCGTACCACTAAAACATAAGCATGAGATCGAATAGTTGTTCCGCTCGGAAAAGAAAACGCCACCCCATCGGTAAATGCATACCCTGATAGATCGATCGTTTTCGAGGTCGGATTGTAAAGTTCGATGAATTCCGTCGGCACGTCTTCAGGCGGATGATAGTAAATCTCATTGATGACAACATCATTAGCAGCAAAAACATAAGGAAGAAAAACGACGAACAACTCTAAAAGCCAAACTAAACGGATCACTGAACACTTTCCTTTTCGTTTCTTCAAACAATATCTTAAATGGGTACTTCTGTCAGTAGTATAGACAAGTAAAAAAATAGATCGATATGTATAATTTTACAGCTTCAAAAGCCTGTGGCAACAAGGCCTATCTCGCTATAATTATCCTCAGAAATAAATCATAGAGAGGGGGCGTAATCCTTGTTAGACAGCACTGTAATAGACGATTTGGGATTGAAATGGATCATACTTAAAGGCCGAATTGACAGTATCACTGCACCGGATATTCAAGCACAAGTGAAAGAACTGATTGCTCAAGGCGAACGAATACTCGTTGCCAATTTGGAAGATGTAAATTACATGAGTAGTGCAGGTCTACGAGTACTCGTCTCTTCTCAACAACAATTGAAAAAAGCAGGGGGAGAAATCATTCTCTATCGGGCAAGCGAAAATATACTCGAGCTGTTCCGCATGAGCAGTTTCGATAAAATTTTCAAAATTCTCGACACTCGCGAAGAAATCCAGTCTCTTTTCGACACAACCACCGCACTCGAGAATATCGGTACTCAGAATATCAATGGCATTGCACTCCGATACACCAAAAAACAAGTTCCGCCGGGAAAATTATTCACGATTGGTTCTCAAGCCAAACTCCCTCATGCTCAATATGCAAAAGAAGATATGGTTACTCTGAAAGCCAATGATATTCAATTTGGAACCGGATTAGCCTCTTTGGGAGCGAATTTTGATGAATGTAAAGATTTTTTCGGAGAAGCATTGATCATTCATCGACATTTTTTTTTCTACCCGGCAGTGAAACGGCCGGCCGTCGATTTCATGCTTTGCTCCCAAGAAGATTCCAATCTGGAATATCAATTCCTGCACGGCTTCGGATTTAACGGAGATTACGCCACTACATTATCATTTGAAGGATCGGATGGATTTGTGGAACTCCATGAATTGATCGACGCATTTTTCACCATTTCGGAAGCCAACAAAATCGGGATTGTTTTATTGGGAGAAAGCAAAGGTTTTTGGGGGATGCATCTCAAACAGGTTCCCATCATTGAAAATCAGCCACAAAACGGTAAGGAAATTTTCGATTCGGAGAATTTTACCGGTTGGATGAATTTCCCGGTCGAACCGGACGCTGTCAACAATATCGTCGCCGCTGTCGGCATTGCCGTGAAAGAACTCGAAACGGAAAAATCGGATATTCAGGAATTGATTGCAAAAGGCGGAAATTTTCACTTGCATGGCGGGCTTTTTGATAAAGAACCGCTCAGCAAAAATCATGAACAGTTCGAGAACGAATTGCAACGGGTGCTAACGCAACTCGAAGCATTCAAAGTCCAGCACATTCTCGGACAAAGCCGGTTTAGCAGCGGCTTGGCGGGAATTATCGAATTGGAGTAATTCGGGCAATCACGCAGGATTGCCCCTACTGTAAGGGGAGACTTATGTGTCTCCCCGATATTCGTTGTGAGTTATATGCATTTCAAACATTAAAAATTTAATTAAAAGAGAAGAATCATGGAACTTTGGATCGGCGCGCTCAATCTTGGTTTTCTATATGCCTTTATGACGATGGGAGTTTTTATTACATTCCGCATCAATGATTTTCCCGATATTACCGTTGACGGGAGTTTCACCTCCGGTGCAGCGGCAGCCGCCGTGTTGCTTGTTGCGGGATACAATCCGGTCATCGCTTTACTCGCCGCATTTTTGATCGGGGGACTCGCGGGAGCGGTAACCGCCGTGATTCACACCCGCTTCAACATCAACGGTCTGTTAGCCGGGATTTTGGTCATGACCGGTTTGTATTCTGTCAATCTTCATATTATGCAGCGGTCCAACATCCCCCTTCTCAATCAAACCACATTGATCACCTATGCTGAAAAATGGAATCCCGGTATTCCGGAACAGAGCTGGCTCGCGCTTACACTTTGCGTTCTTATGGCCATCTTTTGGTTACTTGCTTCTCTCTTCTTCAAAACCGACTTGGGAGTGGCCATGCGGGCTACCGGCAATAACCGAACAATGGCTGCGGCTTCCGGAATCAATGTCAATTTGATGACCATTTTCGGTGTCGCACTGGCGAATGGACTTGTCGGTGTTTCCGGAGGGCTGGTGGCGCAGTATCAGGGATTCGCCGATATCGGTATGGGCATCGGCACAATCGTCATCGGCTTGGCGGCAGTCATTATTGGGGAATCGATCATCCCAATGCGTTCAATGTATGCAAAAGTGTTGAGCGTCATCGCCGGTTCGGTCGTTTTCCGTTTCATGATCGCTTTCGCTCTCTATGTCGGTATGGATCCGATGGACTTGAAACTACTAACGGCGATATTTGTTTTGTTGACGCTCATCATTTCCACAACGGTTGCAGGAAAAGAGGGGAAAAAGAGAGAATGGGGAGTATGGATTCGCGAGACAGTGCAAAGCCGAAAATTCCAATTCGGTACTGCGGGGATTATTATAATCATCATCTTCTCTGTCTTCGCTTTTATGCCAGATAAGGAAGCTTCAACTCCAAGCCGAACTTACAAAATCGGTCTTGTCCAGATCAGCGATCATGGCCTGCTTAACATTACCCGCGACAGTTTTGTTGAAGAAATGGAACGAATCGGTTACAAACAGGGAGACAATTGCGACATCCAACTGGAAAACGCAAACGGCGACCAACCGACTGTCAATACGATTTTGGATAAATTCATCAATGACGATGTCGATTTAGTTCTCACCATCTCCACTCCGTGCACACAAGCGGCTATCCACAAGATCAAAAATAGGCCGGTTGTATTTGCCACGGTTGCCAATCCCTTTATCATCGATGCCGGTACATCCGATACGGAACACCAACCCAATGTAACCGGTGTCTACGGTTCAGTCCCTATGGACAAAACGATGAATCTGGTTCGTGAGATTTTTTCCGGCCCCCTCAAAATTGGAGCGATTTGGGATCCCGCCCATGCCAATTCCGTATTCAATGTCGAACAACTGAAAGCCGCTGTCGCAGCGGATCCAAATGCGACTTTCGAAGGCGTCAATATTTCCAACTCTTCCGAAGTGTACCAAGCCGCACAATCTCTAGTGAACAAGGGAATCGATGTCTTTGTTCTCCCACCGGATAACATTGTCTATTCCGCTTTCGAATCTGTCGTCAAAGCGTCGCTTCCGAAGAAAATCCCCATCTTCACAAGCGATGTGGAACGCTTGGCGGATGGAGCACTCGGTGCTTTGGGATACGATTACACCAGCAGTGGACAACAAGCCGCATATGTTGTCGATCGAATTTTCAAAGGGGAAAATCCAAAGGATATCCCCTTCGAACAATATAAAAAATTGACCATCGGTTTTAGTATGGATACCGCTCAAGAACTCGGTGTGAAGATACCTCCTCCGGTTTTGGAGAAAGCCACCTTAATTCAAAAGGGGCAAAAAATCATCGACAAGACACAAGATGCAGCCACTGTCGAGTCAGTCGACGATGTTCAGAGAAAACTCGCTATTTTCCGCTTCAGCGATCACGTCGTGTTAATCGAAACGGAAAAAGGAATTCAGGATCAGTTGAAAGAAAGCGGTACATTGAAAAAATATAACATCACTGTCGATCTCAAAAATGCCCAAAACGATTTCGCCATGGCGCAATCGGTTGCACAAGATATTGTGCGGCAACAATATGATTACGTCATGACCATCTCCACTCCCGCCCTGCAGGTCACAGCCCAATTCAACAAAACAATCCCTCATATTTTCGGAGCGGTCACCGACCCGTATCGTATGGGAGTGGCCAAAAATCCAGAAGAGCATCAAGCCAACATTACCGGTGTGGCGACACTGCAGCCGGTGGAAGCCACGATCAAAGTCATGCGTGAACTGTTTCCTCAAGCCAAAAAGATCGGCTACGTTTGGAATCCGGCCGAAGCCTGCTCGGAAGCATGTACCTATAAAGCGCGAGACGCCGTAAAGGAAACCAATTTCGAACTCATCGAAGTCAGCGTCAGCAGCACAAACGAAGTGATGGATGCCGTAAACGCCCTGCTCAATCGCGAAATCGATTTGTTTCTGACATCCGGCGATAACACGGTTATGCTGGCACTGGAAACCATTGCGCAAACATTACAGAAAAAACAAATTCCTTACTTCACCAACAATCCTAGTGACATTGAGCACGGTGCTTTTCTTTCCATCGGTGCTGATTATTACGAGGTGGGGCAGGAAACCGCCAGAATGGCGATTCGTGTTATCGAAGGCGAATCACCAAAGGAGATCTCGATCAATAATTTTGTTCCGGAAAAAATGTATGTCAACAAAGCGTTGGCCGAGGAGTACGGCATCCAGCTGCCGGAGGACTTTTTGAAACGAGCAGCCCAAGTAAAGGAATAACGATGATTACCATAACCAATTATCACAAGCGATTCAACGCCGGCACAGCAAACGAAGTGTATGCACTTCGTGGCATTGATCTTACCGTAAACGAAGGCGATTTCGTCACGATCATCGGTACGAACGGATCGGGGAAATCCACCTTGCTCAACGCCGTGGCCGGGAGTTTCCTGCCGGATGAAGGAACCGTCACCATCGCGGGAAATAATGTAACCCGCAAAAAAGATTTCAAACGTGCGAAATATATATCCCGCGTATTCCAAAATCCGTTCATGGGAACGGCCACCGATATGACGATTGCCGAAAACCTGCATATGGCCTCCCTCCGAAGCAAAAGAACGTTCCCGAAAATCGGTCTGAATTCAGAGCGCCGAAATCAGTATCGGGAGCAAGTGGAAGAGTTGGAAATGCAATTGGAGGACCGGCTTGACAATGTCATCGGCACGCTTTCCGGCGGCCAGCGCCAAGCACTGACGCTGCTGATGGCAGTCATCAATCATCCAAAAGTGTTGCTGCTGGATGAACATACAGCCGCTCTCGATCCGAAATCAGCGGCGCAAGTGATCAAACTAACTCAAAAATTCATTGAAGAAGAAAAACTAACTTCGATCATGGTCACCCATAGTATGCAGCAAGCGCTCGAACTGGGAAACCGGACGATTATGATGAACAAAGGGCAAATCATCGACGATATCTCTCTCAAAGAAAAACAGCGATTGACAGTAAATGATCTATTGGATAAATTTGCGGAATTGCGAAAAACGGAACGGCTTACAGATGAGATGTTGGAGGAACTGCGCAGAGAGTACATTTAATGATGAAATTTGTATTACACCTGATCTTTATAGCACTTTGTTCTTGTCTTTCCCCTTACTGTGAAGAAAACACTCTTCGCGAAGTGAAATTTCTTCCTCAGTGGGAACCTCAAGCCCAATTCGCCGGGTATTATGTCGCGAAGGAAACGGGGATCTATGAAAAACACGGCATGGATGTCACTATTCTCCGAGGCGGACCCGCCAATCCGGCTTGTGAAGGATTACGAACGGGAAAAGCCGACTTCGCCACCACTTTTCTTTCGACCGCACTCGAGCAAAGAGACAAAGACGTGAAGATTTGCAACATTGCGCAAATCGTCCAAAAATCCGCGCTGTTACTAGTCACGATGAAATCATATGGCATCGAGACTCCATTGGATTTTGAAGGGAAAAAAATCAGTATCTGGCCCGATTTTTCTGTTCAACCCAAAGCATTGTTCCGGAAATTCGATGTGGATGCCGAGATTATCCCGCAAACGTTCACCATGAATCTCTTTCTGCGGGGCGCGGTCGATGTCGCCTCGGCGATGTGGTATAACGAATATCACACTCTTCTCAATTCCGGTATCAACGAAGAGGAACTACAAGTTTTTTTCTACAGCAATTACGACCTGAATTTTCCGGAAGACGGTATTTATTGCATGGAAAAAACCCTACAAGAAAACTGCAAGTTGTGCCAGGATTTTGTCGCCGCCTCTCTCGAAGGGTGGAGCTATGCGTTTTCCCATCCGGATGATGCATTGGACATCGTCATGAAATATGTGAAAGCAGCGAATTTGCCGACAAATCGCGTTCATCAACAATGGATGCTGGCACGAATGAAAGACATCATTCAACCATTAGGATGGAAAACACCGATGGGTAAAATGGTGGAAGAAGACTACAACACCGTCGCGGACGAATTGTTGAAAAACGGAATGATCTCCTATAAACCAACATATAGTGAATTTTATGAAAACTGCGCAACCCAATCCCAAGAAACAGAGTCTGGCCTATAAATTAGCGTTGTTCATCTTAACCAGTACGACAATCATTTTTATCAGCGTATTTGCGTATAATTATCAATATTCGAAAAACATCGTTTTATCAAACGTCGAGCACCGCGCTAAAAATTTGACACTGGCCACTGTCAATAAAATCGAGACCGTTCTTCGATCCGTCGAAAAAATCCCTCGTTTTCTCCCCACTTTTTTGGAGAAAAATACTTACACAAAAGAAGAATTACTGCTATTGATTCACGATATGGTAAAAAACAACGAAGAAATTTACGGTTCTACGGTTGCGTTTGAACCCTACGCGTTCGATCCCTCTTCCCAATACTTTGCCCCCTATTATTTCAAAGACGAACACGATGTCCGTTTAACCTATCTCGGCAGCGAATCCTATCATTATTTTCATTGGGATTGGTACATCATTCCCAAGGAACTCGGTCAACCGGTTTGGAGTGAACCGTATTTCGACGAGGGCGCAGGGAATATCATCATGTCAACCTACTCACTGCCCTTTTATAAAAAAGAGGATGGAGAGCGCAAATTTCAAGGAGTCGTTACCGCTGATGTGTCTCTCGAAGGACTCGTTGATCTGATTTCTTCCATTTCGATTTTCGAATCCGGCTATGCGTTTCTTGTTTCACGAAACGGTGTATTTGTCACCCATCCCGATCGAAGCTATATCATGCATGAAAGTATCTTCAGTATCGCGGAAGCGCACAATGATCAACGCTTACGGAAAATCGGACGAGATATGATCCATGGCGGGGAAGGCTTTGTTCCTTATCAAAGTACTTACTTGAACCAAGATTCCTGGATGTATTATGCCAGCCTTCCGAGCGCAGGCTGGTCAATGGGAGTCGTATTTCCCGAAGAGGAATTATTCGCCGATATTCGAAATCTGCACAATCGTGTCCTCATCATTGGCATCACAGGATTCGTTTTCTTGTTTCTCGTCATCGTCTTGATTTCCGGAACCATCACCCGTCCGATACGATCCTTAGCGGAAACAACGACAGCCATTGCTAAAGGAAATTTGGATATTGAACTGCCTAAAGTCAAAAGTAATGACGAAATCGGTGAATTGTCGCGTTCATTCGAAAACATGCGTGATGCGCTGAAGGAATATATTTCAAACCTTACTGAAACCACCAAAGCGAAAGAACGCATTGAAAGTGAACTGAAAATCGCTCACACAATCCAAATGAGTTTCCTGCCGAAGCACTTTCCTCCCTTTCCGGAAAAAGTGGAATTCGACATTTACGCATCCCTTGAACCGGCAAAAGAAGTCGGCGGCGATTTGTACGATTTCTTTCTGCTGAATGAGGAATACCTATTTTTCTCGGTGGGTGATGTAGCGGATAAAGGAGTTCCGGCGGCATTGTTCATGGCGGTCACAAAAACGTTGATGAAAGGAATTGCGGAACAAGGAATCAATCCGGCGGAAGTCTTGATGAAGGTCAACAATGAACTCGCGCAGGATAACGACACATCGATGTTTGTGACAGTCTTCTGCGCCATTCTCAACTACAAAACCGGCGAACTGATTTTCTCTAACGCAGCCCACAATCCACCCGTTCTTGTCCGGAAAGGAGAAAAGGCAGAATGGCTGAAACTACCGGATGGTTTTCTCCTCGGTCCAATGGAAGACACAGAATATCAAACAAAAACTCTCCAACTGAATCCCGGTGACATGATCGTCACCTACACGGATGGGGTCAATGAAGCCATGAATCCGGAGAAGAAACTCTACTCAAATGAACGCTTGCTTCAAAATGTGGAGAAATTCAAAAACGAATCTCCGGAACATATGGTCAAAAACATGATGCAATCCGTCCATGAATATGCAGCGGGAGAACCGCAGTCGGACGATATTACCCTTATGGCTGTTCAATATTTTGGTCCAAAGTCATTTTAAGCATTTACATAGTTTTCGAGTTTTCTTTGAATTGTTTCTTTCTTCTCCTTCTTCAATAGTTCCAGTTGTTTCTCAATATTGTTCAATTGTCTCTGCCGAAAGATACGCCGTAACATGGGTAGACAAAATAAAAACAAATCGAGAACGACAAAAAGAACAATAAACGAAATCAAAAAGTCGAGTTTGAGACCCAATGAGAGAATATAAGCACCAAGCAGCGCAAGCACCGGAACCAGAAAACAATAAAGAAGTATGAGAGGAATCGTTAAAAAAGAGCGGGCTAAATTTTTTTGTATTTCCGTCTGTATTGTCTCCAACTTTTGAATCCGCTCATCGTATACTTGTATTTCCTTATCCAAATCCAGATCTTCGTTTTCTAAACAAAGAGGACAAAAACCGGAAAGATGCTCCCCGGCGGCATTCACCCATATATCATAGTGTATCCCATGTATATCGCATGTTCGCGTTTCTTTTTTCGAATCGATTTCATTCCCGCAATGCGGGCATCGTTGATCCTGCTCGGAAATGGTGGCCATACAATGGTTGCAGATTCGTGTATTGATCATATGAATTCCAATCTATTCCTTTTTTGAAAGAGCAATCACGGCTTGTCCATCGGAATCGAAGAGAGGGACAACCTGATTCATCTGCGCCATTTGCAGAAGTTCTTTTTGGGATTCAGGAGCACAGGAAAGGGCAAATCCTCCTCCCTCGCTTTTCAACCGTTTCCCGATCCCGATGAATAAACGCAATCCCGATGAACTCATATATTCCAATTTCGAGAGATGAAAGACAATGCGGCGTTCACCTTCATCGATCCGCTGGTTGACGGTACGATCAACCGCCAACGCCGAAGAAGTCTCCAATCGGCCGACGATAGAAATGATCAAGGTATCGCCAATATGACGTTCCGTTAATTCCATTGGTTCCTCAAGTAGACGAGTTGTTTTTTGTTTCGCTAGGGAATATAAAGTTAAGATGAGAATTTCACAAGTGCCGAATACTCACATTCAAAAAAAGGTTCTTTAACTACCAAATGTCTGCGATTTCAAAACCTTGTACGGAAATTCCTTCTTGCTCTACAGTATTTTGAAAGACCGCCCCTTACTCACGCCGATAATTCCATTCCTTTAAAGTGTAGACTAAAATGGAGGGGACAACATTTTTCTCAATAGATAAACTATATCCAGGTTCCCGTATGTCATGTTTTACACGCCAATTTCCATCCCGAATTATAAGCAATACATCCAAATCTGATTCTTGATGGCTGTCCCCACGTGCTTTCGATCCGAAAATTCGCATATCTTCCACCAAATCGGGAAATTGTTGATCCAGTAGTTTTCGATACGAATCTATCCATTCTTGTTCTTCTCTGGTTAATGACATCATAGAAACGTTCCTTGATAATTTTTTAAATCCCTACCAACAATTCAATAATTCGGATTCGGGGGCATCGTTCCGGAATACGTCTTCCCGTCGACGATAATCGCTCCTTTCATCACGCTAACATCGCCACCGAAGAGATAGATATCCCCATCGCTGTATAATCCGTTCGAAGCGAAGTAGGTACGAACGGTCGTTCCGGACTGCAGTTCGGAACGGGCGCCCATATCTTCATCCTGATCCGGTCCGCGTGAATTGATATTATAAAATCGTTTCACCGGCTCGGGATTGGCAGGAGCAACAGCGACTTCGTACATATCCACTCCCGTCGTTCCACTGGCTTCGATATGTTTGTTTTCAAATGGATCGGTCGGAATGGAAGACATATAACTCACCGGCGTCATTAAAAAATAAAGTCCCGCATCAGATTCCGGTTTCTCGATCCCGCGCAAGGAAACGTAACTTTCCGACTCATTGATGTAGGAATTATGGTCGAGATAATACATTTCCATCGACTGCGTAATCGCCTTCAAGTCACTTACAACTCGGGCAACCTTCGCACGGGTTTGAGCATTCAGAAAATTGGGAACGGCAATAGCCGCTAAAATCCCGATAATGGCAACCACAATCAACAATTCGATCAGAGTAAAAGCATACTGTTTTTTCATCGTCAATTTCATCCTCCCGTGAATATCATTAGAGGAATTGTAAAACATTTCATTCTCGATTTGAATGGTTAATTTTGTATTCGTCTTGATATAGAGATTCATTAAAATCGAATCAAAAAGCATAATATCATGTCAAGATCGGCAGCTGATGCGCAATCACAATCAATTGATCCCCTTCTTTCAAGAGTGTGTCCTTCCCTGGTTCATACCCGGCTTTTGGATTTAAAACAATCCATCTCTGGGGAATATTATCCAAAGTTGATTTCTCGTCACTATTTCGTAGGTTCTGAATAAATCCACACAGAATACATTCACAATCCGATAAAATGATGTCACGCGCCAACTCACGAAACGTCTTCCCGTCCATTGACGAGAGTATTTGAGGCAAAAAGATCTGATTCGTGTCTTGATTGGAAGTCAGCAGGCGTTCAAAAATATTTTTTATACCGGGAGTGATACAACTTTGCGCAATCAGTTTTTCCGAAATTTCACCAAGGCAGATTACTTCATCGATTTTTGTGGTTTTCAAATGGATACGATGGCCGGACGAGATAAGTTCAATGACAGTATGAACTTGCGGGTTGTGATGTTCGATGGCTAAAGCAATTAAAGTCGAATGAGCGTCGGCATAGTGACCTTGTCGCGGATCGGCAAGGATGACTGCGCTCTGAGCCTGTTCAATACAAGCTTGGTGAAGCGACTCTTCTTCTGTTGGGCATCCATGGATTACAAAAAAATGATTTGGATATCGAGTTTCCGGATGCCAATGAGGATTGCATCCCCACAACTCGGCATCCTGCACAATCAAAACGATATCAATCGGATGTTGGAGAGTCCCTTCATGGAGTTCATCGACAATCCCTTTCACTTTATCGTTGCAGTTACAGATGACAACGTGTTGGTTCAACTTCTGTAGATCACTTTCCCGCTCCATATATACTCTTTCTCCAGTTCCGGCTGAGCAGGACGCTCATAGGCCATAACGATCAAGTTGTCTTCTTCTTTCAAAATTAAATCTTCTTTGTTCAATCCGCTTTTTGGAGATGCCGGATTGATCCAAAATTGAGAAATCGGAATTCCCGATGGAGAACGGTCAATACCGATCAAGACAATTGCCTGTTGATCGTAATCCAAATAATAAAGTTGAGCCTCTTGAAAAGTCTTTCCAATCAATGATTCAGGGATAGGAATACTATAGATTTCACTATCCTGTTCAGTAAAATTCATCAATTCATAGTAGATATCCGTCACGCCGGGATTGAGAACGGCTTGACTTGCGAGACATTCCACATAATGACCACTGACTACGAAATCGATTCCAAAAAGCTCTTTCGCATAAGTTAGGCTTTCCCGCGTTTGTAGTTCCACGACCATAGGAACATCTTTGCACCGTGCCGATACTGCCAAGGTAATCATCAATGTCTGATTATCGATGGATCGAAACGGTACTTTTTCATCCGCCGACAGGATCACAATGCGCAACGCCTGTTCTAGATCGGTCTCATCCAAAATTTTCGATTGCACCGGGTCACCGGAACGGGCTAAAACTCGTTTAAAAACAACAGGATCGGTCACTTTGGTTTCTTCCGCTTTCAAACTGACAAGCAGAAAATAATAATTGCCTTTCAAAGCGGCGTATAGTTGGCTTAGGATATTGTCAAGATGAGAATTCTGTCCCAAAATGAGGATGTGGTTTCGTAATTGGGCATTTGGAGGTTTGATGGCAACAAGCCCCGATCTTTGCATCCTTTTCACTAAAATTGATACAATTTCTGCAGTCAACATTCCGACGACAATAATGCCGGCGATCAATAAGAAAGTCACTTCGATACGGCCAAGCAAGGAAACAGGTTCTTTATCCTCGATTCCGGAAATCAGAACAATAATGATATGCCAATAGGATTTCCAATACCCCCCATAGGGTCCCTCTCTCACTCCGTTCATCGATTCCGTAAGATACAAGAGATTGGCCCCAATCACCCACGCAATCATTACCCATTTCAGCAGGTTCCAAAGTTGTTTGAGACGATACTGATAGTTTAGACTACTAAACCATGTGCAAAATAGATTGAAACTCCGGTATAAAACAAATCGATAACGGAAAAATTCAATCAAGCGTAAAAGCCGAAACAAACGAAATCCGCGTAAAAGCCGAAGAAGAATGAATTCATCCCATATTGGAACAATAAATTCACCACTGAACGTCAAAATCGTAGGAAGAATCGCAGCAAGGTCAATGAGTGAATACAATTCAAACGGAAATTTCAACCGATTATTTGAAGAATACCATCGAAGGATGTATTCGACGATAAAAATGGTCACAAAGCCGATTTCCCATTGGAAGAAAAATTCGCTTCGTGCGGGAAAAATAAATTCCAAAGGAACGAGTAAACAGGAAGCCAGGATACAAAACAATATGAATAGATCGACAAATAGGCTCAACCATGTCGAATCCACGCCTCCTGTAAACGGCTCCATGGTCTCACGGATACGGCTACGCATTAGACGTGTTCTTTTCGATTGGTTAGGCATGAGGATATAATTGCTTCATAGAATAGAGTCAATCATTCGTATCATTAAATCGATTGAGAACCTCATCGATTTTATCCCGTAAATTCACTAATTCATGCCGAAAGGATTCTTTTTTCTCTTCTTTCATCTCGTTCAATTTCAGTTTTTGAAAGGATTTTTGAATCTCCGAAATCTTTTTTAAAGCGACTGAAGTAGCATCCCGTTTACCCGCTCGAGTTCGAGTAAGTGCACGCACTTGATTGCTTTTCAAGCCTTCCGCTTTGATCTGCCGGAAAAGCTGCAACATGATTTCTTGGGTTGGTTGTTTTGCAATTTCGACCAACACATTTCTGGACAATAAGTTTCCATTCCTGCATTCATCTTTGATTTCATCCGGTAGTTCGTTGAGTTTCCGGATTTCACTAATCGTCGATTTCGCTTTCCCCAATAATAATACCAAATCCTTGATTTTATAATGCTGTTCTTGGATGAGCCTTTCGAGTGCCTCCGCTTCCTCGATTGGATTCAAATCTTCTCTTTGAATATTCTCAATCAAAGAGATCACCGATGTTTCCCCTTCGACAAGAAGAGCGGGAATTTTTTGAAGCCCTGCTAACTGCGCAGCACGCAAACGCCTTTCACCGGCAACCAAAATAGGAATCCCATCCTTGACTCGAAACAATACAGGCTGAAGAATTCCTTTATCTCGAATGGATTCAGCTAGATTCTCCAATTTCTGTGCATCAAAATATCTTCGGGGTTGGGAAGAGTATGTTTGTATTTTCTCTAATGGCAATTCATATAGCTTCTTCAATCGATAGGTCGATTTGTTTTTTCTTTCACTTTCTACATTGTTTTCTTGGTCACTCGAACTAAAAAAATCCTCAAAAAGTTGGCCAGTTTGATAAAATTGATCTTTGATATGTTCACTCATTTTGCAAATAATGAAAAAGGGCAAGGTCTGAAGACCTTGCCCCATGGAATTCAATTTCAATACACTGATTAGACACCGAGTAGAGTGGCGTCAAAGTAGGCATCTTGATCTGCAACAACGCGTACAGAAATATCATCAACGACACCGTTGAATCCTGCACTCTGTACGACCAAGAGTCCATTCAGATCCGCACTCTGTGTACCGGCACAAATCACTTTCAACCATCCATCTTCAGGAACAGCAGCCCCTGGAACGAATGTTGACAAGTTATTGGTTACACCGTCTGTGATGACGAAAGCGAAAGCACTGCCAGCTTCAGCAGCACCGGAACGCTGTACGAAGCATTCACCGACGACTGTACCTGTACCGACACTAACGGATGTACCTGCATTCGCAAAAGCACCCGCTCCGTTCAATGCCATAGCACCGGCTGTGTCTGCTGCAAAGTTATTCGCTGTGGACTGCGAAGGTCCACCGGCACCAGCGCCAAGAACGTCGCCGTTAAATCCGGCGATGGTGGCGAGATCGTTCGAATAAGCTTCTGCATTCACGTTCAGTGCATAGTCAGGCAACGGACGAGCGTGGATGACTTTGAAACTATGAATGGTAACGGTAGCACCAGCGGCTGAGAATACCTGGAATGCTGGATTGATGGATCCAGCTGTGGAACGCACTGACAAAGCGATGTTTTTCACTGCACCACTTGTGTCGATGTTCGCACCACCCGGGTTGGTATAAGCAACCGTATCCGGTCCTAAAGCACCATCAAAGGCGACTGCAGCAACATTGGCTGCTGCGTTGGCGCTGTAATCCAGTGAAACGATGGCATATTCGCCAACCGGAACCGGAGCCGAAGCAATCAAAAGATTACCGGCACCCGCACCTGCATTCACTGTCACCTGACCGCCACCCCAACTCAACGTAGCCGCCGGAGCTTCTCCTGCGGGCTGAACGATGAAGTTCGCTTCTTCCAAAGCAATTTCAGTTGCCTGGGCAGCCAACATATGGACACCCACTGAACCTGCTCCGAACGTGACGATCCATGCACCTTCAAAGTTATCACCAGCTGCTAATGTGTAGGTACCATCTGCATTCAGTGTAGCGGTTAAACCTCCAGCTTCTACTTCACCTGCGCCGGAAGCAACCTGGCTGCTTTCGCGGACACGGAGACCCGTCGGAGCTGTGGACAGGGATACTTGACCGATCGTGGCGACCAGTGCAGCAGCACCTGTAACACCGCCCGGAGTTCCACCGCCACCGCCAGCCGGGAGATCCAACGCCATTGCTGAACTTACGGAAGATCCAGGAGCGATACCATTTACGAAAACGTTACCACCCGGAACACCCGCCAAACGATTGTTGTTGTCAATGGCCGGACCATTTCCGATCATAACATCGGAAACAACTACCGTGCTTGAGACGGTTACATCACCACCGGTAAACGTAGCTTCCAATGTACCTGGTGCAGAATCACCAAACACACTGGCAACACCATTCGCATCCACGGAACCACCGGTTGCTGAATAGGAATCGGCACCATCAAAGAAATCATTCAGGTTAAATATTGCATCACCTGACTGACCCGGAGCCAATATCACATCCGGCGTGTCCGTCGCGAATACTGTTGCTGCTTGCACCGGAGCGATGAGTAAACCACACAACGCTAGGACGCTTACAGTAAGAATCGACATTTTCTTCATTCGATATTTCCCCCCTTTCTAGGGATTTTTTAAAGTTTTTTATGGTGAAAAAACACCATAGACTAGAGGAGCAAATGAATTAAATGTCGTTCTCACCCCTTTCTTGGTTTTTAATCATACCTAACCCTCGTGAAATTATTGAAATTTCCTTCATTTCAGCTTCTTCTTGTAAACAACTATAAGGGATAACTTTTTTTCTGTCAAGTACATTTCCCAAATTCTCACAAAAAAATTCATGATTTCTAATCCAACCATGTACCCTGCCTTTTCCTGCGAATCCAGGGATAACGAACAATCAGAAAGAAAACACGAATATAATAAATGTCAATATAACACAAGACCGGTAAATAATCAAACCGTTTTAAAAATTGTCTCGGTGAACGGATTTTGAACCACCAAGAAAGCAAAAATCGGCGAATCCCCCAATTTTTTAAAAGAAAATACATTCTCAACTTTTCATGATAATAATGATATTCAATATTCCCTTGCGTTGTCCTTCCCGGTCGAGCATAATGATGAACGATTTTCACTTGCGGGAGAACTTTTAACTCATATCCTTTCTTGAGAATACGATCACACAAATCTGCATCCTCGTATAGATAAAAAAAATATTCGTCAAATCCTCCCACTTCTTTTATCAAAGTAGCCCGAAATAACACAAAACATGTGGAAAGCGCTTGGATTTCAGACTGCGGTACCAACGAAGCCTCCAAATCATGATTGGCTTCCCAATCCATACGTGTAGACCAGGACCAGATGGTATCGCACCGCTCATCCGAATAGATCACACCGGATATGCCACCTATTTTCGGATTTTTTTCCAATGCTTCAACTAATCGATGAAGACCGTATGGTGTGCGCATTTCAGCATCTGAATCCATATACAATATGTATTTCCCTCGAGCCATTCGGGTGCCTTGATTGCGCGCCACACTTGCACCGCGATTGGTTGTATTAAAAATCGTGATAACATCCGATTGCGATTGAAGCCAGCTGAGCGAGTCATCTGTCGACGCATTGTCGATAACGATCACTTCCAGATGGGGATAATTCTGTTGATATAAGGATTGGATCGCTTGCTGAATTAACGGACGCCGGTTCCAACTGACCAAGACAGCGGAAATCAAAGGATAGAGATCATCGCGGGGCATAGAATCTCTCGATAGAAATCAGGTAAATGGTTGATTTTTTGCCTGTTGCTCTTCCCATTCTACTAAACTGGTCAGCACAAAACAAGTATGAGAACAACTGCAACCTGTTATTTGATTCCGCCGTTGCGACGCTTCGGACGAATTCCATAATTGGCTGAAATCATAGGCAAAATCGGCCAGATGAGCAAAGGGTTTTGTGAATTCACAGGCGGCTACCGACCCATCACTATACACAACACCGGCGGTTCGTCCGGCGCTCAAACAGCGAAACGGGGCCGGTTTTCCCAAATATAAACCGACTTGAACTTCCAACTGCCGGATAAACTGCTCGAAATGATTGCCTTCCCGTTGATTGATACGACGAATCGTCTCAAGGATTTCTTCCAATTCATCCAATGGCGGAAGATTGCAATCCCGCGGATCTCCCTCTTCCATGATGGATTTCGGAATCCCCCATGAGGAAAATGTCACTCCCCGAACTAAATCGAAGGCGTGTTGGACTCCAATATCGTCCCACAACATCGCTGAAAGTTCTTCAATTTCATGATAATTGTTCTTGTTGATATTGGTTAAAACCACAACTCGAAAATAGGGATGAGAATGGGTCAAATCGACCAATCGTTTCAAATTGTCGGTTATTTTTACAAAACTCCCCGGCAATTGCCGTACTTGATCATGGGTTCGTTCCAATCCATCAATGCTGACTTGGTAAGAGAGGTAATGTTCATAACGGGAAGCCAAATCGCGTTTCACCAAATCTTCCATTCTTTCCATCAGTAGACCGTTTGTATTTACTTGAACATTATGGCTGCGATTTTCACGGTAAAACGATTCAATGATTTCCGGTAAATCCTTTCGTAAAAAAGGTTCTCCACCGGTAATAGAAACGGTTCGAAGCGGAGGGGCAGTTTGGGCAATTCGCTGGTATTGTTCCAGCGTCATTTCGGGACCTGGATCATCGATTTTTCGCCAAAACATGCAATGTGCACACCGCATATTGCAACGATCCGTAACAAATAAAATGATATCTTTTGCCGTAGGTTGCGGATAATTTCCCAACGGATCAATTGTTGCGTTTCGCCGGGAGGGAAATAGAGCAGGCAAGCGCATTTTCAACTCCAAAAAAACCTTGAACAAGATTAACGATGATAGCCAGCGGGCATCCTCTCTGGGATTTATACATGAATGTTCATTCTTACCCTGAAGAACTCGCTATCCTTGGTACCCTATAGTTCGATTTCAACAAATTATTGTACCATCATTCAAATCATCGGTAATCCTATATAGATGCCTCAAAATATTGTATTTTTGAAAAATTGAACTTCTACTTCATGACTACGGACAGAGTAGCGAAAAATGACTGACATGCAATGGCATAGTTCTTCCAAATTTGGTTTCAATCGGATTTCTTCACGGCCAGCCGTTTATATCTGTCTTTCGCTTTTGAGTGGAATCATCTATGCTCGATATTTTCCGGTAAGTTCCTCTTTGCTTCTCGTTTCAATCGTTACACTCGTTTCGATATGGTTTGTACACGCCCAACGTCCTTTCGCCGGGAAAAAACCTTATTTGCATTGGGAATGCCTGGTGATACTCGCATTTTTGCTTGGCATGCTACGGTATCAGATTCATCTCGATTCCTGTCAAGAAATTGTAGAGGAAGTGGCATGCTTTGCGGAAAAAGATGAACTCACGATTCGCGGTAAAATCGAGGATGCTCAGTCTTTTCCAAATGGAAACGCGAAAGCAACTCTATCGAACACTCAATTACAGAGTGAGCATCAAAAACACAGCGTTCCTTGGAGAATACAAATCTATGGAACAACCAGACAAATTTCTCATATTCCGTTATATTCTCAAATCACCTTGAAAGGGAAACTGATCCCGATTCATGATCCGGCGGTTCCGGCCAGTTACAATCGGCGAGAGTATTACTTTTCAAAAAATATATTTGCTACTCTTTCTCTAGATCCACAAGATCAAATTCAAGTACTATCTACACCAGCATCTCCCAATAAAAGTATGATCAGAGGCTTATCCTACAAAGCCGCTGATGTACTATCACAAAAAATATCACGAAATCAAAATACAACTCATTCTCGAGATGACATTATCGGAATTATTTCTTCCATCTGTTTCGGTGTCCGTTCCGCTTCTCCGGAGGAACTGCGGAAACCGTTACTGACATCAGGATTGGCTCACATAACCTCGATCAGTGGTTTACATGTAACTTTTTTGCTGCTGGGTATCACTTATTTGCTAAAAAAATCCGGATTGCGAAGAAAACAGGCGGCAATCGTAGGATTTTTTCTGGGTCTCTTCTATTTGTACCTAGTTGGCCCCCGCATTCCCGCTGTACGTGCGACATTGATGGCCTATATATTTCTCGGACATTTTTTCATTGAACGCCGAGTGGATTCACTCAATTCTTTGGCGCTTATCGCCATATTGTTTTTGATTCTATACCCTAGTGAAGTGTTCTTACCTTCTTTTCAATTATCCTTTTATTCTGTGTTGATTCTCATTCTTTACTCACCGGTTTTTCAGCAAATTTTCGGGTATTTCCAGTCGTTTGTTGTCAGTTGGCTTTTAAGTGCTGTCTTTGCATCCGCCTTATTAGGAATCGGAGTTGCACCGTTCACGATTTATCATTTTCATTTATTCAGTTGGGGAGCGATCCTTGGAAATTTACTCGCCATTCCCATCGTGTATCTTTTATTGCCGTTGACTTATTTCGTTCTCATTTTTCCTTCTTCTATCGGTTTTTCCATCCTCAGCATATTGGCCGATACGCTTCTTGAAGAAATCCATTTCTTCTCCGACCACGATATATTTTGGGCAACAGTTCCATTTCCGGGTATGAAAGGCTGTATTCTCGTTACACTAATTGTTGTATTGCTCAGTAGACCGATGACTTTGTTTTACCAGTTTTCAAACGTGACTATTCGCGCTTATCATATTGTATTGCTCCTAGCCGTAATGGGATTGTGGTTTCATATCCTGTTCTCTCATTCCAGACCACTTCGCATCGATTTTTTGTCACTCGGCCAAGGAGACTGTTGTGTCATTCAAACCCCCGAACGCCATACCATTATCATAGATGGGGGCTCTCCCCATCAGACGCTCCATAATGGATTGTATACCTCACTTGTAGGTTATTTATTGTCTGAGGGAATTTCGGAAATCGACTTGATGATGCTTTCTCATCCTCAATCGGATCATATAGGGGTATTCGAAGAGGTAATTCGAGCGTTTCCCGTACATTGTTTTCTCGAAGGTTCAACAGAAACCTCTACCCAAACCTATTTGAATCTCCTTCGTCTTCTGCAACAAAAACAAATCCCCAGAAAACAGGTTCGCAAAGGGGATCACATCAAGTTTGAGGGGGCAACTGAAATATGGATTCTCCATCCAAATTCCAAGTCATTATCCGAAGAAGAGGATATCAATGAAAATTCGATTGTTGCAATGTTACAACACCGGGGATGGGAAATCTTGTTCACCGGAGATATCGGCATAGAAACAGAGTTGGAATTATGTAAGCAGTATGAGAATTGGGATATCGATGTGTTAAAGGTTCCTCATCATGGAAGCCGTTATTCCACGTCAGATTCTCTGCTTTCTGAAATCAAGCCGGAAATCGGAATCATCCAAGTCGGCCGGAATGTATATGGTCAGCCTCATTCGGAAACGATAAAACGATTACAATCGAGAATCCTTCATCTATTCAGAACAGACCAGGATGGCACGGTGCAATTGACTCTACGGAAGGGCAAAATGCAGATTTATACTACTCTCGCCAGCCGGTACTTTATATGGGATCCACTTAATTAAGCCGTTTTAATCTGCGGAAGTTTGGCCAATGATTCTTTCACTTTTTCGGCCGGATATTCGTCATCGACTAGGTTCCCTTTCAAAAAGGCGTCATAAGCGCTCATATCGAAATGACCGTGGCCGCAGAAATTGAAAAGGATCACCTTTTCTTTTCCTTCTTCTTTTGCTTGCATAGCGGCATCTACCGCTCCGCAGATGGCATGAGCGGCCTCGGGCGCAGGAATCACACCTTCTGTTTTGGCAAAAAGAAGAGCCGCATTGAACGCCGCCGTCTGATACAATGATCTCGGCGTAATCAATCCTTCTTCAATGGTGCAGGAAAGCAATGGAGCTAAGCCGTGGTAACGCAATCCACCCGCGTGGAATCCCGGCGGGATGAAATCGTGACCGAGAGTGTGCATACGAATCAAGGGGGTCATCTTTGCCGTGTCTCCGAAATCGTAGGTTAGTTCCCCTTTGGTCATGGTAGGACAGGCAGCCGGTTCAGTTGCGATAATTTCGATATCCTGTCCATGCGCTTTATCCACCACAAAAGGAAAGGCCAATCCGGCAAAATTACTGCCACCACCGACGCAACCCGTCACGATATCCGGTTTGACACTAATCTGTTCCAATTGTTTTTTGGCTTCAAGACCGATGATGGTTTGATGCAATAATACATGATTGAGAACACTTCCCAATGCATATTTGGTATCGTCTCTTGTGGCTGCGTCTTCAACCGCTTCACTGATCGCAATCCCGAGACTGCCGGGCATATCCGGATCCTGTTCCAAAATCGCCCGGCCCGAATTGGTTTGATCGCTGGGGCTGGGATATATGGTCGCTCCCCAGGCACGAATCATCGAAGCGCGATAGGGTTTTTGGTCATAACTGACACGCACCATATAGACCGTGCATTCCAAATCGAACATCTGACAGGCCATCGATAAGGCGCTCCCCCACTGGCCTGCTCCTGTTTCGGTGGAAATCCGTTTTACACCTTCTTTTTTATTGTAATACGCCTGTGCTACAGCGGTATTGGGCTTATGACTTCCCGGAGGGCTGATGGATTCGTTTTTATAGTAAATCTTTGCCGGAGTTCCCAATGCTTTTTCCAAGCCATAAGCGCGGTAAAGCGGCGTCGGCCGCCACAAAGTCAAGACATCCAACACCTCTTCCGGAATGTCAAACCAAGGTTCCGGACTCATTTCCTGTTCCAAAAGTGAATTGGGAAAAATCACTCCCATTTGTTCCGGAGTCACCGGCTCACAGGTTTGCGGATTGAGATAAGGAGCGGGAGGATTCTTTAAATAAGGGGTAAGATTCAGCCATTTTTTGGGGATTTGATCTTCACTGAGAGTAATTTTTCTTTGGAGCATAATCATACATCCTTTTCGTTGAAATTATCCGGCAAAAAAGGCATAAAAATAACCTTGCTTAAAATCAAAAGACAAAAGCGATGAAACAACTCTACCGATGCCATACCCGGATTTTGTATAAACTACTCCAATATAGAGGGTTTGATAAAGAGGGATAGAGCATTTTTGGATAAAAAAATGCACATTGTGGAGGACTCGATCGTTTTTCTTCTTGAGTTTCCATTCATTTTCACCTCCTCACACAAACCAAAAAACGATAAAATAATCGTACATTCAGTAATTTCTATTAACTGGTTCATACAAACTAGAGTCTTCTTTGTAGAATCCGAATTGTAACAGAAAGGCAAGGCAATGAACAAATTCCCCCGAATTGCCGTCATCGAACAACAATTTCCCCGCCCGAAAATCGATTCGATTGAAAAAACGGTACGTGACCAATTTCAGGAATATGATTGGAATGGATTCGATTTCACAAGTAAAAAAATTGCCGTGGCAAGCGGCAGCCGTGGAATTGTGAATATTGCCCACATCGTCAAAGCCGTTATCGATAACTTGAAAGAACGCGGTGCTGAGCCGTTTGTAATTCCCGCCATGGGATCGCATGGTGGTGCCACAGTTGAGGGACAAACGAAAATTTTGGCCGATTATGGGATCACACCGGAAACAATGGGGGTACCTGTCCGCGCCACAATGGAAACAGTTCAAGTCAGTGAAACAGAACTGAATGTTCCCGTCTATACGGATAAAAACGCCTTTGAATCAGATGGAATCATTCTTGTAAACCGCATCAAACCTCACACGGATTTCCATGGTGATGTGGAAAGCGGTTTGATGAAGATGATTACCATCGGCTTGGGCAAAAAGGACGGAGCGGACGCATTCCATAGCCGGACCTCCATGTTTCCCCACGACAAAATCATCCTCTCCATCTCACAAAAGGTTCTTGAAACCGGCAAAATCCTGATGGGCTTCGCTGTCCTGGAAAATGCGTACCACGAAACCGCCGAAATCCATGGGATTCCCGCTGCACAAATTGAAGCCCGCGAACGAGAATTATTACCGCGCGCCAAATCGCTCATGCCTTCCCTACCGGTAGAGAAAGCCGATGTGCTCATCATTGACCGAATGGGGAAAAATATCAGTGGCACAGGAATCGATCCGAACATCACCGGCCGCTGGTATGGTGTGAACTACCGTATCCAAGAAAAACCGGACATTACCCGCATTGTCGTGCTGGACGTCACCGCTGAAAGCAAAGGAAACGCTGTCGGCCTTGGCCTTGCCGATTTCATCCCCCAGCGCGTGATCGACAAAATGGATAAAGACATCACCTACCTCAACGCCATCACATCGCGGAATATCCTCAATGCATTTACTCCCCTGGCCTTCGAAACCGACCGGAAAGCCCTGGAACAGTGCATGATCTCCCTCGGGAAAATGATCACTTCGGAAAATGTCCGACTGTTGCACATTCGCGATACGCTGAGCGTGACGACGTTGGAAGCCTCTGAAGCGCTTTTGCCGGAATTGAAGGAACTGCCGCAAGTTACCACTATTTCGGAGTTGCGGGAGATGCAATTTGATGGAAAGGGAAATTTTGCTTCTTTTTTGAAGTGAAGCAATAGTGCAGTTACTGTTCAAGTATTTGAGAGCTTTTATATCGCAATTTCCATTATTGTACTCTTTTCAGAATAGTTGGAAGGTTGGAGTTCAATGGATAAACATCCTTCAATTGCTTCATGTATATTGTTCATAAGTTCGTCAAAGGTATCGCCCTGTGTAGCGCAACCGGGGATTGCCGGAACTTCCGCCCAGTATCCACCTTCTTCCGCTTCATGAACTACGACTTTGATTTTCATCGTTTTACCTGTTCTGATAAAAAATGTGATAACTATCTTAACAAAACTATCTCCATTTCCAAGTAGACGCACTCCTACCGGAAAGAACAGAAATCATTCTCCAATAATCTTGACCAGCGCCCGTTTTTTCCTTCCTCCGTCGAACTCGCCATAAAAAATCTGCTCCCACGGACCGAAATCCATTTTCCCATCGGTTACTGCCACGACCACTTCCCGACCCATAACTTGCCGTTTCATGTGCGCATCGGCGTTGTCTTCGCCGACATTATGGCGGTATTTGCTTACCGGTTCGTGGGGAGCTAGTTTTTCCAGCCATTCATCATAATCTTGATGCAGCCCGGATTCATCATCATTGATGAAAACGCTGGCAGTGATATGCATGGCGTTACACAAAATCAGACCGTTACGAATACCGGATTCCGCCAAACATTCTTGTATTTGCGGGGTGATATTGATGAAAGCGCGGCGTGTCGGTACGTTGAACCAGAGTTCTTTGCGATAATGTTTCATAGAGTACACCTCTTCTAATTACTGGAAGCGCGGGCATCCTTGCCCGCATCATTTACTCTCTACATTATCATTTATTATAATGACTTACACCCTATTTTAAATGACCGCGAAAAATTAGGAAATGAGAAGATTCTATCAAGCGGAACGGCGACGGGAGGAATAGTTCGAAACAGCATAATCGAGGGAGAATCGGCGGCGGTATTTTCGGCTTCTTTCTTCCGGCTGGGATTCTGCAACAGGCGCTGAGTTTTTGGTTTCAGGTTCTTCATCATCTTTATCAAACACAGAACCGGCGGAATGGTAGACACCTGTGGGGACACCGATCATCAAGTCTTTGACAGGGGCATCATAAACCAGCTTTTTGAAAGGATAGACAATCCGAGCGACACCCTCAGGGGCTTCCTCGCCGCCCGGTCTGTAAAATCCAAGCGTCAATCCGCTGAGCAAGTCTCCGAAAAACGAACTTACCGCGCCGGTAATCCCCTTTCGTTCGTTATCCTCGACTTCGATTTTCTTAGATTCCATTTTTGTTTGACTAGTTCGATTTATCTCAGTTTGTTGGACTTCATTCCGCATTGGCTTATTTCGTACTGTTCCATGTGCAATGCGGTCAGGATTGAATGAAGCCGGCTCTTTTACCGGAGAGGTTTGTTCTTTCGCTGAACTTGCAGACCAGAATGCATATTTTTGATTTTCATTTCCGGAAACATGAGCTTGTGCTTCCGATTGTTGAGGTGATACTGATTGAATTTGGGTCGGCCGGCCCAATCCGCTTCCGAATTTTGGACTTGGCTGGGATGGAGATGGTGTTGATTTTGCTTTATCATAATTGCTGATAGGAGATGTGTTTCCTGGAAGAGTTGAAACAGTGTTTGTATTCTTGCTATCGTTTTGCGCTTTCAGCGCTTGATATTCCTTTATATTTTGTGCGAATTCGTCTTCGAATTTCTTCTGATTGGGAACTTTAGTCGACATGGAATCAATCAGTTTTGCGCTCTCTTCCAATTTTTGCCGCTCGACTCCGTTGCCATTGGCAGGTAATTCGGTTACAACCATTTTCCCATTTTGCATCGGAACAATCGGTTGAACCACTGGTGGGTTGGCTGATTGAGCAGTTCGGGTAAAGGTGGTTCTCGGGATTGCTTTCAACTGCGCAGAAGTGGATTGCTCACGGTCCATCACCTGCTGAAAAGAAAGATCACCGGCTCCTTCTGTTTGAGGAAAATTCGGAACACGTTGTACCGGATATCGGGGGGTAGGGGGCACATATTTCCCTAGCGGGATATAACGGTCGGACATTTTTTCCGCTCCTCACTGAAATAATTGCATTTATTCAGGAAGAGGAGCACACTTCATGCCAAATTATCAAGTTATCATCATGGGCCAAAGCGCATGATATCTCCATTACTCAGCAAGCCGTTGGAGGAGTCGAAAATGACATAAGAACGGCCTGCGGAAGACTCGTAATTCCCGTCCGGTCCTGCGCATAGTAATACCCAGCGGCCGCGTCTAGTTTTTTCCTCGGGTAACAAATCGTAATAACTACTGTTCTCTTTGAAATTGTCGGTTTGTTCTGTATCCTGGAAGGGGTAGAGATTCGAATATTTTCCCGCTCCTTCCACGAGTTCCGGTTTGAAAAAGAGATCATGGACGATTCCGGACATATAAGAAACCGGTGTGGTCAACCGGATATAAAATTCAAGACGACTATTGACGGACAATTGTCCACGGGCAGGATACGAATTGTTATCCAACCGGTACATCTCGACGGCGGTACCGATAGAACGATGATCGGCTTCTGCCCGGGCGATTTTCGCACGCGTCTGCGCATTCAAGAAATTGGGTACCGCTATCGCCGCCAAAATGCCGATAATGGCTACAACGATTAATAATTCAATCAATGTAAATCCTTTTTTCATTGAAATCATGAAACTTGTTTCCCCTTTTTAGTGGATTGAAGATTATGAACACTTTTGCTAGATCTCCACATTATTCTCGCTTTGACTCTTCAATATGATTGTATCAATCTCCGGATAAAACAAAGCCTGAAAGGGATGATTCCCCTTCAGGCTTTGAAAATGAGTTATGTGTCTCTCTGGTAAACAAGCAAGAACCTTTGTAGTATCAGTAAAGGCTCCAACCGTTTACGTTAACCGGTTCGGGAACGAAATGGAAATCGAAGAAGGAAGAAAGATCCGCCAAATCTAATGTAATGATCACCGGAAATCCGCCGAAATCGCTCGCATCGTAAATAAAAACGCTGTTTGGGAAAGCGGAACCACTTTGGGTTTTTTCCGCCAACACGAAGCGATCCGTGTCATCGCCGAGAAAGATCACGTTCCAGGATTCATTCACACCGTCCAATTCACCGAAATTGAGCGAATCAAGAACATTGCCTTCAAAATCGATCTTATCAATATTTTTTTGGCCACTGACGAGACCAAGCAAATAATCTTTATCCGGTTGATAGGCTAAGGAAACATACCCACGTTCCGTCTCGATCGTGTCGATGGGTTCTCCTCCATCCGAACTATAAACGTTGATATTCCCATCATGCTGTGGAATCCAAATTGTCCCGTCTTCCAAGATCAGCACTTCACCATAAGATCCGGAATCAGCGGAAACTTGGAATTTGGTTGTGTCGGCCATTTCTCCGCCTTCAAATCGGACACGGAAATGGTACGTGGGTGGAGTCAAGGGGCTGTTGCGCATAACAAACACTTCGTTCGGATTGAAACTGCTGACCAATGTGATCTTATCAATATCTTCCGGGGGAAGACCGTGGAACGATTGGGATCCATCGGGAGCAATACGCAAAATCTGAGCGATCCCATCCGGATATTGCACCAATTCGGTTGCCGATTGCGGTACACCGGTTACGCCGACATAGCAGTTTCCGAGTGGATCGAAATCGAATCCCAACGGCCGGCGGCGCTGCATATCACCCAACGGCCACTCCACAATTTGCACGATTTCCGCCGATTCATTGGGAATATCGAGGTTCACTTCAACCAACCGGTCGTTCGTGGCGTCACTAAGCACCAGGTTTCCCGGCGTAAATGGATCAGCCGATGCAAACGGTACGGCTACTCCTATTACGCATAACGTTAGGATTACACTTCTCCAAATGTTTTTCATCTGTCTCTTACCTCCTGAATTTGAGATTGAATCTTATTCTTATAAAGGCATAACACCCCGCTTATCGAGTGTCAAGGTACTAATTCGATTTTCTTGAAAATACTTAGGAGCCTTTACTTACAAAAAAAGATCGAATGAGGAAGAAATCAGGCAAAAAAATATCAAAAGACTGTAGCGGGAAATCGATCCAATTTGACATGGGATTTCAGATACGCTACATTAGTTCTACCCATGGGGTAAATGCATATTAAGTGCATTTCAGGAGGCATGACTATGCGTAAATTCAATTTATTTTTTATGATCAGCATTGCGATTCTCATTTCATTACAGACGTATGGGAAAAATCCGTTGGGTCCAACACATACCATTCATTTTGCCCGTGGCATCACGATTGACGGAGATGTAAGCGATTGGACCGGAGCGGAATGGGTTACCTATGACGCCGCAAGTATCACGGAAACGGGTGGAACCAATTGGAACGATCCGGATGCGGTTTGTACATTTTCGACGATGTATGATAATGAAGCGCTCTACTGCGCGGCGCAAGTCGAAGACAATTTAATTTCTTTTAACGAAGGGACGACATTGCATGCCTGGTGGGAACGTGACGGGATTCAATGGTTCATCGATTTTACCAACAACGAAGAACAGGAAATCATCTTGTGGCCCGATTTCTTCAACGATTGGGAAAACGTTTCTGCCGGCGCGAAGTGGCTGCCGGGTGAAATGATCATCGCCATCGGTGCGATCGAAGATCAAACACATGAATTGGCCAATCGGTGGCCCGTTGGTACTCGGGATGGTGACCGCTCGGATGCGAATGACTTCACTCTGCCGGATGGATCGACTGTCCGTGGTGAGGTGAATGAAGAATGGGAGATCGTGGTCATCATCGAGGATACGAATTACACCATCGAAGCAAAAATCCCGTGGTCTTCTCTTGAGGAAAGCCAATTTTTCAGTGATCCGGAGGGAGCCGATCCTGCCAATCCGGATGATATCGGGGATTTGACGTGGGAGGATATGGGAAACCTTGGCTGGGAACCTCTGCTGCCGGAACCGCTGGAAGGCAGCACGATCGGCTTCACTCATTTGTGCATCGACACTGACCTTCCGGAAGGGGGCTTCGACGCCCAAGCGATGTGGGTCGGCGATGGGGATAACGATGCGACTTGGACAGAGGCGGTGTTTGCGGAGCCGGTGATGGTTGAGCAGTGGGATTTGTATTGATAATTTTTATTCGTAGGGTGGTTGCGCTTTTTCAACCCATCGAAAAAAGATGGATTAAACAGCAAAATCTATCTGTGTCTTGTCTTCTTTCTCTTCTGATATTTGGTTATATTGAATTGACAATAAAAGACGGTTGGACTAACTTACCTTGGAACTGTTTGTCCTTTGGTAAATTCTAATCAACCGTTTGGAAGTCATGATTACGGGGTATAAAAAAAATGAATTCTTACAATCAAGGCCTGTTCAACCAGAATAAAAAGATTGCCGAAAATTTTGATTTGTCGGAATCTATTATCATTTCTCCTGGCGATTGTCTTGATTTATTGAAAAACATTCCCGATGAATCGCTTCAACTTATTGTCACTTCACCTCCCTACAACATTGGCAAGGAATATGAGAAGAAACTTCATCTTGATCGGTACCTTCACCAGCAAGAGCAGGTAATTACCGAATGTGTACGCGCTTTATCTGCCAAAGGCAGTATTTGCTGGCAAGTAGGTAACTATGTTGACAGAGGAACTATCATTCCTCTGGACACGGTTCTCTATCCAATCTTTTCAAAACTCGGTCTAAAAATGCGGAACCGTATTATCTGGCATTTTGAGCACGGACTTCACTGCAGCCGCCGCTTTTCCGGACGGTATGAAACGATTATATGGTTTACCAAATCTGACGAGTATATTTTCAACCTCGATGCCGTGCGTGTCCCCCAGAAATATCCTGGGAAAAAGTATTTCAAAGGTCCTAAAGCGGGTCAGTATTCGTGTAATCCCCTCGGGAAAAATCCCGGAGATTTATGGGTAATTCCCAATGTCAAAAGCAATCATGTTGAGAAAACCGAACATCCCTGCCAGTTTCCAGTTGAACTGATTGAACGATTGGTTCTTTCCCTGACAGATGAAGGTGAATGGGTGTTTGATCCTTTTCTTGGAACGGGAACGACAATCATTGCCGCTATTCGTCACGGTCGCCGAGGCGTTGGCGCGGAGATTTTTCCACCCTATATAAAGATCGCTCGTCAAAGGATTCAACAAGAAATGAAAGGGACATTGCGTACTCGGCCTATGGATAAACCAGTGTATGATCCTATCGACGCAGGGAACAGCCTGACTGTTGCACCTTGGAAGAAAGATAACGGACAGTTTAAGTTATTCTAAAACTATAAATTTATCCTAAAAATTGATCCGCAAGACGCTTACTATGTCGGCGGAAAATCAAAAAAGAGAGATTGAAGCCGCTGGTGAAATGCCGATCTTCAGCTACAATCAAACCGATTTTGTTAAAGACCGTGTTGCCATTGAAGTGCAATTTGGGAAATATGCATTTGTAGCCTATGATCTCTTTGTCAAGCATCTCGCTTTCTATGTTGGGGATCATATCGATGTTGGAATTGAAATTCTGCCAATGAAATCACTGCAAAGCCAAATGAGTTCAGGGGTTGCGTACTATAAGGGTGAATTTTACAACGTTGTTCGTCAGGGAAGAGGAGTTCCCGCAGTTCCGCTTGTTCTTATTGGACTTGATATATGAGAAGATGAAGTATCTACCATTATGGGGTAGCCAAACGAATATCAGTCTTTAAGGTTTCTTTGTGTAAAACACCATGAAACTCAAAGCCAATCCGCGCACATTTTTGACAAACAATGATTCTCCCTTCAGCCTCCATGCCCAAAAAAGATGGTTGCAAAAGAATCCATCTTTGGACAACAAAAGAAAAAAAATCCTCGATACAATCCTGAAAACACAATCCGCTGACGGCAGTTGGGATGGTTTGGTGCTACCCACGATTCAAAATTTATTTTCCCTATGGTTGCTCCAAGAAGAGCCTAACGAACAGATTCATGCCGCCCTCGATTGGATGCTTGAAACCGATCACCCCCCTATGCAATGCACGAGTACCGATGGCGCGCCATACGACAATCTCTTTTTTCGTACGACACGGGAGGATAACCGGGCACTGCTGAGAATTTCCGGTGTTCCGTTCACTCAGGGATGTTCGGGATTTGTCAAAATGGGCGCAGCACTGTTTTTTGCCTGCGTGTTCGGGCGGGGGTGGAAGTTGTTGTATACTTTTCTTGTGGTTGATGCGCTGGAGCGGAAAGAGATTGAATGGGGATACAGGTAAACCCAATGACTAAATTAAACCAAGAAGAACATGAAATCCTTGATGTCTATGAATCCGGAAAAATGAAACGCGTCAGCCATGCGGAGGAGTTGATTGAGCGTCATCAGGAATATGCGGAAGCCACATTGCGAAAAGACGCTCAAATCAATATTCGGATTTCCTCCAAAGATTAGAAAGCGATCCTAATCCAATCATCAATCCCACATCTCACGAATCAACCGAACCGTTTCGTCCACTAATACTTGGCCGCCTTTCGGACCGATGACAAATTTATCCGCACTATACCCCCCGCCGGCAATCGCTTTTTCGGTCGGAAGATATCCGTTCGATTGACAGGAAAGCTGTACCAGAAAAGTCAAAATGGCTGGGCTGCGCGCTTTCATTCGGAGTCCGTAATCGATATAAAGTTCAAAAGGATTGGTTGCTATGGCGATTTCACCGAGGCGAAGGACATGAAATTCGATTGAGGTAATATGTTCGATTTTGTAAAACGGTTCCGTGTAATCCGGATGAGGAGGAAGATCGGCATGCGCAACCGTATGTTCAAAAACGATATTGGTTTCGATCCCTTCCTTGGCATAGGAGTGCACATCTTCGACAGCATCGGCAATCCGGCGGGCGATTTCCTGCCGGCGCGACAACCCTCTTCGCTCCACCATAATCTGTTCCGCACGCTTGCGGTACATCAAATGCGGCGAAATATCTCCGGCAGCGGCGCATTGCGGGAAAACATAAAGGTCATCGGAAAATCGCTTGCGTAACTCCACTCGTACATCATGCCAAAAATCGGCGGAGATATCGCTCATGCCTTCCGTTTCCTGTGAGGGACAGGCGATATTGATTACGACACCCGTCAATTTTTCTTCGGAATCCCAGAAGTATAGCAATTCCACTGCATGATCTTCATATCCCTCGATACGAGAAAAATCGTCTTGAGCCGTATTTCCGTACATCCTGCTTGTTCCGTCAAAATAGACTGCTCGCCGGTTGTGTCCCACTACGGCATGCCCCAGCCCCCAACTCATTCCAGCCGGTTTTCGACTTTTCCAGGCGTTCACTGCCGCTTCGGCTAACTGCTTCACAAAAAAATCACCGTATTCTGAAGCCTTCATGACTCCTTCATCTTCGCTGACATCATACAAACCTCCATACGCCCCATTTACGAAACCGGGAGCCGTGTGTGTATGCGTTGCGTTCATGAACAATTTATCGGCATCGAAATCATCCAATTTTTCACGCACCCGGTCCTTCACGCGATCTTGCATGGCCTTGCGAATACCGATCACATCGCAGGAAATCATGATGGCCTGTTCGACTTGGCCATCTTCACTGCGCGTTTCTAACGCCAATGCGGTTGCCGTAAGCGGATCGAGCACGTTTTCCGAGATACGCTTGCGAAGCTGTCCAACCAGCGCCACCGGTTTGTCCGGTGTAATATCGATAGATGACCAGCCGATATAGAGGGGATGTTCTTCATTTTGAGCGGCAAATGGATTTATCTCAAAACTACAACAACAGATTATTAGCAGTGATATTTTTGTTATTTTTCGGATAAAAAGCATCATGGCTTATTAGCCTCCTTTGAATTGTATCGCCGCCGTCCCGGCGGCTCTTTTGGACGTGCCGGCAGGATGCCGGCGTTATAGGGTCCATGGTTCTCGCATCGGCCGGGATAGCATGGCGTTGGCTTCATCATCATCGATGAATCGCTCTTTTTCAGGATTCCATTTCAGCTTTCGCCCTAATCGTGTCGCAATATTGGATAGCTGGCAAAGGGTATCCGAATGAACAGCCGTGTCGATCGGGCAAACCGTTTCCTTTCGTGTCTTCACAGCATCGAGGAAATTATGGTAATGATCTTCGCTTTTGTACAATTGGATTTCATCATCTTTGATCTTCTCTTCCAGCAAGGATTTCGGATTCGCGTCCATGCCGCCCCGGTTCACATGCGCCCAGCCCTCGCTTCCTTCGAATTTCACCCCCTGTTTGCATTTTCCTTGATTATCCGTGTAAATCATCTTGACACCGTTGGCATAGGTGAATTCAAGTTCCCACTTCATGCAGCAGTCTGCAATGCCTTCTTTGGGGAATTCCCCCGTCCCCTCTACTTCAATGGGAGATGTATCGTCAGTTCCATTGCCCCATTGCGCGATATCGAGATGATGTACTCCCCAGTTCGCGATGAATCCCAAACAATAATCGTTGATGTGATACCACGTGCTGTAGCTTTCCTCCTTGGTATAAGGGCGGCAGCGTTGGTACGAATACGGAACCATCGGCGCGGGGCCAAGCCACATGTTATAATCGAATCCCACAGGAACTGGAATGATGGGATCCTGCGGGATACCCCAGCTGGCTGGAGCACCGACATAGATTGTTTGCACTTTTCCCATTCGCGCATTTCGAGCCAATTCACAAACGAATCGGAATTGTTCCGAGGAACGCTGCTGCGTTCCGAATTGGAAGACATTTTTATTCTTTTTGATCGCTTTACGCAACGCTTGTGCCTGTTCGAGACTCACTCCAACCGGCTTTTCGTAGTACATATCTTTCCCTGCTTCGGACGCGGCAATCCCAACCAGCACATGCCAATGATCGGGAACGGCGATACTGACTGCATCGATATCCTCCCGTGCGAGCAGATGCCTGAAATCATTATACGGAGTACAATCGGAACCTCCATAATAATCATTGACAATATCCACTGCTTTTTTCCGTTGATCGGCGAATACATCACAAACCGCCAAAATCCGCACGTCGTCATGCCGCATGAATTGTCTCATGTTGTTGGTTCCGCGTATTCCCAAACCGATACTGCCGATGTTGATTTTCTCATTCGGCGCCACTGTTCCCTCTCTTCCCAACACGGAAGAAGGAACAATAAGTGGCGCACCAGCCAACATTGCTACAGTTGCTGATAAAAAAGACCGTCGATGGATACACTGTTTGCTCATGCTCGTATCTCCCCAAAATGATTTGTCTTCATATTCGCACATATCGTCTCGATTGACAAGCATCCTCATCCCGATTGGATGAGAGAACATTGGGAAGAGCGGACAAGATAATTATACTATAAATGATAAAACTGTCGCCTCGAAATGATTATCATTTTAATCCTTGCATTTTAGGAAGATATTCATCAACATGCTTACATGGATTGAATATTATGGAAAGGAAATCTTTTGAGTAGAGATATCACGACTCTTCCGATTTTGGGAATTTGCGGTTGGAGTGGTTCAGGGAAATCCACATTGATCGAATCCGTCCTTCCCCCGCTCATCGCAAGAGGGCTAAAAGTAGGTGTCAAAAAGTATGCTTCACACCGTCTCGATGTGGATCATCCAGGAAAAGACAGCGACCGGTTTTTCCAAGCCGGAGCGGATGTCATGCTTCAATCTCCGGATGAAGGCTTTACGCGATTTCATGATCCACAACGAAAACAAGCCGAAAAAGAATTGGTTGATTTATGCAATGATTACGACTTGATTCTTGTCGAAGGTCACAAACAATTCTCCATCCCCAAAATATGGGTGATGAAAGATAAAGATGATTCCCCTCCCGACCATATACCAAATATCGTCTTGGCTCTTTCTCCGGAATTAGATCGAAAAGTATCTTTTTTGAAATGGATTGAAGAATGGCTCCCTCGTCAATGGGAAAAAACGACGGTCTATGGGTGTGTTCTTATTGGGGGGAAAAGTACGCGAATGGGTACACCTAAGCATCTCATATACCATGCAAACAAAACTTGGCTTGAAACCATCGTCGCCCATCTCCAACCGATAACAGAACAAATAGTGATTGCCGGAGGGGGTGAAGTACCAACACCACTCGCCCACCTTCAACGGTTACCCGATATTCCGGAAGCCAAAGGTCCAATAGCAGGTCTTCTTTCCGCGATGCGTTGGGCGCCCCATGCTTCTTGGCTCGTCAATGCATGTGATCTCCCCCTCATTCAACAAAAAGCGCTGACCTGGTTGTTAGAAGAAAGAGAGCCAGGAGTGTGGGGTGTGATTCCCCAATTGCCACAGAGCGATTCCATTGAACCGTTGGCAGCGTATTACGATTTTCGGCTGGTTCACGTGCTTGAAGAAATGGTATCGGCCAACAACTACCGCCTCTCAGATTTGGCACACCATCCTAAGGTTGCAACACCGATGCCGCATTGCAATCTTTTACCCTGTTGGAAGAATTTTAATTCGCAAGCGGATTTGGAATCAATTCAGTAAAAAACTATTTCAATGAAGTGTTTGAATCGGATTATGAACCCTAAGTTCACTAAAATATTTACGATAAAAACCACGATCCCTAGAAATGAGTACGTCAGCTAGAATTTCTGCATGCGCTCCGATGATAAAATCACTTATAAGATGGTGCGGAATAATTATTTTATTTTTACAAAAAAGACAATTCAGATCAAACGATTTTCCACATGAAGGACAAAGATTTTTTTTCTCCCGGTTTTTAGCATATTGATTCCAAATTTTTCCGACTTTCCAAAGAACATTTTCCGTTGATTCGACGAAACGAATTGGCGTTTCACGCAAAAATTGATTCAATGATTTCAAATCACTAAATTGAGCGGAAAGTTCTCCAAAAACAATTTCACTGATAATAAGTTCACCTTGCTTCACTGCCTGATCAATGCTTCTCAGCGAATACCTGGCAAAATCTGAATTCGGGATAAGAACATCCAGTAATACATTTGTATCAATTGCTGATATCATCAGCAATTCCTCTCATATCGTTGATGATATCATCAACTTTTTTTCCTTGGAGATGAGACAAATATCCAACATATTTATATATACCACTAGTTTTTTGTTCTTTTTTCTGAAGAACAGCCCGATCATCCTGGATTTCGAAAATGAGCTCATCCCCCTGCTTTATATTGAGTTGTTTGCGTACAGAAATGGGAATCGTTATTTGGCCTTTTTGAGTAACCCGCGGCATGGTAATCCTCACTGCATGGTATTACCTTATAGTATTACTTATTCAACCATACTTGTCAATCAAAATTGAATTCATTTCTATTCAAAGTAGATTTCCTCTAAATCCGTCTCGATTCCAATATCCGAGCCATCCCAATCAATGCAAACGATGAAGTGTTTGCATTATTTTAGAGAGGTTTCTGACAGATGAAATGAATTCGCTCACATTTGTTTTGTACCGGCAATTCGGTGATGTTGTGAAAGGTCCCTAATATTTCAAAACCGGTCTCCCCAAGCATCCTCATCAAGTCCGCATTGGAATATACCCGTTGTGAGTGCATTTCCACATATTTCTCAAAATATCCCCGTTTTTTTAAAAAAAGCGATACTTTGGAAATACAAATTTTGGTCTCCAGATTGTATTCATTTTCCCAGATATAGGAGGAATCCTCGAAGTTTTCGGCAAACGTGTATCCCGCAAAATTATGGAGCAAATTATATTCTGTCGTCACATCGAAGATAAACGCTCCCCCGGGCCGGATATGAGTAAAGGATTTTTCGAAACACTGCATAATTTTGTCTTCATCAAGAAGATAATTCAAACTATCATACAAACAGGCAATCAGATCAAAATCACGGTCGAGTTTGAGGGTTGAAAACGATTCCATCGCTCCTCGATACAGCGAAATGTCCAAACCTTCCTGTTTGAATTTTTTTCTTGCTTGTTTGAGCATTTGATCGGAAAAATCAATTCCGACAACTTCATATCCATTTTTTGCCAATCGTAGAGCCAGGCTGCCCGTGCCACAGGCCAGTTCCAAAATCTTCTGCACCTTTATATCGAAACGCTTGCAGAGTGTAAGGATATACTGTGCCCATGAATCATAATCGACATCCCGCATGACTTGATCATAAATTTCAGCAAAAGCGCTATACACAGAATTTTGTCGTTGTTTTTTCATCAAGGATTATTTAGCCGTTTTTTGTTTTTGAATGTCTCGATATCTATTCAATAATTCTTCTGCATGTTGTGAAACCGATTTTACGGATGGAATCGAGAACTGCAAGTCTTCGATGATCTCGGGATCCTCGATCACTTTTTGAATGACCGCCCGAAGACTCAACGGATCTCGGTGATGAAATGTCAATCCCCCTCCATCCCGTACAAATTCCGCCATCCCTCCTACATTCGCCGTAATAATCGGTACATTCGCTTGAAAAGCTTCATGAATCGTTAACGGAGAATTCTCCCACCAAATCGAAGGCATGATCAAACAATCAATCTCGGAAAGTAATTCATAGACTTTTTCCGGTTCGTATTTCCCTCTAAATTTCACCGCCGGTCCTGCCAGTGAAAGAAGGTGTTCTTCATAATCCTCATGCCCGTCAAAGCCGGGGAAAAAACCATGCACGATCAATTTCGCTTTCGCCGGCTCAATCGTTCGAAATGCCCGTAATGCAATATCGACTCCTTTTGAAGGAATCCATGTTCCAATATACCCGAAACGAATAGGATACATTGGCCGCTTGGCTTTCATTCTTGGTGCGGGGAGAAATCCGTTGTCAGAAAAAACGATCTTCTTCGCCGGCGCTCCATACCGGATAAAAAAGTCTCTTAAAAATTGGGATGGAGAGATAAGCAAATCGGTCTCCTCCCAAATCCGCTGAACCCAATTCTTGCGATGTGCAATCCCTTCCGAAGCCACAGGCGAAAAAGCGGCAACCGAATCGGCCAGAATTTCTGCAATCCGATAAAGGGATTGGCGAATTTCCTTTTTTCTTGCAGGATAGTTATTTGTTTTCTTGTTACTTGAATTTCGATAGACCAATAGAGGATGTTTCCATCCTGCTGAACAATGAATATTTTGTTCCGGAGATTCAGGCGATGTCCTTAATATCAGGAGTTGCTCGGTTTGATCGTGCGGATCAATATTCACTTCGACAGTATGCCAGCCTTTGTCTTCATTCTTCGCTTTTGGATTCAAAAAGACAGAAGATAAAACACAACCATTCTGTTCAATTTCAAAACGGACTCCTCCGCCTTCTTGATCGTATGTTCCGGGATGCATTGCAACGGCTGTTTTCAAGACAGCGGGCTGTTTCAACCGGATCCGATAGCGAATTTCTGCGGGAGGGTGGGCGAGAAGAGTCTCTCCGGCTATTTCGCCTAGACCGAAAGTGGTCTTCTGAAAAAATTCTTTTTGTGGAACACGGATTTCGGCTTTCGAGACATCCAAAAGATCGTAAGCCAATCCATCAGCCCCAGGATCAACACGTCTCCTATTCAATACCTTCGAGACAAACTGTTGCGATTTGCCACGTAATAGTTGAATGGAAAGGCAGGATCGGCACCCTTCCTCTGTGGGGCCATGACAAAGACTCATATCCCTCTTCAAGAGTTGGCCTCGTTGACAAAGCAGCCAATAATCGTGAAGCGTAAAAACGGTTGCACAACCAACCATCGCTGCCTCATGCACAAGCGACAAAGACAAATTGGTCAAATGATGAAAGTGAACGACATCCGGCTGCAACTCATGAAGTAAATACCCGAATTTTGCTCCAATGACGGAATTGACATAAATATCTTGAAAGGATCGAGAAAAACGATAGGTATGATTGATTTTATACGTTGCGACTCCTTGGTACTCCGCTTTCCGTACCCTATATTCCTCATCGAAGGAATCGCAATAGCGATAGAAAACACACACATCATGACCTTGTCTTTGAAATTCTTTCGCCAGATAAAGAACACATAATTCCGAACCGGCATAGCTTTCGGGTGGGAAGGTGTGATTTACAAACAGAATTTTCATTCAATTTTAGATTTCGGTCATTTTGGCTTTCTCATACATCTGCAGTTTACGATGCAAGGTAGCGCGATTGATATCGAGAATACTCGCCGATTTCACTTTATTTCCCTTGGTCGCTTCCATCACTTTGAGGATATACTGCCGTTCAATTTCGCTCATCGGGGGTAAATCGTCAACCGATGTGCCGAGGAATATACTCCCCACCTCATCATGGAACTGTTTGGGTAGATGTTTCGTATCAATAGGACCTTTGCCGGCAACCAGCGCTGCATATTCCAAGACATTTTCCAATTCCCGAACATTCCCCGGCCAATGATATTCGAGCATCAATTTCAAAGCCTCTTCGGTAATTTTCAAGCAATCTTCACGCCGTTGTTTCGCCATCTTCATCAGAAATTGCTTGGTCAGCATCGGAATTTCTTCCGCTCGCTTTCGCAACGGGGGCAATTGCAGCGTGAACCGGTTCAAGCGGAAAAATAAATCTTCCGAGAATTCCCCTTTGGAGACTTGTTCGGTAAGAGGAGTGCTGGTTGCAGCGAAAATGCGAACATCGGCTTTACAAACAGTTCGGGAATTGACACGAGTATAGGAACCATCTTCAAGAAACCGCTGTAATTTCCCCTGAATCGTCGGTGAAATTGCGCCGATTTCATCCAAATACAACGAACCGCCATCACAAAGTTGCAAAAAATTCTGCCCCTCGGATGAATCGACTTCTTCTCCACGCCCAAACAGTTCGGAGGCCAAATCTTCATGGGAAAAAGAACGGCAATTCATGGAATAAAACGGTCCATGCCGGCGGGAACTGGCTTCGTGAATCGTCTGGGCTAAAAGTTCTTTTCCGGTTCCAATTCCACCAACCAATAAAACACAATCATCCCGAGTGGATAAGATTCGAGCGATCCGCACCACATCTTTCATCTCGGTCGAGCGCACCAAGATGGGACCGAAACACTCGGATATCGTTTCTTGCGTGTTGATTCTTGAAAATTGACTTTTGAGCAATTTTACATCCAACACCCGTTCCATTAAAACCGTCAATTCTTCCGTCGTTACCGGAGAACTCAAGATAAAGCCGTCCAACCGTTGCGCCCAAATCATACCATCTTCCATTTTTCCCGACGGGGTAAGAATGATCAATTCTTCGCCGAGATTGTCCAATTCCGGCACATTTTCTGTTTTCTTGCTTTCCAATTCTTCACACAATCCGAGTTCCGTAATCAAGATCGAGGCCTGATCTTTGCTGGTCATTTCGCAGAGTTCATCTACGCTTCCGGAACTATGAACTCTGCACCCCACTTTGTTCAAATGATCGATCACATTCTTCGCGGTCTGTCCTTTCGAGGCCAACACCGCAACACTGACACCTTTTAAGGAGATCTGATCTTGAGTCTTGTTTTTCATTATTATACCCCTTCAATTTAGTAAAATTATTCAATTAAAGACATAAAATATTTACATATAAATATTATATACACTGTTCAATGCAGTATTTGCAACACAGTTTCAAAATACATCACCAATGACATAATACACCACTTATATCTCATGACAAGGTTTAAAATACACCACCTCGCTCTATTTTACAATGTGAATGATTTTGAATATTTAATTTTTAAATTGCGTCGAAATATTCTAATAATTCAGTCCAGTCCGTTCAAGTCCGGGCCGAGGAACGGGAGAGATACATCTCACTTTGGATGGAAGTAATTCTTTCACTGTGTTTGCCTCTATTCCGATTCGCAGATTGAGGTAATATCTTTACTATATTTTCATGATAAAAAAGGTACTCTATCATAACAAGCTTTAAAACCAGAAATGATCCGTGATGAAGCAATCCCATCCAACGGTAAGTATTGTAATCCCGACGAAAAACGCAGGACATGAATTTTCGAGACTACTCTCTATTTTGAGAAACCAGGCTCATTATTCGAATGCGGAAATCATGATTGTAGATTCCGGTTCCTCGGACGAAACGACGGCAATCGCCCGTTCATTTGGCTGCAAATGCATTGAAATCGAACCCCATCGATTCAACCATGGTGGTACACGAAATTTGGGAATCAGTGAAACCCATTCCGAATTCGTTTGTTTACTGACCCAGGATGCGTTTCCTCTAACGACAACCTTCTTAACGACTCTTGTTCAATCCATCCTCACAGAAAATGCAGCCGCGGGGTATGCCCGTCAAATTCCGCGGAAACAGGCATCCTTACTTGTCAAACGGGATGTAGAACAATGGTTGAGTGGTTCACCCGAGCGCCGTATCAGTGAGATCCAATCGCCAAACATTTTTTTTTCCTTGCATCCGATTCATCAGTACTATGCCTGCGTCTTCGATGATGTCGCCTCGATGATCCGGCGTGACGTCTGGAAAAAGATTCCGTATCCGATCGTCGCGTATGGAGAGGATATCGAGTGGGGATATCGAGCATTGGTCAATGGTTATACAATTGTGTATGAACCACGGGCAAGAGTGGAACATTCTCACGAACGGTCGGCGGAATATGCCTACCTACGAACGTACATTGATCACTATCGTCTTTATGAAATTTTCGGCTTGCGCACTATACCAACACGCCGAAAAATGCTGCGGGCTGTCATAAACAAATGCATGAGCGATTGGTTTTATTTATTACGAAAGGGTTATCCATTCGGACGTGATTTTCAGGAATTTATCAACGTACCTCGTTACGCGCATGCTACCGCTTCGGGACAATTCAAGGGTGCAAAAGATGCAGCGTCCGGTGTACCGCCCAATCGCTCACGAGATGTGTAAATTCAAAAGATGAATATTCTTTACAATCGTTGAGCCATGACTAAAGAACGTCTGGATTTGTTGCTTTTAGAACGGGAGTTGACGGCAAACCGCGAAGAATCGCAGCGGTTGATCCGCGCCGGCAAAGTTCTGGTAAACGAAGTGGTAATCGATAAACCCGGTACAAAAATTTCGATTGAACAACCCATTCGAATCATCGAACGAGAAAGTCGTTACGTCAGCCGGGGCGGGTTGAAAATGGAAGAAGCACTCAACCGTTTCCAGGTGGACGTCAAGGGCAAGATAGCCGCCGATCTTGGTGCCTCCACAGGAGGTTTTACTGATTGTCTGTTGAAGCATGGGATCACAAAAGTTTATGCCATCGACGTCGGACATGGCCAATTGGATTATCGCCTTCAATGCGATGACCGTGTCATTGTCATGGACCGAACGAACTGCCGGTATCTTAAAGCAGAAGATTTAGGCGAGCGAGTCGATCTCATCACCGCTGATCTATCCTTCATTGGAGTCAAAACCGTTTTTCCTGCGATGACTCGAATTGTACACGAAGTCGGATCAATGATCTTATTGATTAAACCGCAATTTGAAATTGGGAAAGGAAAAGTCGGGAAAAAAGGCATCGTAAAACTTCGGGAAGACCACCGGGAAGTTCTTGAACAATGCCGCGATTTTTTTCATGAACACGGTTGGTGGATTCATGGACTTGCCCCATCGCCAATTCTCGGAAAAACCGGTAATATAGAGTTTCTGTTTTATTTAGCGAAAAGGGAAAATCCTCACGCTATGTACGACGAATTCATACAGACAGTCGTAGAGGAAGCACACCGGATCAGGAAAGGGGGTGACCATGCCGAATCGAACCGATCCACCGATTAGAAACGTTCTCATTCTTTATAATTCGGAAAAACCGAACGCTTTGCAAGCCGGTCAAAAGACCGAAACCATTTTGCAGGAAGCAGGATTTCATACTCAACTGGCAGAATACAAAAAACCGGAGAATCGAGATCCGAATTCCTATTTATCCATCAAGGACATCGCTCAAGGCTGCAATTTCATTATCGTATTAGGGGGAGACGGAACGATTCTTGGGGTAGCACGCGAGATGGCACAATCCCGATGCCCACTACTTGGTATCAATTTAGGCGGATTCGGCTTCCTGACGGCAAGCGCCGGACATGAATTGGATGAAGCATTGGAATGTTTAATCTCTGGGAACTACAACATCATCAACCGCTATTTCCTGAAAGCATGGATCATGAGACCTACTTCAAACGGTGAAGAAGAGGTCTTCTCTTCCCTAGCGCTCAACGAAGCCCTCGTCACTCTCACCCAACCCGGCCGTTTGCTGGAACTCTGGCTTGGTGAAAATAGGGAACCCACCCTGGCTTATCGAGGTGATGGATTGATCATCGCCACTCCCACTGGCTCCACCGGCCATTCTCTATCCGCCGGAGGTCCCATTCTGGAACCGCACTTGGCGGCATTGATCGTCACACCGGTTTCACCTCACTCTCTCTTCAACCGCCCGATGGTCATCGATGGGGAAAAAGAACTTTGTATCCAATTCAAAGAAACCGCCTCGGAACCGCTTTTGATCCTCGACGGTCAGATTCAATCCCCTCTTTACCCGACCGATCGCGTTCATATCCGCCGCTCCCGTCAAACCATCCCGACTATTTTTCTCCCCAATCGGTCATTCACCGGCGTGCTTCGATATAAATTCAATTTGGGCGAATAAAATCGAACCGTTAGAAGAAGAATATACAGAAACATCCAATCAATGTATAATCAAGAAAGAATGTTTGTTCGTTCAAGAATAGGATTGATTATGAAACCTTCGGTCTCGCACGATAGGAATGACGAAAGCATGGAAGCCAAAGTTCGTTGGTTCCAAAGTTTGACCATGGAAGAACGAATGGAATTGCTCTGCGAATACACGGAATTGGCGCTATCCATCAACCCACACCTTCCGGATCAAAAAGATGCTGAACCTGCTCACAGACGTGTTCAAATCCTTTCAAAAACATGATGTCAAATATGTGATCATCGGCGGGATCGCCTCTATTTTATACGGAGTTCCTAGAGCCACCTTCGATCTTGACATCCTAATTGAGACCAAAACGGATAACGCCCGCCGTCTTCTCAATGCGCTTCATGAAGCAGGTTTCGGAACAGCTTCAATGACAACAGAACAAGATATTCTTGCGAACGATGTCACGATTTTTAATGATAAAGTGCGAATCGATGTTCAAACTCATACGCCGGGATTGAATTTCAACGATGCCTGGAATCGAAAAAACGCTATGAATCACAAAGGGGCAAACTTCTATATCCTTTCAAAAGAAGACTTAATTCTATCAAAGAAAGCCTGTGGAAGAGAAAAAGATTTGGAAGATGTGCGATGCTTAGAAATCTCAATCTCTATGGAAAATTATTAATCCAATTTATTTTGTTCATCCATTCTTTCTTGCAAAAACTGTATCATATCGGATTGTTCCGGAAGAGGAAACGCGCCACTTGTCGGGAATTTTTCATTTGTTTCATTTCCGGATGCAGGATAGAATTTTCGTTTTTGTAAAAACACATGTATCGGAACTGTCGAACCACCCGGCGAACGAACCAACACGTGTTTTTTCAATCGAGGTAGGATTTTCTCCATCGTTTCCCGATACAAACGTATTTTTATCGACTCTGAAGCATTTTGAATTTCAGGTAACAAAGCAAGAAATTTCTCGGCATCCCCTTTCGCTTGGGCGATGCGCAGACTACGCTGGGAATCGGCTTTCGCGAGTATCGTTTCCGCTTTCCCCCGCGCTTGCGGTAACACTTCTTCCATTTCGACTCGCGCTTGAGTGATCAAACGGGAGCGGTCCTGACGCGCATCGGTAACTTCTTGGAACGCTTCCCTCACTTCCTCAGGTGGTTCAATCGCAATTCGTTGAATGTTGACTATGGTGAATCCGGTCTGGCAGCGATCCAAATGGTCTTGCAAATCCTCTTGGATATGCTCGGAAAGCAAAGCCCAACCAGTTGTCAGAGCGTCATCGACACTGATATGCCCTAACCGCCGAGTAAGCGAAGCTTCACCGGCACTACGCAAAATCTCTTCCGGATTGTACCCGGCATACAGATACAAAAACGGATCCGACACGACATATTGAATCAGAAGTTGAATCCGCAAAACATTGGTGTCACCCGTCAACCATTCGCACTGCTCGGGTGTCGGTTTTACACCGGTTGCATGATCGATAAGCCGAAAACCAATCGGCATAGACTTCATCGTCGTGGTTTCCACTCGGTCGATACGCCCCAATGGCCACGGTATATGATAATGAAGACCGGGCGGAACACTCCGGTTGACGACACTCCCCCAAAAAAAGGTGATTCCCGTTTCTTGAGAAGAAACGGAATATAAGCCGGTTACCAACCAACCGGCAATCAAAACAACACCGAGTGTAAATCCAATCGTTTTTTTCATCATTCAGGCGTTTCCAATAAAAACCGCATCAATTCCGAATCGGCCGGGATCACCAAAGAATCGTCGGTTGTAAAAATCTTGTCATACGTCATCAAAGATCGGTAAAACCGGTAAAAATCGGGGTTCTCCGAAATCGCTTCCGCATAAATCCGTGCCGCCACGGCTTCGCCCTCACCGATAATCTTGGCCGCCCTGGATTCCGCTTCCGCCAGAATTTCAGCCCGATCTCTTTCTGTCATGGCCCTAATCTTCATGGCTTCTTCCTCCCCTTCGGCGCGGAAGCGTGTCGCGATTTGCCGCCGTTCTTCCCGCATCCGCTGGAAAACGGAAAGTCGGTTTTGGGCATGATAGTTCAAGCGGTTCAATTGAAGGTCCACCACCTCCACCCCATACGAAGATTCCGCTGTTTCTTTCACATCGTCTGTGATTTTTTGTATGACCTTATGTAAGCGAATTTCTTCCGCGCTCTCATTGATCAAGGAGAAAAACGGTGCTTCTCCAAGAGCGGCACCTAAGGCCGAGGCTAGAACAATCGACAGTCGAGCTTCTGCCCCTCCTTGATCCCGAACCGCTTGCATATACTGAACCGGATCGGATATCTTCCATACCAGATACGCCTGCGCCATGACATTTTTTTTGTCTTCCGTCAGATATTCCCGATCCAGTCCCGGCAATTCGAGCATCTGCAATCGGGCATCGAATTTGTATACACTTTCTAAGGGAAACGGCCATTTCCACTTCAATCCCGGTTGTTCGCTATACACTCGCACCGGTTTTCCGAAAAACGTGACCACGGCACATTCGGTCACATCGACAATAAACATGCTTTGACTCAGCAGCAAAACAATCAAAGCAATCGCCAAAAGAGTTATTGTAAAAATCCGTTTGTTCATGATGTGAACCACTTAAATCCAATTTCTTATTTTTTCGATTCCGGTATCCCGCTATCCAATAACCATAAATCAAAAAACGGCTGCTCACCGGAAGCGGGAACAACCGTCTTGGATACAAAGTAAAGATTCTGTTCAATCGATTCGTGTTTCATACGCATCCGTGTTTCTTCCGGCCAAATGGTCTCGACCTCTGCCACATTCGCAAACGCATCCGATTCCCCCATCGCGTTTTGCACACGGCGAAAGTGTATCGCCGAAGCATTTTCAATTCTCTGCGCCGCTTCCCCCTGGACTAAATGGACTTTCTTCTCCCGGTCCACCAACGCTTCGTTTTTTTGTCTTAACCGATCCTCTTCCGCACTGGCCACATCGCGAAAGGCTTGATGCACCTCGGAAGGTGCATGCACGCTCACCAAGCGCACATTCATCAATTCAACGATTCCGGGAATCGAGGAACTCAATTTTTGCCGTGACCGTTGCAGTGTTTCGGATTCAATCTCACGACGCGCAGTCGTATACGCTGTATCGATTCTCATGGAAGCCAAGGTTTCTGTTAGAGAAGCCATAATTGCATTCTTGACGATTCGATGCGGATCAGCCACAGAAAAGACAAAGTCATCCGCATCGTTCACTTGATAATCGCCCTGTATAGAAACATCCAGCATGTTTTCATCGCCGGTTAGAAATAAAGAATCCACGATATCTCCATTGTTCTCTGTAGAAACCATTCCATTCTGCATGCGAAATCCAATTTCAACCGTTCGGATTTCTTGCACACGAACCACACGGGTTTGCGAAATCGGTGGCGGCCAATGAAAATAGATGCCTTCCCTCAAATCATTCGCAACGGGCTTCCCGAATCGCTGGATCAATCCGATCTCCCCCGGTCCGACAATCAAAACACACAATTGCAACAGGGAAAACAAAATAACCAGTCCTAATAAGACAAATATAAACTTCCAACTAAAGCGAATCCCCGTATACTTTGCGATCGCATCCCCTGCCTGCTGCATTTCCGCTGGAGCCGGCCGTTTCCACATCGCTTTGGCAAACATTAACAGTAATAGCAAACCGGCCAGAGTGCCTACGATTCCGATTTGTTCTTCTTCGACGTTGGAAATTGACATTTGCGGACTGGTTTCATTCACCGCGTAATATAAATTGACAAAATTTCCAATGGCGAGTGTGATGACAATGATAGACAATAAATAAAGCAAAGTCGCACGTCGTCCAAGCACTTTCAATAAAACGGGCAATGTACTGACATTCGTCGCCGGTCCCGCAAGTAGCAAGACCAACGCCGCGCCGGGCGATAATCCTTTCGCGATCATCATGGCGGCTACTGGTGTGGACGCAGAAGCGCAAATATACATAGGCATACTCACCGCCAGCATGACCAGCAAGGAGGTAAATCCCTGCCCCACCCAGCTTTGAAAAACCAAATCCGGAATCCAAAGCGAAATCAAGCCGGACAACAAAAAACCCACCACAAACCAATGCGCCAAATCATTCGGCAAATCAATAAACGCATACCGTCCCGTCTGTTTCCACCAAGGTGTTTCGGGTGCCAAGGACATGGCGTCAGCCTGTCCTTGATTTTCGATCTCATTTTCATTACTGCATGAAGTGTCACAACAGTTCGAGTCTATAGGATTTTTTTCTACATCTTCAACGCTGTCCTTCTCTTCCATATCCCCCCACCGATTCACGACCAACCCGGCGGAAAACGCCGTAACAAATGCCGCAATCGGGCGCAAAACAGCCATCGTCAAATCCATCAATCCATAGGTCAGCGCAATCGAATCGATCCCGGTTTCCGGCGTCGAAATCAAAAAAGAGGTAGTGCCACCGCGGCTGGCTCCTTTTTTACGCAATGTGGCGGCCATCGGCAAAACCGAACAGGAACAGAGAGGAAGCGGAATCCCGCAAATCGAAGCGGTAAAAACCGATTTCCAATTTCGCTTCCCAATCAGGGACACAATGCGGCTTTGTGGAATAAATGTATGCATCAACCCCGCCGCTAAAAAACCAAACAAGACATAGGGCGCAGCCTTTACAATCAATAACCAGATTTCATAAAAAAAAGACATGAAAAAGCCTCATTGGGTATTTCTTTTATAACGAATGAAACAAAATGAAGTTTGCCGGCAGACGTCTTTTTGTCAACATCATACCTGCCTATTGAATTATACCCGATTTGTAATTGATATCTTCTGTTATTGCATAACTCGGCCTATGTTGCAATTCGTTATATTTTTTGAATAACCTTTACAATACCTGAATGGAGAAGATTAAAAAAAATGAAAAAAACACTTGACAAAAAGTTGTCTCTTGTTCTATAGTAAATGTATCATTCTTAGAGAATAAATGTTTAGTATATCAGTCAAGTTTGTAATGTTCATTCATGTTCGGGAAGGAACGGTATTCCCGTATTGTGTTGCAGGCGGTGCGGGAATGAGGGGGAATTGGAGCCTGCCGTTGGATTGAATTCTGTCTTGTGCTGTTGAGCGCGCAATGTACCGCCGGCATCTTGCCGGCCTTGCCTAACTGGTTAAACCATAAGGCGCCACTCGTCAGTGGCATAAGCAA